>CAVFJY010000011.1:0-2896 GCA_963623365.1 bacterium | reverse complement strand
TTTATTTTTTGTAGCCATCGATAGCTCTCCTTATCCCCATTTAAGCATATTCAACTTCAAAAAACAAGCTACTATCGCCATTTTGCTTGTGCTATAATCTCTAAATATATGGCTCTGTTTGGCGGGAAATCCAGCGACGACGAATTTATTCCGAGAAACGCTTCAAATCATCTTAGTGACGACCAAGATCACAAATATGGTGACCATGATCGTCGTCGTAGTCAAGCTGCCTCTGGCTTGCGCGATGGCGAAAATGCCGCTTCTAAAATTGGTCACAATGTTAGCAATATGATGGGCTTGGACGGTGGTTCCGAGGAGGCGCGTCAGTCCGAAGATAATGTTACCTCTAATGCTTCCGCGATTAGTACTTTCCGCAACATGGTGTCTGGTCGTGGCGAGAATGAGCGGAGTAAAGGGAAGTTCTCCGCCAAAAATATTATGAAAAAAATGATGCCGGCACTAGTTGCGGGCGGCGGTGTCGCGGGCTTTGGCGCGCTGTCATTCTTCGGCCAAATGGCTATGCCTTTCAGTCTGATCGCTCAATTCCAGGGCAATTTTGATTCCATCGGTACTAGTAATACTTATCGCTCAACCAAGTTCCTTAACTGGCAGATGGATACCGAAAGTCGTCAGGTAAAAGATTGTATTAAATCTAAAATTTTCAGCGCCGATGAATTTAAGATTTCTAATAAGCAGCGCACTAAGCTCGCCAAATCTGGCATTACTATTGATGATTCTGGTGATTTTACGGTAATGAAATATACCAACTCCGATGGCGTTGAGCTGACTATTGTGCCTGATTCTCGCCAAGCCTCTGGTGATAATGTTATTGCTTTTGCTGATATGTATGAAACCGACCAAGGTTTCCGTGATAAATATACGCAGGGCTCACGTACTTGGCGTGGCTCCGTCGGTGCTTGGTTCGACAATCTTGCCAATAAATTTTTGAGCTATTTTGGCGTGTCGCGCGGCGTCTGGTCGAATTTCAAGAAGGGCAGCGATTCTGATACCGATCTCGATACTATGCGTAAAACGATTTCGACCGAAGCGGGGACCAGTGGCTCCGCTAAGGGCTCAGCTAAGACTAATGATGTTGATGGTGATACTGATGAAGACGGTAATCTTGTCGCTGGCGAGAATAGTAAAAATAATGCCGGTACGGACTCGCTGGAGCTGAACGCTGGCGATATTGAATATGATGAAAATGGCGACGTTAAAACAGATTCTAAAATTGCGAATAAGGTGAGCTCTTTTAGTGAGAGTGTCGCCGGTAAAGTTACTGGCAAGATTTCCGCTTTTGCCAACACCGCTTGCTCAGCCCTTAATATTGTCGCTGCTATCAATCTTGTTGTGGCTGCTTACCAGACTACGCAAATCGTCAAAGTTGCTAGTAGTATCTTTGAGTCGATTCAGAAGGGTCAAGTCGAGGATTCTTCGACGACGCCAATTCATGAAATCGCTAATTCGCTCACAATGCAATCCACCACCACATATAAGTACACTGACGAACAGCCTGTTACACGCACGCGTTCCGCCATGGAAGCCGAAGGTATCTCCGCACTCTACGGCAATACTGCCACAAACTATAACGATGCTAGTATTCGCAGTTTTAATTTGTCTAGTATTATTGGTTCAGTTGCGAGTTATTTAAAAGTTGGTACTGATAGTTTTAAGGCTTGTGCTTATGCTAAAATGGCAGCTTCTATGGCGGATGCGCTGTCGGATGGAATCGATCTTATTCTTTGCATTGCTTCACTCGGTATCGGCTGTGCCATAGATGCCATCTTTGATGCCGCTTTGCCGGCGCTTGCTAGCGTTGCTTTAGGTGTGGTTATCGGTGCGATAGTTTCCTATGCTATGCCCATAATAGCTCAGGTACTTACGCGCAAGATTGCCACCGATGTAATGGGGGAGGACCTCGGTAATGCCCTTGTCTCGGGTGCCAACATGTATATGGGGCAAAATCATCAATATTCTGGTGGCTCCGTTGCTAACAAAGAAGGGCTTACGCGTTATCTCTCCTTGCGCGATGAAGTTAATGCCGATAATGCTCGCGTTGCGAGGGAAACGCTCAGCCCGTTTGATATTACCTCTCCTTATACTTTCTTAGGATCGCTATTGACGAAGATGATGCCCGTGACGGTTACCGCCAGTAGTGCTGTTCAGTCGATTTCGAGTTTTGGCAATGTCTTTAGCTCGGCTATCAGTACTCTTATGCCGGGAGCCTCTGCCGTCTCAGCTGGTATTACTGCGCAAGAAGCTGCTAATTCTACTGCCGAGCATTGCCCGTACCTCGATTCGATTGGTGCCGTTGGGGATGCTTATTGTAATCCATATATCGTAACCGATACGCGCACGCTCAACGATGATCCGGCCGGCGTTGTTAATACCGTCGAAGTTCTCGATGAGAATTTCGAAGATACTGGTAGTGAGAGTGATGTGCCGACTATCAAGAAAGGTAGTAATCTTGCCAAGTATATTCTTTATTGCGGTCAGCGTCAGTCGCCGTTCGGTATGGCAGATAATAATATTTCTAGCAATATTGAAGGGCTTTCTACGGGCTCATCAATTGGCGATTCGCTTGTGGGCTCTATTCCGATTGTTGGTGATGCTATTGGTGCGCTGCAGCAAAAAAATGTAATCGAAAATTATGGTTACGTTTCTGGTGAGGCTTGTGTGATTGATAATAGCAAGAGTGGCGCCGCTACTTATGGCGACTGGAGTGAAAACCAACAATATCAACGTTTCATCGAAGATCAGCGCCTCGCCGAAAATGAAGGCTTGATTGAAAAGTCCGCTGTCACCGCCTTTCTCGATGATTATTATGAAGAGAATCCTATCGATAATTCTTATGAAGGTGTGCTCGCACGTCGTTCTGGTCTGACTAAGGATCAGG
>CAVFJY010000010.1:0-8826 GCA_963623365.1 bacterium | reverse complement strand
TGAGGGGAGTGCGCAATCCAGAGAGGCGCGCAACTCTAGATGGGAGGGCGTATTCCTAAGTGATGGGACGCCAATGAAGAGATTGGGGTATAATGAGCGTATGAGAATTTACTTTTCTGGAATTGGCGGAACGGGGATTGGGCCACTAGCGGAATTTGCGCAAGACGCGGGCTTTAAGGTATTTGGTTCAGATTTGCAACGCGGCGCGATTAGTGAGGAGCTAGACGAGCGACAGATTGAGGTTGCTTATGGCCCACAAGATGGCGTTTTTCTCCAGAAAAAATTTGATGACGGAGGCGTAGACTGGTTGGTCTACACGTCGGCACTACCAGAGAATCACCCAGAATTATTGCTAGCACAAAAATTAAATATTCATGCGAGCAAGCGCGATGAATTTATTGCGGAAATGGTCCGACAAAAGAATCTGAAACTGATTGCGGTGGCGGGGACACATGGCAAAACAACAACAACTTCAATGCTAATCTGGGCGATGTTACAACTAGGTGTGCCGGTTAGTTATTTGGTTGGGTCAACACTAGGTTGGGCAAAGAGCGGCAATTATGACGCGCAATCGGAATATTTTATTTATGAAGCAGATGAATACGACCGGAACTTTTTGGCCTATCATCCATATATTGCGGCGTTGACGGTGGTAGACTATGACCATCCCGACATTTACCCAACGCGCGAAGACTATAATGCTGCATTCGCGCAATTTGAGGTCCAAAGTGAGAATGTTGTAAAAAATACAACAATAGATGAACGAGTAACTCTGGTGGGCGAGTTGCGTCGCAAAGATGCAAGTATAGCACTAGCAGTATTGCGGCAAGTAACGGACTTTGGCGATGATGAAATTTTGGCAGCGCTTAATCGCTTCCCTGGCGTGGGACGGAGATTTGAGAAAATTATACGCGGCGTGTATTCGGATTATGGACACCATCCGCACGAAATTAAAGCAACGGTCGAAATGGCACGCGAGCTAAAAGAACGTGATGGTTATATGGGAATCGCAGTAATATATCAGCCGCATCAAAATACCCGCCAACACGAAATTCGCCATCTATACCACGATGCTTTCATGGGCACAGACAAACTGTTTTGGCTGCCAACATATTTGACACGCGAAAATCCGGATCTGACCGTCTTGACGCCGGTAGATTTTATTGCGAAATTAGATAATCACGAGATTGCGGAGGCGGCAGAGCTAAATGAAACGCTGGCAAGCAAAATCAAAGAATTGCGCGCGCAAAATTACCTGATTATTCTAATCACGGCGGGACCAGCGGACACCTGGTTTAGAGAAATATTTCAATAGAATTTAGAAATTCTCAGAAGAGCTTTCGGAAGCGCTAGAGTTATTAGAATCTTCGGCGTTGTTCGCTTCGGTGGAGCTTTCGTCAGTTCGAACATAAATGCCGAGTGCGTCATCGGATAGCTGATCAGTGGCAAAACTGTTTTCGCGGGCACGAATGCGGCCGCTAATCGAATCAATCTCTTCGAGATAGCTGTCTAGGACATCTTGCGTAATTTCGCCTT
This sequence comes from bacterium, assembly GCA_963623365.1. Taxonomy (GTDB): domain Bacteria; phylum Patescibacteriota; class Saccharimonadia; order Saccharimonadales; family Saccharimonadaceae; genus UBA2834. Next base: position 7,290 of record CAVFJY010000010.1, on the reverse strand, counting down.
CGCTAGAAAAATCTTCGTCGCCCTCTTCGTCGTCATCGCGTTTTTCGTCTTTAGCAATATACCCTGGACGAGAACGATCGAGATAAATGTCACCAGTACCACGATAAATCCAAAGACTAACGGTAGTGGAAATCAGCGCGATTACGGTAGCACCAATACCGAGAATCATTAAATTACGACCGCCATGAATGACATGTGGCTTAGGCTCGACAGAGCGATCGGTGGAGATTTCGCTGTTTGTTTGATTATCTAGGGTCTGATCGATAGGCGTGGTGGCGGACGAGCGAGTCAAATCTTCATGTTCGGCAGTCATAAATTATTCCTCAAATCTAAAACGGATTCATAATGCAGCGAGACAACACTCTTAAGCCGCTGCATACTAGCATCAACATCGGCGCGTTTTTCACGAACAACTTCGAGCTGGCGATAAAATTTCTCAGGTTCATTTTTGCAATTTATATTCAATAAATTCTCAAATTCCTGCGAATAGCCAATGAAATCATCCTTAAAACGGTCGCGCTCACTAGTAAAAGTCGTCTGTTGGTCAGCAAGCGTAGCGCTAGCCATGCCATTTTTTACGAGACGCAAATTAAGATTCAACATCAGTTTCGAGGCAATCATCTCATATTGCGAGCCAAGAAAAACACGGTTGCGCGCATCATCTTTTTGGACGCGCTGAAGGCGAACTTTAATACTCGAACAATTTTGGGAAACCGCACCAATTTCGTCTTCACTAAGCTCACGATGTTCAGTAGCAGCAACGGATGGAGAAAAAATGAGAATAATTGCGAGGATAAATGCCAGATGTCTTATTCCCTTTTGCATATCTTTTATATTAGCACAAAAGCCAGCAACGCGGGCGACGACGAGATTATTCTTCTGGCTCGACGACTTGGAGATGACAGTCGGAAATCTGATAATCGTCGACCGGAGATGGCGAATTCATCATGAGATCGACGCCTGAACCATTCTTCGGAAAGGCAATGATATCACGAATATTTTCCGTATTCTCAAGCACCATAAAAATACGATCGATACCAAAGGCACAACCAGCATGCGGTGGCGCGCCGAACTTGAAAGCGTTGAGCATACCACCAAAGCGCGCTTCAACATATTGCTTGTCGTAGCCAAGAATACCAAAGACTTTATACATAATCTCTGGATTATAATTGCGGACTGCGCCAGAACAAATTTCATAGCCATTCATTACCATATCATATTGATCGGCAACAATCGCGAGCTTCTCTTCGGTTGTCTTGGCGTTTTCGAGCGCAGAGAGACCGCCTTTTGGCATCGAGAAAGGATTATGGCCAAAGTCGAGCTTGTTTGCGCCATCATCCCATTCATAAAATGGAAAATCGACAATCCAACAGAGCGCAACTTCGTCGGGATTTTTGAGATTGAAATGGTCGGCAAAAGCAATGCGAAGTTGGCCAAGAACTTTATTGACCTTATCACGCTGGTCGGCACCAAAGAAGACTGCGTCGCCTGCAACAGCGCCAGTTTTTTCGGTAATCGCCGCGAGTTCAGCCTCACTCAAAAATTTCGCAATTGGCGATTTAATACCGTCAGGCGCATAAGTCAAATAAGCGAGGCCGCCAGCACCAAGTTTGCGAGCTTTGTCGGTAAAATTATCAATCTGAGAACGAGTCAAGTCGGCGCCACCTTTAACACAAATTGCTTTAACGCAAGCGGCTTTGGCAAAAACAGCAAATTGCGTGTCTCTGAGGTCATCGGTTAAATCGATTAACTCCATGCCGTAGCGCAAATCTGGTTTATCGACGCCGTATTTTTCCATAGATTCGACGTAGGGAATGCGACGAATTTCGGGCGTGACGAGTTTTTTACCAGCATATTCCGTAGCAAGCTTAGTAACTAGCGGCTCCATGGTCTGGCGAACTTCTTCACCAGATTCAACAAAGGACATTTCGAGGTCGAGCTGGTAAAAGTCACCATAGAGACGATCAGCGCGTGGATCTTCGTCGCGGAAACATGGCGCAATTTGGTAATAGCGCGGCACGCCGCCAACCATGAGCAACTGCTTGAATTGTTGTGGGGCTTGCGGCAAGGCATAAAATTGCCCCGGATGGAGACGCGATGGCACGAGAAAATCGCGCGCACCTTCTGGCGAAGAGTTGGCGAGAATCGGCGTAGTGACTTCGATAAAATCATGGTCTTCCATATAATCGCGCATAAATTTATAGAACTTGGCACGACGAGCAAGGCGATGTTGCATACTAGGGCGGCGCAAATCAAGATACCGATATTTTAGACGCAACTCTTCGCTACTCTCTTGCCCCTCATCGTGCGTATTAGTCGGGAGCGGCTCAGAGCGGTTAAGCAGAACTAAATCTTCAACAATAACTTCGATTTTGCCGGTTGGAATATTAGGATTTTCGAGGCCAGCGCCACGCTGACGAACGGTACCCGTCGCACGAATAACAAATTCGTCACGCAAAGATTCAGCCAATTTGAAAGCATCAGCAGTATTCGGGTCAACGACGAGCTGAATTAGGCCAGTATGATCGCGCAAATCGATAAAAATTAAACCACCATGGTCGCGACGAGAATTGACCCAACCAGCAAGCTCGACTTTACCAGATTTGACAGTGAGATCTTTTGCTAATGCTCTCATATAGGTTGCTCCAATTTTATGCTAATGATTAATAAAGACCCGCGCACAGCGAGCCATACTTTATTTAATTATACCATAATTAGCACAAAAGTGCGAATTAATAGCGACTGCGCTCACGGTCCAAATCGCGAGCTTTGATAGTTTGGCGCTTATCATATTTCTTCTTCCCCTCGCCGACGGCAATAGTGAGTTTAATATGGCGTTTAGTAGGATGGAGTTCGACGGGTACAATAGTGGAGCCGTCGACTTTAGCACGCTCGAGCGAAAGAATCTGTTTTTTGGTGGCGAGCAATTTGATATCTTCGGCAGTCTCAGAACCGAGTGTCATATTGAGCAGATAGAGTTCGTGGTTGCGAATCGTAACATAAGTGCCTTTAAGTTGAGCGTGATGGTCGCGAATAAGCCGAACTTGCGGACCAGTCAAAACCATGCCAACATCAAGCTTGTCGGAAAGATTGTAGTCATAATGAGCGCGACGATTAACAACAGCGGCTGGTTTTTTGACTTTTTTCATAATTATTATTTTATCACCTTCCGGTAGTCGCGCCGAATTTTGAATGTGAGAATTTTGTGGTAGCAACACTCGCAAACACTATAGAGGCGCAGCCCCATTAATCTAATCCAAAAAACGCCAAGCTCCTGCATGGTTTTTTCAAATTTACTATGCCAAGTCGAAGCGTAATGATGAATTGCGCGGGTGTTGTCGGTTCGATGCATGATGCCCGTGCCGTAATGTTTGGGATTGAAGAATTCAGGCGCAAAGACGGCAAATTTGCCATCATAGATGCAGGTACGGCCATTAAGTTTTAGACCATAAATATCTTCAGCGAAAACGGAAGGACTATGAACAGTACACATGAAAGTGCTGTTGTTGATTTCCTTCGGTAAAAAGCCCTGATAGCGGCGCAGGACTTTTTTAATCCAAGGCGAATGTTTGGCGGCGCCAAAAAAAGCAGTTGTAAACCAGAATTTAGACTCCCAACAAGCAACGCCCTCGTATTGAAGCAAATCATGCAGCGGCGCGAGCAATTCGACGTCAGTATCAAGATAGAAGCCACCCTCGGCATAGATGGCGTACATACGGATAATATCTGCGGCCAGCGCCCAACGGTGTTCATTGATGGCTTTTTGGACGAGGGGATATTTTTTGAGGTCAATGTCTTTTTCGGTCCAACATCGAAATTCAAAATCGGGATGAAGTTTGCGCCATTGGGCAATATATTTTTGGTCAGCCTCAGGAATAGGATTGGCGCCTACCCAGACGTAATGAATCTTCTTTGGGATAGCCATATCATTCATTATACCCTAGCGATGATATAATAAAGACATAATGAGAATTGCGATTTCGACGGACGTCTTTTATCCAATGATTAATGGTGTGGCCGTCTTCTCGAGAAATTTGGCAGCGGGGCTAAAAAAACGCGGACACGAAGTATTGGTGCTGGCGCCGAGCATTACTGGTGAATTTAGCATGGAAGATGATGTGGAAACCGGTATCCAAATTGCGCGACTAAGTTCGACAAAAATGCATCTGTATCCTGACCAAATTAATAAAGTGCCGGAGAAAAAAGATATTTTAGGCGTGAAGATTCCGCGCTTAGTATACCGGAATGGACTAAATGTAAGTTATGCGCCATATTCAGAGATTAAAGAAGTACTGCACGAGTTCCAGCCGGATGTGATTCATAATCAGACGCCTGGGCCGATTGCCTTGGCGGTACTGCGCTATGCGCGCAAATATGATATTCCGTTAGTATCGACTGATCATGCTTATCCAGATAATTTAACCCAGCAAGTAAAATTGCCAGATCTTGTGAAGGCGCCGATTAATAAAATGATGAATGCATATTTCATTAGTTTTTTGAAACGCAGCGCATATGCAACGATGCCGACAGAACAAGCGGTAGCGGATTTGATTCCGAAAAATCGAAAACATTTTAAAGTACCGGTTGAAGCAATTAGCAATGGTATCGATTTGTCACGCTTTGCAAAAGGGCGCGCGAATCGTGAGATTTATGAGCGCTACGATATTCCGCACGGAAAGCCGATTGTGCTGTTTGTGGGGCGGGTTGATCCGGAAAAAAGTTTGGATGTATTGATGGACGCGTTTGAAATTACGCAAGAAAAAGTGCCGGAAGCACAGTTGGTGATTGTGGGTGATGGCACGGCGCGGCCAACATTAGAGAAAATGGCACGGCAAGCAGACATTGCCGAAAAAGTGCATTTTTTGGGACGCGTCGTGGGTGACGATTTACCGCAAATTTATCGGACAGGAACGGTGTTTGCGATTACCTCAAAAACAGAGACGCAAAGCATTGTGCTGCTAGAGGCGATGGCGACAGGTTTGCCATGCGTAGCGGTGCGAGCGGGAGCGATTCCGGAATTAGTAAAAACGAGCAAGAATGGCTATCTATGCGAGCCGGACGATGCGGGAGCGGTAGCGAAGGGCTTGGTAAATATACTGATAAATACGGAGCGACACGCAAAAATGTCGACGGAGAGTTTGAAGATGGTGCGCAAGCACGACATTTCACACACGCTAACACGCATGGAAGAAATTTATACCAAAGTTCTAGACGAACATACGGAAGTTTAGGACTTGAGAAAATTACGAATAATCTCGGCAACGCGTTGAGGCGTTTCATAATTGATTAGATGACCGCCTTCATCAATGCGCTCGGCATGAGCGTTCATGGCGGCGGCAAGTTGCTCGGTATATTTATAAGATGCGAGCCGGTCATGTTTGCCATAGCAAAGCAAGACATCTTTATCCTGCGGAATGACCGTTTGCTGTTGCATAGAAAGACGCATATCGCCAATAAAAGAATCACGCGAAGCAAATTGACCGGAATATTGACAATGCAGAGCGTCAATGCGTTTTTGCTGAGTTTTGTCGTAGGTTAAAATATGCGAAATAATGTAGGAAAGTTGATGGCTGGCAAGCAAACGGCATTGCTGCTCTTTGTTTAAAATCGAAAGGCCGCCACGCGCGGCTTTATAGAGAGCGTTACTGCGTCTTTGGCGAATACGAGAGCGAAAAATGGGCGACATTAGAACAACTTTGTGAGCAACATCGTCAGGATAACGCTCAATAAAATGCGAAACGATAATCGAGCCCATAGAGTGACCGACAATGTAGGGCTGTTTGAGCCGACGATTTTTTATATATTGATGCAACCATTCGGCATAGCCATCAAGAGTTTTATGGTCAAGCTCAGGCTCGGTGCCTGAACCTGGGATGTCGGGCGCAAGAATCGTAAAATCATCTTCAAGACGCGAGGCAACGTCAAGCAGACCGTAATGCGTACCGCGGAAGCCATGAATAAAGATAATCGTCGGCTTCTGCGTTTTATGTGGCACTTTTTACCTCGGCAAGCAGCGCGCGAGCATCGGCAAGAGAACGTGTTTCCATGAAGCGGGCGCGCAGGTCGGATGCGCCTGGGAAATTATTGATATAAATTTTATAAAAATGTTTGAGCGGGTCGTAGGGAGCGAGTTCGTATTTTTCGTAGAGGTCGAGATGATATTCGAGCAGATCAAAAAGCTCAGCCTGAGTATGCGTGCGCGGAGTTTGCTCGAAACAATAAGGATTTGCGAAAACGCCACGACCAATCATGATACCATCGGCGCCTTGGTCGATATATGTTTGACCATCTTGGCGGCTTTTAATGTCGCCGTTAATAATGAGTTTGGTTTCGGGCGAAAGTTCATTTTTGAGCGCGAAAATACTTGGCACAAGTTCGGCATGGGCAGGCACCTTGGACATTTCTTTGCGAGTGCGCAGATGAATAGTGAGCGCGGCGGGATGTTCCTCGAGCAGATTTGTAAGCCAGCCACGCCATTCATCGACATAAGTATAGCCGAGACGAGTCTTTACAGAGACTGGCAGACCAGCAGTTTTGGCAGCTTGGATGCCTGCCTTGGCAAGTTCGGGTGTGCGAATTAAGCCAGAGCCACCGCCCGTCGCCACAACATGACGGTCAGGGCAACCCATATTAAGGTCAATGGCGGGATAACCGAGCTGCTTGAGTGCAGCAGCAGTTTCGGCTATCATCTCGGGGCGTGTGCCCCAAATTTGCGCAACAATCGGCTGCTCGACAGGTTCATAGCGAAAGCGTGCGAGAGCATTATGACGACCTTTGTCGCTAGCATAGCTATTGACATTAGTAAATTCGGTATAAAAAATCTCTGGTCGAGCAGCACGCGCAACTACTTGCCGAAAAGCAATATCAGTCACGCCCTCCATTGGGGCAAGAATCGTAAAACCTGGCGCAAATTGATCCCAGAAATTCATAGTGCATATATTATATAATAAATTGCCAATCAGGAAAAGAGTGCGGTAGCCACGCTTATGCTTTCATTATTATGCGTTTGGTGGTATAATCGCGACAAGTACGAACTATGCGGTATCTGTTCTGAAGTATAGCTAGTACGGTACATTAATGTTCTTTTCTCGCCCGCAGCCAAGTTGGCGCGGCTATCAGAATGAAGGAGGGTAAATACCATGAAGAAAAGAATCATAGTTTTTGTTGTGTTTTCACTTCTCTGCCTTGCCCTTGTTGGCTGCGTGCAGAGAAACGATGAGACGAATGGATCGGTAGATGCGAATGAATCTAGCCAGATCGAAGGCAGTGACGCTAGTTCCGATGACGACG
>CAVFJY010000009.1:22037-26538 GCA_963623365.1 bacterium | reverse complement strand
GATATATATTTGTCTTGTTTGTTCTCGTCCGAAGTTATTGCTGACACGATTTTTCCTCGAATCAATCTAATTCGTTTTGCCACTAGGCGTAATTGAATTTTTTGCCCCATCCGTGTAGGTTTGTCAGGCTTTATTTTTATACTTCGCCCTTTGCTGAGTTTGGGTTTTTTGGGCGGCTTTCCTCTGCGGCTTTTTTGCGCAAGAAATGGCTATATTGACCCTTCCAAGAAAAGATTTGTGCCCAATTAAGTGTATATGGACCGAGGGCAATAAAGGCGCTTGACGTAACGCTATCTTTTGCCTTTAATAAACTTTTATATCCAAGATCGTCAATAATGTTTCCGATTATATTCTCGGTTATCCAGTCGGCGGCGTTCTCGTCATTTAGGACATCCTTGACTCGGATATGACACTGTACATATAAATACGTTTTGATTATCTCAAGATTTTCCCGCCTTTTTCGCTCCTCTTCTTCTTTTACGTTTTGCGCTTCTTGTCTTTTTTGTTCTTCTTCGCGTTTTTGCCTTGTAACCATTTCTTGCTGTTCTTTATATTTCCTTGCATTCCTACTGGAAAGGATTTTGTCGGCAATGACTAAGAGAACGAGGTCCGAGATTACGGCTAGAAGCTCAAGTAATGCACCGACTGCCCCGAATGTCATATAGCAAACAAAGAAGCCGAGTATGCCCAGAATAATAACGGCAGGCGCAATGGTATTAAAGTAGCTCGCCTTCTGGACAGAGGCCTTTTTCGTTGCGCCCCGTAGCTTTAACTTGCTCTTTTGGCGTAGGCCGATTGTTGTTTGAGCCATTTGCCTTATGTGCTCGTTACGGTATGAATCTTTTGAGACGACTACAATAATTAGTACTACCGCATTGATTATTGCGATGATGATTAGGATTGCGCGTTGCGTAGAATACTTATTATATAGTTCATCATATTTATCGTAATATTCATCCGCAGCGCTCAACAGTCGTCCATAGTATTCTTGTTTTTGGGCTACATACACAGACGACACTTTTGAATAGAGATCCACTATTTCGATATCGTCAACTTGCCGTCCGTCGGCACCAACGCGTACAAATAATTCGTCGTCGCGTTGGGATTCGGAATATACCAATAGTTGACTCGCGTATTCTGTTTTATACTTTGAAAGTTTTGAGCTTACTTGCTCTTGCTCTGCCGTAGATAGATCCAGATAAACTAGATGTAATAGCTCATGTCGGATAGTATTTCCAATATCCACGTCGTTGCATGCATATCGAATCGCATATGTATTTTGCCTGTCGTAGAGAGTGGTGCCTGGAGCGCAAACATAAATTTTTCTGATTGCCGGAATCGTACAACCGTAAACGGCTATCCCAAAGCCCTTATTGCAATAGTTGTGATAAATATCATAGAGTGACTCCATAGTGAGATTCGAGCTAACAGCCATTTCTCCGCCGCAGTCGGTTAGACCGGCGTTATTGACATAGGAATTGGTAGTGTTGGCCGTACCGGAACATTCATACTTCTTTGCCGTATAGGCTTTTCTATCATAGGCGGCTTTGTCTCTCTCTGTAGCCACATCCTCTTGCTGGACGCAAGTTGCCGATGACGCAAAAATACATCCTGCGATTGCTAATGTAATAAGAACAATCTTACTCTTGCGTTTCATCAATCTTGTGCCATATTTAACAGTTTAATTTTATCTATCGACATTATAGCATGGCAGGATTCATTTCTCCGGATACTCCCAAGCTTTGCAAATATGGCATCGCTTCATTTCTCATAATCCCATCTCGTCCGGTGAGTATCAATATTATTTCGTCGCAAGCATTTATAGATTGTTCCGTCACATACTCCAAATATTTTAGCGATTTCGGTGACAGATTTCTTCTCCTCCGCATAGAGCCTAATGACATCTTTTGCCTGATATTTACGGCCTTCGACATGCCCATCCACAATAATCCCGTTTCGTTTTAACGCATTGCCGATAGTGCTCCTATGGCAATTGAACTCTTTCGCTAATTCATAAGTTGATACTCCGGTTTGATACTTTTCGATGACTGTCCTAATCTCGGCCTCTGTGAGGATTTTCTGTTGCTGTTTGATGGATTTTACGGTAGAATCCGAATCATATGAGAGGTCGGTGACGTTCGGATCGATAGCCGATTTTACAGAGGTAGGAACGTAGTTCCTGACATATTCGGAGACTATCGCATAATTCTTCGAGGGCGTTTCCGATAGTCCCACCAAAAGTACCTTACTTAAATTCTTATAACTTTGAACACAATAAATTACTAACAGAAATGTTAGTTTTTTTGGAGGCTAATTCTTCCGCCGCAAAGTCTTATGGCGCGGCAGGACTTATAAAAGTGTTATATATAGCGTATCCCATAGAAGCGGCATTCGCCAAGAAGATTGCACCTACAATGATAAAGAAGGCGCTAAAAATGCCAGTTTTTTCTTTGGCGTAGTAGTATTCGCTCGGCTCGTTGGGGTCTACTAATAGATCAATCTTTTGGCCGATGCCATAACCCGCACCCGTGCCGCCATATACGGGCTGTCGACGATAAGTTATATTCTGCACCGAGTATTCGAAGATAGGAATAATTGCATCGGACGGATTATTATTGTTGTCAATAGACCGACAGTTCGCCAAATTCACAACAGTTGCGATGATTGGCAAGGTGCAGCGTTTGCGCCTTTTGTGCTTTTTGATAATAAGACTAACACCAACGATTATAAGAGTAGTACCAATAAGAGCCGGCATGCCAGAAAACATCAGCATAAAAATTAATGCGAACGAAGAAATGTCTATGGATTGAGCTGCGGTTTGGTCCATGCTTTATTTTCCTTATGTTTATTTTACTCTTTTATGATTGTAATGTTGTAGCACTATTATTATATCACGGTGCTAAAATATAAGGATGACTGGAACAGAAATATGCGCCGATTCAAAGCTGCAGAATTATGAAGTTTGCCAGGGCTTGAATGCATATGCCGAGCAAACTGCAATATCAACCGTAGGAAATGTACTCAGCACCGTTTATGGCGTGGTGGGCATTTTGGCCGTCATTGTAATTATCATAAGCGGCATTCAATACATGACCTCGCAAGGCGCGCCCGACAAAATCGCCAAAGCAAAGAAAACACTCTCGGGTTCAGTCATTGGTTTAGTTATCTGTTTGTCGGCCTTTGGTATTACGCAATTTATCTTGAAAGGGCTAGGCGCTGACGATTCGAGCACAGATACAACTACGACCACCGCAAATACCGTCAAAACCGATGGCAGCGAAGTACTCTACATTGCCGCGACCTCGCACACGAGCGTAGAAATCGGTTATCCTGCCGCCGTCAACGCCGTCGCAATTCCTAATACGGCTACCAATCGCACATTGAGCTATACCAGCTCAGACCCGAAAATTTTTACCGTCGACAAAAGCGGCAATTTAACCGGCGTATCCGAAGGCAATGCCACATTAACCATTGCTGCTGCGAGCGGACTAGAAAAAACCGTCAATATCGAGGTTAAAAAGCCGATCGAAGTCGAATCAATTACGCTGAGTGTTAATAAAAACAATGCGCTCGAAACATTAACATCGACAAGCCTTAAGAAAAGTGCCAAGCTACAAATCGTTGCGACGGTCTTGCCGAAAAATGCAAAAGATAAACGTTTAACTTGGACGAGTAGCGATAGTAGTCACGTGAGCGTAGACAGCAAGGGCTTAGTTAAAGCCATCAAATCGACCGACAAAGACGTGACAATTACCGCGACGGCGAGCAATGGCGTCAGCGCGAGCGCAACAATTCAAGTTGCCGCCGATTTGGCATCAGTGGGCGTGACGGACAGTCTGATTCAGCATATGGACGCAGCCTATCATCAGACAAATTTCAATCATACAATTAGCTGCAAAGCCGATGGTGGCACAATTGCGAGCAGCGGCTGTGGCTTATCGACCTATCTGGCGGCACATTATGCTTTGACTAGGCAGGACGTGGATTATGTTAGTTTTGCGGACGGTGATGCCTGTAATTCTGGCTTCGTACAGAGAACGGGCGGCTCGGACTACAATGTGGTGTTTAATAGCCAGCGAACTTTCTTCGAGAATAAATATGGGATTACCTTGCAATCGATCAACGGACAAGACATCAATGCCTATGTCGCAGCCCTGAAGCGGGGACATGTAGTAAATCTAATGGTGACGGGGCCTGGAGGCTTCCGTTCGAATACGCAAGGCAATCATTATATCTTGGCGCTGAGCTATCGCGAGAATAATGGCGGCGAGATTTATGTCTGGAATCCGAACGGGATTAATCAGGGTTGGGTAAGCCTGAGCTTCTTCCAAACTTATGGCATTGGTCACTATGCGGGACATGCCTACGAAATTTCGAAGAAATAATGTTTTGACACTGAGATTAACAATAAAAATATGGAAGCAACCAACTTCCATATTTTTTACGCAAAATTATTTAAGCGAGAGATGGTCGAGCAAGGCGTCGGTCTTATTATCGTAAG
>CAVFJY010000009.1:0-22027 GCA_963623365.1 bacterium | reverse complement strand
CAAATAACTGCCGTCGCCCATCTCAGAAATACTAGTCCGAAGCTGCGACTTGCAATCGTGATAGACAATATCTTCGATATAATCGACGCCATTTTCATGCGCAAGCGTAAAAGTAATATATTCGGCGCCGCAATAATCGTCCGTTAGACCCAATGCTTGTTGGGCGATAAAGCTTTGGCTATAAACCTTGGCGTTACTACGCGCGGCGATGTTCTCCGCCAGCTCGAGCGACATAGTTTCCGCAAGGTTAAGATATATATTTTGTAGGTCGGAAAAATAGTCATAAGTTTGGTAAGTCGAATATGCATCAGTTTCGTTGAATGCTTCGGTTTCTTCGATCTCTTCGGCCACCCCATCACTGTGCGCAGAGCTAGTTTTGACAATGATGACGGCGCCGACAACTGCGGCAACAAGTATAATTACGCCAATAATAACAGGAATAATTATTTTTTGCTTGGGTTTTTGGACGGGCGCCGCGCTGGGGATACTTGAATAGTGCGTAGGGCTAATAATGTCATTATTCATGTGCTTATTATACGCCCTTCTCTCTGTTTGTCATGTTGAAACTAGCGTAAGCGCTTAACTAAATATATAATAAAAAATATGAGAAATCCGTTTACGCCTAGCGACAATTATTATGCTTATAATCAGCCGCGCAGTCCATTAAAAAAGATTCTAATTGTTGCGGGGGTCGTGTTGGTGATTGCAGGAGCAGTAGCATTTATCGCCTTGCTCATCTCAAAACAAATTGATTCAGCCGAAGAAGACGCACAAATCAACGCCTTGGTTGATCCCGCCGAGGAACAGGAAGAGTTATATCCTGAACTCGCGAAAGCGGTTGAGAGTATGGCGCAGAAGAATTATGCATCCAATACGGACGAGACGGCATTTTACAATCTGACGGAAAATTATTTCCCGCTTAGCCTAGAATCAAGTACGACAGAGTCGGCGCTAGTCTATAGCGTAGCTTTCTCGGCACTAAATAACAGCTATGTTAGTCCGGTCGCACTCGAGAAGACGCCAGTCGCAGAGGCAGCACTAAATTACGGCATTACAATTACGGAAATCGCGGGCGCAAATGCGAATATCCTGCACTATTATCTTGACAATGGCGCTGTCGTTTTAATTGAAGGTGAGGGCGATGCGCCTTTTTCAGAAACGGGCAAGGCAGTTTTGGTTTATGCGGCGGCACCACTACTAGGACTATTCCGCTATTATGCGGTTGGCGAGGCTTGCGACGGCTGTGCTATTCCGACAACGATTTCCAAAACTACTTTATTCGCCGCCTTGAAGAGCGATGCAAAATTTTATGTAATCAAACGAGGGACTAAATGAGTATTCTGACGATATTAGCAACTACGACCACGAATTGCATCCAAACAACGCTATTCGGCGAAGTCTGCGACAACTGCGAAGGTGGAGCAATCTTTAAGATTGTTTTAATGGCGGTTAATTTACTCACGGCAGGCATCGGCGTGCTGGCAACAATTGGAATTATTGTCGTGGGCATACAATATTTGACCGCGCGCGACAACGCAGAGCAAGTCGCCCGCGCAAAGAAGCGCTTTTTAGAGATTATCATTGGAATTGTCTGCTATGGGCTGATCTATCTAATTCTTGGCCTGCTTATTCCTGGCAATATTCTTAATATTACTGCCGATACGAGTACTTCAACTTGTCAGAATCCAATTAATACAACTGCAGAACCAATTTCAACGAGCAGTAGTCAAAATACGCAATCAAATGTCAGCGGCAATATAACTCAGCCAACGAGTGGCAATGATGTAAGCAATATCAAAGATTACAAGGCGGCGATAAAAAATCCTGCGGGTACGACTACGCTGAATGCACTTGGTCAGAACTGGACAGTAGCCAATACCACAACGAAAGTGCGCGATTATATGAAGAGTCTGAGTAGACGCAGAGTTGCACAGGACAATAAGGATTGTAATGACAGCGGTAGCTGCATTGAATCAGACCGCGATAACGACACCTGTTTGTCTTTTGCGGAGACTTTTGCCTACGATATGGTGTATGGCACGACCACCAGCGATCATTGCGCCTCTGCCTATAAGCGTGCCTCCAACTTTTATAGCGTAAAAACCTTCAGCAAGGAAGATACCTTGTCGATGATTTATGACCAACTCTCGAACGGCTGGCCGGTAGTCGTGCAGGTAAAATATTCTACCGGCAGAGGGAGACATTTCGTGGTAGCAGTCGGCTACAAAGCCTCCGTTAAGTCACGTAGCCAGTTTACGGAAAACGACCTGCTTTTCTTAAACACCGATGGTTCGCTACGCGCAGCGGGAAATAGGACCATTATGACATCTGGCGGTTCAACTAAAACAAAGAAGTCTACGCTCGACTTATGGTCAAAGAGTAAATACGGCTATTATGTTCGCCCCTTCAGAAATCCTGGTAGCGACAAGAAAGCGCGCAATATCAAGAGCTGCTAACCGCCTGCTACTGGCAACTAGTTCTGCTTGATTCCGCCAAAGCGACGATCGCGGGCAGTATATTCTAGAATAGCTTGATCGAAGTCCACTGCATGAAAATCAGGGAATTTGGTTTTGGGGAAATAGAATTCGGCATAAGAATTCTGCCAGAGCAGAAAATTACTCAGGCGCAGCTCGCCACTAGTGCGAATCATCAAATCGACATCGGGCAAATCTTGATACAGATAATGGCGCAAATCCTCCTCTTGGAGTGTATCAGGGTCAATGCCCGCCTTGATAAGCTTTTTGACGGCATCAATCAGCTCGGCGCGTCCACCATAATTGAGACAAAAATTGACGACGCCGCCAGTATTATCCTTCGTAGCGGCAGCTAATTCATCGCGCACCCGCAAAACGCGAGGCGGCAAGGGCGCGTCGCGTCCCGAGAAGATAGCTTTAATATTATTATCGATAAAATCGCGCTGGTATTTTTTATACATCAACACAAATAAGTCCATTAGATGCTCAACTTCGGCGCGGTCACGCTTGAAATTTTCAGTCGAGAATACATAGAGACTGAGATATTTAATCCCGCGCGCATGAATATATTTAATTAACTGGCGCAAATTTTCAAAACCGGCATCATGCCCCTTGAGACGCGAAAGACCACGTTCTTTGGCCCAACGACCATTGCCGTCGACAATAATACCAACATGAGTTGGAATTTTCAGCTGGTTATAATCTAAATCACTCTGCGTTGCCATAATTTGATTCTAGTATAGCAAAAAAATACCACCTCCCAGTGGTATTTGTCACACTCAACAACATCCAATTAGACCGCTCAGGCGATCTCTCAAATCCGTCCGAACGTTCTAATTACATTTTAACGCAAGCAGATTAAGTGTCAATGTTGATTTTTATAATTTTTATGTCTTGATTTTGACGGAAATAACAGGGGTGGTAACGGAAAAACTATTTACTTTTCGTTTTTTTATTGTGAAATATAGATAGTAGTTATGGCTACATTTTTGCTTAGCGATATGTTAAGATAAAAATATCTAAGGAGGTTTATGTATAACGAAGGTCTGAAGTTTTATCGCTGTAATACCTGCGGGAATTTATTAATGGTTATGGTTGACCCGAATGTGCGTCCGTCTTGCTGCGGTACAGAAATGGATATTCTTGATAGTCGCCGCCACACTAGCGAAGGCAGCGAAAAACATTTGCCAATTATTAATTTCGATATGAGCGACACCGAGGTGCAGGTTGGTCTACAATTACACCCAATGACCGCACAGCATCGAATTGAATGGATCGCCTTAACCGACGGCGAGCGAGTCGAAGTGCAAAAGTTGGGCCTAACAACGCCACCAGTAGTGAAATTCTCAAAAATGAAGAGCGACGGCCATCTGCACGCTTATGGTTTCTGTAATATTCATGGTTTATGGGAAAGCGAAAAATAAATATTAAGCGCTCGCTTGAAACGGCATCCGACCAGAGCAAATTGGCGCTAGCCGGAATTAGGCAGCTGCTCCGACGACCAAAATACCTAGCCACTTTCCTAATTTCCCTGCTCCTATTCTTATTTATTCTGAATTTCTTCAAAGACGGCAATACCAACTGGACACTAATTACTTCCGGGCTGGAATTTTCGCGCAAAATGGAAGTGTTAGGGCGAGTTGTTGGCGAAATGGCGCTGAACTTTTGTAGCCTGCACGGCGTAATGATTATTTTGATGGCACTAATGCAGGCACTAATTATTCCGCTACTGATTCATTCGTGGCGTTGCCGCGCCAAAGAACAGGCGCTGGACGGCGCGAGTACAGGCAGTATTGGTTCAGTGCTGGGATTCGTGGCGCTAGGTTGTCCGAGCTGCGGTGTTGGACTGTTGACGCCCATCTTGACGGCAATTGCGGGCACCAGTGCAATGGCGCTAGCGGAAAATGTGAGTCGCATTTTTTCGGCATTAGCATTGTTCCTGCTGCTTTATACGGTAATAAAGTTGGGTTATATCACCTATGTAAACATAAGTAATGAGCAAAGCAAAAAGGAGCAGAATGCAAAAAGCCATTAGAATTATCGCGGTCGTACTAGTCGTCGGATTTATTTTTTCGTTGATTATCTATAACGCAAGCAAGCCAGTCGAATATAAAGTCTGGAACGAGGGGATGACGGTCGGCAATAAAGAGACGGCGGAACATCATTTTATTATGTATACGGATATCTTTTGTCCATACTGCGACAAATTCTCGCACGCCGTACAGGCAAATTTTGAGGAATTCAAAGAAAAATATATCGAGAACGAGAATGTACTATTTGAGATTCGGATGACGGATATTAACTACGTGTCGGGGCATTCAAACAATAGTAAACCTGGTGGCGAGTCGAGTTATTGTGCCGCCGACCAGGGAAAATTCTGGGAATTCTATTCTGCGGCATTGGACCAGCTCTACGAGGATTACCATTCGAAGGGGATTGGCGTCGATAAAAATTCCGAAAAGATTCCTGACCTTGAGAATGATTATTTCTATGCGATTGCCGAGCGAGCAGAGTTAGATGTTGAACGCTTTAAAACTTGTTTGGATAATCATGAAATGGAATCGGCGTTAAATACAGCGACAACGCGCGCGCAAAATGTCGTGCAAGGCGTGCCATATTTCGTCTTCGACAAAACGCAAACGAGCGGTTTCTTGGGCAACTGGAATACAACTGAAGACTGGAAGCAAGCAAAACTCATGCTAGACGCGGGACTGAGCTCAAAGAATTAGGCGCAGCGCGCTAAGCTAAACGTCACTCAAATCTTTCATCGCAAAAGCCACCCAAAGGAGCAAGGGTGGCTTTTATCTTTGACGGTTTAGTTGATTTAGCCTTCGATAGCGATATATTTCTTATCTTCTGGCAGTTCTTCTTTCTTAGCCTTTGGCACAGTCAGCTTCAAAACGCCATTGTGATATTTTGCCGCAATTTCCGCGCGGTCAATATCTTCGCCGATATACCAGCTACGACTCATGGAGCCAACGTAGCGTTCTTTGCGAATGAGCTTGCCATGCTTGCTAGCTTTGCCTTTATCATCCGTTCTCTCGGTCTGCTCTTCAACTTTCTCGGCCGAGACAGTCAAGAGGCCATTGTCGAGTTTAACTTTAATATCTTTTTTATCAAAGCCCGGGAGATCAATGCTGAGCTCATAGGCTTTATCATCCTCATTCACATCGGTGCGCATGAGGGCGCGTTCATGATGTTTGCCACCACGCGCAGGCAGCATATGATGTTCTGGCTCGCGGCCAAAGAAGTCGTCGTCAAAATTAAACATCTCGTCAAAAAGATTTTCTACACTTGGATAAAACATAGTTTTTCCTTTCTAACTGTTAGTTTAATAGCTAGTTGCTAACCGCTCTTATCTTACTTTATCGGTTGCTTTCGCTACACTCTCAGTATAGTACACAAAATTAGCACTGTCAATGCGAGAGTGCTAATTTTGCTTATGTTTTAACGGTTTTTCACCTCTAACAGAGATGGCTTGCGGGCGAATTAATGATGAAGAAGTTTTTCAATGCCATTTGGCAGAACAAAGACCGTCTTTTGAGATGGGTCGCTAGAAATTTTCTCCAGAGTTTGGAGCGTACGCACTTGGATACCACCTGGGGTGCGCGCGAGCAAATTGGCAGCTTCGGAGATTGATTGCGCGGCACTCTTTTCACCTTCGGCAGTAATAATAGCAGCACGACGTTCGCGTTCGGCTTCGGCCTGTTTTGCCATGGCGCGCTTCATATCGCTCGGCAATTCGATATTTTGGAGTTTCACATTTTCAATATCGATGCCCCACTTTTCGGCGTCTTTATCGACATTCTCTTTAATCTTAGTCGCGATTTCGTCACGCTTAGAAAGCAATTGGTCGAGCTCGAAGTCACCGGTCGTATCGCGTAGTGCGGCCTGAGCAAGGTTGATAGTGGCATAGGTGTAGTTAGTCGTCTCAAGCAGAGCTTTGGCGGGATCGAGTACCCGGAAGTAAACGATTGCGTCGACGTTCACAGTAACATTATCTTTAGTAATCACCTCTTGCTTTGGCACGTCCATTGGCGTAGAACGAATATCGACGCGAGTCATAGTCTGGAGATACGGAATAACCAGTTGCAAACCCGGATTACGCGTGCCGGAATAGCGACCGAGAGTAAAGACCACACCGCGCTCGAACTGGCGCACGATGCGAATCCCCGGCAAAATGAAAAATAATAAAATGATAAATAGTACGACCAAAATTGCCATATACACTCCTTTTAATCCTTAAATAAATTATACATGAGCAAAATAGAAAAAGCCACCGTTTGCACGGTGGCTATGGAGAATATTGTTGGTTTGAGCATGCGACTGTTTTACCAGTCAATATCCAAACCAAGCGGGGTCTTCTTGCGGGAACTCGACTTCCGCCGCAGCATTGCGGCGTAGTGTTCATCGAGCATCGGCGGAAGCTCTGGCGTATTTGCCGCAAGGTCTTCAAGTGTCAACGGCAGTTCCGGCGCATCTAACACGAAGTCTTCAAGTTCAGCTTCGGCAGCGGCAGAGACATCATCGACGTCAGCCGGCTCAGCCGGAGCTTCGATCGAGGCCTCGGTTCCAGCGACCGGAGCATCGGTAGCTTCCACTTCGGCGACCGGAGTGTCGACGGCGGCTTCCGCCACCACAAAAGCGCCATCAGTCGAGGATTCGGTCGGAGTCGCAGGAGTGTCCGCCGCCACAAAAGCCAGCTCAGGAATATCCTGGCCGCTAAGGTAGCTGGAACACTGATGGACAATAACGCCCTTATTGGCGGCTGTCCACATCGCCCGCGTAAAGTCTTCTTCGAGCCGCCAGTCGCCATGCAAGTAGGCAACTTCGCCGGTACCAGCCTTCAAAGCCCAGCCATGTACAGTATCAATCTTGCCAAGCAGCACGACGACGTCGGGCGTATGCAGCAAGATTGTCTTGGTGCGGCGGCCGTAAACCAAGAAAGGATCATTAATATCCTTCAGCTCAACGGCGATAGTGTCACTGGTCAGATTACGGATAGGCGTGCCCTTCAGAGCCTGCGCCTGCGCATCGGTCACTAGGTCGAGATGCGAAATCTCTTCCATCAGGCTAGTCGCTAACATGTTTCCTTCAACTTTCAGCATAGATATACCTCCTAAGATGCAATCGCTCTTTCTAGCGATCGGTTTTCTAGATTGCCCACGAATCGAGCATATCCAATATATATTATATCAAACTTTTGCCAAAATGTCAAGAGAGTGGTGGCGCAAGGGGCGCAAATCGTGCTAAGATAGCATCAAGATATGAGCAGGATTCTCGCAATTGATGCCAGCACGAATATTAGACAGATTGGCAATTTGGGTCTGTATTTGGCGCGCCTGAAGCGGGCGGGTTTTCGAGTAGTAGATGGTTTTATTGTGCCCGTCGAAGAGGAGCTGCAATTTGGGCTGAGCAATGAAATTCTGCGTGAGTTTGATAAATATCATTTTACAGAAGCGACGTTGCGGGCGGCGCCAGTTGAGTTGGAGATTTTCTCGAGCGAAACAATTCGGGGCGTAAAGCGCGATGTGCTGATTGACACGATTGATTATTTGCGTAAGAATTCGGCACGACGCGGGCATCGTGTGGCAGTGGTCGTACAAAAGGATCTGGATGCGGAATATTCAGGAACAATCCATTCTTATAACCCCGTGACATTAGATAATAACGAGATTTTGATTGAGGCAAATCTCTGGATGAACGGCACGGTGCTCAGCGGCGAGAGTGAAGCCGATATGATTTTAGTCGATAAAAACACAGGTGCGCTGAGCCTCGAAAGCGACGAAGAAAATGAAATTTGTTTAACGCCGCAACAGATCGCACAATTATATCATTTGATTCGGAAAATCGAGAAAAGACTAGACGAAGCGGTGAGCGTAGATTGGGCGTTCGACAATGGCCTACTTTACATCTTGCGGGCGCGACCAATTACTCAGAAAACTTATGAAAGGTACCAATAATGTTACATACGACATTGATTATTTTGAAACGTGAAGATGAAATCCTGCTGGGCATGAAAAAGCGCGGCTTTGGCAAGGGACGCCTGAATGGTGTGGGTGGCAAGCAAGAAGCTGGCGAGACAATTGAAGCTTGCGCTATCCGCGAGACGCGCGAGGAAATCGGGGTCGAAGTAAGCCGGCTGGAACATGTAGCTGATATTGTGTTTGATAACTTATATTACAAAGGTAAGCCCGTGCGCAATATGATGCATGTCTATTTTGGGCTGGAGTGGACGGGCGAACCGACAGAGAGTGACGAAATTTTGCCGCAATGGATTAAAATTGCCGAGGTGGATTATAGCAAGATGTGGTGCGACGATGTGCATTGGTATCCGCAAGTGTTGACGGGCAAAAAAGTCGAAGCGTGGTTTCATTTTAATGCGAATGACACTTTCGATGACTTTTGGGTGGAAGAATTGCCAGAAAAGCTTATCGACGATATTGACGATGCGGATGTGGGACTAGCGAAAACAAAACAGCTAGCGGGCGCGGATTATAAGTTAAAACAGAGTGCGCGGGCAATATTGTTAGACGAGCAAGATCGCGTGGCACTAATTCATAGCACAAGGCGGGGCTGGTATAAACTCCCTGGGGGCGGACGCGAACAAGGCGAATTGGGACGCGAAAATTTGGAGCGCGAAGTGTGCGAAGAAGCGGGCTACAACATCGAGATTTTGCACAGACTAGGCCTTTGTCGAAATACACGCCACGAATGGAAGATGATAGCAGAAGCGGACATTTATCTGTGTCGCGCTGGCGAATTTGTTGGCAGCGCCTTAATGGCCGACGAAATCGAAGACGGCGATAAGCTGGAATGGTTCGAAGATTTTGACGCAGCAATTGCAGCGCTCGAAGCGGTCGATCTCGAGAAGATTAATTTTTATGGTGCATATTTCTTTACGCAGCGCGAAATTGCTGCGCTAAAATACGCCAAAAAGGTCTACCAGAAACATGGACGATAGGCGACCACTGGCGGAGCGCATGCGTCCGCAAAAACTGGAAGAGGTGCTGGGACAAGACGAGATTATCGGCGAAGGCAAGATTTTGACGGAAATCGTAAAGAAACGTGAGCCGGTAAATATTATTTTTTGGGGTCCGCCGGGGACAGGCAAAACGACACTAGCACGCATTATTGCAAAGGAATTTGAGGCAGATTTCATTGAAATTTCGGCGGTGACGTCTGGCAAGAAGGACGTCGAGCAGGTGGTTGAGCGCGCAAAACAGAATTGGAATTTAAAAACGCGTACGGTGCTATTCGTAGATGAAATTCATCGTTTTAATAAAGCGCAGCAAGATGCTTTTTTGCCACATGTTGAGAGCGGACTAATCACCTTGATTGGCGCAACAACCGAAAATCCGAGTTTTGAAGTGATTTCCCCGCTGCTGTCGCGCAGTCGTGTAGTTGTGGTTAAACATCTATCGAAAGAGAATATTATCGCTGTTTTGAAGCGGGCGATTAAGGCTGAGAACGCAACGAAGCGCGTCAACAAAGCCGCAATCGATTATTTGGCGGAATTATCGGGCGGCGACGCACGCTCGGCGCTGGGCGATTTGGAATTAGCACTGAATTTGAGCGATAAGATTGGTGTTGAGGAAGTGAAAGAGGCGGCGGGACGCAAGTTGCCCGGATATGATAAAAAAGGCGATGCGCACTACGACAACATTTCGGCCTTCATTAAATCGATGCGCGGGAGCGATGCGGATGCAGCCTTGTATTATTTGGCACGGATGCTGAATTCAGGCGAAGATCCAAAATTCATTGCACGACGAATGGTAATTTTTGCATCAGAAGATATTGGACTGGCGGGCAATGGTGCCTTGGGGCTGGCGCTGAATGCTTTTATGGCGGTGGAACGCATTGGTATGCCGGAGAGCGGGCTAATTTTAGCGCACGTGACAACAGCGCTAGCAAAGGCAAAGAAATCGCGCGTGACGACCGATGCGTGGTACGCCGCGCAAGATCTCGCAACCAAAACTATGGGATTGCCGGTACCGCTATGGCTGCGCAATGCGCCAACGAAGCTAATGAAAGAACTCGGTTTTGGCAAGGGGCAAAAATGGGAAGCAGGTTTTCATTTAGACAAAAATTATTTGCCAGACGAAATTAAAGATCAAATAATTTTGGGCAGTTAATCTACCACTCAAGAACTTTTTGGCGAGCTTTAGCGCCCGAGACGATGGCGATTTGAGTTTTAGCAACCCTGAATTCGTCAGAAACTAGTTCAAGCAGGGCGCGGTTAGCTTCGCCATCATGTGCGCGGGCATGCAAAAAGGCAATATAACTACCGTCCGCTTGGCGCTCAAGTCGCGCTGTTCCCTTTACGCCCGGTTTAACGCGCACGGCAATGCGCATTAATGTCGCCCGCAAACGACGTTATTGGCATGTAGCCAGCCCTCAACGGAGCCACCATCAAGATATTCGCCCTGAATTGGCAAAACATGAATTTGCTTGCCGGCTTTAATATGCTCAATAATCGGGTCGGTAATGAGATATTCTTGGTCTTCTGGGCCAAAATTGTTCTCTTTGCAATATTTCACAATGCGACCAAGCAGCTCGGCAGACATAATATATTTGCTGATGTTAATCAAATTGCTAGGCGCTTCTTCTTTCTTCGGCTTTTCATAAATGCCAGACAGAATACCTTGGTCGACTTTAAGTACGCCATAGCGTTCAACCTCTTCGATCGGAATTTCGGTAGCAAGCATGGCGGAATCGTCGGCAGTCTTAATCAGGTCCATTAAACGCGCAAGGTCGGACGAGCCGTCGGCATTATAAATAAAATCATCGCCCATCAAAACAACGCAAGACTCATCGATGCCAAATTCTTGCACAACTTGCGCGACCGGCTCGGCGGTACCATAACGACGATCGACGTCTTTCTGGACATAAAAATGCAAAGTTAGACCATCACGCTGTGTATCAGTCAGTGTGAGCTTGTCACTCTTTCCATGCGCGACAAGATACTGATTCAACTTTGCATTTTCTTCATAATAAGCCTTGATTTGCGAAAAAGGCTTCTCGTCGATTACGAGATAAGCTTCTTTAATGCCTGCCTTGGCGCAGTCTTCGACCACATAATCAACCAATGGGCGGTTGCCAATAGGCAACATTACTTTCTCAACTACTTTAGTAATAGGTAGGCGCCGGGTCCCCCATCCAGCCACAGGAATAATAGCTTTATCTATCTGCATATGAGGAAATCTCCGTATAAGTTTTCTTTATTCTAGCTTTTTTTGAGGCTTTTCGCAATAAAGAACAGATGGAATGCGACGCGATAAAAGAGATAGCCGCAGCCAAGTGCAAGCAGCGTGAGGCCAGCGGACAAATTGAGGCTACAAAAGAAGATAACAGCAAGCACGGCGAGCGGGATGACAATAAGGGTAATCGCCAGATTAGTAATGATTTGTTGACGCGTCCATTCGTTTTGATAGCGCCGGACAACCGCTACTTTCTCCATCAGTAAGAATAGCCCGAGCGCGACGGCGGCGAGCATACCAATCCCCTTACTATAAAAACATCCGCCGAGACCAAGCCCTGCTAGAAGCGCACCAACCAAGTCGAGTAAAGTTAACGATACGACGGCAGGTTTAAATTTCTTGGCTTTTTTAGATTTTGCGATAATTCTATCAATCAGAATTGAGACGAAATAACCAATGGCGCAGTTGACAACGCATGAGATAAAAATCAATGCAGCAAAGACGCCAATATCAAAGTCCGATTCGCCAATCAGCGGAAAGACAAAGATGCAAATTATGATAAGCGAAACAATAATCGCGAAAGGAATGCTAATTTTGCGCAAAATCGGCGCAAAATCACTATTCATATCAAAAAGTTTAAGCGCACAAGCCACGGCGGCGACCATCGCGAGCGCAACTAGAGCTGGTTGTAGAATTGGAAACATTATTATTCCTCCTCAATAATTGGCGGGAGCCAAGCGGCGTGCGGCTCCTGGCCAAGTAAAATTGCGATTGTAGCAGCGAGATTAGCTAAGCCATGATCGCCCAAAGTAAGACGATAGTGTTGCGCATTCTCGGTATCATCGACAAAAATGCAAGGTACACGGTTGGTGGTATGGGCGGTCTTAGGAGTGCCGTCAGCGTTAAGCAACTCTTCGGCGTTACCGTGATCGGCCGTAATAACCGTTATCCCGCCAAGCTTATTCACGGCCGTAATAATGCGCTTGAGACAGATATCGATTGATTCCATGGCATTAATGGTTGGCGCGAGCTCGCCAAAATGCCCCACCATATCGCCACCTGGGTAATTAATCCGCAAGAAATCATATTTCTGCGACTCAATGGCAGCAATCAGCTTATCGGTAATCTCGGCGGAACGCATCCACGGACGCGTATTGAAAGGCTCGGTATAAGAAGCGACTTCTTCCTCATCTTCCCCATCTGGCACATGGTAGCTATTGCCGTTGAAATAATAAGTGATATGACCAAATTTAACCGTTTCAGAAATAGCATATTGCCTGAGGCCTTTTTCGGCGAGATATTCCGGCAAAGTATGCTCAAAATTTGGCGAACCAACCAATACATGCGCAGGTACATGCAGGTCCTCGTTGTATTCGGTCATACCAGCAAAATAGACGTTGGGACGACGAACACGATCAAAATGCGGAAAATCATTATAAGTAAAGGCTTGCGCCATCTCAATCGCGCGGTCGGCGCGAAAATCGATATAAACAACGGCGTCGCCATCTTCAATCGTGCCAATCGGCTGACTATTTTCGGCGATGACGAATGGCGGCATATATTGGTCTTGCAAGTCTTTATTCTCGGCGCGGTACGCCTCAATCGCGTCCGTTGCGTGCGCAAATTGGCGACCTTCACCAAGCACATGTGTATGCCAGCCTTTTTCAACCATTGGCCAATCATTTTCATAGCGGTCGCAGGTAATTACCATGCGTCCACCACCCGAAGCGATTTTATAATCTGGGTCGCCAAGTTCATGGATGAATTTTTCGAGACGCTGAATGAATTTTGGTTCACTCTGCGGCGGCACGTCGCGGCCATCAATCAAAGCATGAATGCGCGCGCGCTGGACGCCATCTTGCTGTGCTTGCGCGAGCATTTTTTCGAGATGCGCGATATTGGAATGGACATTGCCATCACTAAAGATACCCATGAAATGCAAAGTTGAATGGTGAACATGGATTTGGTCAATAATTTCGCGCCAAGTTGAAGTTGCAAAGATTTCGCCACTAAAAACCGCATGTTCGACGGCAGCAGAACGCTGCAAGACAATTTCGCCAGCACCCATCGCATTGTGTCCGACTTCGGAATTGCCCATGTCGCCCGCTGGTACACCCACATATTCACCCGCCGCACCAAGACTGGCGGTCGGATATTTTACCATCAAATCATTGAGGGTTTCTAGGTGCGCCTGTTTAACGGCATTGCCTTCGCTTTGGTCACGCAGGCCAACACCATCCATCACTACCAGAACGACCGGCCCTTTATAATTCAACTTGCTCATGCTTACAGTATAACATCTTGCTATAATATTTACATGAGCGTGCAGGATTATTATCTTGAGCATTTTGATGAGCTACCGCTGGATAAGCAAAAACATTTGGCGACGCGGCTCAAATACTGTTTGCACGAAAAGCGTTTTGATGATTTTTTGGTGGCGCATGAACCCAGCCACGACCTTGCGGCGGTACTGGCGAATAATGACTACACGAGCGTGAATAATTATGCGGCGCGACGAAAATTTTTTAAGAAATATCCCGATCTATATGGCGTGGAGGCGGCGCTGTTTCGGATTAATCGTTTGCTAATCGAATACCAAGTAGATATGCGAGCAAATTTTCGACAATTATATCCGCTGGAACGCTTGCGCCAGCTATGTGACGATTTGCTGGCCGACCAAGCGGCATTACTAGCGCTATCGACTTACGCAGTGAATGTGATTTGCCTAAGCGAGAATCTCTTTCCGCGCCGTCGCGAAGTTTATGCGCAGCTGGCAGAAATTTTCTTAAATGCCGAACAGCAGCCGGATTTGATTTATGCTTATACGCATATCATCTTGTGCATGTCGGATTATTACGTACGCATGATTCCGGCGGATTGGCGAACGCTTGGCGCAAAGATGTTGGAGAAATGCGAACAACTAATTATGACGAGCTATGACGCAATTTCATTAGATATCAAATTAGAATTTCTCGTTTGCGCAAAGATGATAGATTTTGCAACAGATTTGCGTACGCGCATTGGGCAAGAATGCGATGCGATTTTGGCGCAACATGCTTATCTTATTGATAAACGCCGCACGGCAAAGTACAACACGCTAGCCGGTGCAGAACACCGCAACGTATTGTATATGCTTTCGGGCCTAGATCACTGACCATCCACAAGGAAATAGTCGCGGAGGACTTGGAATTTTTCATCCGTAAAGGCACCGGTGACAACTTGCGGCGTATGATTAACTTCGAGCACGTAATTTTTACTCGTATCGCGATGCGTAATCACGTCAACGCCAGCAAAACGTTTATTGGTGGCGCGGGCGGCCGTGCGAGAGAGTGCAAGAATCTCGGGGTCGACCTCTTCGAGCGGCACAATTTTCGCCGAGCCGCCGAGCGAAGTGTTATTACGATGGTCCTTGCCGCCAGATGAACGATAAATTGCCAGATAAGGCTCAAAGCCAAGCGTAACAATGCGCCAATCGCCCGTATTCGGGATAAATTCCTGCAGAATGAATTCGATATCAGGATTCTCGTCAATAATTTTGGCAATTTCGGCGGCGGAATAAACGAGATAATTGTCCTGCCCCTTAGTGCCCCGAATCGACTTCAGTACGCCAACGCCACCAAAGTTTTCCTGCAGACATTTGCCGAGAAAACCCTTCGTGCCATAAGCGGTCTTAGGCACCGGCACGTCATACTCCCAACAACGCCACATTTCATAGAGCTTACCCGAAGCGTTCGCAAAAGTATCGTCCGCCATAATCACACCTTTTTTGCGACAATAGCAACCATAAGCATTGAAAATATGCCGGCGCTCAAAAGGCGCGGTCGTAATACAGAGAATTTTAGCAAAGTCCGCCAAATCATCGCCAGTCTGTTCATTTCTGATACAGGTTTTTTCGCCATCAATCAATAGATTAAAATCCGCAAAACAACCCGTCGAAACTTGCAACTTGCCCGTTGCTTCGGCGACGCGTTTCAGCTCCGCAATATTCTCTTCAATTTCAATCTTGCGATTGATTATCAATATCTTTTTCATGGCTTTATTTTAAGTCAGCGCGCCAATAGCGACAAGCATGACCGCGCACACCTGTCTCTTGACTTTTTTGGGATTTTGTGCTATAATGGAAGTATATGGCATATGTTTCGCAAGAGGATAAATACACAGCAATCAAAACACTGCGTAAAGGCGGGATTTTGGGTGTGCCAACAGAGACGGTTTATGGTCTTGCGGTGATGGCGGATAATAAGGTCGCTATCGAGAAATTGCTAAAGCTAAAAAATCGCCAAATCGATAGCGGCAAAGTGCTAACAATGATGATGGCGAGCGTCGACGAGATGCAAAAATATGTCAAAATGGACCGCAAAATTAAAAATTTGGTGCGACGCTACTTCCCTGGCGAATTGACGCTTATTCTAAATCAGCGCGAAGATTGGCATCATCCTTATTTTGACAATTTTCACACGGTTGGCATTCGTATCCCCGACCACGAATACATGTTGGAATTACTGCGCGAAAGTGGACCGCTGCTCGTGACTAGCGCGAATCCGCGAGGAGAAGCGCCTTGCCGAACTAGCGGTGAGCTAAATCGGCGCATGCCTGGTGTGGATATGATTGTCAAGGGTGAGTGCGGCGGCAGTATCCCGTCAACGGTTATTGACTTAACCGAGCCAGAACCGCGGGCGCTACGCCAAGGCGGTTTGCTGATTGTCCATTACGCCTAAAGCATTCAAAGATTAGAAAAACCGGAGAGATCCGGTTTTTCTACGCTGTTACGCGCCCACCCTATGGGGCACATTGGTTTGTTTTAATCCGCTGTTTATTTTTGTTTCTAGTCTCCACACTTTCCACGTTTCAGTGGAACCCCGTGAAGCGTACCAGCTTGATAATATTAAAGCAAAGTTAAACTTAAGCGTCAAGATATTCGGGCGAAATTTTTGTTGTAATAATTACTCGTCGACATCAATGCCAACATCAACGCTATTGTCGACGTCAGCATCGGCCTGCGCACCCAACGCAAGAATCGCATTGCGCTCACCGAGCTGATATTTTTGGTGGTGCGCGCGATGCTTTGGCTCAGTTTGATTAAGCGTAATTACCGGCAAAGCTTCGCTATCTTCTGGTCGCTCGGACTCGCTTGACGCTACCGATTTTGCGGCGGCATCAATCATTGCGCGTAATCTGCGCAGGACTGCTTGCGTACCCTGATGCGCAGCAGCAGACATCGCCATCACTTCGGCAGTAGGATTTTGAGCCAAAATAGCCGATTTTTGCATGTCAATAATATCTGCATCAACACCTTCGGTTTTGGTAAGCACGACCAGTTCCGGACGTTGCGCAAGTGCATCGGAATAATTCGCCAGCTCCGTGCGAATATCAGCATATGCCTTACCGGCATCGTCATTATAGACATCGATTAGGTGCAGCAGAACCTTGGTGCGTTCAACGTGGCGCAAAAAACGATCGCCAAGTCCCTTGCCGACAGACGCACCCTCAATCAAACCTGGAATATCGGCAATAAGAATACTGCGGTCGTCGACTTTGGCGACGCCGAGATTAGGCGTAATAGTCGTAAAAGGATAATCGGCAATTTCGGGCGTAGCGTTACTGACAACCGAGAGAAAAGTTGACTTGCCGGCATTCGGAAAACCAACTAAGCCAACATCGGCAAGCAGTTTTAATTCCAATTCGGCATCAAATGCTTCACCCGGATTGCCAAGTTCGGCAATCCGCGGCGTCTGGCGCGTGCTTGAACGAAAATGCCAATTGCCATAGCCGCCATCGCCACCGCGCGCAACGATTGCATGCTCTTCGTCATGCGTCAGGTCGGCCACAATTGTGCCGTCCGTGCGTTTCACGACCGTACCAATCGGCACCTCAACAAGCAAGTCTTTACCGGATTTGCCAGAGGATTTTTGCCCCGTTCCCGGTTTGCCATCTTCGGCAATTAATTTCGGCTGAAAGCGAAAGTCGATTAGAGTGTCACAGTCTTTGCTAGCAACAAAAACCACGTCACCGCCTTTACCGCCGTCACCGCCGTCCGGACCACCTTTCGGAATATAAATTTCGCGACGAAAAGAAATGGCGCCATTACCACCTTTGCCGGCTTTGACATAAACTTTCGCTGTATCTACAAACATATCAAAAATATTTTAACATATTTTACGAATTAAGTAAACCGCGCGCGGCTTATTTGTGGCCGTAAATGTAGTTATATTTAATTGCGTCAGACCAGTTAATTGTTGACTGGAAGACGCGATTAAAGCCCTGGTAATTCATTTCTTGAATCGTAATTGACTGCCCCTGATTGACGCCAACAACAACGGCGACGTGACCATAGCGACCGCTCGTGGATTGCATGACGGCGCCATAAGCTGGCGTATGGCCGGTCCAGTAGGAGCCACTGAGCGACGAAATCCAGCTACGCGCGTTACCGATTGGGCCAGTTGGTAACCAGTATTCTGAACTCAAATTGTTGCGCCGCCAATACCACGCAAACCACGTACAGTTACCGAAGGCACCGGGATTGTGTTGCCACGAAGTGCTGTTATACATATTGCGCCAATAGTTATAATTATAGATTTCGAAGCGGCCATGACGGTCGGCAGTGTCACGAACATAGCTATAAGTTGAAGTATAGGTTGGCCGCGGCGTTGGGGCGACATATTCTGGACGCTCTTTTTCCGGCAAAGAGCCATTCGGCAATAATAATAATTGGTCGACGACAATTTCTTTATCTTCAAGATCATTGAGCTGAATAACGGCCTCTTTAGATGAAGCGCCTGTCTTCTCGATAATACTATCGAGCGTTTCATTACTTTTAACCTTATAAACAATGCCAGCAACGGTCGGAAAATACATCGTCGTGCCAACCGTAACAGTTTCTTTTTTAAGGCTATTACTCCAGCGAATTTGATCTCGCGATGCGCCATGATTATGTGCCGCATAGACACTGTCGAAAGTATCGCCTTCTTGCACGACATAAGTTTCAATGCCGCGCGTTAGATTAGAGGTATCGATGATGGTCGGTTTTTCGACAACAGTCGAAGCTGAAGTACTAGTTGTGCCGGTCGTTTCGTAGACGTCATTAATCGTAACGTAGTTCTCGCTGATAGTAGAAGTAGACGGCAGCGACAATGTGCTGGCGATATTTGCGACAGTATAAGACTCAGAAACTTGGTCGGCGGTAACAGTAAAATCCGAGCTATCGAAATTAGCCGCAATTGGCGTTTTGACTGGCTCGTCGGTCTTAATTGAGCCAAAATACATCAGACAGACAACTGCGGCAAAAATTAGCGTATAGGGCAGCAATCTCGTGAGTAATAGTTGCAATCTTTTCATATACTTGCTAAAAGCTTATTTTATTATACCATACATGTTTAATTTGCGAGACTTAGAGCAGCGAACAGAGGTCGCCGCAATAATTGCGGATATTAGCATCATGTTCGGCCTGCGTGCGCGCATAATACATTTGGACTTTACCTTCGGAATTATAACCGGAAATGAAATAAAGATAATCGCCTGCGGCGGGGTTAGCAACGGCCAATAAGGCATTCTTGCCGGGGTTAGAAATCGGAGTTGGCGGCAAGCCGATGCATTTGCGCGAATTCCATGGGCAAGTAATTGTGTTTAAGTAAGACATATCGCTCTTACTACGATTGGGATTGAGCTGATCGGCGCGGTAGGCAATGATGGCGTCGGAGCCAAGCGCCATTCCCCGTTGCAGCCGCAATTCGAAAACTTGAGCAACTTGCTGCTGGTCGACATAGGACATAATGCCCGCTTCGCTCTGTACAACTGAGGCGAGCGTAATACCTTCATGCAAATTCAAGCCAAGTTTTTGATATTGTGCCTCGAGATTGTTCGACTGTACCACTTGATACATTTCATCAAAGACGCGCTTCAAGATATTCTCGACCGATTCGCCGACATAGAATTCATAAGTTTCGCCATAAATATAGCCTTCGAGAGTGGCGTCAGCTGGCTTGGTTTTGAGTAGCGGATGATCATAACTAGCGTTAAAAGCTTGTGTAATTTCTTCGTCGCGATAACCAAGATTCTGCAGGCGTTCACGCGCAGCCGCCAAGGTACCGCCCGGCAAGAAAGTAATTTTGAAAGTTTGCGCAACGACGCCCGTTTCGAGCGATTGAACAATATGTGCCACATCCATGCCGGTATTAAATTGATACTCGCCAGATTTGAGCGAAGCGTCATGCTCCTCGAGTTTCAGATACACGCAAAAAGCGAGCGCGGAACGAATGAGACCAGCATCTTCGAGGTCGCGGGCAATCTTAGTGCCGCCGGTATTCTCGGCGACCGTAAAGCTAATGGTCTTACAATCACTAGTCTCGCAATCTTCTATAGCCGTGAGAGCATGCTGATAATAAAGATAGGCGCCACCAAATGCGATGACGGCAAGCAAGACTAACACGAGTATGGCAAGTAAAATGACTTTGCGTGTTTTTACTTTGGGCTTTTTAATTTCCATGCGCAAGCTCCTGCTCAAGCTGAGCGAGATTAATAGTAGTCATAAAATCTTCGAGGATAATAGCGGCAGCTTCGGAATCGAGCCGACCAGTGGCGCGATCGGCGCGCGTGAAGGCATGTTTGCCGGCAGTCAAATATTGTTCAGCGGCGACAGAAGTGAGTGTTTCGTCCTGGAAACGAATTGGCGGAATTTTGGCCTTGGTTTTCTCAAAGAATTGCGACAACTGCGCGACGAATTCTTTAACGACCGCCGTCTGTGCAGTCTCTTCGCCCTGATTATTACGTGGTAAGCCCGCCACAATCAGGTCGGCTTTATCACGACGATATTGAGTAAGAATCTTCGTATATTCATTGCCGTCAACAGAAATCATGGCACGCGGCACCGCAATACGCACGGCCGTATCCGCAAAGGCAACGCCGATTCGCTTAGTGCCCACATCGAGTGCAAGCAGGCGCATTATTCTACCGTAATCTCGATTTCAACTTTGTTGTCGTCGTTTGGCACGCGCGTGACCCAGAAGTAGGAGGTTTCGACATTTGCCTCAGACACGCCATTATAGGAACGAAGATTTGATTGGACTTTACCGATTTTTACGCCGAGCGAGACTCCCTTAACCATGTCTTCAGTAATGCGTGGGCCAGTTTTGGTGGTACTCTTGAGCTTAGCGGTAATCTTGCCGTTATCATTCTTGAAGGATTCAAAGAACGCTTTATCTTCGTCGCCTTCATTGATTGCAACCCCCGTCGAATAAATCATCTGCGTATCGTCGCCAAATTTCGCGGTCAAATTCGCAGTGATATAGTCATTTACGTCGGATTTTTTGACAGCATAAATTGAATAGCGAGTCTCGCGCACAATTTTCGGCGTGACATCGTCGCCAACTTCCTCATTGAGCGCCGGCGAGGTGTTCGTACTCGTACTAACGGTCGTAAAGCTACTAGTAATAAGAATGTAGTCGGAACCAAATTCATTAGTAAGCTCTTCGCGTGCTTCTTTGTCGGAGCTGCCAGAAAGATTGCTGCTAGCCTTTTCGACGTCTTCTTGGGAAACAACTTTAACAATTTTGCTCGAGCCGCCCGTCATGGCAGAGCTGGTGACGGAATATTTTTTGGTCGTATTAATATTTAGCGAAATGCCAGAACTCACGGCGGCAATATTGTAATCATCACCGACTTCTTTAGCAACAACATTAATCTTGCCCGAAGAGACAGATTCTTTGAGCCAGCATTTCTGTTTTGACCCACGTCCTTCATCGTCAATTTGGTCGCTTTTCGCAATCACGGAGCCACCCTCAGTTACAATATATTGCTTGCCAGAAATCGTCACGACAGTATTGGCAGGAATCGAAAGCACCGAGCTTTCCTCATCGCAGTCTACTTTGTCGTTTTTTGGACGCGTCACCACAATCGTGCCGGAAGCCTTGGTACCCTTATCGACTTCGCCGGTGGCAATAAAGTCGGACGAAACACTCTTAGTCGTGGTCTTCTCTTCAATATAAAACACGCCGTTTTCTGGGTCGGCCTCGGATTCGTCCGTTACCAGGCGGATGGTTTCATTGAAATTCGCACCAACAGTTTTGACTTTGACAGTAATTTTGGCGCGCGGCGCAATTTGAGTCGCCCAAAAGCCAAAACCCGCAATTAAAATCGCTAGAACGAGGAATAGAATAATAAATTTGCGATATTTTTTGAAATTCGGAACTTTAATTTTTTTCTTCGAGTCTTTGTTCTGTGCGTCTTCTTCCGCCGACTCAACATCGTCCGCATCGAGCTCAAGGTCAACAGTTTTATTTTTCTCGGCCGCGCTAGATTTTTTAGGCTTGTCCTTTGTGGATTTTGTCGCGGCAACTTTAACATTCGTCTCAGTTTTAG
>CAVFJY010000008.1:0-55950 GCA_963623365.1 bacterium | reverse complement strand
AAGTGAGAGTCACAATTTCCCAATGTAGTCGACCCCGTATACAATGCCGAGGCTGGAGCCATTATCCCAGTTCACGAAGATAGTGCCGGTATCGTCAACAAATGATACTGCTTGCTGATTACATCTTCGTCTACGCCCGTCTTGTGACGGCTGATTCGCTCAATAAAAAGTACATTGCGCAGATAAGTAAGTTAATGCTCTCTCTAGAAAGCTATCTTCTTGAACGGCGCGCGATTAGACGTGTAACAACAAGAGGTATGAGCATTGCGCCAGCATAAACAATAATATTAATTTCTCCAGTTTTAGGATTAGTTGTCACCAAGCTACTGCTTTCACTTGGCGTGTATTTATTTGTTATATTGAAGCCATCTATCTCCGAGATATATCCATTAACCTCATCTTGCGCAATAGTATATTTATACTCATTGCCGTTACTGTCGAGATGCAATAGATTAGCAAAACTAAAATGCCACAGTTGACTCTCTTCATCCATAGCTGCATCGGTACTGGCTATTTCGATACCATTGCGATAGAGATGAATTTTAGCCATGAGCGGGCGTCGTTTTGCGGCATCATTATTATCTAGCCAATTTATGGCCCCGGCTAGGTCGAAGGTGTTACGGCGATTGGTTACATCACTGAATGTGTAATACCGTGCACAGCCTATGTAATAGTCGTCACAATTCTCGGAATAGGAATCCTCAAACGAGCCGCTCCAAGCCAAATAGCCGTCGTCTTTGATATACTCCTCCGGTGCAGAAGTTTCCACTAATTTGAATTTGCCGACTTGGAATATTGCAGTATCCCAGTTATTTATACCGTAATATTCAAGAGCCCCACTTTCTTCAGTATGCTCCCACTTCTGCAGATCAAAGTTCCATCTATAATAACGCACCTTTCGTGCAGAGTAATAGCTACCATTGAATTCGTAATAATACGCGGTAAAATACCGACTATAATTGTTTACTGACAAATAATAATTATATAGATAATTTACCGTTTCGCTCTTTTGTCCCGTAACGGAAAAGTAGCCATAACAGTGAGTCGAGCTGCATCCGTCTTTTTGATTCTGAATC
The DNA here is from genome assembly GCA_963623365.1 of bacterium. Taxonomy (GTDB): domain Bacteria; phylum Patescibacteriota; class Saccharimonadia; order Saccharimonadales; family Saccharimonadaceae; genus UBA2834. The sequence goes on along the minus strand of CAVFJY010000008.1, from coordinate 54,874 downwards.
CTCTCGACGGCCTCTTCGTAAGACATCAAGTTCCCGTCATCTACTGCCGGAACAGTATAATTTGTCTCCATGAGAGCGCGTCTATACTCGTAGCCAAGCATACTACTAGCGTCGAGATGTGAATACGATGCTATAAAATAAACATAACCGTCCGAATCCGTATAGACATTCCCTTCATCGTCTGTATTTTCTGGCTCAAGATTGGTGTCGATTATTTCTTCATGTAAGTTAAAACCAAAGGCAGTGTTAGCGATAGGATTTCCTTCGTCGTCTACTTTTCTGAATTTAATATATTCAGTATAGTCGCAAGACAAGGTTCCATAATATTCGAACGCTAATTGGAGATTGTCTGCCACTAAATCAGTCTTCGGAACCTTAATTAAGTAAAGCATATGTTGCCAATGATACTCTGGCTTCGTGTTTGTGTATTCAAATGCCCACCTTCCGTAAACGTTATCTTCTACGGTATGTACTGAGTAGTTCTTGATACTGTTGCCTTGTTTTATGTAAACCTTAGCATAATCTTTACCATGGTCAAAAGTATTATCTCCAAACACCTCTGCATAAACATATAGATTATCCTCGTCGTCTGCAACATACCAGCTAATTGGCGCATCTGGATGACCACTACCTGGATAGACCATCTCTTCATGGAATAGATATTTACTTTCGGGGACAGAAATGTCGAAACTGCCGCTATTTTGCCCAAGTGCATAATCATAATATTGACTTTGGTCGCTAGGAAAATGGAATGCGTACTCTTCCCCGGCGATTGTTGCTGGTGCACGTGCCGAGATTACGAGTTTTCCAGAACCAGAGATATTGAATTCGGCCTTATCTTCGATTTCAATTAGGTCGTTGTCTGTATAAATTAATTTCTTTTCGTACCCTGTCGGAGCGACGCCGTCAATCGTAAGCTCATCAAGGTTAACTTCGTAACCATACTTTTTTACAATCACAATTGACGAAAGCTCCTCATCTAGGTATAGAATCTTGGGCGAAACTTTTTTTGAAAAAGATAAAGTATCTACTAATCCATAGCCATCCGCATATTTGCCCCAGACTTCTATTACGCCCGTATTTCCAGATGTGATAGTGGAAGTTCCAGGAATCGCATCGTAGCGTTGGCTGGCACTAGAATTGTTATGGACATTTATTACTAAGTAAAAACCACATACCAACGCTGCTATGCCGACGAATTTGAAAAAATTGCTCCTAGACCGAGCGGTCACTCTCATGAATCCCTCCTGGACTTATTTATGAGAATCGAGCCTCGCACATCGAATCTTTTTATTTCATGTTTATCTTCACAAACTCACTAGACTTAATATTATACCTGCAAGGCAGTTTTAGCAAGAACGAAATGACTTAGGGTGAAAGTACTTACGAAGAGCGACGCTGTGGCAAAACTCCGGTATTATTACGGTCTCTTTGCGCCGACACGATTTTGTATATCACTTCTTGGTCTTTGCGCGGTTCTCTCGATAGGCGGCAAAATAGGCCGTGGCGAGCGGTGCGATTCGCTCATAGTAACTACTGTCGGCATTATCGATGTCAGCTTGTTGACGCGTGCCGAGAGTAAGGGCCTTTTCAACTTCAAGCATGTGCTCGCCGTCGTAAATTGAGGTGTCAATGAAGCGTGAGCTATCTTTCAATTTGAATTTGACATTGACCGAATTGCAATTGCCGGGAGCGCGATAAAAACTATTTACACTATCGCTATCTAGATAACGCGTGAGGCTATTTTGTACATCTTCGATACCAATATGGAAATAATCAGTACCCGGTAGTTTGGTGGTGGCAGATTCGCCTCTTTCGGTTGCTAATTGAGTGTCGGCAATGGCTTTAGTTAGAGTATTGGCGATGAAATCGATGCGTTTCTTGAGTTCGAGCTGGCTAATCTCAAAACAGCGCCTCTCGGTTTCAGTAGGGTTAATATGCTGCGGAATATCTCTGCCGCGACCAATAGCAGTCAAATCGTGATAGAAGGGCTTATATTCGGACAAGCTGGAGAGCTCAGCGATTTTCTGGTCTAACTCAGTATAACTATCGGATGCGCTGATTGAATCGAGCAATTCACGGCCATGCTGTTTCATGCGCTCGCGATAGATGTCGGATTGAATATTAATAATGGGGATTTTGAAGTAACTAGCGTGCTTTAATATAGTTTCGGTGATTTTGTCGTTTTCGGTAACGATATAATCTGGCTTTTTTGGTGCGCCAGTTTCGGAATAACGGCGTAGAAGTACTTCATTATAGATACGAGTGCTGCCTGCGCCTTCGAGGCGCTTAAAAGGATTAATCTCATTGATAGTAGTTTCGTTGCGTCCTGCCATATTGCTGGTGCCACCGTCGCCGTTCGAAACCGATATGATGGAATCGGCGACGACATGATCGAAACCGTAAACTAATTCACCCGGTACGCGACTATCGAAATTATGTCCGGACGTGGTGTAGGATGTTGAAATCGTGTCGCCGCGCGCGTTGCCGCTGCGGGTGCCGAAACCGGTAGTCTGCTCAGCCTCACTGCGTTGCTCTGCCCAGATGGCGGGATTTTCCATGACTGCGCGATAAGTTTCGGTACCAATTTCGCCCGGTTTGTTGGCGTTGCGGTAATCGACAGTATGCGTGAGCATAGTGAATGGAATACCTTTAAGATCATAGACTGAAATGTTGCCGCCTTCGTGCATGATTGTTCTTTTGGCGACTTCAGGGTTTTTCGAGAGCACTTCTTCTTCGAGATGGTTGACAGTTAAGAGGCGTGAATTTAGGCTACGCTCGGTCATTTCTTGAGCGCGCTGATTGCGGAGACGATCATGCTTGCGCAAACTTAGGACATCATGTGCCTCTGATAAGTCGCGTTCGAGTGCGGCTTGCTCCATTTGGGATTGCCATGCCGCATATTCGGCAGCGCGACGCTCGGCTTCGACTTTTTGGCGCTGTTCTGCTGCGATGGCTGTTTGACGTTTGGTTTCTTGCTCATCGCGTAATTCTTGTTTTGCGATAGCGCTTGCCTCTTGATTGCGGCGGCGCTCACTGCGTTTATTGCGAATGCCGAGTGAATCTAGAGCGACACGCCCCAGTTTGCGCAAAAGTGTAGGCGAAACTTGCTTCATCTCACTCTCTTCGATATTGCCCCAAGGATCTGCTTCAATTTCTTGTTTAATTCGGTCAATGCGAGTACGCTCTTCGCTATCGTATTTTTGTGCAACTTTTTCGAGAATGGACCATTTTGAGTTTACTGATTGTTCTGCGTTAGCGGTTTCTGATGTAAGTCTTTCAGTCATATTTATTAAATTATAGCGTAATTATATAATATGGGTATGGATAGTAGTTTTGGGATTCTAATAGTAATTATTGCCGCATTGAGTGGTATATATATGTTTGTTAGTTTTAAAAACTCTAACAATGTAGATAACGACAAATTTAAAAAAAACGAATTACCGTTATTTTGCTAAGAACTATATTATGACACAACGCGAGAGTAGTTTCTTTAAGTTACTAAATGATGTTTTGGGTACGAAATGGTATATTGTGCCACAAGTGCATTTATCGGCATTATTGAATCATAAAGTAAATGGCCAAAACTGAAATGCGGCATTTCGGCATATTAATGGTAAATCCGTCGATTTCGTGTTACTTAGCAAGGAGTCTATGAAACCAGTCTGCGCTATTGAGCTGGACGACGCGTCGCATGAGCGAAGCGATAGGATGGCGCGAGACGAAGAAGTTGAACGAATATTCAAACAAGCTAAAATTCCCCTAGCGAGATTTCGCAAAGTGGAAGATCTGAGCAGGCAGGATATTGCTGACGCAATCGCGACAACAATAAAAGGCGTCGAGGGCTAGCTTGGTGCTTAATGAGTGCTGATGATTTTGGAGCTGATAATATCATGGAGAAATACGAAATAAGGAAATCAAACATATTACTTTGGCTGACGCTTGCGATATTTTCGCTCGAGACATTAGTGATTGTCGGTTATTATTGGTTGTTTGGCGGATATTTTGGCGTCGCGAGCCTAACAATTAGTCGTTTCGTGGGCTTGAATCCTGCAAGTGTGGTGGGTTTTGGTGTTGGTAATACGTTAATCGTGATTCTGTTGCTCTATTACCTAAGCACGCATGCGCGAATTAAGCATTGGCTATGGCACTTATTAATGATTGGTTTTACGGGTTGTTTAATGGTTTTATCGATTTTTCCACATCTGGCCAATAATGTCGCGGTTGCGCAAGTCCATCAAATTTTTGCAGCAATTATGTTTGTCATAATGGCACTAATCGGAATCATATCGTTAATGATGGCGCAGCGCAAAACGGTAATTATTTATGCAACGTTGTTTGCCACTTTCTCGATTTATTTTATTTTGTCATATATTTTGCAACCCGATTATTTTACTCAAAATATTCTATGGTTCGAAGCGAATTATATTCTGGCATTCTTCGGATTGACAATTTGTCTAAATTCCGAAAAGAGCCAGCAATAAAACTTTTGCTGACCCTTGTTTTTTGCAATCGTGACTATTGCGCGGATTTATTTTGAGCATTCATTTGCGAGACATCTACCTCAATGATATCATGTTCGCCGTTATGGATTACGAGAACGATAATGAAGCGATAATTTGCGATGCCGTCAAGCAACGAGGAGTCGCCCTCTAGAGCCCATGCGCTAATCTTGGCATTTTGAATTGATTTGTTTTTGAGATATTCCGATAGGTAATTCAGCCAGTCTTTCACGTCCTTTTGGCTAGCATTACCGATATAGGCCTGAACGAGGGGGACAGTAGCAGCGCTGCTATAGGAGATGTCATTTGGAAAAAAATCGCTGTCGCTAAAATCGTCGGCGCGAATATAGGTGAGAGTGCGGTTACGTACGAGTTGATGGAGATTTTTCGCATCGGTATAATCGGTCGTAAGTGTTTCGTGATCGTCGACGACGTCGATAACGTCACGGCGAAGTGTGGCTGAAGCATAAATAACGCCCTTATCTGTCGTAATTAAATATGTATCTTTCCGCTCGGTGGTAGTCTTATTTTTATCGATAGCATAGCCATACTTTCGAGTAATGTAATTATAAAGATAAGCCTCGCGCTCGCCCTCTTGGAAAGCGTATAGGCACGCCTCCTCGTCTTGCATGCCAGTAATAACTAAATTATCGCGCGTGCCGCTAATTTTGGTGTCATTGTTGTTGAGACAGAGATAGATGTCGTCGTCGTATTTGGCAATATATGAACGGTCATCAAAGGTACTATAAAGAGAATTGTTGGAATCCTTGTCGAACTCAGCAAAGTCTTTCGCAAAGAAGACTGATTTTTCGTTGGTGGAATTCGAGATTACTTCAAGCAGCTGCTCGGCAGTTTCGCGATATTGAGCAAGATGCTGATTATGCTTGATAATGAAAAACGCTGCAACAATGCCGCCAGCGAGTACTAGAATACCAACTATAATACCAATAATCAGTCCGACTTTGGGCTTCTTCTTAGTCGTCTGATTGGCATCGCCGGTAGGGTTCTCGGGCGAAATTGACATGTCGATGATGCTATTATTGAGTGACGCGGACGTGGGCGCATCGGGCGTGACGGTGCTAGTGGTCTGGGTCTCTATCGTATTATTATTCATAAGCATATTATACTAAAAAATAATTAAAAAATATCTCTCCGTATAGAGAGATATTTTTTACAGCTGCAAGCGAATTAACGCTTGGAGAACTGTTCGCGTTTGCGTGCACTGCGAAGACCGTAGTGCTTGCGTTCTTTCTCGCGTGGGTCGCGCTTCATTAAGCCGGCTTTCTTAAGCACTGGGCGGAATTCTGGGAATTCGGTTACGAGTGCGCGCGAAATAGCGAGCTTGATGGCATCGACTTGGCCAGCGATACCGCCGCCTTTAACGACAACGGTGATATCGTATTCTTTCTGCTTCTGCGTCATTGCGAGTGGGTCGGTGACTTCGGCCATCAAGGTTTTGTTGCCACTCAAATATTCGAGTGCTGGTTTGCCATTGATAGTGATGTCGCCTTTGCCCTTGTAAAGACGAGCAGTAGCGGTAGCGGCTTTGCGGCTGCCGTCGCCGTAGGTATATTTAGCGTTCTTAGCTGGCATTATTTAATCTCCTTTGGCGTTTGGGCCGTATGAGCATGCTCGGCGCCTGGAAAGACGCGGAGGCGAGCTAAGCGATCGGCTTGCAATTTATTCTTTGGCAACATACCTTTAACGGCTTGCTCGATAGCGACTGCAGGGTCTTTCTCGACGATTTCGGCGAGAGTAAGATCGGTCAAGCCGCCCGGGAATCCAGAATGGCGATAATAGTGCTTATCGGTCATCTTGTCGCCCGTAACTTTGAGCTGTTTGGCGTTGATGACGACGACGTAGTCGCCGTCATCGGTATGTGGCGTAAAGCTTACTTTAGATTTGCCAAGCAATTTGTTGGCAATTACAACTGCGAGCTTACCGAGCGGCATGCTTGATGCGTCGATAATCCACCATTCGCGGTTGATCTCAGAGGATTTTTGGCTATAAGTCTTCATACTTATTTCTCCTCTTTCTTAGCGGCAGACTTTTTGCTAGCAGCTTTTTCATCTTTAGTTTCAGTGACATCTTCTTTGATATCGTCGACAAAGGAAATAGTTGCCATCTCGGAATTGTCGCCGCGGCGGTAGCCGGCGTGCTCAATTTTGAGATAACCGCTGTCGCGCTTGATTTGGGGCGCAATTACGTCAACAAGATTGTTGCCAATGAGTTGGTCATTGAGGCGAGCAATCACAAGACGGCGGGAAGCTAGGTCGCCTTTCTTGGCGAGCGTAATTAGCTTCTCGGCTGGGCGGCGGATTTCTTTAGCCTTAGCTAGAGTAGTGTTAATAGATTTATACTTAAACAGGGAGCGCACGAGACCACGTGTTAATGCGGTGCGTTGGTCGGTTTCGCGACCGAACTTGCGCCCTTTATATCCGTGACGATGCATTTAAACTTTTAACTCCGTTAGTTTTTCGCGAACCTCATCGAGTGCTTTGGTGCCGAAGCCCTTAAGTTCTTTGAGGTCGTTTTCTGATAATACGACGAGATCGCGTACGGTGCGAATTTCATTGTTGATTAAAGCATTCGCGGTACGTGCCGAAAGGCCAAGATCTTCGATTGGAAGCATAAGGCCAGATTCGTCTTCGGCTTTACTTGCGCTTGGGGCAGGGGCGGATTCGACCGTCGTGCTACCGGCAAGGGCTTTGTATTGGTTGACTAGAATTGCTGCAGCTTCTTCGAAAGCTTCACGTGGGGTGATAGTACCATCGGTGTCGATGGTAAGAGTGAGCTGCTGAAGATTAGTATCTTGGCCAACACGAGTATTTTCAGCGTTGTAACGAACACGTAAAACAGGAGTAAAGACAGCGTCGAGTGCAATCATGTCGCCATGAATACGGTCTTCGCCGGATTGCTCAATGCTGAGATAGCCACGGCCAGTATCGACAACCATATCCATCTTCAAAGTGAATTTTGGATCATCAATGTTGCAGATAATCTGTTGTGGATTTGCGATCTCAACTTCGGCTGGTAGTTTAATGTCGCCAGCTTTAACTGGGCCGGTTCCCTTTTTCTCGAGATGTAACTCGACGGGCGCATCGGAATGAGACTTGACATGAATGTTCTTCAAATTCAACATGATGTCGACGGTATCTTCGACGATGCCAGGAACGGCGGAAAATTCGTGAGTAGTGCCTTCAATGCTGAAAGCAGTAACGGCGGCACCTTTAATACTAGAGAGAAGTACACGACGTAGTGAATTACCAAGAGTGTTACCGTAGCCGTAATAAAGCGGCTTGATAACAAAGCTGGAACTGTTCTCACCAAGGTCCTTGATCTCTGCTAGTTCTGCTTCGTGGATTACTTTTGTCATACTTCTCCTTTAGCGTGAGTAATACTCGACGATTAATTGTTCGTTGATGCCCACCTCAGCTTCTTCGCGCTTTGGTGTACTAGTAATTTCAATTTTCATCTTCTTAACATCGGCCTTCAACCAAGATAATGGGGCTTGGCTAGCGGCACCAGCAACGTTAGCGAGATTGGTGAAATAACTATTTTTCTTCGACTTTGGACGAACTTCAAGAACATCACCTGGATTTAGGCGAATGGAAGGAATGTCGATCCGGTTGCCATTCAGTGTGAAGTGACCGTGCGAGACGAGCTGACGAGCGGCGCGACGGGTAGTCGCAAAACCGGCACGATAAACAACATTATCGGCACGACGTTCGAGATATTGAAGAAGGATTTCGCCAGTCATACCCTCAGCGCGCTGTGCTTCATGCATGAGCTTTGCGAATTGTTTTTCGAGTAGGCCGTAAATGCGGCGAACTTTTTGTTTTTCGCGGAGCTGAGTCAAATAAAGGCTACCACCGCGAACACGCATATCTGCGTGTTGACCAGGAATACCGGTCTTTTTTGCCATGATTTTTTGTGCTTTTGGCGCAAGCGCATAAGCTTCACGGCGAGATTGTTTACCAATAGGTGATAAATCGCGTGCCATTATGGTTTCCTCTCTCCCTTAGGACGGCAACCACCGTGTGGAATTGGGGTCTTGTCCGTAATGCTATTAATAGAAATGCCCATAGTGCTAAAGGCGCGAACGGCGCTGTCGCGACCGAGGCCGATGCCTTTGACGAAAACGTCGATGCTATTCATGCCGTGATCACGCTTGGCGATTTCAGCAACTTTTTCGGCGGCGATTTGGGCTGCGTAAGCAGTACCCTTTTTGGAACCGCGGAAGCCATTAGCACCAGCGGAGGAAGCGGCGAGAATTTCGCCCTTCTTGTCGGTTACGCTAACGATGGTGTTGTTGAAAGTAGCTTGAATGTGTACTTCACCGGCTTGGACAATGCGTTTGCCTTTTTTACCTTTAGTTTTTGGTGCTTTCGACTCCATCTCTGGAGCTGTTTTGACTGTAGTATCTTCTGTCATATTAACTCCTTGAGATTAAGTTTTACTTGCTGCCTTTGGCTGAGCGCCGCCAACTGCGATAGCTTTACCTTTGCGAGTGCGCGCATTCGTGCGGGTGCGCTGACCGTTGACTGGTAAACCTGCCTTATGGCGAAGCCCCTTGTAGGAATTGATATCCTTGATACGTTTAATATTATTGGTTACGAGGCGCTTGAGGTCACCTTCAACGGAATATTTACTAGAAATAATATCGTTGAGTTTCTGTTCTTGAGCCTCGGTGAGATCTTTCACCCGAGTGGTCGGCTCGATTTTAGCCGCCGCAAGGATGGCTTTGCTAGTGGTGCGACCGATACCATAGACATAAGTAAGTGCAATCCACACTTGCTTTTCGCTAGGAATCGTAACACCGGCGATTCTTGCCATGCTTAACCCTGCCTTTGTTTATTCTTAGGTTTCTTCTTGTTAATGATACGTAGCACGCCTTTGCGACGCACGATGATATCATCAGGGCTGATTTTCTTTACACTAGCACGAACTTTCATGTATTGAAAATTACCTTTCTGAAAGCATCGGTTCTAAAATTCCCGGATAGAACTATCCGAGGCATTTAGCTTCTCGCTTTCGCTTAAATTTAATCTTTTTGGCGGTAGCTGATACGGCCCTTTGTGAGATCGTAAGGGGTCAACTCAACGTCCACCTTGTCGCCCGGCACGAGTCGAATATAATTCTTACGCATTTTACCCGACATGTGAGCAACAATAATATGACCGTTTTCAAGTTCGACACGGAATTTAGTTCCAGGAAGCGCCTCAACGACTTTGCCGGTGAGCTTAATTACTTCCTTATTTTTTGCGCCAGCTGAAGAATCAGCGTCTCTCTTGGCGACTTTGGTCGTTTTCTTGTGACTAGCCATAAATTACTTAAGTATTATATCAAAAAACAGCAAAAAAGTAAAGCCAGTTTTTGGCTTTACTTGAGGGTGGCGCGAACGATAACGATGGAAGTGTAATCGGATTGATCGTCGTTAATTTCTTTGGCAGTTAACAATGATAAGCTTTCTTTATCGTCAATGCGTTGTTGAATGCTTGGTAATTCTGTTTCGGCATCGTAAGCATCAATAATCCGAATTTCGGCTACGACATAAGTGTATTTAGCGCCGCCGCCGGTTTCGATGCTGATTTCATCGCCCACTTCAAGGCTGTCGAGATTGGCGAAAGCACCGATCTTATGCTCGCCCCGAGCAAGCCCAGTCATCAGAATCACACCATTCTGCCCTGGCTTGCTAGAGCCGGCTGCCCACATCGCGTCGTAGATATTTTGTGGAACGGCCAGCGTTTCGCTATTGACGGTTGATTCTTTGATGCGAGTTTTGAGATCGAGTCGATCGATGATGAGATAACGGGGTTTTGTCGCCTCGACTTGGTAGCTATCAAGGTCAGGCTCGTCTTCGGACGGTGCAATCGCTTCGGCGAGCTGCGTAATCACTACATCTGACCGAGCACGTGTTTCGGCGCTTTTAGTGTTGTAATAATTGCGCTCCCATAGCAAGATTTTTATCATGCAGATGGCTAGGATAATTCCGAGGACCCACCCGATGACTTTGAAAGTTATTTGGAGTTTGCGATTAATTTTCAATGCCATTATTGATAATCGTCATAAGTTACCATTAATGCGCGCGAATTAATCTGACGGAGATTTTCGAGCGCGACTGTGACAACGATGAGAAGTCCCGTACCGGAAATGGACAAGCCAAGTGGATAGCCGAGCGTGACAATGAAGATATAGTCAACCAGGTATGGCAACAAGGCAATGATACCGAGTGCGAGTGCGCCAAAGAGATTGAGGCGGTTGACGGTCTTGTTGAAATAGAGCTCAGTCTGTTTGCCTGGACGGACGCCTTCGATGAAGCCGCCTTGTTTCTGTAGGTTTTCGGCAATCTCTTGGGAGTTAAAGACGATGCTGGTATAGAAATAGGTAAACATGACAACCAGGATGAAATAGAGCGTTGGATAGATGTAGTCTTCCCAAGTTAGGCCAGTCGTAGAATCGTAAGTTGAGGCGGACGGCGCAGAGAACCAATTCACCATGTTTTGTGCAATCACACTGCTCGAATCGGCGCGCTGAATTAGCTGACCAATGAAAGCTGGCACAGAGAGGAAAGCGACTGCGAAAATCACCGGTACGACGCCTGCCGCGATGAGCTTGATTGGCATGATGGATTTAATGCCGCCATAAGCACTATTGCCGCGCACGCGTTTGGCGTAGTTGATAGTAATAATACGCTGCGCTTCATTAATTTTAACGAGCAAGTAGAGCACGATAATGATGCCGATGCCAAGGCCGAGAACAATATAGAACATAGTTGGATTCACCGGCAAATCGAGCCAGCCAAAGAGACTGAGGCTACCGTCGCTAGTATCGAAGAGACTTTCGCCGATATTGGCCAGCGTGGACGGGAAACCGGAAACGATACTACAAAAGATGATGGTCGAGATACCGTTGCCGATGCCCTGTTCGGTGATTAATTCGCCGAGCCACATTAAAAGAATCGAACCAGCAGTCATAGCGGTAATCGATAGGGCCCATTGCGCGACCGTCGGATCGGCGGCGGCACTAGTGTTCGCGGAGAGAACTTCGTTATTTAAGATGAAGATGTAGGCAATAGACTGCAAAATAGCGAGCGGAACGGCAACCATGCGCGTCCACTGACTAATCTTGCGTCGACCAGCTTCACCATCGTTATTGAGTTCTTCCATGCGCGGCAGGGCTTTAGTAAGTAACTGCATGACGATTGACGAGGTAATATATGGCGAGAGGCCAACGAGGATAATTGAGAAGTTGGTTAGGCCGCCGCCGGAAATGAGATTAATAAATCCGCCAAAATCGGTGCTATTAATTAAGTTATCAATTGCGCTTTTGAATGTGGCAGTGTCGCCCAACGGAACTGGCACGTGTGCGAGAATACGATACGCAACCAGAATTCCAACCACGGCGAAGATGCGCTTGCGCATGTCTTTGTTTTTCAAAGACTTAAAAATCGTCTTAAAATTCATGTTACCTCTTGTTTACTTCCCTTATATTATCATAGATTCGATTACTTGACTACAAAAAGAGCGCCACGTGGACGCTCTTTAAGGCGAAGAAGTAAATTATTCTTCGGTATTTGCTTTAGTGCGAGCCGGAACAGCGACTTTCTTGAAGGAGCCGCCTGCTTTTTTAATTGCGGCAATGGCGGTTTTGCTAGCAAATTGAGTTTCGAGCTCGATTTTGCCGTTAATTTCACCACGCATAATAACTTTCACTTTAGCGAATGGGTTTTCAATTAGCTTCGCCTCGGCAAGCGTAAAGTTGTCGACTTTACCACTGACGCTATTTAGGGCATCGGTATAGACAACTTGAGCTTTGTCGTGCAAAGACTTGAAGCCTTTCATCTTTGGAATAGCCTGCATGATAGCACGTTGGCCACCCATGAAGCCGGCTGGGAGTTTGTGATGACCGGAGCGGGATTTTTGGCCCTTAGTACCACGACCAGCAGTTTTACCTTGACCAGCGGAGATACCGCGACCAATGCGCTTGCGGCTAGCATTCTTTTCGACGATGAGATCGTTGTATTTCATTTATTTTTCCTCCTCTTTGGTAGGCGCAACAGCTTTCGCTTCAGCTTTCTTCGCACCATTCCATTCGGATTTTGGAACTTGTTGCTTGAGGCCTTCAATTACGGCGTAGGCGATATTAGCTTTGTTGGTCGAACCGAGCGACTTGGAGATCAAGTTCTTGATACCAGTTAGGCCAATAATCGAACGAACGACGCCGCCCGCAATGATACCTGTACCTGGAGCGGCAGGCTTCATTAAGACCTTTGCGCCGGTAACTTTGGTTTCAACTTCATGGCAAATTGTTTCGCCATTCATGTTGATGGTAATCATGTTCTTCTTGGCGCGGCGTTCAGCTTTTTGGACAGCGGAAGTAACGTCGTTACCCTTTGCGATACCAACGCCAACTTTGTTCTTATGGTTGCCAATTGCAACGAGAGCTTGGAAGCGCATACGGCGGCCACCAGCAACGGTGCGGGAAACCCGATTGATAGAAATATTTACGGTATCAAACTCTTTTTTACCTTCATCGGCAGCGCGGCGGTTGCGGCGATTGTCGCGACGGCGGCCACGGAATTCGCGCTCGGCGCGAGCTTCTTTGGCGGCAACTGCTTCGTCGGTGAGCTTGGTTGTACCAGCTTTATTGATTACTTTCGGTTGCTTATTTTCCATATTAGAATTCCAATCCTTCCTTGCGGGCGGCATCAGCGAGAGCTTTCATGCGACCAGCATAAAGGCGAGCGCCACGATCGAAAACAACTTTCTCGATTTTGGCTTTCTTAGCTTTCTTGGCAATTTCTGCGCCAATGTAGGCGGCGAGTTCGGACTTGCTGCCTTTTTGCTTACTGCCTACCGTAGTGGCATAAGCAAGCGTAGCACCTTTATCGTCGTCGATAATTTGAGCAGTAATATGCGCGTTGCTGATATTTACGCTAAGGCGTGGGCGGTCAGCAGTGCCGTGAATCTTTGCACGAGTGCGATTCGCTCTAAAATCTGCTTTCATGATTATTTCTTCCCTGCCTTACCGGCTTTACGAATAATAACTTCGTCCTCATACTTGATACCTTTACCCTTGTATGGTTCCGGCTTCTTGAGAGCGCGAATTTCGGCGGCAACTTGGCCAACCTTTTGTTTGTCGATGCCCGACACGGTGATCGTCATCTTTTCAGTCTTGAGCTCAATGCCTTCTGGGGCTTTGTATTTGACTGGATGCGAAAAACCAAGTGCCATCTCGATTTCTTTCGGACCACCGCTCAAGCGGAAGCCGACACCATTGATTTCGAGTTTTTTCTCGAAGCCTTTGGTTACGCCGGTGACGGCGTTGTTAAGTAGGGCGCGTTGCAGACCATGCCAAGCACGAGACTTTGATTCATCGTCTTTGCGCGTCACGATGATTTGATTACCCTCGACAGTTGTCGTGGTATTTTCCTGGACAGGAACTGTAAGCGTGCCTTTTGGACCAGCGACGGTAATATCTTGGTCGCCGACCGTAATTGTCACGCCCGCAGGAATGTCTACAGGTAGTTTTCCGATACGACTCATTTGAGTTCCTCTTTTGTGTTAATATCCCGCTTATTTTAGCATATCTTCTGGCTTTTTGCAAGAATGGCTTGAGGCGCTTATGCTTGCAAAGAGCTTATTTTTTGGTCATAATTTTGGCTAGACGAGCAATGGCTTGTTGCAATTTGAGATTTTGGTTTTTGACTAAGGAGGTGTGTCGGATGAAAATGCGAATTTTGGCGTCGTCGAAGCCGGGCTATACACTACCGACCGAGAGTGCGTTAGTGATGGTAGGACAAGAAGCGGGCATTTGCTACATGAAGGAGGATTTTGAGCAGATTTTCGCGGAACCGCGAACGAAGGCTTTGAAGCGGGCAGTAGGCACGATTGGCTCGGGTCATCATAGCGTAGCGGGACATCCTGTATATAACTTGGTGTTTGAAGGGCTACCGAAGATTGTGGCGATGCTATTGAATAATGAGCCGCCATATAATACCAGCGAGAAGTCGGCGCGATATACGCGGATGGAGAGCACGGCGATTGAGCGGTCTATCTATGATAAATGGATTGGCAAGTTTCGCGAGCTGATTTTTGCGAAGTATCCGCAGATTGAACCGAAGACAATCGAGAAGCTGGCGATGGAAAATGCACGTTATTTTATTTCGGTGTTTACGCCCGCGACCACGATGGGATATAGTGCCGATCTGCGCCAGATTAATTATTTGATTGGCTGGTGTGAGGAGCTATATACGCGTCCGACGGAGGATTTATTTCTGCTGAAGCTGCGACCGTATTTGGTCGAATTGGCCGATATGTTGCGTGATGCTTTTGGCGTCGAGGGTTTGCGCGACAATAAGGGGCGAAAGTTTTCCTTGTTTGCGCAAAGAGTACGACACGAGAGCGTTGATGAAAATTACAGCGTGAACTATGTTGGAACTTTTGCGCAGTTGGCGCAAGCACAGCGACATCGAACGCTGAGTTATGAGATGACGATTCCCGATCCGGATGCATGTGAATTTTACGTGCCGCCGATTATCGAAAATGAGTCCTTGCGCTTTGAATATCTGTTAGATATGCGAATGTTGGCGCAAAATTATCCGCAAGGCATGATGGTGCTAATTAACGAACGCGGTACAATTGAGAATTTCTGTTTGAAGTGTCATGAACGTCTGTGCGGTGCGGCGCAGTTGGAAATTTGTGCGCAGACGGAGGCGACTTTGCAGAAGCTGTTGCGCAGGTCAATTGAAGCGGGTTATCCGGAAATCTTCAACGAGTTGAATGCGTTCGATGGCAAGAGCAAATGCCAGTTGGGCTATTATCATTGCGATCGCCCTTGTCAGCTTGGCCCGCAGCATGCTTTTGACCGTTCGATTTGACTCAGGACGTCTTAGTTAAAACGTCAAAAAACCACCGGTTTAATGCCGGTGGTTTTTCTATGCTTCAATTACCAAACTTTGACGAGAAGCTCACCGCCGAGTTGATTCTTGATGGCCTCTTGACCAGTCATGATACCTTTGCTCGTTGAGACGAGAACGGTGCCGCGACCGGATTTGACCTTTGGAATCTCCTTTGCGCCCGCGTAAATGCGACGACCTGGGGTGGATACTTTCTCGATTTCATTGATGCGAGCAGCTTCACCTTCGTTATTGATAACGATGTGGAGAATTCCACGTGGCTGAACTTCTTCGATTTCAACTTTTTCGAGGTAATGAATTTTCTGTAGCTTGTCGGCAATGGCAAACTTGAGTTTGCTAGTAGGGACACGAACTTCGTTTTTGCCGATTGCGATTGCGTTACGGATACGGGTAAGCAGATCGGCTACAGGATCGGTTGTTTGAATAGACATATCTTCTCCTTTCCTACCAACTACTCTTTGTTACACCAGGGATTTCGCCCTTGCTGGCTTTTTCGCGGAAGTTAATACGGCTGAGGCCGAAGCGGCGCATATAGCCGCGAGGACGACCGTCGAGCAAATCGCGATTCTTGAGGCGAGTCGGACTGGAGTTGCGTGGCAACTTTTGTAGACCTTCGAGGTCGCCGGCCGCTTTCAATTCTGCGCGCTTGGCAGCATATTTTTCATACATCTTGCGACGTTTTTCGTCGCGTAGGACAGCGGATTTCTTAGCCATACTACTTGTCCTCCTTTTCAAACGGCATGCCGAATTTTTCTAGTAATTTCATGCTAGCTTCTGGCGAACCATTTTTAATGACAAAAGTGATTTCAAGACCATGCAAGACGGCGGCGTCTTCGAAGGAAATTTCTGGGAAGACGGTCTGTTCTTTGAGGCCGAGGCTATAGTTGCCATTAGCGTCAAAGGACTTGCGTGGTACGCCATGGAAGTCACGAACGTGTGGCAAAGCAACGTTAATCAAACGATCCATGAATTCGTACATTTTGTCGTTACGCAAGGTGGTCATGTAGCCGACTGGGGCACCCATGCCTTTGCGAATCTTAAACTGAGCGATGGATTTCTTGGCTTGACGGCCAACTACGGCTTGGCCTGTAATTTTCGTCAAAGTCAATTCGACAGTCTCAGTAAAGCGCTTATCTTCGCGCTTCTTGCCAACACCAGAAGTAACCATAATTTTTTCAAGTTTTGGTACTTGGTTGATGTTGTCGAGCTTGAGCTCGCTTTGCAACGCCTTGGCAATCTCCTTATCGTAAAGAGTTTTGAGGCGTGCTTCATATTTAGTTTCGGCCATTATTTAATCTCCCGATTGTTAGCTTGGCGGGCGATGCGAACGGTTTTGCCTTGGTCGTTCTTGGCGAAGCCAATGCGGCTGGTTTTGCCGGATTTTTCGTCAATTACGAGCGCAACTTTGCTAGCATCGATGCCGACTTGAATATCTTTCTTGCCGCCAGCGCGATACATATTTGGACGCATGTGGCGGGTGCGATTACCGACGCCCTCAATGAGGACTTTGTTTTCGCTTGGCAGAACTTTGGTAACTTTACCAGTCGTGCCTTTATTGGTACCGGAAATAATTTTCACGGTATCACCAGTCTTAATGCGAGTTCCCATTTTATAGTACCTCCGGTGCTAAGCTGATGATTTTGGAGTAGCCGAGATCGCGGAGTTCGCGTGGAACTGGACCGAAAACGCGGGTACCTTTTGGAGTCTTGTCGTCGTTAACGAGAACGGCGGCGTTGTCGTCGAAGCGGATAGTCGAACCATCTGGGCGACGAATCGCTTGGCGGGTGCGCACGATTACGGCACGCACGACGGCTTTTTTCTTGACGTTGCCAGTTGGGGATGCATCCTTAACTGAGCAAGTGACAATATCGCCGACGTGAGCGTAACGAGCGCGAGTGCCACCGAGCACACGGATAACGCCAAGTTCCTTAGCGCCACTGTTGTCGGCGACCTTCAAACGTGTTTCTTGCTGAATCATGCTTTATTTCTCCTCTTTTTCGTCACCTTCGACCTCAGTGACTCCTGCTTTAAGCTCAACTTTGCCACGGCTCTTCTCGACAATCTTGACGAGTGTCCAGGTCTTAGTCTTGCTGATTGGGCGCGATTCGGCGATCATGACGATGTCGCCTTCATGCGCTTCATTCTTCTCATCATGCGCAGTATATTTGCGAGTGATGGAGAATTGCTTTTTATAGATTGGATGTGTCTCACGAGAGGTGATTTCGACAGTGATTGTCTTGTCACGCTTGTCAGAGGACACTACTCCGGTTAATGTGCGTGCCATTATTCATCTCCTTTCGTGGCGTTAAGTTGGGTTAAGATGCGAGCAATGTCTTTCTTGAGCGTCTTAATATGGTGTGGATTCTGTAATGTCGAACCGAGACCCTGGCGGGCAATTAAGAGTTCCTCGCGCTTAGCTTTGAGCTGTTCTTCAAGCGAAAGTTGTTTTTCGGCCATAATTAGAGCTCCTCTTTCTTAACGATTTTGCAACGAACTGGAAGCTTGTGGCTAGCAAGGCGCAAGGCCTCTTTTGCCTGCTCGTCAGTTACGTCGGCAATTTCGAACATCACGGTGCCGGCTTTGACTTTGGCGACGTGGAATTGTGGTTCACCTTTGCCGCTACCCATTTTGACATCAAGTGGTTTCTTGGTGACAGGGGTATGCGGGAAGATGCGAATCCAAATTTTACCGCCACGTTTGACATAACGCGTAATGGCTTGGCGGGCAGCTTCGATTTGGCGACCGTTGATGCGCTCGTTGTCGAGGCTCATCAAACCATAATCACCGAAAGCAACTGTGTTGCAGCGCGTGGCATTACCTTCGTTCTTGCCTTTGCGGACTTTGCGATGTGCTTCTTTGCGTGGTTGAGTTAGTGCCATATTATTTCTCCCCCTTATAGATCCAAACTTTTACACCAACGATACCGGCGATGGTTTGCGCATGTTCGACATAGAAGTCGATGTCGGCGCGAAGCGTATGGAGCGGCACGGAACCTTCGATAAACTTTTCGCGGCGGGACATTTCGGCGCCATTCAAACGACCGGAAACCTCAACGCGAATACCTTTTGCGCCAGCGTTCATCGTGGAGGCACAAGCCATCTTGACGGCGCGGCGGAAATTCATCCGCTTACCAAGCTGGAAACCGATATTTTCGGCTACGAGCTTAGCGCTGAGTTCTGGTTTCTTAACTTCTTCGACATTAATGCGAAGTGGCGAGCTGGTAACTTTTTCAAGTTCCTTCTTGAGCTCATTGATGCCAGCACCTTGTTTGCCAATCACGGCACCGGCTTTAGCGGTACGAATAGTGATAGTAGTAAGGTTCGGGCTGCGCTCAATCGTGATACGATCGATAGTTGGACGGCTCTTGAAGCGATTCTCGATAACTTCGCGAATCTTGACATCTTCAATCAGCCAATTCTTGAAGTCTGCCTTGCGGGAGAACCACTTGCTGCTCCAGTTCTTGTTGACCTGGAGACGATAGCTGACTGGGTTAACTTTCTGGCCCATTACTTCTTCTCCTTTTCTGCTTTTTCGGCAGTCTTCTTAACTTTTTCTTCGCCTACGACCTCGACGAAAATGTTGGATGAAATTTTTTCGTATGGCAAGGCGCGACCGCGACTT
This sequence comes from bacterium, assembly GCA_963623365.1. GTDB lineage: Bacteria > Patescibacteriota > Saccharimonadia > Saccharimonadales > Saccharimonadaceae > UBA2834. The sequence goes on along the minus strand of CAVFJY010000008.1, from coordinate 35,830 downwards.
GCAGGAACATAACGGCGCATGCGCGTACCGGCGGTAACCGAAATGCGTGCAATCGCAATGGTCTTGGTGTCGATATTGGCGTTAGTGTTCAAAAGATTTGCATTTGCAGATTCGATAGCTTTGCGAACGGCTTTAGCGGCACGACGTGGTGTATTCTCGAGAATAACGATGGCGTCGGCAACATAGCGATCGCGAACCAGGCTAGCAACGACGTTAACTTTACGTGGTTGACTATCGACGCCTTTGATATAGGCGTGTGCAGATTTAGTAGCCATAGATTATGCTCCCTTCTTTGCTGCAGCTTCAGCGGCTTTTTTGCCACCATGGCGCTTGAATTTACGAGTTGGAGCGAATTCGCCGAGCTTGTGGCCAACCATGTTTTCAGTTACGAAAACTGGTACATGGACACGACCATTGTGGACGGCAATCGTGCGGCTAACCATTTCTGGGCTAATAGTGGATTCACGTGCCCAGGTCTTGACGATAGTACGGTCTTCTGCGGAAAGAGCTTCGATTTTCTTCTGAAGCTTGGCGTCCACATAAAGGCCTTTCTTAAGAGATCTAGACATAGACTATTTCCTCTTCCCTTCATGACGACTGCGAACAATCATCTTGTTAGTTTTCTTATTGTGACGAGTGCGGTAACCCAAAGTGAGTTGACCCCATGGCGTGCGTGGTGCTTTACCAGAACCGTGACGACCGCCGTCACCACCACCGTGTGGGTGATCGGTTGCGTTCATTACGACACCGCGAACTGTTGGGCGAATGCCTTTGCGGCGCTTGCGACCAGCAGAACCGATTTTGATGTTCTGATGCTGTTCGTTACCGACGACGCCAATATTTGCTTGGCAAGTCGTCAGAACTTTGCGCATTTCGCCGGATGGCATGCGGATAGTGGCATAGCCATTTTCTTTTGCCATAAGCTGAGCGGATGCACCAGCGGCGCGAACCAATTGGGCGCCTTTGCCTGGAGTGAGTTCGATGGCGTAAATCTGTGTACCAACTGGAATGAGTTCAATACTCATGCGGTTGCTAGTTTCGATTGGCGCATCGTCACCGGTTTTAATTTCTGCACCTTTGCGCATATTGTTGTCGGCGAGAATGTAATAATAGACGCCGTTTTGATCCTGAACGCGAGCAATGCGTGCACTGCGGTTTGGATCATACTCGATTTCCATAACTTTCAGCGTTAGACCGGCTGGCAAGTTGTGGGTGAGAATGCGGTAATGGCGCTTGACGCCGCCGCCACGATGGCGAACAGTGATGCGGCCAGAATTGTTTTTACCGGCAATCTGTTTTTTGCTCTTAACCAAGCTCTTCAATGGCTTACGGGTAGTAATTTGATCGAAGTCTTGGGTAGTTTTCTGACGCTGAGCCGGCGTAGTTGGACGATAAGCTTTAATAGCCATTATTTATCTCCTTTCTGGTCGGCCTTTTTATCAGCTTTTTCTTCAGTTTGCGCTTCTGCTACAGGTTCTTCGTCAAAGATTTTGATCTTGTCGCCTTCTTTGAGGGTGACATAAGCGATTTTCTTATCTTGGCGATAAGTTGTACCCGGATAAGCATGCTTACCGCGGCTGAACTTAGTAGCTTTGCCTTTGCGGAGCGTCATGCGAACAGAAATGACAGTTACTTGATACTGCTCGGAAACTTGCTTGGCGACTGCTTGTTTGCTGGCGCTAGTTGGCACGACAAACATGTAGGCGCGCTTAGTCTCTTCGCGGTATGCTTTCTCGGTTTGAATTGGACGAACTAACATTAGGCGTTCTCCTTTCCGAGTAACCAGTTTTCGATAGTTACGAGCGCGGCTTCAACAATGATGATTTCGTCAGCATTGAGAATGTCGAAGACGTTGAGATAAGTTGGGCGCACGACCTTAGCGTTGGCAATGTTGCCAGTAGCACGAAGGATGCTCTCAGTTTTCTCTGGGACTACGATAAGGTAGTTCTTGCCGTCGGTGAGGCCGAGCTCTTTAATAGCGTCTTTAGTCTTACCGCTCTTAGCAGTAAAGCTAGCGACAGTTTTGATGGCTTTGTCGGCATTTTGCATAGACAAAGCTTGGCGAACGGCTTGGAGTTTCGCGGTTTTGCTGATTTTCTTGGTGAAGTTTTCTTCGCCAGTGCGACCAAACGCGACGCCGCCGTGACGCCAAATTGGGTTGCGAGTCGAGCCAAAGCGAGCGCGACCAGTGCCTTTTTGCTTCCAAGGCTTCTTGCCACCGCCACGAACTTCACCACGTTTGAGAGTTTTAGCGTGAGAGCTGCGGGAGTTAGCGAGATAGGCATCGTAAGCTAATTTGACTAATTCGTGATTTTCGACGGAAAGTCCAAATACATCTTTGTTTAATTTTGCTTCTGCCATATTAGTCCTTTCCCTCCACCATGACTAAACCTTTGTTTGGACCAGGCACAGCGCCTTTGAGGCCAATCAGGTTGTGGTCGGTGTCGATATAGGAGACAACCAAGTTCTTGACGGTTACACGGTCATGACCCATGCGACCAGCCATCTTCTTCCCCTTGAAGACTTTTTGTGGATACATGGAACCAATGGAACCAACTTTGCGGATGTCACCTTTGAAACCGTGTGTATTACGAGATTCCTGGAAGTTGTGGCGCTTAACGGTACCGGCAAAGCCCTTACCTTTGCTCGTACCTGTAACTTGAACCTTATCGCCAAGCGTAAAGTTGGCGACGGTGATTTCGCTACCAAGCGTGACATCTTCTGGGATAGTCTCGACGCGGAATTCACGAATGTGTTTAGGGTTAATATCTGTTCCGGATTTTTTAACGTGTCCGGACACGGCCTTGCTCAGATTCTTACCCTGACCATATGCCAACTGCACAGCGCTATAGCCGTCGGTTTCGACAGACTTAGTCTGAGTCACCGTGCATGGGCCGGCTTGGAGGATAGTTACAGGGGTAACTACACCGTCTTCGCCGATGATCTGGGTCATACCAATCTTGGTGCCGAGGATGATTTTCATCGTGGGCGTCCTTTCCCATTAAAATCGATTGGCTTATGAGTGGTATCCAGACTCTCAACTGGACCGTACCTCTTGCGCCAATACGACGTTACTTTGATAATATACCTCTTCATTATATCACATAGTCTGGTTTTTTGTCAAATAGTGCTAGTGGTCGCGAGACTGTGAGTCGTAGCAACAAAAACCGCCCGTTTTGGGGCGGTTCTTGTGATGGTTACATCTTAATTTCGGCATCGACGCCTGCCGGTAACGAAAGATTTTGCAAGGCGTCAATCGTTTTTGGCGTAGCGTTGATAACGTCGATTAGACGCTTGTGGACTTTCATCTCGAAAGCTTCGCCACCGGTTTTATAGACATGTGGGCTCTTTACAACGGTAAAGGTGGAGCGCTTGGTTGGAAGCGGTACTGGCCCACTAACTTGCGCACCGGTGCGAATAGCGGTGTCGACGATTTGCTTAGCGCTTTGATCAATCAGGCGATGATCATAAGCCTTGAGGCGGATGCGGATCTTGAGACCCTCAGCTTTGTCTGCCATATATTTCCTTTCTGCTTTTCGCATAACTTCAGATTGCAGCTAGACGTGCAGTCGATGAGTTGTTGCGAAACAATAATTAAGTTTGTGTTCTTGTTATAACAAAATTGGCTAGCTCTGTCAAGTTAGGAAAAAGCCCCCGGTTAGGACCGGGGGCAATTTTGGATCTAGTGGATTTTAGGCGCTGGTAGAAGTTTTGACTCCTTTATCCGCCTTTTTGTCTGTTACGATGAACTGAATTATGCCTTCGCGAGTTTTAATCGGAATGACCTCAACATCATCGTAACCAATGAAGCCGACGCGAACCTGGTCAGAAAAATTCGTGCGCGGTACGCTACAATTGCGTGCTTTGATCGAGTAATCGTTTTCCAAAATCTCGATGTTGCGGTCGTAATAGTCGACCAATAGGCGAACGTCTTGACAGCATTCGTGGCGAACACAAAGAGCATACATTAAGCCATTGATTTCGCACACAACGAAATTACCTTCTTTGATGCCCGTTGCGTAAATCTCTACTCCCTCTGGTGCAACGAAGAGTGAATTAAGGCAATCTTTGCGATCAGTGTAGCCTTTGCCGAGACTGGCATTGTGGTGATTAGGCGTTTTTACGCTAATATCCCACAATGACTTCAGCGTGCCGCAGTCATGCCAATCGAATTCGCCGACCGCGGCATGAAGATTAGGCAACATCGCCATAAGGCCATCGGTAGTGAGCTCATCGTGCTCGAGGTCGAGACCGGCCGTTGCGGACAGCATCGACTCGACGGACCAAACATTGATACCAGTATTGCAGGCACTTGTGTCTGCCCGCAGCATTTTGAGCGCGGTTTCTTTGTCGGGCTTTTCGACGAAGCCCAGTATGCGCTTGCAGTCGTGAGAATCGTTCGCGTCAATCAGGGCATGACCACAACCAACAAAGGTGTTAAGATCGCGGACCTTGACCGTAACGATGACCTGCTGACCCCTGGCGGCTCCATGTACGGCCAGGTCCAAAGTATTAATGAAGCTATCAAAGCCCAAGTTCGGGTTGATGTACTGGTCGGCGGGAGTATTGATGACAATTCCTTTTTTATCGAGATTGCCAATAAACTCGGTTGCCTTGACCATTGCCTTTGGGTAGCCATACTTCGGTGAGATCTGGTAAATGTTGGGCGTAATGACGCCCAATTGTGTGAGTTGCTCGGTCGCCAATTGAGTCTGACGATCAGTAGTTGTGATAACGACAACATGATTCGGGTTAACGCCGGCGCGATAGAAGCGCTTTACGGTTGCCTGCGAAAAAGTGTTGTCATTGTCGAGCTGACAGAATTGCTTAGGGCAATTGATGTTACTGAGTGGAAACAAGCGTGTTCCCTGTCCGCCGGCGATTACTGCCAGCCAAAGATGATTTTTGTTATCCATACAGAAAACCCTCCTTTTCTGAAGATCCATGTAAAAGAGCAACATGTCGCGGGTCAAAAAAGGACCAAATAAGCGACTAGTTCAGTATTATAGCGCATTTTTGCCAATATGTCAAGCGCAACAAAAAAATACCCCCAATTTGGGGGTATTTTATAGACGGTTAATTACTTAACGATCTTGGTAACAACACCAGAACCGACAGTCTTGCCACCTTCGCGGATAGCGAAGCGGTCGTTGTCGTTCATAGCGATTGGGGCCTGAAGCTTGACACTAAAGGTGACGGTATCGCCAGGCATGACGATTTCCTTATCCTTTGGCAATTCAACTTCGCCGGTCACATCGGTGGTGCGGAAGTAGAACTGTGGCTTGTAACCATTCTGGAATGGCGTATGGCGGCCACCTTCTTCTTTCTTCAAGATATAAACTTGGCCTTCGAATTCGGTGTGTGGTGTGATGGTGCCTGGCTTGGCAATCACCTGACCACGCTCAATTTGTTCACGCTCAATACCGCGGAGGAGCAAACCGGCATTATCGCCAGCTTGACCTTGGTCGAGAGTCTTGTGGAAGGCTTCGATACCGGTAACGACAGACTTTTGAGTGTCTTTAAGACCAACGATTTCGATTTCGTCATTGATGTGGACAGTACCCTGTTCGATACGACCAGTAGCAACAGTACCACGACCCTTGATGGAGAAGACGTCTTCAACTGGCATCAAGAATGGCTTGTCGAGATCATGTTCAGGGATATCGAAGTAGTCGTCCATGGCTTTAACGAGTTCCATGACGGCATCTTCGTTAGCAGCATCACCTTCGAGGGCCTTAGTCGCGGAACCTTTAATGATTGGACAGTTGCGGTCGAAACCGTTCTTCTCGAGCAAGTCGCGAATATCGTCTTCGACGAGTTCGACGAGGTCAGGATCGGCGAGATCCATCTTGTTCAAGAAGACAATGATCTTTGGCACGTTCACCTGGTGAGCCAAAAGTACGTGCTCACGAGTCTGTGGCAAAGCACCGTCGTTTGCTGCAACGACGAGGATCGCACCATCGACCTGGGCAGCGCCCGTAATCATGTTCTTAATATAGTCGGCGTGGCCTGGCATGTCGACGTGTGCGTAATGACGTTTTTCAGATTCGTACTCCTGGTGAGAAGTAGCGATGGTAATACCACGAGCTTTTTCCTCTGGAGCGTTATCGATCTGATCGTAGGCGACAGGCTTGTTAATTTCAGAAGGAAGCTTCTTTGCAAGCACAGCCGTAATAGCAGCCGTCAAAGTGGTTTTGCCGTGGTCAACGTGACCCATGGTACCAACATTGATATGTGGCTTGCTACGGTCAAAATCTGCCATAGTTAATATTCTCCTTTATTTTTAATAAATTTTGGGCACTAATATTAACCAGCCCAAAAGTCTATATGGGATTATTTTATATTATTTTACGATGACTGTAAAGTCTTATCAGATAAAAAATACCCCCGCGGAGGGGGTATTTGGGATTGGTCTATTTAGCGTTGCGCTTTTCGATAATCTCGGCCGCGATGTTCGGTGGCACTTCTTCATAACCATGCAATTCCATAGTCGAAGCAGCACGACCTTGCGACATACCACGCAAATCGGAAGTATAGCCAAACATGTTGGCGAGTGGCACAAAACCGGTAATAATTTTGACGCCATTTTCGCGATCTTCCATATTTTCGATGCGACCACGGCGGGAGTTTAGATCGCCGATGACATCGCCCATGAAGTCTTCTGGAGTGGTGATTTCAATCTTCATGACTGGTTCGAGCAAGACTGGGCGAGCACTCTTGATACCTTCGCGGGTAGCAAGGACGCCAGCGAGGTGGAAGGCGAGCTCCGAGGAGTCGACATCGTGGTAAGAACCATCGTAGAGGGTGGCTTTAACGTCGAGTACTGGATATCCGGCAATCACGCCGCCTTCAAGTGTTTCTTTGATACCTTCCATGACTGGCTTGCGGTATTCGAGCGGCACCACGCCACCTTTGATCATATCGACAAATTCAAAGCCCTTACCAGCTTCGTTTGGCTCAAACTTAACCCAAACGTCACCGTATTGGCCGCGACCACCAGATTGTTTGATGTGCTTGCCATGAGCTTCGGCAGTACCACGAATTGTTTCGCGGTAAGCGACCTGTGGTTCGCCAGTATTAGCTTCGACATTAAATTCGCGCTTTAGGCGATCGATAATAATTTCGAGGTGTAATTCGCCCATACCGGAAATAATGGTTTGGCCGGATTCTTCGTCGGTATGTACACGGAAGGTTGGATCTTCTTCGGCGAGCTTGCTGAGACCTAGAGCCATTTTTTCCTGGTCGGCTTTGGTCTTTGGCTCAACTGCAATCGAGACAGGCGGATCTGGGAATTCGATTGACTCGAGCAGAATTGGATGAGCTGGGTCGCAGAGAGTCGTCCCGGTCGTAGTATCTTTGAGACCAACGACAGCAGCAATATCGCCGGCGCCGATTTGGTCGATATCTTCGCGTTTATCGGCGAACATGCGCACCAAGCGGCCTACACGTTCCTTATTGCCGGTTGTTGCGTTCATGACATAGGAGCCAGATTGAAGCTTGCCGGAATAAACCCGGATAAAGATAAGTTTACCGACAAATGGATCGGTCGCAATCTTGAAAGCGAGGGCTGTAAGTGGTTCTTTTTCGTCGCTGTGGCGAACGATATCTTCACCGGTCTTTGGCGATTTGCCAAGAATGGCAGGAATATCGGTTGGGGCTGGTAAGAAATCAGTGACGAGGTCAAGCACTTTCTCGACAATCACGCCACGGCCATCACCGCCGGTAACGAGGAAGAATTGGCCATCAATCACGCGCTTGCGCAGAGCTTTTTTAAGCTCGTCGGCTGTAATTGCAGCTTCGCCTTCGTTGAAGTATTTCTCCATGAGTGCTTCGTCGGCTTGAACGGCTTCTTCGACTAACATTGAGCGATAGTTCTTGGCTTTTTCAAGCATATCGGCTGGAATTTCGCCAACGATTAATTCGTGGTCGGCATAATCTTTGTAGGTGTAGGCCTTCATCTCAATTAGGTCAACGACGCCACAAATATCTTTTTCGAAACCAATTGGCAAATGAATTGCAAAGGCGTTCTTGCTTAAGCGTTTATGAATCGATTCAAGCGATTTATAGAAATCGCCGCCAATCTGGTTGATTTTATTAATGAAGCAAACGCGCGGAATACCATATTTGTCGGCTTGGCGCCAAACAGTTTCAGATTGCGCTTCGACACCCATCTTGCCATCGAATACGACGATGGCGCCATCAAGTACGCGCAGAGAGCGCTCTACTTCGGCGGTAAAGTCGATGTGGCCTGGGGTATCGATAATATTGATTTTGTGACCTTTCCAATAAGCGGTGACGGCAGCGGAGGTAATCGTAATGCCGCGTTCCTTTTCCTGTTCCATCCAGTCAGTTGTAGCGCCGCCAGTGTCGCCTTTGACGAGATCAATTTTGTGCTTGAGACCGGTGCGATAAAGAATCGCTTCGGAGGTGGTAGTCTTACCCGCGTCGATATGGGCAATGATACCGATGTTCCTATACTTGGATAGGTCTGTAACTTTTTCTGCCATATAATTCCTTATTAGTTTTTAGACATTAGCAATAATTGCTTCATTAAAGCTTTAGGCAATCTTAACATATTTTGGACGATTAGAAAAGGGGTTGGCCCAAGAAAAAGCCCCGGCTAGTAGCCGAGGCGTACGAGAGAATATTGGTGACCGCGTCTGTTTTGATAATTTTCTAGCTGAAGATATGTTTGATGATTTCCCAAGTAGCAATTGTGCCTTTGACGAGGATAGTAACGGCGACAGCGATGGCGATGACGCCACATGCGATAAAAACAAGCGAAAGGAAAATTCCGATGAACTTATCGAAGAAGACTTGGAGTTTATTTCTTGATTTTTCTTCTTGAATGTCGTCCTGCTGACGATTATTGAGAACTGGCATATAACGACCCCCTTTATATGTAGTATCAAAACTTAAGCTGCGCGGAGAAAAGACTCCCATAATTATATTATATCACGAATATGCTTTTTAGTCAATTAATTTGTGCTTAAAATGATGTGATTTTGGTTATCGCGCAGGGTTGAGGCGGTCTTGCCTTTGAGGTCGATATGGACGCGATAGCGCTGTTTTTGATAGACGCGATCAAAATCAAAGACGCCGTCCTTGCTAATTTTGCGCACTTTGAGCTTGCCATTAATGAGAATAGGGTCGCTCCGCCAAAGTTGGCTTAGCTCACGGTAAAAGTTTAATACCGAGTGGGGATTTTGATCTTGGAGAATATATTCACCCCAATCAATCGGTTGGCGGGCATTGTCGCGCGAGTTATGTTTGACGGCGCGCATGGCTTGGGCTTTCGTCTGCCCTTTTTGACGCAAACGACGATAAATTTGGCGTGATTGTACACCGGGATAGTCGTCGATATTATTAGTAAGTTTGGGATTTTTAGTGCCGATTTCTTGACCTTGATAGATACAAGGATAATTACTTGGTAACAGAAATTGTAACATGGCCAGTGCCTTTGGCTTAGCCTCGAAACGCGAGACGGCGCGAGGTGTGTCGTGATTTTCAAGGGCAAAGGAAAAACGTGGTTCTGGTGTCCAGCTGGCAAGCTTCATGAACCATTTGCGGTAATTAACCTTTTGCGGACTATCTTTAATGGAGAAAAAGGTGTCGGCGGCATCGAGCGTGCCAATGTTGAAGCTAGCATCGAAAGCCTTGTTGGTGAGTTCATGCAGTTTGGCTTTGCTCATAAAATCGCCACCAACTGGTTCGGCGATTGTGAAAATATCGTGATGTGCAAGTAGTTTCTCGAGAATCGCGACGGTTTGCTTAGTCTGGTAATAGTTGAAGAAGCCGGCGATGCGGGGCAAATAGCCCGGCTTAAAGGCACTATCGGCTAACACGTTGGCAGAGTCAACTCGAAAGCCAGCCACGCCCTGCGCGGTCCAGAATTTGATAATCTCGCGGAATTCACGTACGACACGCGGATTATAAAAATTGAGGTCAGGCTGGGAGCGGTCGTAAAGATGTAAATAATATTCTCCGCGAACGGCATTGTAGTCGAAGGCGGGACCGCCAAAGAAAGAATTCCAATTCAGCGGCTTGTCGAGCCAAATGTAATAGTCCTTATACCAAGGGTCGTGTTTTTCGGAAGCGCGGAACCATGGATGCTCGCTGGAAGTATGATTTAAGACTAGATCCAGCAAAATTTGAATATGGTATTTTCTGCAGACGGCAACAAGATGGCGAAAATCGCGCATATTGCCAAAGCGGGGATCGATTTTGCAATAATCAGCCACGTCGTAACCGCCATCTACCCATGGACTGAGGAAAATAGGATTCAGCCAGATGTAGTCGACTTTGAGTTTGGCAATAAGCGGGATTTTGTCAGCGATATCTCGGAGTGAACCGATTGCGGTCGGATAGATTTGATAAATGAGTTTGCGCCCAGCCATATTAGTTATATATTAGCACAAGCACAGCAAAAATCCCCCAAGCTGGGGGGATTTTAATCTTGTTGCCAATCTGGGTATTAGGCGCGAGCAAAATGTGCGAAAGCACGGTTTGCTTCGGCCATACGATGGCAGTCTTCTTTCTTCTTGAAGGCAGCACCAGTCTCGTTGCAGGCGTCAATAATTTCAGCTTCGAGACGCTTGGCATATGGCATGCCAGAACGCGCACGTGCAGCCTGGACCAACCAGCTCATCGCGAAATGTAATTGGCGATGACCCGCAATCGGGAATGGAATCTGGTAATTGGCGCCACCAACACGGCGAGATTTCACTTCGAAATCTGGGCTGATGTTAGCGATAGCTTTCTCGAGTACCTCAACTGGGTTTTCGCTCTTCAATTTCTTGGCAGCACCTTCGATGGCGGCATAGACCGCACGTTCGGCGACTTGTTTTTTGCCGTCAAGCATAGACTTGTTGATTAGACGTTGCACCAGTACGCTCTGATATTTGCGATCTGGCATAACTTTGCGTTGCAAGCTAGATGTAACTTTACGTGGCATAATTACTTACCCTCCTTCTTGGCGCCGTATTTAGAACGACCCTGTTTGCGGCCTTGCACGCCTTGAAGGTCGAGTGTACCGCGGACGATATGGTAGCGGACACCTGGCAAATCCGGCACACGCCCACCACGTACGAGCACGACAGCGTGTTCCTGTAGGTTGTGACCTTCGCCACCAATGTAAGCCCAAACTTCCTGACCGTTAGTGAGACGCACGCGGGCAACCTTACGTAAAGCGGAGTTAGGTTTCTTTGGAGTCTTAGTAGTAACCTTAACGCAGACGCCACGCTTGAGTGGAGCGGCTTGCTTATAATAACGAGTTTTGAGCGTATTCACGATTGAACCCAAGGCCGGAGCTTTGCTCTTCTTGGCGGCGGATTTGCGTGGCTTACGCACTAATTGATTGATTGTCGGCACAAAAAATCCTTTTTCTTATTAATTTATTGCTGTAATAGAGCTCAGTTGTCCAGCATTAACAAAGAGAGCTCACGAAACTCTTGCAAGGATTCTAGCACCTTCTTGCTAAAAATTCAAGCTAGAAAAAGCCCCATTCTCATGAATGGGGCAGTCGCTAAGCGCGAAAATCAAGTTGAACATGATGTAGTAGCGCTAGGCAATTGTTGAGTGAACGTAAATTAATCGACATGAGCGAAAGTTGATGGTAATGAGGCTGGTAAGCCTCGAGCGTAAGCGCGCGCTCAACTACTGGCAATAGCCAACGGTCGGTTTCATGAATATTTTTAATAATATTTTGCTCGCTTAGCTCTTCGGCAGTAGAGAGATTGTGAAAACGGTCAATGGTCTTGCAAATTAGCGCATTAGGATCGTCGATGAGGTGAGCATAAGTTTCGCGTTTGATTAAAAACTTCTTGAAATGGCGCATACTGGCATCGTCTTCGGGTTTAAAATCGTAACGGAAAGTGAGATGAGCAACGCTGCGCTGAATGCTTGACCTAAAGGGCAAGGTGATAGGCGCAATATTGCAATCCTCGCAGACGTCGTGCAAGAGAGCGGTACAAATTTGGTCTTCGGAATTAGCGCCAATCAGAATGCTATATTTGGCAACATACAGAGGATGCACAATAAATGGTTGACCATTGATTCGAGTTGCACCAGCATGTTTTTGCCAAGCATATTCAAGCGCGGCTTGCGCCTGAGTTAGACGATGTTCACTAAAATAAACTTCGAGCTCATTACGCAGATCTTGCGCAGTGTAAGCGTATTGATACATACGATCACTCCTTTCTTAAAGAACAAACAGCAAGTGTTAGCTCTCAAGAGAAATGAGAGTTGCTATATTTTATAATTTTATTTTTGTTTGCGCAAGCGTAAGAGGCTATAGCTAATGCCGGCGGTGCCACCCAGAATTAAGACGGTCCAGCCGAGCGTAATAAAAATACTGTGGTCGTAGACTTGTAGAAATGGATAGGGTCCGTCAACGACATGACAGAGATTAAGGGCTACCAAGATAATGGCATAAAGAATCGTGACGCCAACTGGCCAATTAATATCGCGAAGTTTGAGCGGATGCTTTTCGAAGAGAATAAAAGAAATAAAAGAGAGCGTGGGGCAAATGAGATGATTAAAAAGCATTTGGTCGGTGAAAAGCAGAATAACGTAGCCGTGTTCGAGCATAGGTGCAAGAATAAAAATAACGACAAAGAAAGTCACGGCTAACATAGTCGTGGCGGTATAACGCAGAATGCTGAGCCATTTCGGGAGATTTTTATGCGTGAAAATGCAGATAATAAAAGCAAGAGCGGCGACAAGTGCGAGCAGATTGCTGTCCATGGTGTAATATTCAATACCAAGACTGCCCTGAGTGTGAAAACGAATAATAATGCCGATAATCTCGCAAACGAGAATAGCGAGGTTAAGAATTAGGGCGATTTGGATATTTTTGCTGATATTCAGGTGTTCGTGCAGTCGTTTCATTTTTTTATTATATAATGAGATTGATTGGAGGTGATATGAAAAAAAGAACGGGTCTAGATAAATTCTGGATGATTTTTTTGCCAATTGTGGCGATTTTGATTATTTTCGCCAGCATTACGGGCATTATTTATCCGCGAGAATTATTGGCGACGACAGCGAGTGCAGCGACAAGACAGATTACGCTAGAGAAAAAGATTATCGCCGATGATTATACGATTGATAATCCGAATGTTATCTTAGATCCATATGAGTCTTCCCCGCTAACGGCGGTAATTGCCTTTGAGACGGACGAATTGGTGCGACCGAGCATTAAAATTGTCGGACATGATGAAAAAACCACGCTAGAATTTAGTTTTAAGCTGAGTAAAAAGCATTATCTGCCGATTTATGGTCTATATGCAGGCGAAGAAAATACGGTAATTGTGTCCTTTGGCGATGTCGTGAAGGAGTTAAAGATTCAGACTGCGGCCTTGCCGGAAGATTTTCCGGTGGCGACAATCCAAACAGCCAAGCGTGAACATCTAGATAATCAGCTGTATTTCTTTACGCCTTCTAGCACGGGCTATAGCTGCGCATATGATATTAATGGTGAAGTGCGTTGGTATTTAACAAGGACAGCGATTTGGGATAATGCGCGTCTGCAGAATGGGCATATGCTAGTATCGTCGGACCGCCTGCTTAATACGCCTTATTATTTGACGGGCCTATATGAAATTGATTTGTTGGGCAAAATTCATGCGGAATATTCCCTGCCCGGTGGTTATCATCACGATTTTTATGAAATGGAAAATGGCAATTTTTTGATTGCGAGCGACAATTTTGATGGCGTAAATGACACGGTGGAAGATTATGTGGTTGAGCTGGATCGATTTACGGGCGAAATTGTAAAAAAATATGATTTGAAAGATGTTTTGCCAACGCAGAATACTGGCAACGAAAACTGGTCGAGCGACGATTGGTTCCATAATAATGCGGTATGGTACGACGCGGAGACGAATGAGATTCTGCTGTCGGGACGACATGTTGATGCGATTGTGGCGCTAGATTATGACTCGGGCGAGCTGAAATGGATTTTAGGCGATGCAACGGGCTGGCCTGAGGAATATCAACATTATTTCTTGCAGCCTATGGGCGACAATTTTGAATATCAATGGAGCCAGCACGCTGTGATGAAGACGCCAGACGGCAATATCTTCCTGTTCGATAATGGTAATAACAAATCAAAGATAGTGGATGAATATGTGCCGGCGAGCGAAAGCTATTCGCGGGGCGTGATATATAAGGTCGATGAATACGAAATGACAGTTGAGCAGCTATGGGAATATGGCAAAGCCCGTGGGTCGGACTTCTATTCGCCATATATTTCAGACGTGGATTATCTAGAATCTGGTCACTATATTGTGCATTCGGGTGGAATCGTGAAAAAAGATGGCATGGCCTTGAATCAACCGGCTGGCACGGTTGAATATGATGAATTGTTGTCGGATACGGTGGAACTACTGAACGATGAGGTGATTTTTGAGTTGACCTTGCCGACCAATACTTATCGCGTTGAAAAAATGACCGCATATACGAGTGCCGATAGCGACGGTTTGACTTTTGGTGAGGCGATGCGAGTGGGTTCGCTAGGCAAGACGGAAGTTGCGGAAATAAAATATGGCTTGATGGGTGCGGCGGTGGCATTGGATGATAAATATAAGTCGCACACGATTACGCTCGTAAAACAAGAGGATCGAATTGTTTTTACGGGCACATTTAAACGCAATAGTAATGTGCGATTAGTACTTGTCCAGGGCTTAGAGCAACGTTATTATAAACTGCGGATTACAGATAAAGCGCATGCGGCGCTATGTGTATCGGTATTTGAAGAAGAGGCAAATGCGGACGAGGAAGAATTGACGGTAACGCGCTATGTGAATGGCGAGGGTTTGAGTGGTAAATATGATTTGTATCTTGAAATATATAACCAAATTTATAATCTTGGCCAGCAGGTCGCCTTTTGATTTGAGCTAGATTAGGTCGGAGTTGAGATAATAATAATATTCCAATAGCTCGCGCGAATAGTTCTTGATTAGGCCAAGCGCGGGTTGGTTGGGTTCGTGGCTAGGTAAAATTAACATGCGCGTGATGCCGACCTGCTCAACAAAGCTGGGATTGTGGCTAACCATGATTAGGGTGCCCGTGTAGTCGCGGAAATTTTCGCCAATAATTTTCTGTGTTTCGGGGTCAAAATGGTTAGTTGGCTCGTCGAGAATAATGACATTGCTGCGCTTGGTGAGAATTTTGCATAACGCAACGCGCGCTTTCTCGCCGGGACTTAAGACCGAGATTTTTTTATAAACATCGTCGCCCTGAAAGAGAAAGTTACTAAGCAGGCTGCGCATTTCGGTATCGGTATAATCGTAGGATTTAACATTATCGAGAATGGTTTCGCGCTCATCGAGAATTTCTAATTCCTGCGCGTAGTAGGCAATGGTGGTGTTTTGACTAGGAATAATTGTGCCGGAATCGGGCGTGAGTTCGCCCATGATTAATTTGAGCAGAGTTGATTTGCCGATGCCGTTTTCCCCCACAATGAGGAATTTTTCCCCGCGCGTGAGGCTAAAGGAAAGTTTGTCGTAAAGTGGCGCGCAGTTGGGATAATGAAAGCTGAGATTCTGAATTTCGAGCGGAACTTTGCCGGACTGCTTGCTAGGCACAATCTGTAGGGCGACTTTTTGATAGCTCTGTTCGCGGACTTCGAGTTCGGCATATTTGCGGTCGAGCATTTTTTCACGCACATGACCTTGTTTGATGAGGGCAGTATTGCTACGTTTGGCATTGCGAGCGCGCTCGACAAATTCTTGAATGCGTTTTATCTCGCGCTCTTGTTGCGAAATGCGCCGGTCCTGCTCAGCCTTCTCTTCGGCATATTGGCGACGGAAATAAGTATAATTGCCGCGATAGACGCTAGTTTTATGGGTGCTTTTGTTGAGAAAAAGAGTTTTATTAGTTACGGTATCGAGAAAATCAGCATCGTGACTGATAACGAGTACCATGCCGCGATAATTGCGTAGGTAATTAGCGACGAAGGACTTGGTGTCGACATCAAGATGGTTAGTTGGTTCGTCTAGCAGAAGCAGGCCGGCGTTCTCGAAGAGTACGCGCGCAAAAGCAACTTTAGACTTTTGGCCGCCCGAGAGTTGGCACATAGGCGCATCCATCAGGTCCTGCAAACCCATCTTTTCGATAATTTTA
Source organism: bacterium (assembly GCA_963623365.1). Classification (GTDB taxonomy): domain Bacteria; phylum Patescibacteriota; class Saccharimonadia; order Saccharimonadales; family Saccharimonadaceae; genus UBA2834. The sequence goes on along the minus strand of CAVFJY010000008.1, from coordinate 19,705 downwards.
AGCAGTTCGTAGTCGAAGTTGGCGATATCATATGAATCAATTAGGTCTTGGAGTTTAACGATGCGCTCGGTAATGGCTTGGCTATCGGGATATTTAGCGAGTTTTTCGTATTCGGCATTGAGCTGGTCCTGGAGCTGGTCGACCGGGCGTGCAGCGGCGATGTACTGCCAAACGGTTATATCATTATGTGCGGGGTCGATTCTGATTTCTTGCGGAAGATAGCCAAGACGGAGACTAGGCAAGTCCAGCTTGCCGTCATCTAATGCTTGTTGACCAAGGATAACCCGAAATAGCGTCGACTTGCCGGCGCCATTTACGCCAACAATGCCGACCTTGTCGCTAGTCTCAAAATGAAAGCTACAATCGTCGTAAATTTTTTCGCTGCCAAAAGAGAGGCTGAGGTGTTGGGCTTTCATGGACTATATTATATCGCGAAATATTTCAGGATTTGTTATGATATCTTTATGAGAAAACATGAGCAACATGGGCCGCGAACGAAGAGTTTTGGAAAAATGCTGCTGATTTTAGCAGTATTTTTTGTGGCCAACTTTATGATTATTTCTAATCCGTTACCAACATCGGCGGCTACAGGTACGACGGTGTGTAAATGTACCAATACTTATCAAGAAGGTAATGATACTTATACGAAAGACGAAGACGGTTCGGATGTCATATTGTTTGGGGACGATAATGGCTGTTTTTGTGGCGGTACGCTGGGAATTGTGCGTACAGCAATGAATATCGCGATGGGGGGGATTGCCGTGTTAGCGACGATTGGCATTATTTGGTCGGGAATAATGTGGCTGACGGCACGTGAGAATGCCGAACAGACGGCAAAGGCGAAGAAGCGAATGTTGCAGGTGGTGGTGGGCTTGGCGGCTTTTGGCATGATTGATCTCGTCGGGAACATGTTGCTGCCCGGTGGAATCGCGAGCAGTGCGCCAACGCTCGTGAGTTCATCTTCGACGCGCGTAGCGGGTGCGGATTTGGTGATTGAGGCGCCGGCCTCGAGCACAACCTCCTCGGTAACGACAGCGCCGTCGATTGACGATACGACTTCGTCGCCATCATCTAACCCGTCATCGTCCAGCTCAGGTTCTACGGACGTGACGCCGCTCCCTAGCACGAAAGGCAGTTGCCCTAGTGGCAAATCGGGCACGAAATATTATAAGCAATATAGCTATACTAGCCTACAATGGAAAGCCGGAAATTGTAATAAAAGAAACTGTGGATGCAACTACATGGTTTCGTGCTCTGGTTGCCCAATGATTGCGGCGCTGAATGCAATTAATAAAACTCTAAATTGCAACTATGCTCCGACTGACTTTGCGGCATATATGAAGAGGAAGACTAACAATTTTCAAAACAGGGCTGGACTTTTTAGTACGAACGGCGAATGGAGTAATTTAGGCGAAAAAATTATTAGATATTATGTAGAAGATGTCGCCGGCATAAATATGAAAAAGATTAAATCCTCTGAGGTGGAGGGATACGTTAGGCGGGGCAATGCAGTTATCGGCAATGGAAACCGGGGCTCTTGTAGTGCAACTGTTTTTTCGAAGGGTGGACATTATGTTATGTATTCTGGCATGAGTGGTAGCAAGATTAAGGTAGAGAATCCCGCACAGAGTAGTAATGGAAAGCTAGTCACTCCAAGTAATGCAGTTTGTGGCGGCAAGAATTTTTGGGTGGTTTATTAAATAGGAGATTTATGAATAATCTGGATTATTTAAATAGTATCTCGGGGCAAGATGAGCTTACGGACATGAATCCTGAAAAGCCGAAAAAATCTGGGATGAAATATGCACTTTTCGCGATTTCAGGCATCATTGTTCTTGTTGCGATCTCGATTTTTGTCGTAATGCTGGTTGTACGTACCGAAGATAAGCTTACGGACGATTCGGAAGAGGACTATTCCCTACAAGACGATACTGGCGGAGAGGAGGTCGAGCTAGCCGAAAATGAAAAAACTGATTTCCTGACGAAATACGGACTATCGGCAGATGACGTTGCTGACGTTGATTGGAAAGTGATCAAGTACCTAGATAAATATTATGTCGATACCGGTTTTAATAGCGTGAAATATGACCTTGACAGCGTGACCATGACGAGCGAAAAGGACTTACTGAGCTTTACTTTTGCTTCTGATGTCTCGGACGTAAAGTTTAAAGCGACATTACTCTTGGATCCGAGTGATGGCAGCATGAAAGACATTTCATTTAGTCCGATTACGACAGATTAGCGTTATAAAGTGGCGAATTGGCACACAGGAATAAATCGTATACGGAACAGCCAAGATAACAACAAAAAAGCACCCTCTCGGGGGTGTTTTTTAGAATCGAAACTTGGCTGGGGATGAGGGATTCGAACCCCCGAATGGTGGGACCAGAACCCACTGCCTTACCGCTTGGCGAATCCCCAATGCTATTCGGTCTTGTATATTCTAACTCTTTTTATGAAAAAAGAAAAGACCGCGGCGAAGCGGCTGCATATATAATTATAGCACATCTAGTGCAAAAAGTCAATAAATATGTTATACTGTAGGTGAGTTTTGGTCTCGCACTTTAAAAAGGAGGTGGCTATATGAAAAAGCTACTTTTGGATGAAATTGGTCATTTTTCGACAGCGCAAATCATCGACGACTTGAGGGGGTGTAAGTATTCACTGCTAGAGAGCGCGAATTGTCATCAGCTGCGCGCAGAAATGAGAGGGCCGGGGGCGGCCTGCCGCATGATTGTAAACCTGGTTTGGTATACGAGTGGCCTGAATAAGAAAACTATCCGGCACGATCGACTAGTCGCCAATCGACTGGCGCGCTTGCTAAGCTGGGCGGCACCGGCAGATATGCGTGGCGCGATTCCGCAACGCACGCAGAGCTTAGTGGTTGGTTTTAATCATCCTTCGCTGGGTGAAATTATCCGCTTCTTGCATGTTTGTTTGGCGCAATCTGGCGCACGCGCGAATCTCTTCCCCGTTAATTTGCCCTGGTTCGAAGCGTTAATGCCCGTGGTCGACAAGCTGGAGCGTATCGGTATTTATCTTGTGCCGATTATTACGCCCTCAACCTTTGTAAAAATGCAGGCGCTGACGAGTGCGGAGGATATGCAGGTGATCGAACAGATTCGCAAGAGTTTCAGTATGCATTATCTGAATCAATGTGTCGAATTCGCGAAGAAGTCGAGCGTGATTTGGGTGGCACCGTCGGCGACTAGGCGCGCGACGGTCTTTCGGACCGAGGCGGAATATCTGAATCTGGAACGGCCGGAACCGCCGGCAATGTCGCTGATTGCGACTTCGCTGATGCGGGCGGGTGTGACGGACTGCGAGTTTTTGGCATGTGGCGTAATACCGCCGCCGAATTATGATCGAGGACTGAATTTACTGAAACGCTACACGCTATGTTTTGCGGAATGTTACGACATGACGCAAGTCGCAAGTCTGATGCGCGAAAAATGCGTGCATCACCGCGGGCGCATGTTCGAATATGAGTTCTTGCAGAGCATTTGCCATGCCTTGAAAGCTGAGGGGGCAGCAAATTTATTCCATCCATAATACTCCTTTGAGAAAACCGACCCGACTGAGGTCGGTTTTTCATGTCGTGAAAGTTGTGGCATTTTGCAGACTAAATTGTTATGATAAAATAAGTTAAAAGCATAAGAATAACAACATAGGAAAACAAGGGTGGAAAACAATAATCCAAATCACCGGGTATATCATCCGCTTGATTCCGTAGAGGAAGTCGAGCAATTTTACGCTGCGATCAGTCGTGACAAATTAACGCAGAAGTTATCGCCAGAACGACCGTATTGCTATTGGACAATCGAAACATATGACAAATCGAATGGGATTCGCGGGGGCGGCGGCTTAGGTGTGCTGGCAGCCGATATGCGACGGGTTGCGGAACAACTACAGGTGCCATTTGTACTGGTAACGCCATTTTATCCATGGGAATCGCATCAGCGCATGCAAAACATGGAACAAATTGATTATCATGTCGAACGGGATTACCGTGATTATGGTTTTAATTATGTTGATAATGTACGGATTAAGACTTCGACGACGTCGGTGGAGCTGGCAGTCGTTGAAAAACAGATGGGCTCTTCCCGATTCTTATGCATTACGGAGCCGAATTTTGGCGAACTTTATTCTGGCGAATCTGGTTCGGATCATCGTTTATATCAAGAGGTGGCGCTCGGCTTTGGCGGTTATCAGGCGTTGAAGTTAGTCGGTTTGCGTCCCGCAGTTATTCAGCTGAATGAGGTTGCGACTTTCTTTGCGGCGATTGCGCGCTTGGACGAATTGGTTAGCTCAGGGATGAATGTTTATGAGGCAGTGGTTTATACGCGCAAACACACGCTCTATACGAACCATACCTTGGTGCAAGCGGCAGAAGCGACTTTTCATTATGAGCAATTTGAGAAATATGTTTTCCCGAACATTAAGAGTACGTCGGTGCGGCGTTGGTTGTCAGATAAATTTACCGACGGTGTAATCCGCTTATCGACGCCAACGGTCGAGATTGCGGAATTACGTTCGGGCGTATCGAAATTGCATGCGCGCGTGGCGAATTACCATGATATTAATGGTCAACGCGTGAAATTCAAGAGTGTGACAAATGGTATTCATATGCGCACGTGGATCTTGCCAGAAATTATGGATTATTATCATGAGCACGATATTCTCGACCGTTTTGATTTGCCGGTAATGGTAGACTTTGAAGATTCCGTGAATAAATTGAATGCGCAGGATATTCGTCATTTGAAGAATTTGGGGCGGCAACGCTTGAATGAAATTTTGGCGCATCGCACGGACCAATATGGTAATCCGGTACAAATCCCGGAGAATGCTTTCTTGTTTGATTTTAAGCGACGTTTTGTGGATTATAAGCGGCCAACTTTGCCATTTAATAATCCAGAGCGATTGGCGGAGATTTTGCAACATAATAATGCGCACTATATCTTGGCTGGACGGGTACATATGGGGGACGAGCAAATGTTCTCGAAGCTGATGAGTACTTTGCGCTTGATTGATAATAGCCCAATTCTGAAGGAACGGGTGCATTATTTGCCGGATTACGACGAGGAGTTGGGCTTGGCTTTGTCGCTGGGCGCAAACAGCTCTATCAATACACCAATCGTAGGGCTGGAGGCTTGCGGTACGAGCTGGATGAAAGATATTGCGAATCTTGGCTTGCTAATTTCGACGCATGACGGAGGAGTGGCGGATATGCCGTCGGATAATTACTTAACGATTGATGGCAAGACCGAGGAGCAAGAAACAGAAAATCTCTATCGCCAAATGGAAGTTGCCTGCAAGGCTTGGCAAAATGATTTTGATTTGGAATATTGGATTCATCGGGAATTGATTGCATATTTGGACATTTGTTCGGGCTCGCGTATGATGCGCGATTATCTGAATTACTTGTTCTAAATTTTAAGAGCCGGCAGTTGCAAAGCTGTCGGCTTTTTGTTATACTCTTGACAAGAGTCCGAAGGGACTATTTTTAATGGGAGCAATTATGGCAAAGGTAACCAGAATTAAGGCCAAGGACGATGGCGCGACGAGCAAGCAAAGCGCGAAAAAATCTGATGAGCCGGCTGAAATTACTCGCAAGGTCACAGTAAAGGCAAAGAATAGCGAGAATAAAAAAATCCGCGCAAAGGATCGCAAGGTTGCGAGAAAACAGGCAAAGGCGGAGAAAAAAGCTGCCCGCAAAGCTGCGCGCGCTGGCAAGAAGCCTTTTATTCTGTTCCGGCCATTGGTGGCATTTGGTCATTATATTCGCGATTCGTTCCGCGAAGTGCGCCAAGTACGCTGGCCAAACCGCAAAGCGACCTGGAAAATGGTACTCTCGGTGATTATTTATGTAGCCATCATCGCAACATTTATCATGCTGCTGGACGCGCTATTTACCTATTTGTTTAACTTAATGTATGGAGAATTATAGAGATGGCAGTTAACCGTTACGATGGTTCGCGCGCATGGTACGCAATTAGCACCTATTCTGGTTATGAAGATAAGGTGGCAGATTCGATTAAGCAGCGCATTGGTACAGCAGATTTAGCGAATAAGATTTTTGATGCATTAGTGCCAAAAGAAAAACAGATTGAGATTAAGAATGGCAAGCGCCGCGTAGCCGATAAAAAAATTTTCCAGGGCTATGTTTTAGTAGAAATGTGTTTGTCTGATGAGACTTGGTATATAATCCGCAATACACCTGGCGTGACGGGCTTTGTAGGTACCGGTACGCAGCCAACGCCTGTTTCGAAGAAAGAAATCGAAAAGATTAAGAAGCGCATGGGCGTAGATGATCCGAAGTTTACGGTGAATTATGAAATTGGCGAAGTTGTAACTGTGACAGATGGTCCATTCAAGGGCTTTGAGGGGACAATTTCCGAAATTGATCAGAATAAGGGTAAGTTGAAAGTGCTCGTATCGATGTTTGGCCGTGAAACCGCGGTTGAGCTGGATGCCTTGCAAGTTAAGAAGATTGACGACTAGCTTTGTCCACCAGTATGAGCTCCCAGATTTGCGTCTGGGAGCTTTTTGCGGTATAATATAGCGCGTTACGCACGTTTAATTAAACGTAAATCCGGCGAAGCGCTTCAAATGCCGGAAAAAAGGAATATTAACAAATGGCAAAGAAATGTATCGGCAACTTGAAGTTGCGCATTCCTGGCGGTAAAGCAACTGCAGGTCCGCCAGTTGGTAGCACCCTTGGTCAGTGGGGGCTCAATATGATGGAATTTATTAACCCATTCAATGAGAAGACTAAGGAATATCAAGGCAAGAATGTAATTGTGCATATCAAGGTTTATGATGATCGCACTTTCACTTGGACTTGTCTGGGACAGCCTGTCGATGATTTGATTCGTGAAAAAATCAAGATCGAAAAAGGTAGTGGTCGGCCAAATACTGAAAAGGTTGGCAAGATTACGATGGCACAAATTAAAGAGATTGTCGAAATTAAGAAAGATCAATTCAACGCGATCGACGAAGCGGGTGCTTGCAAGATTGTTGCAGGTACGGCACGTTCGATGGGCGTAGAAGTAGTCGAATAGCCGAAAATCAAAAGGCTGTCCTTTACGGGGCGGTCTTTTTGTGGTATAATAGTAATATTGTACCTTACAATGATGAAAGGGGTGGTATGAATGAAAAATACGGTACCACGCGTGCCGCTTTATCAGGAAGTAATCGACACGATTTTAATCTGTTTGACCTTTTTAATTTCGGCATACTTTGGTAAAGCCCAACCATTTCGCTTGGTAATGATGTTTTGTCTTGCAATGTCATTTTGCGAGTTATTAGTTGCGCTGTGGCGGGTGCCGCATGTGCTTAATGACCACGAGCTATTCATTTATGCGGCCATGCAGTTAATCTTATGGGCTGCGATGTGCCTGATGCTTGATTATGTTTTAGACTGGAAATTATATCTTTTATGGATTTTTACCGTAACAGCATCAGATGCGAGCGGCTTGCTTGTGGGGCGACTATTTGGGACAAAACGTCCGTTCTTTTCGGCGAAGATTTCGCCCAATAAGACTTATGCGGGCTATATTGGTGAAATTGTGGGGTCGATTAGTTTTGGTCTAGTAATTGTCTGGCTACTCAAGATTGAGCCGACGCGGGCAGTACGAATTTATGTCTTTACGGCTGCAATCGTGAGTGCGCTAGGCGATCTACTTGGCTCGGCGGCAAAACGTGTGCTTGGAGTTAAGGATTCGTCAGAATGCTTAGCGGATTTGCCAATTTTAGGCAAAATTGAGCGACTGATGCGTTCGCGTCATGGTTTCTTGGATTGTTTTGATTCAGCCTCGACGGCCTTCATTTATTTCATCATCTTAATTGAATGGTGCTCTTAACGGAGCGCCATTTTTATGTTATAATATAGTGGCTAAGCTTTCCGAGAATCATAAGGAGGTGGATTATGAAAGGGAGAGTAATTGGTGCTCTTTGGATTGTGGGTGCATTGCTACTGGGTTACTTTGGCTTTGACGGGAGGTATTTCAATGTTTTGATTGCGTTTTGTCTACTGATGGCGATGGGCGAAGTGGCGATTATTGTGGTTAGTCTGCCCTGGCAGATGAGGCCGCTGGCTTGTCAGCCGCGCGATGCGTGGGCATGGCAGATTGTGGTGCTCTGTTTTGCCTTACTGGGCTGCGCGACCTTGACGCGCGAACAGTTAGCCTTGGTCGTAATCGTAGCGACGCTGACGGATGTGGGTGCTTTTGCCTGCGGTATGCTCTGGGGGAAACATCGTGCGGATTGTCTAATTGCGATTTCGCCGAAGAAAACTTTTGAGGGTTTTATTGGCGGAATTGCCTGTTCCCTGCTGGCGCTAATTTGCTGTCCGTATCTCGGAATTAGCTTGACGCCAAAGATGATGATTTTCTTGGCGCTAGCGGGAATTTGTGCAGAGATTGGCGATTTGTTAGGCTCGGCAACGAAAAGACAGCTAGCAATCAAGGATTCGGGCGACGGCGTGCGTAATTTGCCAGTGCTGAGTTGGCTGGAGTTCCCCTTGCGTGGGCATGGCGGCTATCTCGACCGCGTTGATTCGATTTCACTCGTAGTCGTTCTGCTCACAATTATCATGATGGTGCCGTAGAGTCTTTGCGGCACCCTTTTTCTTGCTTTTTGAGTGCTTTTATGCTAAGATATGGGAAGTTAAATTTAAGGTCGGGAGAGTGTAGCTCGTTAGTACCGCGAAAGGATAAAAATGGCAGAAGAAGCCAAAGAAAATCTTGAAGCTGCAGCTGCAGTTGAGGCACCAGTTGTGGAAGTCGCAGATGAGAAATTTGCCAAGGCTGGTAAAAAATCGAAGAAGCATCAGGAAGAAGTTAAGGCAGAAGCTGAGCGCCAAGCTCGCAAAGCTGAAGCGGCGGCAGAGCCTGAAAAGAAAGTTGGCCCACGCCCAGTCACGCGTTCGCGCCTGGAACGTCGGGGCAAGAATTACCGCAAGGTGAATGAAAAAGTCGAAAAAGGTAAAGCTTATAGTCTTGAAGAGGCGGTTAAGCTTGCAATTGAAACTAGCCCAGTTAAATTTGATGCAACCCTAGAAATGCATTTCCGTTTAGGTGTCGATCCACGCCAAGCCGATCAAAACATTCGCGCAACCGTGACTTTGCCAGCGGGTACAGGTAAGGATATTCGCGTGGCGGTATTTGCACCACTAGATCTCGCCAAAGCCGCTAAAGCAGCCGGTGCAGACATTGCTGAAGACGAAGAATTTACTAAGCGCCTTGATAAAGAACAGCTCGATTTCGACGTGTTGATCTCGACGCCACAATATATGCCAAAGCTAGGTAAATATGCACGTTTGCTTGGTCCAAAGGGTTTGATGCCAAATCCAAAGGCGGGTACGGTTACGGCCGACATTGAAAAAGCCGTCAAAGAAGCCAAAGCCGGTAAGATTGAATACCGCGTTGATAAGCAGGCAATTGTGCATGTAGGTCTTGGCAAAGTTTCCTTCGGTGCGGACAAGTTAATGGAAAACGTGAATGCGTTTATCGATAGCTTGAAGAGTCAGAAACCAGCCTCGATTAAGGGTCAATACGTTAAATCGGTGTATGTGTCGACAACGATGGGCCCAAGCATCTTGGTGGAAAATATCTATAACTAATCAGATAGACTAAAAAACACCTCCGAATGGGGGTGTTTTTTGTGGATTTGTTCGTAGCTACGAATTTATCTGAGCTTTTTAGAGATCTTCATAATTAGCTTTATTTTTCATAATCTTGAGCATCGCCGCATAAGATGTTTGGTACCATTGGTATTCGTCGGCACTGAGGTCGTCAGAACTGAGGCTAGCGGCTTCGATGGTGAGATAGTTGCCGTTATTATAAATAACGGAATTAGTCTTGAGATTAGCGTACCAGCTATCTTCGCTATCAATTTTAAGAATCGCATCGACATAATCTTTGGAGGTAAAATCGATGGTCATGAGTGCGGCCGAGAGACCATCGGAATAAGTGAAGGAATAGTCATCATTTGGTGCATCGACAGAAACTGCCCAAATGCACATGCCGTAATCATAGATAGCATATTTGATGTTTTTGAGCGAATCGTCGAGCTTGACTTTCTTACCGAGCGCAGGAATATAGATATAGTCGGTGGCGCTAGTTGGTTTAACTGGGTCAATTGCCGCCAGGCTGTTGGCGGAACTATCTTCAGGTTCGATATCGATTATGGCGTCGTCGCTACTGGAACTAGCATTTTTGGAGGAATTCTTCTTGAGGCGTAATTCATAATATTGCTGGAGTTGGGCGACTTGGTCTTTATATTCAGCTTTAGCTTCTTCATAAGCCTCGGCGGAAATTTCGTCGCGATCGGGCATATTGAGATAAGTGAAAACGAGAATGACGCCGAGAGCGACCGAAATTGTCGCAAACACGATTCCTGCAATCATCCAAATATTTTGACCTTTGGTCGGCACTCGATGTTTCATCAAAATAACTCCTTTTTCTTATTTTAGCATAAGCGACTAACAGATGACATAAAAAATATGCCCTCTCGAGTGGGGCATATTTTGTTAGCGCTTCTTTTCCTTTACTTCGTTGCGACCAAGGTTCTTCTTCGTTTCAGTAAAGACCACGTGTTTGCGCAAAACTGGGTCGTACTTGCGAAGACTGAGCTTGTCTGGCGTGTTCATGGTGTTCTTCTTGGTATAGTAAAGGCGAATACCAGATTCTTCAGAAACCAAACCAACAAGCTTGCGCTTGGTATTATTCTTTTTTGCCATATTGATGATATTTTAGCACATCTGAGAGATTTTGTAAAACATGAGTTGAGCTAGCATGGGCTTTCGCGTTAAAATAATAATAATTTGAAGGAGAGACGTATGGGATTGATTGAGGGCAATGCGGAAAATTTTGAACAAGAAGTGCTGGCGAGCAAAGTGCCAGTGCTGGTAGATTTTAAGGCGAGCTGGTGCGGGCCATGTCAGGCGCTGCATCCAGTTTTGGCGGAGCTAGCGGAGGCTGAAGGCGATTTTAAGATTGTAACGGTGGATATTGATGCAGAAAAAGCACTTGCGGCGGCACATGAAGTTTCGTCAATTCCCTGCTTGGTCCTATTTGAAAATGGCGAAGAAATTGACCGACGGATTGGTTTGCAGCCAAAGAAACGCTTAATGAAGATGTTAGGAATTAAGTGATGTACGATGTGGCAATTATTGGGGCGGGGCCGGCGGGATTAACGGCAAGTATTTATGCAACGCGCGCGAATCAGAAGGTCATTGTATTCGAAGCCTTAGTGGCCGGCGGACAGATCATAAATACCTCTTATATTGAGAACTACCCAGCCGCGCCACATATTACTGGGGCGGAATTTGGCCAGATTCTGGAACAGCAAGCAACGAAATTGGGGGCAGAAATTGAATTCGCAAAAGTGAGGCAGGTCGAGAAAATTGATGACGGTTTTAGATTGTTGACTGAGGATGGCGGTTTTTTGGCAAAAACGGTGATTATTGCGACAGGCACGACGCCGCGAAAATTGAATTTGCCAAATGAAGACCGTTTGATTGGACGCGGTGTCTCGAACTGTGCAACTTGCGACGGTGCTTTTTATAAAGATAAAATCGTGGCGGTGAATGGCGGCGGTGCGGCAGCCCTGCATGAAGCGCTATATCTAGCGGACATTGCAAAAAAAGTCTACCTAATTCATCGTCGGTCGAATTTTCGAGCGGCGGATAGTATTGTCGAAAAAGTTAAGACGAGGAAAAATATCGAGCTAGTACTGGACGCCAACATCGTTGAGTTAATCGGCGAGAAGAAGCTGACGGCAATTCGAACCGATACTGGTCGCGAGATTGCGCTAGAGGGCTTATTCGTGGCGATTGGGCGCACGCCAAATGCAAGTGAATTGATTGATGGATTAGAACTGGCCGACGGCGACTATCTAAAAACCAATGAAGATTGCGCGACAAATATCCCCGGCGTGTTCGTAGCGGGCGACGTACGCGAAAAGAAATTACGGCAGCTAGTAACGGCGACTTGCGACGGCGCACTGGCAGCGACGGCAGCGATTAATTATTTGAAAGATCAATAATGCTGGAGCTGAAAGGCGTCAGCTACAAAATCGGCAAGCGTGAACTCTTACGCGATGTATCCTGTGTTTTTGGTGATGATGAATTCGTAGCCATTACGGGGCCAAACGGCGCGGGCAAGTCGACGCTTTTACAGATTATCATGGGTATTCGCCAGGCTTCGAGCGGTGAGATTTATTTTAATGGGCGAAATATTACCAAATTGTCGATTACGGAGCGAGCAAAAATGGGCTTGGCTTATGCTTTCCAGCAGGCGATTTTATTTAAAGGACTGACGGTAAAAGATTTATTACAAATTGCGGCAACGGGTAACGAGACCTTTTTGCTTGACAAACAAACGGACTATGCGCAGCTCTTGCAAATGGTAGGGCTAGACTCAGCAAGCTATCTTGAGCGCGAAATTAACGATTCGCTGTCGGGCGGCGAATTGAAGCGGATTGAGATTGCGTCGGCCTTTGCGTGCAATGCGACACTGACAATGTTCGACGAACCGGAAGCAGGGATAGACTTATGGAGTTTTGATAAATTAATCCAACTGTTCAAAAAGCGCGCCGGCAAAGCTACGATAGTGATTTCGCACCAAGAAAGAATTCTAAAAATCGCCGATAAAGTTTTGAAACTGGCAGACGGCAAATTAGTGGAAACGAGAACGCTATGCTAAGTCTGGACGAAATTGAGCAAAAAATTCTGAAGAACGTCGCAGATCTCGACGGCGTGCCAGCGGGAGCTTATAATTTTCGCATTAATGGACGGTCGGCCGGTCGCCAGAATTCAAAGAATATTGAAATTAGCACAAAGAAGAACAAGAGCGGGCTAGATATTCAGATTCGGCCAAACACAAAAGACGAAGCGGTGCATATTCCGGTAATTATTAGCGAGAGTGGTCTCATTGAGGCGGTATATAACGATTTCTATATTGGCGAAAATTGTGATGTGACGATTGTGGCGGGCTGTGGAATTTATAATTGCGGCGCTGATGATTCAATCCATGACGGCATCCATACTTTTTATGTTGGCAAAAATGCACGCGTGCGTTATATTGAGAAACATTACGGTGCTGGCCCAGGGGCAGGCAAACTTCTGAATTCGGTTACGAAGCTATATCTCGAGGCGGGCGCTTATGTTGAGCTCGAGATGGAACAGTTGCGTGGGGTGGACTCGACTCAGCGTCAGACCTATGCCGAGCTGAAAGAAAAAGCCAGAATTTTAATTAATGAGCGCCTGCTGACACAAGGGCGTCAGACTGCCGTGAGCGAAATCAAGGTAAAGCTACTAGAGAGAGCTTCTGGTGTCGATATCGTATCGCGCGCTGTAGCGCGCGACCAATCGCGACAGCATTTCCATTCGCATATTATTGGTGCGGCCGCTTGTCGCGGACATTCGGAATGCAACGCAATCATGATGGAACAGGCGCAGGTGATTGCGACACCTACACTGGAGGCGCTGAATTTGAATGCGGAATTAATCCACGAGGCAGCAATCGGCAAGATTGCCGGCGCACAATTGACGAAATTGATGACTTTAGGACTGACGCGCAATCAAGCAGAGTCACAAATTGTAAATGCTTTCTTAAAATAACTTGAATTATTTTGCGCGGCTTAATGTATAATAGAAATAGTATTAATTAGTGGAGGTACTAAAAAATATTATGAATAAAAGAAAAGTAACAAGTCTGGCTGCGATTGGCATCATTGGCGCGATTGCTCTATCTGGTGCATCGATTGCTTATTTTAGCGACACGAAGACCGCGACGAACACTTTTACGGTCGGAAATGTAAAAATCGATTTGATTGAACAAGAGACAGTAAAGGGGGAGGAAGGTGTCGTAGTGGGGCTACAGGCTTTCACTCAAGATAAAACCTTGAAACCGGGAACGAGTTCTGACGGTAACGCTTTGTCCAAAATCGTAACCGTTAAAAACACAGGCGAAGGTGATGCTTGGGTGTGGGTAGAGCTGAAAATTCCGGCATATTTGGTTAGTAATGAATTCAAGGCTGCGCCGCATACTGATGAATCGAAGAATGCTCTGCACTGGAATGTCTATGGACATTTTACGACTGAATACAATGCAAGTGGTTCATACAAGAATTCGGCAATTAATGATGGAATTATCGACGCAGATGGCAATGTGACGGATATTAATATGGTCAGCGTCGCCGACGGTCTTTGGAACGACTTTAAATATATCGCTACTGAGACCATTGAAGGTACGGAATATGTAGTAGTGCGGGCGTCGATGGTAAAGACTCTGCCAGCCGGTAAAACTTCGCTGCCAGCGCTAAAACAGGTTTATCAGGACTGGCGTGTGAAGACTATGACCAACGCTAATGGTAATGTCTATAATTTGCCAGACGGAACAACTATTTCTACCGATGCGTCTTGGAGAGTAATCGTGAACGCCTATGCAATCCAGGCAGACGGCATCGAAAATGTCGATGCAGCGATTGCGGCTTACGCCAATAACGGCAACTAATTGAATTCTCCGAATCCTTAAGACTGCGCCCTACGGGGCGTAGTTTTTGTGTTATAATATTGTTCAGTTGAATTTCCGCCAGCGCCCGTACGATGATATACTGAATCTTTTCTCTGAAAACTTGATGAGCTAAATATGTGAGGTTTTCATGAAAACTCAACGCAATATTTTGATTGCATTTATATTAAATTTAGGTTTTGCGGTGCTGGAATTTTTCGGCGGCGTGCTGACGAATTCGGTAGCGATTTTGTCGGACTCGGTACACGACCTGGGCGATGCGTTGTCGGTAGGTTTATCGTATTTCCTCGAACGTAAGAGTAAACGCGGCGCGGATAAGCGACATAGTTATGGCTATTTGCGCTATTCGGTGCTGGGTAGCGTAATTACGACGACGGTTTTGTCGGTTAGCTCGGTGCTGGTGATTATTGGTGCGATGCAGCGAATAATTAATCCGGTTGAGGTGGACTATTCGGGGATGATTATTTTGGCGGTTGTGGGCGTGGTACTGAATACGATTGCAGCGGTGGCGACGCACGATGAGGGCTCACTAAATCAGCGAGCGATTAATTTGCATATGCTCGAGGACGTGCTGGGCTGGATTGTCGTACTAGTTGGTGCAATAATTATGCAATTTACGGATATCAGCGTGATTGATCCGCTGATGAGTATTGGCGTGGCGCTGTTTGTGCTACTGAGCGCTCTGCGAAATTTGCACGCGATTATTGACATTTTTCTCGAGAAGACGCCTGCGGGGATTGATTTAGATGAACTGCGGTCGGCGGTATGCAAACTTGAGGGCGTGGCGGATGTGCATCATATCCATGTGCGGAGTGTGGATGGCTATAATAATTATGCGACCCTGCATGCGGTGGTTAAGAACTATGACCATACACTGAAAGAGGAAATTAAGGAACGTTTAGGCGAATTGGGGATTTGTCATTCGACGGTTGAATTGGAAATTTGCGGCGAAGACTGCGCGGATGCATGTTGCGCGATGGCGAAAACTGCTAGCACAAATTCCGGGCATGGCCATGGGCACGACCATGGGCATAAACATAGTCGCGCGCATTAGTTTTTATGTATTTGTTGCGTGATTGGATGGGCGAATTCGTTTGCGCTATTAGTTTTCATATAGGCACGACGCGTAATTTTAAGTTACGCGTCGTATCTAACCGAAAAGAGTCGCGCAAAAGATACCCCTCAAAATTGGCGCGTATTGACTTTCTGCGTAATCTGTGCTATAATAGAAGTCTATGGTGTTTGTGCAGCGCGCAAACATTGGTACATTGAGGCTATCCCAACAGATAGGGATTTTGAGAAGGAGGCAGACTATGATCTGTATCGCTGCAAACAATGGTAACATTGTCAATTTAACCCCACACGACATCGTCGTCTACGACATCTTCAACGAGATTAAGGCAACTTTCGTTGCCTCCGGCAAAGTAGCGCGCGCCAATTCCAGTTACGAATCGGAGGGCACGATTAATGGCATCGAACTCGTTCATATGGAATATGGCAAGACGGTCGATTTGCCCCCGCATGATGGCATGCATTATTACATCGTCAGTGCGCTGACCGCCAATGCGGCTGCCGCCGAAGGGCGTCGCACTGACGATCTCCTGCTCACGACCGACCCGGTGCGAGACGATGCTGGCCGAATCATCGGCTGTCGTCGCTTTGCCAGGCTATAAAGGTCGTGACATTCTCTTCCTAGCGCTCGCCTAGCGCTATCCCCCGAGATTCATTCGGGGGATTTTTTATGGCTTTAAAATGTCGAGCTGACGCGCCTTTTCTTCTGCGGCCATATATAACATTACGTTCTAGATAAAAAGCCCCGACTGCTGTCGGGGCTTAAACTTAGTTTCGGGAGAATTTGAGGCAAAATTCGGGATAGCCAGCAGCACGAATCTTGGCTTCGATTTCGGCGGCAGTTTTCGATCCCAGACCGCGAACTTTGTGCCAATCTGCGGGCGAATAATCCATAGCATCTTGGATGCTGTGAATTTGCGCTCCGCTAAGACACTCCCTTGCGCGTATGCTCAATCCGAGACAACGAACTTTAGCATCGCTATGAAGACGCCCTAGTTTAGTGCAGTCAATCATGAATTCGGGATAGCCCAGCTCGGCCAGCTTATCCATTAATTCGCAGCCGTTCGGCGCGCCGAAATGATAAATCTTGGCAAAGCTCTCCGGATTGTAGCTGAGAATCTGCCCGAGCGTTTTAATTCCCGCCCGCATAAGGCAGTTGGTCGTACGTGCACTCAAATCTAATTCATCCACGCCGGTGTCGCGACTAGCCTTATCTACGGGGAGCCGCTCGATTGCGCGAAATCCATAATCGCACGAACTAGTCGTATGAAAACTCTGGTAGCCCGCGTCATGAACTTTTGTCTCAATTTCTGCGAGAATCTCTGAGTCCACGGCGGCGTCAGCCCATTCAGCGGCGGACACTTTTAATACATCGCGAATCCGTCTAAGATTTCGTGATTTAAGGAAGACCGACGCAAATGCGCCAAGACCGAGGCGATCGATGCTTGCATATGGATGTATCAGGCTGCGACTTGAATCGATCTCTTGCTCGACACCAATAACTGAGCCACTATAGCCAAACAGTGGCGGCAAATATTGGCATCTCTGTCCCCACAGTTTTCTTTTTGCCATTTGAATGATTTGCGTGGTACGCTCGCGGGTAACTCCGATTACTTGCGCGATTTCGCCATAAGTCGCCCGATTGCCGTCCTCGAGGCCATAATATGCCATCAAGACATATTTTTCACGATCTGGAAACATATACAGTACATTGATGACATCGCAATACTCCTCGTCGGTAAGGGCTGGAGTCATTTCGTAATCCTCATTCGTGCCAAGTGGATCGCGGAGATTGCGGAAGTACGACCTATCTACCAGAAGACCGTATGACCAATCGCTATACAGACGCCAAACGCGATATGTCCGCGGATAAAGGTCGTGGCGAATAAAGCCTGCTGCGTCGAGCGCGGCGACAAATTCGCTTCGCCACTTGGACCTGTCTCGATGTTCTGGATGCTCGTCAAAATCAAGCGCGCTTCTGCGACTCTCGAGAATCAACTGACTGAGCGGCAGGTCCAGATTCTGTTCAAAGCATTTGCGGATAGCTTGCGAAAGATTCAATTCGTCCAGCGAGGTCAAAGTTTCGGCTTTTCTTAGCATATAAATTCCTCCCAAAATATAAAAGTACTTTGTGCTTCACGCAAAATAAGAGTCGAAAATGGCCCTATACCTTTATTATAGCACAGATAGCGAGAAAAGTCAAGTGCTGGAGCGGGACTGGTTGACTTTATTTATGTTTTATGATATAATGCAGACGTTCTTGGGATTGAAAGTACATTTATCAGGGGGTGGTTTTAATGAAGCAAAAAGTGCAGGATTTTGTCCACGATTGGAACAGCGCGCATCCGAAATTCGTTTTTCTCTTGAATATGATCCCGGAGATAAAGCGTCCGGCGAGCGTCGATATCCGTTACAGCGCGGCTAAATATGCCGATTTTTATACGACTCCGGCCTGGTATAGGCTGAAGGGCGTTGTCGAGGCGAAGTCGCATGGTACGATGCTGGTGATGTCGAGCGAAGGTGAATTCGAACGCGGGATCATCCACATCAATATTGCTTGCGCAAACCATAATTTTGAGGACAGACTAGTGATTGGCGTTTTGCGCTGGATTGGCGAGGAATTCTTCCCGAATAATGCCAACGTTAACTCAACCAGAACCGTCATTGTCCCCGGCTCACCGTAATGGTGGGCCTTTTTTCTTGTTTATTTTCCCCGCTGCCGACAATTGCATTTTTGCGATTTTTCGGGCGCCACCATCTTCCCCGTCCACCGTCGGGCGCTTTATTGTATAATAGTCTTAACAAGCGGAGGTAAAAAAATGCTCAATCCCAATGTGGCCCGGCCGCAGACGGAATATGAACGGACGGAAAATATTCTGGCGGACATGACACCTAATCCAGCGGATTTTAAGGGGACGGTTTATACGCCGGAAGAGGTGCAGAGTGACATTATGCTGCTAAGAAATTTTAAACGCACACCCGAATACCAACAAGGCGATAATCGCTCAGACGCACGACTGCTGGAGAAGACTTTTACCTCGATGGTCGAGAGTGATGACTGGTTTGGCGAAGAGGAGTCTTATGGCGATGATGAAGATTATCGGGCGCTAATTACCTATCCGACCGCAGAGATCGATGACGCTTTTAATCATATTGATGTGATTGCGATGATTGGGAATGAGGCGACGGGCGGCGAGGTGATGCCCTTCGCAATCGACTTAACTTACAATACCAATCATGAAAAAATGCGACGAAAATTTAGCTGGCGGCATGTTTATGGCAAGAAGAATGCGCCGGAGAGCGTGTCGGAATTCGGAGAGGATGCGATTGGGTCGGATTGGACGGGCCGAAGCGTCGTAAGAACGCAGGCGCTGAAATTGCGCCAGCGCAATGGTTTAAAGATTCCCGGCTTTGCGGCGGCAAAATATTTTGAAGACAAGGATAACCCGGATGACCCTGTGCGTCAGAAGGGACGGATTGAATTGATGCCGCGCTTTGTGGTGGGCTATACGCCGGAACTGGCGGAGGCCTTAGCGCATGGCGCGCCCACGAAGGAGGAGCTTTCGGGGTATGGGGCAAAATATTATGAGGAGCAGCTGCGAGAATATACGGTTGCAAAAAAGTGCGCGAAATGGTGTACGCTGGTTGAGTGCTTGGCACAGGCGACGGATCTAAATACGATGTTGGCGAGTTTGGACGATGAGGATACGCGCTGGATGCGACCGGATGAGTTGGCGGAGGCTCGCCAGCAGGCGGCGGCGATGGAACGCTATTTTGGGCAGGCACTCAAAATCGCGTCGGAGAAAGCAGCGAATTCTGCCGATGAGGCGGCGGCGCGGGATTATGCTCGGCGCGACGACGTTTGTGCGACAATTTTGGCGCAAAGCAGCGATACTTATGCGGGGCTGGGGTGGAAGAGATAAATAGTCCTCCCCCCTGATTATGGCGCAGTTAGAGAGTTTGTCTATATTGGCGGGAAAGGTGTTTAATTTGCCCGAGGTTGATGATTGAATAGAATTCTGAACTATAGGAAAGTAGCTATACACAATTAAACGAAATGCTATAGTATAAACATGCAAAAGAAATCAAATTTATAT
>CAVFJY010000007.1:0-58808 GCA_963623365.1 bacterium | reverse complement strand
GAGTTATCTGCCAGCATCGGATCATAATCTCTGCCGCGCTGCGACATTTCTTCCAATTTCTTCTGATATGCGATATCGTCTTTGCTCGGTGCATTTCCTCCAGGCTCAAAAATATCGTCAGGACCTATCTCAATTTCTTCGACTGACGGCTCACCTCCCGCAAACGGCACCTCCCCCATACCATCCCAAACCCCCGCTCGATCGTTCCTCTGGTCCTCCTCCCGCGCTCCGTTCTCGCCTTTCTTTCCTTCGCTCATTTTCGCACCCTCTATTACTCTGTCGCCTCGGTAGTTTCACGCATTTTTTCCGTATCAATATTTGTATTTTTGCCAAGATACAGTAAGCGGAATTGCAACATCGTTTCTAGCGCAATTCGCTCGAGGTCCAAGCCGCTCTCGCGCATAAATGCCGTAATTTGCTCATCCGAAAAATTCTCATCTTCTAACTTATCCGCCAACTCAATCGCCTTCTCTTCCGACAGCGCATTAACCGCCGCCTTATCAATCTGGTCAAGTAGCCGCTCCATCATATCCATCTTCAATGCTGTTCGTACATCTCCCTCAACCCCCAACTCTTTCTCATCAATCAGTTGATCGACAAACTGCTCAACGCTCTCCATAAAAATCTTACCTCTCTTGGATATTATTAGCCTTATGTTAATCATAGCACATTACGCTCATGGATAATACCCCCCCTCAGCTTAGCCTCGCCAGCTCACCTCAAAAATGTTATAATAATAACAGTGAAAATTTTGGGAATTGAGAGCTCTTGCGACGAGACTGCTGCTGCTGTTGTCGAAGACGGCGTCCATATTTTGTCGAATGTTGTCGTCTCCCAAATCGACATTCATGCCGCCTACGGTGGCGTCATTCCTGAAATCGCCGCTCGCTCTCATATCGAGGCCATTAATCCTGTCCTAAGCAAGGCTCTCGCCGACGCCAAGCTTACCCTCGACGACCTCGATGCTATTGCCGCCACTCATACCCCAGGCCTCGTCGGTTCACTCCTTGCCGGCACCCTTGCCGCTCGCACTCTTGCCATTCTCCACAACAAGGCCTTCTATCCCACCCATCATCTCAAGTCCCACATCTACGCCAACTGGCTCAGTGGTCATCAGCCCGAATTCCCTCTTCTTGCTGCCGTTATTTCCGGTGGCCACACTCAAATTATTTACATGCAGCGTCACGATCATTTCGAAATTGTCGGCACCACTCGCGACGATGCCATCGGCGAATGTTTCGATAAAGTCGCCAAGATTCTCGGTCTCCCTTATCCAGGGGGTCCCGCTATCGCTGCCGCCGCCCAAACCGGCAATCCACATCAATACCACCTCCCTATTCCCAAAGTCGACCAACTCGATTTTTCTTTCAGCGGTCTCAAAACCGCCGTCCTCCGCGCTGTTCAAAAAGAGCTCAAGCTACCTATCACTACCCCCTCTCACGAACTCCATACCCAACTCACCAGTCAGCAGATTGCCGACTTCGCCGCCAGCTTCCAGTACACCGCCGTCAATGTTCTCGCCCAGAAGCTCCAAGCTGCATCCAAAATTTATTCAGCCAAATCCATCCTCCTCGCCGGTGGCGTCAGCGCTAACCAACTCCTTCGCGATACCATCACTCAGACCTTCATAAAGACACACCAAGTCTATTTCCCTGCACCAAAATTTAGCACCGACAACGGCGCCATGGTCGCCTCCGCCGCCTACTTTTCTATTCAATCCGGCGAAACCGCTACCGACCCTTATTCGCTCGACATCGCGCCCCGCTCCATCATCCATTAAACTTGCTCAGTGCGTTCAAAATCCTGATTCAACGCGATATAATATATATAATGAATTCCAGTAATTCCAATTTAGCCGTGCGCCAGCAACTGGCTAAATATTCTCACACCGACCCAAACGACTGGTTTTTGTGTCTCAAAGCTCGTTACGGCATGGCTACCGTCTATCGCGCCATCCGCAGCGCTCTCGGCCCAGGTGAAGTTATTACCACGCCTTACACCTGCATTACTTCAATCAATCCTATTCTTGTTGCCGACCTAAAACCCGTTTACGCCGACATCGATCCTTCTACTCTTTCCCTTACCGACGTCAGTAAGCATGTGCGCAAACACACCCGCGCCATCGTCGTTCAGCACACCCTCGGTGTTATTAATCCCGAAATCCAAACTATCGGCCGCCTTTGCAAATCCGAAGGCTTGATTCTTATTGAAGATTCCGCCCATTGCCTCGCCCGTCTGGCACTCGACCACAAAAGTCGCCCCGTCGCCGATATTTCTATTCATTCTTTTGGTGTCGAAAAAATTCTTCAGCAGACCAAATTCGGCGGCGCCGTCTATATTAATCCTCGTCTCAAGAAAACCGAGCCTCAGCTTTATGCCGCTATTGTTCACGATCTAATCAATCTCCCTGCCGCACCCCGTTCGCTCGATCTTAAGATTCGCGCTTACCGCGCTCAAAATGCCCTACTTCAGCGTGTACCTAATCAACTCAAGGGCAATTTCCGCGATTTTCTCCTCAAAACTAAGACCTACGAGCCAGCCGTCACCCCTCTTGAGCAGTCCGCCTCCCAAGCTCCGTCTTACGCCATCACTGATTTCGCTTGCGATGTCGTCCTAAAGAATATCACTTCCCTTCCCGCCGATTATCGCCGTCGCGAACAGAACGTCACCATCTATCAAAAATACCTCAAATCCGCCAGTTATTTTCATATCTTGACTGAGAAAGCCGAACCTCTCCTCGCCTTCCCGGTGGTTTTTGACGACAGTCATCGCGCTACTGAGGCCTATCACGCCTTGGCATCCTCCGGCTATTTTATCCGCCGCTGGTATTCTCCTCTTCTCTACCCGGGTCCAGTCGATAACCGCATCTATTTTTATAACCCCAAGATGGCACCCGTTGCCGAAGCCATTCACCCCCGCGTTCTTTGCCTCCCCACCAATCTCAGCATCACGGAGACCAAAAAGATCATTAATCTACTCTACCCTGTGCAAAACCATGTGGAAAACTATCACAAGATTGTGGAAAACTCCCTAAGCCCCGTCAAAAAGCCCCTCGATCAGAACAAAAAACCACAAAAATCTATCTAAAATATTCATATTACACATAAATTTGCCGCTCATTGCGGCATTTTTTCATATTTTTTAAAAATTTAATTCCGAAAATCCGCAAATCGCATAATTCGCCGCAAAAAAACGCAAAAAAGCACAAAAAGCACGCGAAGTTCGAAATCATCGTATAAAAAACCTGCAAATACTAAATTCGGATCGAAAAATCACTCGTCAAGTCTTGACACTATCTGTCAAAAACGCAAAAATTCACAAAAATCCAAAAAATCCGCAACGCCAAAAAAATTATTTTCCATTTTTCGCATCAAAGTTATCAAGATCAAATAAAGGCCGCTTCCCTTCGTCCATCACTTTCTGCGCCTTTTTCAGCAATTTTTCCAAACCATATTCGCTATTCGCCGAGCCAATATGCACTGTCCGCACCACTTCTCCGCCCTTTTTCCAGCAAACCTGCACCCCCGTCGCTCCACTTCCCGTCTTGAATTTACGAATAAACGCCATATCTATCCTCATTATCCACATTTTCCCCAAAAACGCCAAATTCTATCCTCACTTTCCCCCGTTATTTACATCCGCTTGACTTAGCATCCCCACTTCACATATAATAGCATTAACCAACGAAGTAATTGCGTTTGGGACGCGTAGCGTAAGGGTGCAAGCAGAAAATTAGGATATAAATCTTGGAATCCGTCAATTTCCACGTGGAATTTTGACGATGTTTTTGCTTTTTCACGTGGAAACAACAGGGAAGTGCAAACATCAGCACAGTTAAATTCCGCAAACTCTCGCCCAAAAATCCTATTTAAATTATCGAAAAAAATCAAATGCAAAAACCCTAAAATCCAGCGCAAACATCAAAACCTCAATTAACAGGGAAGCGCAACTCATTCCTAAAGAGGTAAAATGCCAGCCTTCATGCTATAATTAAGACATGAAATTTAGTAAAACCTACGAGCCGAATCAATACGAGCCAGACGTATACGCACTCTGGGAAAAATCGGGCGCATTTAAACCATCCAACGATAGCAACAAACAACCATACACCATTGTCATGCCACCACCAAATGCCAATGGCAACCTTCATATTGGCCATGGCCTCACCATCGCGTTGCAAGACATTCTTACCCGTTATCATCGCATGAAAGGCGAAAATGCTTGGTACATTCCAGGTGCGGACCATGCCGGTTTTGAAACTTGGGTAGTTTATGAACGCAAACTCGAAGCCGAAGGGAAGACCCGCTTCGATTTCACCCGCGACGATCTCTACAATCAGGTTTGGAGCTTTGTGATCGAGCAACGCGGCAACATGGAACTGCAAATTCGCGCCCTCGGCGCCTCTTGTGACTGGTCTAGTCTCACCTTCACTCTCGACCAAAAAGTTATCGACACTGTTTACGGTACCTTCAAAAAACTCTGGGACGATAAACTCATCTATCGCGGCGAAAAGCTAGTCAACTACTGCACCAAGCACCAAACTGCTTTCGCTGACATCGAAGTTACCCATAAAGAAGAGCAGGGCAAGCTCTGGCAAATCGCATACCCTCTCGTCACCCCAATGAACGGCATTACTGAACTTGTCGTTTCCACCACGCGCCCCGAAACTCTTCTTGGCGACACTGCCGTCGCCGTCAATCCTAGCGATGAACGCTTCACAGACCTCGTTGGTTCTATGCTCAAACTACCTCTAACCGATCGCGAAATTCCTATTATTGCCGATGAACATGCCGACATGAACTACGGCACGGGTGTTGTAAAAATTACACCAGCCCACGACCAAGACGACTTCGAGGTCGGCCAACGCCATCATCTCCCGATGATTACCGTAATTGGCAACGATGGCAAGATGAACAAAAATGCCGGTTTCAATTACGAAGGTCTCACCACCACCCAAGCCCGCACCAAGGTTCTCGAGGCGCTCAAAAATAGCGATCTCCTACGTGGCGAAGAAACTATCACGCATTCTGTTGGTCACTGCTACAAATGCGACACTGTCATCGAGCCGCTCCTCAAAGAACAATGGTTCATCAACGTCAAGCCGCTCGCTGAGCGCGCCATCAAAGTTCTCAAGGCAGGGAAGATTAAATTCCATCCCGCCAGCAAAAAGCAGGTCCTCATCAATTACCTTAGCCAGCTCAAAGATTGGAACATCTCCCGCCAAATTCCATGGGGTATTCCTATTCCTGCCTTTGTTAACGTCGACGACCCTAAAGACTGGATCTACGACACTCGCGTCAACGAGCCTACTATCACCGTCAACGGCAAGACCTATCATCGCGACAACGATACTTTCGATACTTGGTTTAGTTCCGGCCAATGGCCATACATCACCACTAGCGACCGCCCCGAGCACTATCCAACTTCCGTCATGGAAACAGGTGCCGACCTCTTGTTCCAATGGGTTGGCCGCATGATTATGCTCGGCCTCTACGTTACCGACGATATTCCATTCAAGGATGTCTATATGCACGGCATGGTTCTCGACGAAAAAGGTCAAAAAATGTCTAAGTCTAAGGGTAATGTCATTAACCCTATCGAAATCGTCTCCAAATATGGCTCCGATGCGCTCCGTCTTGGCCTCATCGCCAGCCGCTCCGCCGGTATTAACCAAGCCTTCAGTACTAGCAAAGTTATGGCCAGCCGCAATCTCTGCAACAAAGTCTGGAACATCTCCCGTCTCGTCCAAGATATTGTCGACCACAACCCTACCGATTCTAACGACATCGAAATTAAGAGTTTTGGCGAAGATTGGATTCTCGAGCAAATTAATCATACTAACGCTCAGCTTCAAAAGCTACTCGACCATTACCGTTTTGCCGAAGCTGGCGATCTTATCTATGATCTCATCTGGAACAAATACGCCGACTGGTTCATTGAAACCGAAAAGCTCTGGAAAAACACCAATCTCCTCAAGTCTACGCTTGAGCAGATTCTCACCATGTTGCATCCTTTCGCACCATTTGTCACCGAAACCATTTGGCAGACCCTCAGCTGGACCGACGGTATGCTCATTTCTCAAGTCTGGCCAACCCCATACAAATATGACCAGCAAAAAGCTGCCGATTTCGCCGAGCTCATCGAGATTATTACCAATATTCGCAGCCACTACCAGAGCATCCCAGGCGCCAATAATTGCCCAATCACCTTCCACGACGATCTGCTCATGTACGATAACCAGCTTTTGATTCAGCATCTTACCAAAGCGCCGTGCGTACCACAGATTAACCAAGCAGACGCCAGGGGTCTACACCTTGCCATCCACAATCACAATGTTTATCTCGACATTCCACAGGATGTCCATGAAAAATACAAGCACAACCTCGAAGATCGCATCCTCAAGATGAATCAAGAGATTCTCACCCTCGAAAAGCGTCTCGCTAGCCCAAATTATGTCACTAAGGCGCCGAAGGAACTTGTTGCCGAAACGCGCCAATCTCTTTCCGATAAGCAAGACTTGCTTGAAAAGATGAAATCTGAGCTTGAGCATATTTAGCGCTTGCTTGACGAAAAACTGCTTCGCCCGCCGGAGCAGTTTTTTATTGCGACATCCCACGCGCGACATCACTCAATTAAGCCGCAAAAAAGCATCGTCGCCTTGCCTAAAGTTACGCGTCGCACCCTAACAAAAAAACCATACATGAGAAAAATAAAGCTCGCATCCTAAAAACCAGCGCCACCCCCTTGACTTTTTAATCCACTTATGCTATACTCTATCTATTAACCCGCCGCAACCGCCGGCAAAAACCAAAAACCAAAAAAACAAACATATGCGCAGTCACGAACATAACAACAAAAGCACCAGTACCGAACATGCCAACCAATGGAATCTAGCTACTCCAAGATCCAGCGAAAGCACCCCAATCGCCTCTGAAACCCCCGAAGACACCAACGAAAACACTCCACGTTTTCCTGAAGACCCCACCCAATACACCGAAGCCGAGCTCCAACAAGACCCCGCCAAACGCTATCACGTCAATCCTGCAGATTTTCCTATCTTCTCCCAGCAAGCCGAACTCGGTCCCAATTGGGGCGACAAAGCCGAAACTCTTCCGCTCGACGAAACCATGGGACGCTTCGTTACCGCCACCGCCGACACTATCGCTGTCATCGCCGGCGAAGATGAAGGTTTTCAAAGCAAGGAACTGCCCACCGCCGACCACGTCATCTATCTCGACAAGTCTGCTCGCCCCGTCAGTTGGCTCGTCAACACTTTCTGGGATGACTTTACCAACAAACCTCGCCCCAAACATTCATATCTCGCGATCGATCGCAAAGAATGGTTCGCTCGCACCGATACTCCTATCGAATCCAACGAATACATCCGCGAAGCCGACGGCTCCGCCCGTGTCGCCACTTTTAGTGATTTCCGTAAAGAAAACGTCACTCGTGAAGACCTCGCCCGTATTCGCGCACTCTATATCCCAGGCGGCATCGACACCGAAGACGTCGACACAATCATGTCTACTCCAACCAGCCTAGAGGGGAAGAATATCACCATCATCGACGAAGTTTCTCGTAGCGGCTCCACTCTTGCCATCGCCCAGTATCTCGTCTCGCAAGCCATTCCCGAAGCCGCCAGCGTCAATGGCTACACTTTCTGGAAATCTAGTTTCCAACAAAGTCCTTATGGCAGCGAGCATCAAATGCGTGGCGTTCCTGTCTGGTACGATGCTAGCACTCACGTCGGCCGCGGCATCGGCGACGTCAACGAAGAATTCTTCAAAACTCGCTACGAAAAGTATCCTAACGCCAAGACTCGCGCCCAAAAATTTGGTGCCATTGTCCTCGGTGAATATATTAACCTTGCCGCCGAACCGGGGAATCGCTCGCGTCAGCTCGCCAGCGAAATCCAAACCATGCGCAAAGAATGGGACGCCGGCCATATTCTCATGCCTATGCCTAGCCACTACGACACCGATAAATGGATTGACCACACCGAAGCCCAGGGCGTTCATTTTGTTCCACCCAAACAGAACCAGCCCGCACCTAAAAATTCCTATCTCGGCATTATGGACGACATCCATCATCGCCCACCCGTTCAACCACATTAATCTCTCCATCCCAATTCCATAAAAAATACTCCGCTAGATAATCTAGCGGAGCTCTACAATCAGCGTCGGTGGCGCCTGAATATATATCTCGATCGAATCTAGCGACGGCTCGCCAGCATACATTTTAATTTCAACCTGATAATATTCGCCGGCGGGGAAGTTCAACACTCGTCCATACATCCACTTTTGCCTTTTTCCAAGGTGCGCATTTCGCGTCACGCGAAATAGAATTAGTTCGTTGCATCCTTGTTCGTTTTTGGCCACGATCTCTACTTCACTGCCTACTTTCGCTTTTTTCAAAATTTCGCGATTATCATCAATGAAACTGTAGCATTTTCTCTTCAGTCTTTCGTCGTCAAAAACTGCCATCTTTTTTCACCCCCTCTCAAAAAGACCTCAGCAACAACTCTAATTATATCACACTTTACCCAAAAAGTCAATGGAACGCTAGCTTTTCGCGAATCGCCTCAAACTCATCCTCGCGCAGCTGCAGAGTCTTACCATACTCCCACATCTCATCAATCGGCGTCAAATGCACATGCGCATGCGGCACATCTGCCCCCACCACTTTCATCACCACTCGTCGCCCCGTCACTTCTTCCATATGCTGCGCCACTTTCTTCACTGTCGCCCACAGCGCCACCCAGTTTTCATCATCCAGCTCATAAATCTTATCCACTTCCACCTTCGGCACCACCAGCGTATGTCCCTTTACCTCCGGATTAATATCCAAAAACGCCAGCGTTTTTTCATCTTCATAAATCTTATAGCTCGGAATTTCGCCATTAATGATTTTTGTAAAAATACTCGCCATTTTCCTCCTTTTCTCTTATTTTATCAAGAAAGCATCAAAAAACGGGCATTCGCCCGAACTAAAAGACCAATATCTGGCGGAAGCGTTCGCTAGAACTAAATCATGCGACAGAGCTTTCGCCCGAACTAAGAATCGAATTTGGCGGAAGCGAGAGGATTCGAACCTCCGAGACCTTTCGGCCCACACGATTTCGAGTCGTGCGCCTTCAACCACTCGGCCACGCTTCCACCTCTTATTTTATCACATTCTTATCTTACTGACCTCTTTTTTCTCCAGCTAACCCAATCATAAACATGTTAAAATAAACTCAATGAATCGTCGTATTATTAAGGCCTTCCTTCTTCTCGCTCTTATCTCGTTTGGTTCATTCGTACTTAGTACTGCTGCATTCGCCGAAACCAGTTGCGGTGACGCCAATACCAATCTGATCGATTGCGACGTCGGCGGTACGGGCATGATTTACACCGTAGCCAATACTATTATTAATATTCTTACCGCCGCTGTTGGCGTTCTCGCCACTATCGGTATCATCTGGTGCGGTTTTCTTATTCTCACGGCTAAAGATGAGCTATCTCGCGTTGCTACTGCCAAAAAGCACCTACTCGAAATTGTCCTCGGCATTGCCGTTTGGGGGGGCTTCTGGGTTTTGCTCGAACTCCTCATTCCGGGCGGCGCCCTCACTACGCTTTCTGCCGGCGTCGACAGCATTGAAGTTAGTGTCGCCGACAATATCTATGTCGGTGAATCTTCCGCGCTCGATGTCATCGTCTCGCCAGACGACGCCAAGGATAAAACTTATTCCGTCATCAGCGACGATACTACTGTCGTTACCGTCACTCGAAATAGCGTCCTCTGCATGAAGACAGGTTCTACTACTATTAATGTCATTTCCGCCAACGGCAAAACCTCCAGCACCACCGTTACTTGTACCCAAAAGCCTAAAGAAACTACCGCTGGCAACTCCGGCGCTTCAACCAATTCCAGCGACAACCAAGTCGGCACTACGCCTATCACTTCTACCAGCGGCCTAAATTCCTATAACGGCATGTCTTATTGGCTTAACGTCCCTGACGGCGCTACCAACAATATGCCTGTCGTCATTTTCTTGCACGGTAGCGGCGAAATCGGCAATACGTCCGGCGTTCGCGGATTAGCACAAGTCGATCAAATGTTTAGTCGTTCTAACTTTATTTCTATCGCTCCTGTTGCTTCTAGCTATGGTTGGGAGGACAAAACCGCTACTATCAAGACCATCATCGACCAAGCCGTCTCCGACACTCGAGCCAATCCTAATCGTATTTACATAATGGGCTTTAGTATGGGCGGACGCGGTACTTTCAAAATGATTAATAATTACACCACATTCTTCAGGGCAGCCGTCATCGCTAGCAATTGTCCAGTCGGGTCAGAGGCTGGCAATCTCAAAAACGTCCCAATTTCTATGTATCTCGGCACAGCCGACGATGATTACTATTATTACAACGATTGCATGACCGCTATTAAATCGCAAGTTGAAAATTTAGGCGGAAATATTAGTTTACATTATCTTCATGGCGCCACTCACGCAACAACAAGTTCGAGCTTACCCTACGACGACATTTTCGCCTGGCTCCTCAGCCATTAGAACATCGTCTCACCGACGGCTATCATTGGCCAAACTCCAATCTCGCCACCACCACACTAGACCTAAAAAACAAAAAACACCCCCCTAAACAGGGAAGTGTTTTTCAAAAATTCAACATGGTATGCCCGATACGATTCGAACGTACGACCTTCAGCTCCGCAAGCTGACGCTCTATCCAACTGAGCTACGGGCACATATGTGGATAGTACTCACAATCGCAAGTACTTGTCCACCGTCAAAGATTAAAAGATCATCGCGCATCGATTGCTTTCAGCGTGATGTATCGTATTATAGCACATTTTCTCAAGAGATGGTATACTATTTTCATCATGGCAAAGAACGAGAAGAAATCCGGCATTAAACCAAAACTTCAAAAAGCCAAAGCGAGGTTTCTCGCAACTTATTATAGTAATCCCGCAAAAGATATTAAAATTATCGCCGTCACTGGCGATATGGGCCGCGATATTACCGCTCATTTTCTCCAAAATATTCTCAAACATCGCGATGTCAAGACCGGCCTAATTATCGACCCGAAGTCCACTTCCGACCTCTATAAGCAGCTCTATAAAATCTGGCGCACGGGTGCTGACCACGCCGTTGTCTCTATCGATAGTGCCGGCCTTGCCAATCATCTTTTTTACGGTTTGCCAATTCATATTGCCATCCTCACCGACAATACCGAGCCCAAAACCCCTGTCACGATTTTGCCGACTACCACCCCAGAAGACGCCAAAGCAATTCTTTTCAATACACAACCATCTTTCAGCATTCTCAATCGCGACGACGCCAACTACAATCTCTTCGCCAAATATCCATCTAAAACTGCTACCTTCACTTACGGTCACAGCGCCGATGCCGACCTTTGCATTAATCGTTTCAAGCTCTATAAAACCGCCATCGAAGCCAACGTGACTTATGCTGGCCAAAAATTCGACCTCGCTAGCTATGCCACTGGGGAAGAGGCTACCCATTACATGGCTGCCGCCGCTCTTGCTGGCTTTGCCCTCGATTTCGACAAAGATACCATTGTCGACAGCATCGCCGACTACGAACCAACTAAAAAATAAGGAATTCCATGATCAATCAGAAGCTCTTGGTTTCTGGTGCTGACTATTTTGCCGACACTTACGAAATCAACCCCTATTACACTCAGCAAGGCATCGATATCACCAAAGCTAAAGCTGAACATGCCGCTATTCTTGCCTGTTTCCGTGAAGCGGGCATTGAACTAATTCAGGTCGACCCGCCCAAAGATTGTCAAGATGGCGTCTATACCGCCAACTGGGCACTCGTCAAGGACGGCGTCGCCGTCATGGCACGCCTACCTGAAGCCCGCAAGGCCGAAGAAGCTTATGCCAAGCAATGTCTCGAGCAGCAGGGCATCAAAACTGTTGACGTACCTACTAATTTACTCTATTCCGGACAAGGCGATTCGCTTCGTTGTGGTAAATATTTGTTCGGCGGTCGCGGCTATCGTTCCGACCCCGCCGCTCAACAATTCGCTGCCGCCACACTTGGCCTTGAACTTATTCAGCTTCACGCTAAACCTCAGCTCAATCCTGATGGCTCTGAGCATATCAACCCTTTCACTAATCACGCCGACAGCTTCTGGTACGACCTCGACCTCGCTGTATCCGTTATCGATGACCATACTATCGCTTACTGTCCTGACGCCCTCGACGCCGAATCCAACCAAAAACTTGTCGCCATCTCCGACCTCGATAAAATCATCGTCGATTATCAAGAATGTACTCAAGGTTTTGCCAACAATCTCGTCAGCACCGGCAAGCATGTCATTATGTCTAATCAAGCGCCACGTCTCCAAGCCGAGCTTGAGCGTCACGGTCTCATCTGTCTGACTCCTGACGTTACCGAGCTCAAGAAGGGCGGGGGATATATTCGTTGCGTCAGTCTCTGGCTCAGCTAATCCACTTTAAATCCAAAAAAATAGCGCCGACCATTCCAGTCGGCGCTTGTTGTAAAAAATGTTTCTTTACGTCCGCGCTCCTAAAACTCGCACTCCTGTACTCGATTAGAGTTAGCGCTCGGCTCTTTATACCCGACCCATCTTCATCACTCTTGCTCTCATCTGACGTTCATCGCGGTATTTCGCTCGCAACCATTTCAGTCCAGGAACTCGCGCCATATTCAGCATATGCAAATTCAGTAATGCCGACATAAGCGCATCGATTTCGTGCGTATTCATCGACAGATAAGTCGGGAACAGCGTGCAATAACCACGTTTTGTTGTTGGTGCTTTCACATTCGCCTTCAAAATAACCGTCCTATCGTCACCCGATGCCATATTGCAAACAATTACCTTCTCAATGCGACGGTTATTAATACGTCGCACTATCGGTTCGATGTATTCACCATCGCAATCCGCCGCTAAGCGATCCACCAGCCACTCTGCCGGGTTGTTCAGTACATAATGATGCTTATGCGCATCAATTCCGACAACCACCAAGCTCGCGCGCTGTTCCTTGATCCAGTTCTGCCCATGCAGCTTTTTTGCAATTTCCAAGAACGCATCCTCTAAGCTCATCGACCCCCAATTCAACTCGTTCTTGTAAGTAAAATGAAGCACTCCGCTTTCGCGTCCCAGGTAATATTTTGCCTCCGGAAACATTTTTTCGCTCATAAAGAACACCACCCTTCTCGAGTCCTCTATTTTTCTCGAACAAAAATTTGTTCAAGAATAGAACTACTCTTATATTATACCACACTCAGCTCAAAAAGTCAATATCGCTGCCGCAACGCCTTACTCGAAGTTACGCATCGCCTCCTATAAAAGAATAGGGCGAAGAAGGGCCTCACCTATCGAGCTTCATTTCTAGGGCAGCACAAACTCAACCAGCCCAACCCGCAAATCTATTTCTTCGCCACCTTCTTCAGTGCCTTCTCAATCTCATCTTGCTCATAATAATCATGCGGCCCATCTGCACGCTCAATCGTCTTTTCATTACCTTTGCCCAAGAACAGCACCGTATCACCCTTGCGTGCCAACTCACAACATTTCAAAATTGCCGTCGGCCTATCTACAATCAAAAACAAATCGCGCCCATCCACTTTTCCACACTCACGCGCCCCCTCTGCAATCATCTCTAAAATCTCCATCGATGGCGTATCACGATCATCTTCCTCCGTCAGCACCACTATATCCGCATATTTGCCCGCAATCTCGCCCATCGGCTTCCGTTTCGATGGATCTCGTCGTCCACCCGCCGAACCAAACATCACAATCAAGCGCCCCTTTGTCGCTTTCTTCATATCTGGTAACAATTTCTCAAAGGCATCCGGCGTATGCGCATAATCCATAATCGCCGTAAAATTCTGCCCCCGGTCAATCTTTACCATCCGCCCCTCAACTTCTTTCAAGGCATAAATCCCCTTAGCGATTTCATCGTCCGTCAGCCCTAAACGTTTACCTACCGCCACGCAGGCCAGGGAATTAGATACATTAAATTGCCCCGCAATTCGCGTCTTGATTTTCAAATTCTCCGATGGAATCTCATATTCTACGCCCTCCGGCATCAATTTTACTTTCGTCGCTTTCAGCCGCCCACTTTTAATGCCATAAGTTGTATATTCTCGAATATCCGTCTCAAAGAACTTCGCCGACGCATCGTCCGCATTAATCACCCCATAGCGCGCCTGCTTAAATAATTTCCGCTTTGCATCGCGGTAGCGTTCGAAGGTTCGATGGTAATCCAAATGCTCATGTGTCACATTTGTCATCACCGCAATATCAATCGGCACACCCAAATCGCGATGTTGTGCCAATGCATGACTCGTCAGCTCCAACACCAAATATTCCGCCCCCGCATTCACAATCGCCTGAATCCGTTCATTTAACAGTTTCGAATCCACCGTCGTCATATGCTCCATTTGTTCATGAATCTCATTCACCCCCCAACCAACTGTCGTCATTACCCCCGCTTTGCGCCCCGATTCATTCAACATCTTCCAGATCATAAAAGAGGTCGTCGTTTTGCCATTCGTCCCCGTCACCCCAATCACTGTCAGTTTCTTACCAGGAAAGCCATAGCGCATACCCCAATACGCCGCTTTACCAATGTGATAAGGAATTACTAAACTATCATAAAACGGAATTTTCTCTTTTATACTCATATCTTTATGATACCTTATTTAGGCAATATCGGAGAGAATATCGGTCGAATCGCATCATAATAGCTCGAACGCGCTTCCTCCGCCAAATCAATACATACCAAATTTTTCCCCTTGATTCCTTCCACACTCTCTCGAATTGTATAATAATAATTCTCTCGCAAAGTCTCATATTCGCCTGTCCCGCAATCATAATCTGCATCAAACCAATCCGTCACCCAGTCCGTATTAATATCACTATAATCAAACAAGCGATAATGCCCTAGTGCATCACTATTCACCCCCTCCTGTGCAATGAAAAATACATATTTCGCCGCCGGAAACACCCGAAAATGTTCTGTCATCACTGCCGATAAGCCCACACTCCCCGTAATTCTAAATGCCCGTTCACTAAAATCTTCCGCTGTTGTATAAATTTCCGCGAGATCTTGCGCAATCATCGTCACTCGCATCGTATCATGCTCATATTGACTCGCCAATGCATTACCAAAGCTCCACGCAAAAGTCATAAAGCCATACAATAGAATCACGACCGGCACACATATTAACCATTTTCTTCGTCGTTGCGTGCGCTCCAATTGCGACCATCCTAGCAACAGAAACAGCGTCAATGCCCAACAACCGCCCAGCATCGATCGTCCATTTATCGGAAATTCTTCCAACGCCAAATATGGGCCAATTGCCACTACTAGCACCACTCCTAAATAGATTAACATCAGCGCTCCCTTGTGCCAGTCCGCTTTCCGTCCACTCACTAATATCATCATCAAAATTACAATCACCACAATCAGCACCCCCCACCATACCGTCAATGAATCCAACATACATTGCAACACCAAAGACAAATTACTCATCACCCCGCTCAACATCTCCGCCGGCGCAAAAGTACTAATATTTCGGTAATAATTGCCATCCTTTACCAACAAATACGCCAACGCCGACGCCGCCAAGTATGCACTCATAAATACCATTGCCTGAAAACAATTTCGCGGTCGCTGCTCAATTCGGTCTTTTATTATCAAACTTAGCCCCACTGCTAGAAATATCCCGCACGCCGCCTGGAAACTCATCCACATTATTAGTACACTCACCAAAATCACCAGCAACCGCAACATAAACTTAAATACCACCAGCCCATTTCCGTCTTTAATTTCTGCCCACTTAATTTTTCCCCAACATAGCGCATAGGGTAGCACACTCACAAATATCGCTAACGCCATACACGGCGCATCAAATTTATACATCCACGCATTCATCATTAATGGACTCAGCGTAATCAAACTTGCCATCAACAGTGGCCACCCACTCTTTTTCAAACTCCGCGGTTCGTCCACAAATAATTTCACCAACATCATACTCGTCGCCGCCATTATCCCCATCGCCACCAGCTGCGGAATCGGCGAAATATCAAATAAGCGAAAACTCTGATGTAATAAATAGCTCAATCCACTCGACGCGTATCGGTTAAAATCGCCCGACCACGCATCGCCATAAATCGCCCGGTATAAATCATCCGTAAAACTATAATTATCTCTTAGCAGCGTCACTAAAGCTACAACGTTTAGCGCAAACAAGCACAAAAATGGTCGATAATATATTTTCACAAACGCCGCCACGCGTCGCTCAATTTTCCTCCACATCATATCTTTATGATAGCATTTTCATACTCAGGCTCACTACCATTCAACTATCGCCGTTACTCAAAATATAAGCCTCAAATCCGAAATTAGCACTCGACGCTTGACAGTGCTAAAATGACGCGTTACACTGAACTTGTACCAATTTATTAGGAGGAAAATATGGCT
Organism: bacterium; assembly: GCA_963623365.1. Classification (GTDB taxonomy): domain Bacteria; phylum Patescibacteriota; class Saccharimonadia; order Saccharimonadales; family Saccharimonadaceae; genus UBA2834. The sequence goes on along the minus strand of CAVFJY010000007.1, from coordinate 42,323 downwards.
ATTAAACCTCTTGCCGATCGTGTTGTCGCAAAGAAAGATGCCGCTGTCGAACAGACCGCTTCCGGTATTCTTCTTGGCGAAGCAAAAGAGAAGCAAAACACTGCAGTTGTCGAATCCGTCGGTCCAGACGTAAAAAATATTAAAGCTGGCGACCGCATCCTTTATCGCGAATATTCCGCAACCGAGGTTAAAGTTAACGGGGAAGAGTATCTGATTATCAAAGAAGAAGACGCTCTCGCCACATTATAAGGAGTTTCATTCATGGCAAAAAAAGTATTTTATGATGCCGAGGCCCGCGAGAAAGTTCTCGGTGGCGCTAAGGCCCTCTATGACGCCGTCAAGGTTACCTTCGGCCCCAAAGGCCGCAATGTCATTATCGACAAAAGCTACGGCACACCAACCATCACTCACGATGGCGTAACCGTTGCCGAAGCAATCGACCTCGGCAAAGAAGACGATTACACTCGCGGCTACGATATGGGCGCCAAACTTATTAAAACTGCCGCCCAAAAACTCAATAAAGTTGCCGGCGATGGCACCACTACCGTCACTGTCCTAACTTACAATATCATCGCCGAAGCCAATAAGCTTATCGCTGCTGGCCATAATCCGATGGATTTGCGCAAAGGCATCGAAGCCGCTGGCGCTGAAATTATTAAAGGCATCAATAAAACTGCCGAAAAAATCGATGGCGACAGCCAAAAAATCGCTGAAGTTGCCACTATTTCTGCTGGCGATGCCGAAATCGGCAAGCTTATCGCCGACGTAATCGAGAAAATCGGCAAAGACGGTGTTGTTACCGTCGAGCAAGGTCAAGGCCTCGAAATGCAATCCGAGATTACCGAAGGCTTCACTTACGACAAAGGCTTTGCTTCCGCTTTCTTTATTACTGATGCTAACCGTCAAGAAGCAACTTTCGACAAACCAGAAATCCTTATTACCGATAAGAAAATCTCTGCCGTCAACGATATCGTGCCTTTCCTCGAGAAAATGGCTCAGACTGGTCGCAAGGACCTCGTGATTATCGCCGAAGAAGTCGAAGGCGAAGCGCTCAGCGTTCTCGTACTCAACAAACTCAAAGGCGTCTTCAATACGCTTGTCCTCAAAGCTCCATCTTTCGGTGATCGCCGCAAAGAAATTATGGAAGATATCGCTATTCTCACCGGCGCTACCGTTGTCTCTGCCGATAAAGGTATGAGTCTTGAAAATTCCGGTCTCGAGGTACTCGGTTCTGCTCATAAGATTATCGCCACCAAAGATGAAACAACTATCATTAAAGGCGCCGGTAAACCGGCCGCCGTCAAGGCTCGTATCGCTCAAATCGAAGCTCAAGCCGAAGCTTCCACTTCTGATTACGAAACTGGTGAATTCAACAAGCGCGCTGCCGCCCTCAAGGGCCGTGTCGCCGTTATCAAAGTTGGTGGCGCTACCGAAACCGAAATCGACGAGAAAAAATATCGCGTCGACGATGCTGTCGCTGCTACTAAGGCCGCTCTCGATGAAGGCATCGTTCCAGGTGGTGGTGTTACGCTCGTTAATCTCAGCAAAAAGCTCAAAGACGACAACGCCGGTGCAACTATTCTCAAGAACGCTCTTAAGGCCCCCTTTACTCAAATCATGGAAAATGCCGGCCTCAACAGCCAAGCGCTTCTTGCACAAGTTGAAGCCGCCAAAGACGGGCTGGGCATCAATGTCATGTCGCCTGAGAATGGCTTAATTGATCTCAAGCAGGAAGGTATCATTGACCCAGCTCGTGTCACCCGTGAAGCTGTTCAAAATGCCGTTAGTATCGCTGCTACTACCATCACTATGGGCGCGCTCATTGTCGATCTCCCTGAGAAAGATAATTCCGCCGCTGCTGGTGCTGGCATGGGCGGCATGTACTAAACACACCTCCCACATCTACCTCACACAAAAAAATACTTCCGTAAGGGGGTATTTTTTTGTCCATTGCTAAGTAACAACTTTCATGTTATAATAGCCAAGCTCGTAACTCGTAGTGTTCTTTTTACAGAAAGGGAGGAGAAGCATGAAAACTTCACCTATTACTAACTTTTTTCGCCGCGCTCGTCAGCAATTCATCGACCGCCGCACTCAGCGCATAATCGAAACTGCCGCTCAGAACGGTCGTATTTGTCCCTACTGCAACGGTAGCGGCATCGATAATAACAGCCACGTCAATTCCTTTTCTGGCTGTCCTAGCCGTTGCCCCGTTTGCGGTGGCCATGGTCGTATTCCTATCTAAACCTTTCTCTTCATCCGCCCCCACGGGCGGATTACTTTTTTGCCAATAAAAATACCACCGGAGGAGTGGTGGTATTTTTCTAGATTAGATATGTCCTATTGTTGGTCAGTTCCGATAGTCATCTGAATGCCGAGTTTATCGATACATTCAACGATATAAACCAACGCCTCACCCTTCGTTTTCTCGTCTTCAATTAGGCGAGCCGAATTATAGGCCGGTTCAATACATGCCTTATCTTCAGTCAGCTCAATAATATCTTTATAAATCATGAATTTCTTATCTGGCGCAATATCAACTTTTTCCAGAATCGGTCGCAAATCACTCAAAGCCATCGACTTCACTTTATCTAAATCCGGATCGCCATACATCGCTTTCGTTTCAACTGGAATCCCATCAATTGTATTTGACATTGCAGGCGCAATTGGCGCAGTTGCCGCTGTCGCTGGCGCCGCCACTGTCGTCGCTGCCGCTGGTTCTGCTGCAATTTTATTCGTAATCTCTGCTACCGGGTCCGCACTTGCTGTCGCTCCGCCGCCTGTAATACTATTGATTGCTTGTTGCAACTCGTCTTGAGTCGCTCCATTTGCTTGGTCCATTTTGCCCACCTTTATCTTTTATCTAATCTATTGTTTTAAATATAACACGCTTGAGCTAAATCCTCAACCAGCGCACAATTTTATCAACCACATCCAATTTCACTTCTTCCATCGGCAAATGCGCACCAAAGATATCCACAATTTCTTCACCCTCCGTTTCAGGGAAGTACACCCTCAATCTCAGCCCAAAGCGATTCTTCGGCGACAGCACAATTGAATAATGTCCGCCATCATTCAATACTCCAAACGACTTAAAATTCTCGTACACGTGTAAGTTATTGCCTTCCGTCAGGCCTTTTTCGTCTAACGAATAGTGTAATAAACGCGGCGGTCTTAGCACATAAATCAATAATGCAATTGCCGCTAATACAACCACTGGTATAAACATCCAATATTGTAGAACAATCGCCAGCGCAATAAATGCCACTACGATCAGAGCAAAACCAATATACCAACCAGAATTTTTCTTCTGTTCAATATATTCGCGTGCCTCCCAATTTACCATCGTCTTTGCCATAAGCTCATTGTAACATTTTTTCAGCTCTGCAACAAAAAATACCCACCGTGTGAGTATCTTTTGGCGGAGGGTGAGAGATTCGAACTCTCGCACCAGCTTTCGCCAGTCTAACGATTTAGCAAACCGTCCCCTTCAGCCACTTGGGTAACCCTCCAATACGAGCTATTCTAGCACAGTTATCCCAAAAAGTCAGCCCGCTTGATTTTTTTGCCCTTTTGCATTATAATCTATCTAGCTTTAAGGATAAGTAATTAATTCAATGAAACAGACTTTCAAGAAGATTGGCCAAATTCTCACCGGCGCAGCCGCTATGGTTACTATTTTAGCTGGTCGCGCTATGGCCACTATCAATAACTACGAAAATCCTGCTTTGGCTGGCGCTGAAGCTGCTCGCGGCAATGGTATGCCCGAAAATCTGATTGGTGTTGATGGTGTCTTTACTAAGATTACCAACACCGTCCTTTATGCTGTTGGCATTATCTCTGTTGTAATGTTAATTATCGGCGGCATTCGCTACGTTATTTCCGCCGGCGACAGCAAAAAGGTTGCCGACGCCAAAAACACCATCATGTACGCAATTATCGGCCTCATTATCGCTATCCTTTCTTACGCTATTGTCAACTTCGTCATTACCGCCATTGGCGGCTCGACTACTGTCTAAATTTAGCCATTTCGCGCTACAACGGCGATATTAATTTTTTGACAGCCTCGCGCTCGCAATACTTCGCATGCCGCCTGCATGCTACTGCCTGTCGTCCATACATCATCTACTAACAAATAATTCGCGTCTATATCTAGCTCTTCTCGCACCTTGTAGGCGCTTTTCGCTTGTTCTCTGCGTCTTTCCTCACTTGCACCAACTTGTACTGTCTTATTCACTCGTACTAGCGCCTGTTCAACTATCAAACCCTCTCGACATCGCATCATCGCTTGTGCCAACTTTAACATATGGTCAAAGCCACGCTCTCGAATATGTCGCATAATCGTCGGCAGCGGTACCACCATATATTCGTCCTCATCCAATATCTCCACTATCAACTCCGCTAGCACCATTCCCGCCGCTCGCACCGATTTATATTTATATACACTCACTAATTCACGCAAAGCTTCCTCGCGTGGCCCTACGCAAAACTGTTTTAAAAAGGGCAGCGCGCACTTGCCACAACGCCCTTCGACGAGCTCATCACCACAATTCACGCAACGCGCCTCTCATTGTTCTAGTATGTATTTTTTACAACATTCACATAGTATTCCACCGACTTTTGCACAAGAAATACAGAAATGCGGGCAGAACATCTCCGAAATTTGTCCAACTATTGTATTTTTCACAACATTTCCTCCTTTTCTCTTGATTTTAGAAACTTAGCTCCTTATAATAAAGCTTAAGAGTGTAATTTAGTGGAGGAAAAATAATTTTATGGCTCGCAAACAAGACGAATTGAGCTTAGACGATGAGCTCACTGCCGCCTTCTTAGAGGGCGACAACTCAGGTTTAGTTGCAGAAGAGGAACCGGTGGAAACTCCTGACAACACTCCCGAAGCTATCGCAGATGAACAATATCCTAGCGACGATGATGGTTGGGGTGAAGACCCTGACGAATTGCCAGGTCAGCTTGCTGTCGACGTTTACGAAACTGCCGATAAGCTCGTCATTAAAGCCCGCACTGCTGGCATCGAGCGCAAAGATCTCGACGTTTCTATTTCCGACAAAATCCTCACCATTTCTGGTGTCTTAAACGGCGGGGAAGACGACAAAGCTACTCAATGGCACATTCAAGAATGCTATTGGGGCGAATTTAGCCGCACCATTGCTTTGCCAGTCGATGTTAAAGAAGACGGCGTCGAAGCTATTCTCAAAGACGGCGTCCTCACTATCTCCTTCGAGAAAGAGAAGACCGAAGCGCCAAAGCGCATTATGATTCAATAATCTTATCGAGTCATTTCTCAAAATCCACCGCCATCGGCTGTGGATTTTTTTCTTGCAAAATTAGCGTCTATTATTCATATATTACACCCCTTCGATATTAACTCTGTCTATTAACCCATCTCTCAACAAAAGCATCAAAAAAGAGCGCTTTTGCGCTCTTTTTTTCGAAAGTTCGAATTTATTCCGTTGTTGTTGCTGCACCAAAGAAATTCGTCAGCACAAAGTTCGTAATCGCAAAGGCTAATAACACAATTACTAAACCAATAATGCCATACAAAATTGTGTCCTTACCTTTTTTCACCTTACCAGGATCGCCTTGCGAGGTTGCATAGCTAATCCCGCCCAAAATAATCATTACCACTGCAATAATCCCCACTACACCATATACTGCACTCAAAATCGTGCCAATCATCGCATTCAAGTCCGTATTAGCGTCAACCGTATTAATGTTAGTTACTCCGCTCAATGCTCTACTTGTAGCGCCACTCGCTATATTAGTCAGCAATTCATAAATCATGTTTATATTATCTCCTTATATATCTACCATAACATATTTCGGCTATTCCTGCCATCAAAAAGGCGCCCCTTTCCGAGCGCCTCTAAAATCATTTCTAGATTAACTTGTAATCATCCCCAACACGAAGTTAATAATCGCAAATGCCAGAATCGAAATCACCAAGCCAATAATACCGTACATAATTGTATCCTTGCCTTTTTTGACCTTACCAGGGTCACCTTGCGAGGTTGCATAATTGACACCACCTAAGATAATCATTACAACTGCTACCATCCCCACCGCAAAGATAATACCATTGATAATGGTTCTAATCATCGTATTCAAATCATTACCCTTACAGTTTTCTGGATTAGTTGTCAACGAGCTCGCTTTCGCACAATCACTTGAACTCTTACCATAAATAGTTATATATTCATCACCATCTTTAACCATTACGCATCTCACCGGATGTTCATCGTCATTCGCTGTGGATAAGTTCGCATATTCGCCTGTCCCTATACACTCCCCAATCGTCGCAAACGCTCCCACCGTGACTACTAGCGCCAAGAACGTAGATAAGACTACGCCTTTTACTATTTTCTTTGCTTTCATTTTTTCTCCTTTTTTAACTTCGAAAAGCTTAACTTAATTTCATTTTACCATAACTAACTTATAAACTTACAATATCTCATGTCGAGCCCACTATTAAGTCTACTAAGACTACAATGACTTCAATACAAAATTCACAATCGCGAACGCCATCAGCGCCACCACTAAGCCAATAATGCCATACAAAATCGTATTTTTACCTTTCTGGATTTTACCAGGATCACCTTTCGAGGTCGCATAGCTAATCCCACCCAAGATAATCATTACTACTGCTACGATCCCAATCACGCCAAACACCACATTCAGCGCCGTCGCTACGATATTATTCACATCCGTTTTCGCCCCTGTTCCTGAGCCTGCTGTATTTATCTGACTTTGAATACTTGCTAATATTTTTTCCATCTTCCTCCTATTTTAACGCGCTCAAAATAAAGTTCGTAATCGCAAAAGCCGCTAATACCACCACTAATCCGATTATTGAATACATAATCGTATTCTTCGCTGACTGCAGCTTTCCAGGGTCGCCCTGCGATGTCATATATTTCACGCCACCCACCACAATCATCACAACTGCCAAAATCCCCACAATCCCATAGATTGCCGTTAGTACATTACTCACCGTATTAATCAATTTACTCTCGCCGCCAGTACTACTTGCGCAAATCAAATCACGGTTCGGCAAATCCGCCGGACAACTGATCGAACTACTCGTCGCTGCAAATGCCGACCCGCTAATTAAACCACTCGTTACTATCGCCAAAGCTGCTACCGCTACCGTAATTTTATTTATCATAATGCTCCTACTACAAAATTAACAATCGCCACCGCCATTAAGGTAATTGCTAAGCCAATTGCTGCATACATAATCGTCTGTTTCGCTTTTTGTACGCCGCTAGGATTACCATTACTAGTAATATACTGAATCCCGCCAAACACAATCACAATCACCGCAATAATCCCCGCCCATAGGAAGGCATGGTTCATCGCCGCCGTAAAGATATTCTCACTCACCTCGTCGCCTTCCGCCACAATATCCGACACCATTCCACTAATCGTCGAGGCCAACATACAAATCGCCAAGCCAATCAGGGAATTCATGATTGTCTTTTTACCTTTCGCCACTTTCCCAGGATCGCCATTCGCCAGCATATATTGATAGCCACCCCAAATCACAAAACAAATCGCCAGATAGCCCACCACGCCCAACACGCAGCTCACCAAATTCAATACTATCGTCCACACGCTCGTTCGAATATTTTCCTCGCCCGTAAACGCATCGCTTTTAATTTCACACGTCGAAGTATCCACTAAGCCATCATACCAAGCCCTCAGCCCTAATACATGCGTCGTCTCACAAGTGTTACCCGTACTACTCGTCGTCCCGCTCGCATACACCTCTGCCATCGGCATCAACGCCATGCTCATCGCGACTACTACTGTTATTATTGCTATCTGTATTTTCTTCATACGCTCCCTTTTTAATTAAGCAATCCCGCTAAATCCCCGCCAGGCAAGAACAGATTAATCAACACGCCCGCTAAACCGAATACAATCATACCAATTACAATTTCTAGTAGTCTTTTCTTCGCCGTCGCCACTTGACTCTCGTTATCTTTCGCCGATAAAATCAAGAAACCACACCAAATAATTCCTATCGTTCCAATTACGCCTACGCCCGCCGTCATAATCTTCGCCACCCAGCGCAGAATTTGCATAATTCCGTTCGAGCTTTCCTCTACGCTTACCGTTGCGCCCTCTTCCGTCGCGTCCTCATAACACCAATCGTCCGGCAACAGGGAAGTGCATTCACCTTTCTCCGCATCTTGAATTTGACTACTCGCATATACCGGCTGCACCAAACTTAGACCAAACACCGTCACTACAGTCGCAAACATTATCGACAATATTCTCTTCATCTTAATCTTCATATAGTTATATAATAACAAACCTTGAAAAATCCTAGCGAATTCTTTATAAAATTATATCATAAGCTCAGCGCAATCGTATGGGGCTCTGCCCCTAGTATTGCACTTGACTAAAAAGCTTATGTGTGATATAATACAATAGCTATGGGCAAGTGTATTCGATACATTACCACCACCCTTATCGCGGCCGCAATTAGCCTCTTTCTTTTTAACGGCCCTATTTTTGCTACTAGCGTCCCCACTCCAGCTCAGACTGTTTTAACTACTATTAGCACCACGACCGAGCCTAACACTACCGACGAAGAGCAGAGCAATACTAATAACACCAACAGCACTACCAGCACTACCGATACTACTACCGAAGATTCTGGCACCTGTTATGACCAGGTCAGCGGCATCGGCTGGCTTATCTGCCCAGGCACCGGTTTTCTCGCCAACGTCATCGATGGTGCCTACGAAATTCTCGAAAGTCTCATTAAAGTTAACCCTATCTCACTCGACGAAGACGCTCCAATTCATGTCGTTTGGCACTATCTCCGCAATGTTACCAACATTATTTTCATCATCTTTTTCCTCGTCATCATTTATTCTCAAATCACTGGTCTCGGCATCAGCAATTACGGCATCAAGCGTACTCTCCCGCGCATCATTGTTGCCGCTATTTTAGTTAACCTCAGTTTCGTTATTTGTATTCTCGCCGTCGATCTCAGTAATATTATCGGCTCATCTATTCGCGGTATTTTCTTAAGTATCGAAAACACCGCCATCGCCAACAGTACCATTAGTCAAGCCGCCTCCGAATTATCCGTTGCTGGTCTCGTTACCACTATTCTCGGCGTCGGCACTATCGGTACCATTAGCGCTCTCACTATCGCTGGCGGTTGGTCCGGTCTGCTTTGGTTACTTATCCCAGTCGTTCTCTCTGGCGCCATTGCTGTTATTTCCGCTGTTGTCACCATGGCTGCCCGCCAAGCTCTCATCCTACTGCTCGTCATGATTTCACCGCTTGCTTTCGTCGCCTACCTTTTACCAAACACCGAAAAATGGTTTCAGAAATGGTATCAGCTATTCATGCGCATGATTATCTTTTATCCAATGTTTAGCTTCCTCTACGGCGCTTCTCAACTTGCCGGCCTTGTCATGATTACCTCCGCCACCAACTGGCTCGGTGTTGTCCTTGGCATCGCTGTCCAAGTTTTGCCGCTCTTCATGTCTATTCCACTCATGCGTATGTCCGGCACCGTCCTTGGTCGCATCGACGGCCTTATCCATCGTCCATTTGCACCAATTCAGGGCGTCACTCGTCATTATGCTAATGATCGTCGCCAACTTGCCAAACAACGCCAACTTGCCAGCAATAGCGCTCGTCCATCTGCGCGGCTTGCTCAATATCTTGAACAGCGCAAGCTCAATCGTCGTCTCGATACCGAAGAGGCTCTCGAGGCTGGCCATAAGCGTCGTCTCGCTAACTACAGTCGCAGTATGTACAACCGCAACGGCCAACTTAGCCGTCGTGGTATGACACGTTATTCTAATATTCAGCGTAATCTTGAATCCGATAATATCGTTACTCAAACCAACATCGATTTCGACGAAGGCTTCGCTCATGACGGTAGCGATTCTCGGGTTAAAACCCGCGATCTTGGCCGCATGGAGGCCATCAATACCAGTCTTGTCCGTAGCGTCGATGACGCTATGATTAATCGTGTTCGCCAGCGCACCGTCGACCTCGATAATACTCGCAGTCGCGCTGAGCGTATTCGTGAAGGCGCTCGCGATGAACGCTCTCAAATTCATCGTCAAATTACCGACGCTTTCAATGTGCCTGTTTCTTCTACTGACCCAGACCAGCAACGCGCTATTCAAAAGTCCATCAACGCCACTCTTGCTGATGCTATTACTGACAGCCATAAAGTTGACGCCATCGCTAAGAATAACTATCTCGAACTCTATGACGATATGCCGGCTGGCCCAGGTATCATGCATCAGCTCGAAGACGCTATCGAAAATGGCGATTACAACTCCGCTTCCGCCGCCACTCTTATCATGGCTAAACGCGGCGACCACGGCGACATTATTCGCACCTTCGTCAATAACTCCGACAAATTTGCCGATGATTTTGCTATGCAAAAAGCTATCGCCGATACCGGCCTCAGTCTCAAACGCGATAACCTCTATCTCTGGGCTTGGTCTAAATCCAACATGATGCGCCGTGGTATGAGTGCCACTAATAACGGCGTCACGCCATTTATCGATCTCAAAACCTTCCTCTCTGGTCAAGACCTTCCAACCGATACCGACCATGACGCCCTCAAGAAAACTTCACTCACGAGTATTTTTGCTGGTGTTAACGGCTGGTCATCTATCGCTACTCAGGATCGCACTACCTTCAAGGAAATGCTCAAACTCATCGAAGACGGCACTATCCCGATTCAACACAATGCCGCCGGCGAAGAAGTCTTCCCACTATTATTCCCAGAAAAATATGTCCGTTCCGCTGCCGTATCCGGCCAGATGGACGGTGAACAGCTCGCAACCCTAAACGCCCTCTTAACTGGTGGTTTCAAGCGCGGCGCTGCTACCCAAAGTAACTTCTTCATGTCACATCAAGATATGATTCACAACCAAATTATGAGCTATGTCAACAACATGGTCGCCAACCAATTAGTCTCTTCCAAGAGCTCCACCATTATGGATATGAATGCCGCCTTGCTCGCGATTAATCCAAATGATTATGTCGAGCGCACCGTCGATGGTCAAACCATGCGTGTCAGCCGCGAAATGTATGACGCCTTCGACAATGAACGCGCCGCCCTCAACAAGCCAAGCGCCATCAATCAGCGCAACTCCATGAACAAGGCCGTTCGCGAAATGTTCGGCATCGATCTCTAGTCTCAGCCTCTCATTTTCCCGAAAATTTCATCTTATATTCAACTCCAAACTAATGTCGTTTATGCTATTATAAAAGCATGGCTCAGTATAAGGTTCCTCAAGACGTCGAGGCCGACGATAAACTCATCGGACCTTTTAGTTTTCGGCAATTTATCTACCTTTTGATCTGTGCTGGTTTAATTGCGCTCTGCATTCCGCTTTTCCAACTTTTTCCGCTTTTAATTATCATCCCTATGCCATTTATTTTGTTCCTGCTTGCGCTTTCATTGCCACTCAAAAAAGACCAGCCCATGGAAACCTATCTTTCTGCCGTCATTTCTTTTTACATGAAGCCCCATAACCGCCTCTGGGAACCAGGTGAACCCGAATCAACTATTGTTATTACCGCCCCTAAGAAAACCGACGAAGTCCATCTCAAAGGCCTCAGCCAAGAAGAAGCCACTCATCGTCTCTCTTTCCTCGCCGAAATCGTCGATACTGAAGGTTATGCCATTAAGGGTAATACTACTAGCGGTGTCAGGGAAGACATCATCGCCGAGGCTAATGCTACTCAGGATATTTTCGATACCAGTAGCACCGCCTTCAGTCAGCAAAATATTCAGCAAACCGCCGACACCCACCATGCCGAACTTGTTAACCAAATGCGCGAAGCCATCGCCAAAAATAATAATCTTAGCTCCGGTACCGCCACGATTAGCCATTCACTCAAACCACAAGCCCCACAGCAACCAAATTACAGTAATTACTATGCTTCCGCCGAGCCAACCGCTGCCGCCACGCCGGTTACGCCACTGCCGCCATATTCACAGGCAGTCGCCACCCAAGTTAGCCCAAATCTCCCCCCACCAACTTTTGTCACTGATATCACTCAGGCGCAGCCTAATCCAATTCTCAATACCCCTGCCCAAACTACCTCTGGTCCTACGCTCGAATCTATCCAAGCTGAACTTAATCAACTCGCGCCTCAAGCCAACACCTCGCCAGTCGATACACCTAATGCCAACCTCAGCTACGATTCCAATCCGCTCGACGCTTTCGCCATTTCAAGCAATGAAAATATTATTAAGCCCGATTTACCACTCCCTGACGAAGTTGTTGAACAAATCACCGCTGAAGAGCAGGGAAATAGCGATAATGAATATATTCCTGCCGACCTTAAAAATCAAACTCCCGCCCAACCTAGCCAAGACCTTATCGACCTCGCTAACAATTCCGACTTTTCTATCGAGACCATCGCGCGTCAAGCTAAACGCATCAACGAAAAACAGCAAGAAAACGAAGTTTATATATCATTACATTAAGGAGTAATCGTGCAACCAAATCAATCAGGATACCCGACCCCGCAAAACCCACAGATGATGGGCGCTACTGGCATGGCCGGCCAAACTCAATTTACTGGCACTCCCGCCACTTCTACAGCCGCTCAACCCGCCGCTGTTAGCAGTACCTCTGCCACGCCACCTGCCAACGCTACTGCTACTGTCGTTAAAGAAAATCCCAATTCCACTCAAGCCACTTTACTAATCTCCGAATTGCGCGATTCCATGGTTATCATGAAAGACGGCTCATTCCGCGCCGTCGTCGCCTGTCAATCTATTAACTTCGATCTCATGTCCGAGACCGAGCGCGAAGCCGTTGAATATTCCTATCAAAACTTCTTAAACTCTCTCAACTTTCGCATTCAAATTTTGATTCGTTCCCAGCGCGTCGACATCGGTCCTTATATCGAACGGCTCGCCGAACTCCGCCGCAATAACGACAATATGCTCCTTGGTATTCTCATGGACGACTATATTAACTTCATCGACATCTTAAGCCAAGAAGCTAACATTATGGATAAGTCTTTCTTTATTGCGATTCCATATTACACTACTTCCGAAGCCGAAAAAGCCGTCGAACAAACCAAGAATTTCTTTGCCTCTTTCAGTAAAAACAAGGCTCCGGTCGTCAGTCGCATTAATCGCGACACTTACGATAAAGCTGTCTCCGAAATTAATAACCGAGTCGAGTCTGTCATTTCCGGTCTCTTTTCTATCGGCATTCATTCTGTCCGCCTCAATACCAAAGAACTCGGCCAGCTCTACTACAACTTCAATAATCCAGACACTGCCGTTCGTGAGCCGCTCGGCGACTTCAATAAACTTGCGCATCTCTATGTTAAAAAAGGCGACAAACCGGAGGGAGTGAAATAATGGCCAAAAAACAGCAACAACTTAGCGCCGCAGATATTGCCGCGCAGGCTCAACTTCAGGAAGAAGTTGAGATTCAGAAAGCCTTCGAAACCGGCATTACCACGCTCCGCGACCTTATTTCGCCATCCAGCATCGAGATTCATTCCGATTATTTCCGTCTCGGCACCAAATACGGTCGCACTATCTACGTCTACGGCTATCCCCGCACACTTTATACTGGCTGGCTCAGTTCAATCATTAATATCGACGAGGTCCTCGATATTTCCATGTATATTTATCCAGTCGATACCGGCGTGATTATGAAAAACCTTTCCAAAAAGGTTACTCAGCTCGAAGCTAGCATGAATATTAATAGCGAGAAGGGCAAAGTTCGTGATCCAGAACTCGAAGCCGCCATCTCTGATGCCGAGGAACTCCGTGACCAACTCCAAGTTGGCGCCGAAAAATTCTTCCGCTACGGCCTTTATGTCACCATCTATGCCGACTCGCTCGACGAACTTCAATTCGTTCAGCATAAAATCGAAACTATTTTCGGCCAGCAAATGGTCTTCAGTAAAGTCGCCACTTCGCAGCAAGAGCAGGGCATGAATAGCACTATGCCGCAATGTACTGACCAGCTCCAAATTCGCCGCAACATGAATACAGGCGCTATCTCCACCAGTTTCCCATTCACTTCCGCCGATTTAACTCAAGAAAAAGGCATTCTCTACGGCATCAATATGCACAACAACGGTCTCGTCATCTTCGACCGTTTCTCCCTTGAAAATGCCAACATGGTCGTCTTCGCTAAATCTGGTGCTGGTAAATCCTTCACCGTTAAGCTTGAAGCGCTTCGCTCCATGATGGTTGGTACCGAAGTTCTCATTATCGACCCAGAAAACGAATATCAAAAGCTCTGTGACGCCGTTGGCGGTGCCTATATTCGTCTCAGTCTTAACTCCGATGTCCGTATTAATCCTTTTGATTTACCAAAAGTCGTCGACGCCGAAGACGCCAATGATGCGCTCCGCTCCAACCTCGTTACTCTCCATGGTCTCTTCCGTCTCATGCTCGGTAGTGCCGCTGGCGGTGGCGCCATTCTCTCGCCAAACGAAGAAGCCGACCTTGACCAAGCTCTTATCGACACTTATGCTCGCGCTGGCATCACTAACGATCCACTCACTCACAGCTCCACGCCGCCAACCATTATTAATCTTTTCGATACCTTGCTTCATATGGGCGGCACCGGTCCTAGCCTCGCTCAACGCCTTCGCAAATATACTACCGGTACTTTTGCGGGTATTTTCTCCCAGCAGTCCAATATCGACATTAATAACCAGATGGTTGTCTTTAATATTCGCGACCTCGAAGATGAGCTTCGTCCCGTTGCTATGTATATCGTCCTTTCACATATCTGGAACATCACTCGCGCCGAACAGCGTCGCCGTCTCCTGCTTGTCGATGAGGCCTGGCAGTTGATGAAATATGAAGACTCCGCCAACTTCCTCTTTAGTCTCGCTAAGCGTGCCCGTAAATATTATCTTGGTCTCACTACTATCACCCAAGACGTCGAGGACTTCATGTCTTCCAAGATGGGCCGCGCTATTGTCGCGAACTCTTCTATGCAACTTCTCTTAAAGCAATCCAGTTCCGCCGTCGATGTGCTTTCCGATGTCTTTAAACTCACCGACGAAGAGCGCAAGCGTCTGAGTAATTTCCCAGTCGGCCAAGGTCTTTTCTTCGCTGGCCAAAACCACGTCCATATCCAGATCATTGCTTCTGAAACCGAAGAGAGCCTTATTACCACTAATCCCGCCGCAAAAGAAAAGCCGCAACGTTAACATCTCTCCATTAGCCATTACCGCGTCACTATTGACTTTTTTGCGCAAATGTGCTATAATGAAAAAATATACATTACTTGCAAAAGATCTCCGTCACTCGCGGAGATTTCTTGCATTTTTACCTTAAATATTATAAAATATAAACATCTATGGTCTCCACACCAACCCATGGCCGCTATCGCAGTCAGCACGACCCATATAACAATATGGCCGATGCCGATATTCGTCCGAGTAATATTGCTCGTCAGACGCTTGCTCAGGCAGAGCAGGGCGCAAGCGACAAGTCTCATGTCAGTTCTCAATCTATTGCAGTCAATTCTCGTGGCGGCCGTATTCTTAGCACTAGTAGTGCCACCACCGACGCCAAATCCTCCGAACAGAACCAAGCCTCCAATTTCATCAACGCCGTCAAAGGGAAGAATAATCAAAAATCCAAACGCGGTCTTCTCAAAAAAGCCGGCCCTGTCGCCATTATCACCAGCCTTCTCATTGGTGGCGGCGCTTTCTTTTATGGCGCCCAGTCCCTCCTTGGTCCACACCTATCCGCTCTCTATACCAACGCAACTGACGTTCAATATAGTTCCTATAATTCCCGCAATGCCCGCATTATGTCTTACATGCTCGACGGCGGCGGTCAAATCAAAATCAGCAATTTCACTAAAAAATACACTACTTTTTCTTCCTATCTCCAAAAACGTCTCAAAAATAATGGCATCGAAGTTGGCCATCTCGACACCGACGGCAATTTTGTTTCCGGCCAAGCTGTCTTTGGCAACTCTACTGTCCTAAAATACGACAATGAAATTATCGACGCCAACCATTTCCAAGACACCTTCGCCACCAACGCCAATTTTCGCGAATCTTATTATGAAGCCAAACGCGGCCGCATCGCCGGCTTTTTCGACGACGTCTCGATGAAATTCTATAGCCAAAAAGGCGCCACTCGCGACATTTTTGACAGCTATAAATCCACCGGCGACTCCGATGTCGATACTACCGAATTTAAACAAACCGTCTCAGATTACGTCGTGGGCGCCGATGGTTCCGTTAGCACTATTAGACACGGCGTCGACGAAGAAACCCAAGAAGAATATCTCGACAAATCCGAAGATGTCGACACCAAAAATATCGACGGCGACACTCCCGAGCTTAAAGCTCGTTCTATGGTCAACAGCATCGCTTCTAAAGTTTCTAGCGTTGGTGTACCCGTCTGTTCTGCGCTGCGCATCGCTAATCTTGCCGCCGTTGCCGTCTCCGCTTATCAAATCTATCAATCCATCGCCTATTTCTTAAGCCTGATGGAGCCAATTAGTAAAACCATGGCCGGCGAAGGTGATCAAGCCGCCATTAACGAAACTCTTAACTTTATGACCACTCAGACCACCTCCACTGTCGATTATGTCGATTCCGACGGCACCGCCAAATCCAAAGAAGTTACCGGCTCTATGCTCGAGTCTACCGGCGCCAAACTTATTCTCGGCAGCACCAAATCCGCCGCTAGCGAGACTGCACCATATTCTTTCGATAACATCACCAAAGCTGCCACTACTATCGTCGTTAGTACTGGCGCCACCAACGTTACCTGTGCGGGCATCTCTGCCGCTAGCGCCATTATCTCCCTCGCCACCGCTGGTGTCCCAGGCGGCAAACTCGCTTCCTTCGCCGTTAGTATGATTACTAGAACTATCGGTGGCGTCATCATTACTGGCGTCGTTGCTGCTATCGTTAGCGCCATCATTCCGTACGTCGCCAAAATTTTTGCTAGCAACATCTTCGAAACTTATACTGGCATCCCAGCAGGCGAATTATTCTCTCAAGGCGCCGCTACTGCCAATTTCTCCCTTGCTACCCAAGGTAGTGCCTATATGCCCTCCGACGTTAACGCCGTCAAGGCCCAAAATCGCCAAACCACCCTCGCTCTTGCCCAAGAAGCCGAAATTGATCGCTTAAACCGCAGTCCTTTCGATGTTACCAGCACCAACACTTTCCTTGGCTCGCTCCTCTCCAAATTCTCCTACATGGCTTATTCCAGCAATATCGTTAGCGCTATCACCTCTTTCAATAATATCGCTGCTACCGCCATTCGCAAACTCACCCCCGCTTCATCTGCTGCCGACGAAGAACTCATGTATACCTCCAACTACACTACTTGTAGCGGCAATGCCAACGCCATCTGTGACATGTATGGCCTTCCTATTGTTACTTCCGATTATTCAACTATCGACATTGCTCCCGACGACGCTACCTACCAAGCTGTTGTTTCTAAAAACCTCGACGATGACGGCAATATTAAAGACGGCTCCGAACTCGCCAAATTCATTAATTATTGCAAAAACCGCAACTCGCCTTGGTTTGTCAAAGACGCCAATATTCTAAACGCACTCCAAACCGATTTTGGTACTGTCGCCAACAATATTCCTTATGTTAGTGATCTCCTCGATATCGTCAACGCCGCCGAAGATGTTTCCAACGAAGCTTGGGCGACGGGCGAAATCTGTATGAATAGCTCCAGTAACTCTCGCTGGGATAGCGAATTTAAATATTACCAACGCTACATCGAAGATATGCGCATCATTAGTGGCATGGAAGAAGAGAGCGGCGGCGATAATCCCGTCCTTGCTTATGAAGAAAAATATGAAGCCGAGCATCCTATCGACACTTCCTTCGAAGGCACTCTCGCCCGCATTTCTGGTCTCACTAAAAATGACATCGCTTTCTTGCTCGAATATACCGAATATTCTACCGAAATTGCCAATTACGACCCTTCCACCCGCTATAGCTTCGTCGAAATCGCTACAGCTAGCCAAATTCAATTCGCACAAGCTATTATCCCAGATTATTCCGTCACCGTCGCTCACACCGAACCAATCTTCATCGATAAACGGAATTATCTCTTATGAAATCTTTCTTAAGAACTTTAGCCTGTATGTTTTGCGCCTGGCTACTCATTTGCCAACCAGCTTTTGCTGCCGATAAACCCGACGCCGACACTCTCGATTATTACAATCGCAATGGCATCTATTATTACAACCCCACCGGCAATTGCGATAGTGACGAAAAAGTCTGTTCCTCCAACGACGGCTCTGACCTCACCGTAATTGGCGACTCTATCCTCGCCGATTCTTCCACTAAAGAGAAGATGAAAGCCAAGTTCGACCATCTACCCGACAGCAGTTACGACGCCGTCGTTAGCCGCACTTGGACCGAAGGTCTTGCTATCGCGCGCCAAACCGATCTCAAAGGCACTATCCTATTCGAACTCGGCTCTAACAACGTCGACGGTCTTACCCAAAAAGACATCGACGAGCTCATTCAAGTCGTTGGCACTAGTCGCAAAATCGTTTTAGTCACTAATTATGGTACCGCTAGCCAATATCAATCTGGCTATAATCAAAACAATCAGCTCTTCAAGCAAAATGCCGAATCTAACGACAATATTATCGTCGCCGACTGGGCCAGCAAAGCTGCCGCCGGCAACGCTACCATGGATTCCATGACCGTCCATCCCGCCGACAATGCCGCTCGCGATCTTTACGTCGAAACTATTTATGAGGCCCTCAATACCTCCTGTGTCACAGGGCGTGCCACCATCAAAGGCACTACCGCCGCTGAAAAAATTTGGTCGGGTCTCACCTCGCTCGGTTTTACTGATGAACAAACTGCCGGCATTATGGGTAATATGGCTCATGAAAGTAATTCCTTTAACCCCGTTCAGCACGAAGGCAGCCAATATAAACAATATTGGCCAATGGACCTTGGCGGCAACTCCGAAAAAGCCTATGGTCTCGGCCTCATTCAATGGTCTTATGGTCGCCGCGTCCGTATGTACAACTATATTAAAGAGCAGGCACCCGACCTTCTCAAATATTTCAACACCCCCAACCAATACAGCATGAAAAACGGTAGCATCTATGGCTGCGACGGCGATTGTTTTATTGAAACCGTTGGCGACCAAGTTGCTGATCAATTTTACTCACTCGAATTAACCTTCCTCTATGACGAACTTAAGAACAGCAGTAGCTATTCCGGCATTTTTAACCAAAGTTCCGTCTATGATTCCGCCAAATATTTCCTCGAGAAAGTTGAGATTCCCCAAAACCCGCAAATTGAAAGCCACATGGAGCGCGCCACCGATGCGCAAAAATATTATGAGCAATTCCACGGTACTACTATTAGCGGCACCGGTAGTCGCAGTGGCTCTAACGGTTCTAGCTCCAAATATCTTTCCGGCACTAATCGCGACTATGCCGGCAATCAAATTCTTTCCGACGAGCAAATGACCAAAATCAACGAATATAAATCTCTCTATCAAGAAATTGTTTCCGGCACTAAAATCCCGTGGCAGATTATCGCCACTATTCATTATCTCGAAAACGGCCTCTCACGCACTACTAGCCATGACCAACTTTGTAACGGCGGGCAGTGTAGTAATGGTATTTTCCAAGTCATTACCAAACAATACGAAGCAGGCATCGAGGTTTCCGACGAACTCTTTGTCCAAATGGGCAAAGATGCCATCTCCGAGCTCAACAATTATATTTCCGGCATTAATTTTAAGAGCGACGACGACGTTAAGCGTTTCTTCTTTACTTATAATGGTCAAGCTCAGCAATATATTCAGCAAGCGCGCGACCTCGGCTTTAGTGAAACTGAAGCTAATAATGGTGAAGGTTCGCCATATGTCATGAATCGCGCCGACCAACAGCGCGACCCAAATTACAACCAAACTACTTGGGGTCAAATTAAGCAGGATTACGGTTCGCTCGAATATCCTGCCAATCAACATTACGGCGCCTTCATTATCTATCAGGTTCTTGGCGGCAGCAGTAATTCTACTGGCTGTAGCACCGGCATTTCTGGAGCCGGCAATATGGACCTTAATCAAACCGCTCTCGATTTTGCTTGGCCAGTTGGCGACTCTCATGTCGGCACCATGACACCAACCGACAACTATAAACGTGCCTACATTCAAGTCGGACTCGACGGCATTATGCCAGGCGGTTCCAGCTGCGATGTCTTTGTCGCCACCGTCGTACGCTACTCCGGCGTCGATTCAGATTTTGCTTGCTGTGGCGTCATCAGTTCCCAAATTCCATATCTCGAAAAATCCGATAAATGGCAAGAAATTACCTATACCGACCCAAGCGATACCTCATTTTTGCGCCCAGGCGATATTCTCACCGTCGAAGGCCATATTAAAATGTATGTCGAAAAAGACGGTAAAGCTATGACCGCTCAGGCTTCTTATGGCGACCATTCTGGCGAGCTCAGCAACGGCGTCCGCCTCGTCGATTCGCTCGGCCGCGGTAATTATCGTGTTTGGCGTTATAAAGGCAATTAAGCGCCTTATAACTCCTTATCCACCCGCATTTCTTCCGGTACCGCCGTACTCGTAATAATCATCTGATAATCTTTAAAATTACTAATCAGATGTTTTTGTCGTGCATCGTCCAGTTCCGAAAAAATATCATCCAGCAACACCACCGGCTTTTTACTCGTCGCCTCCTCTAAAATCCGCGCCTCAATAAATTTTAACGCTAAAATAATACAGCGCATTTCGCCGCGCGACGCCGACCCATCTGCCTTCTTTCCATTAAATTCGAATTCATAATCGTCTCGGTGTGGTCCAAAACTCGTATGCCCCAAATATAAATCCTTCTGTAAATTATTCTTTAGCATGCTAAGGTATTTATTTTCATCGCATTGCTCGCCTACATATCGGATCGCACATTCATCTGTATTTTTCGCAATATTCCGATATATTTCCGTCAGCAGGGCATTAATCTTTTCTATATAACAGCGGCGTTTTTGCTGGATTTCCGCCCCATAATTTGCGCACATCACATCCCATGAGAAGAAATCATCCGCCGTCGCATTTTCCGCTTTCAATAAATCATTTCGCTGTTTTAGCGCTTTATTATATTTCGCCAGCGCCACACCGTAATTGTCATCAATCTGCCTAAACAACTCATCAAAATAATCTCGTCGCCGCGCCGGGGAAGACTTGATTAAATAAATATTGTCCGGCTCAAATAACACTACCGGATAACGATATTTTTTCGGCAAGCGCAAACTCTTCTTGCTATCAATTTCAAATTCTTTTTTCTGCCCATCATAGCGGATAATTATTTTCCGCGCTTCTATTAATTCAATTTCCGCCCGAAAAAAATCCGCATCATTCTTCAGAATCTCTCGATCTACTGCTTTAAAACTTTTCCCCCGTAGCGCTAAATATATCGCCTCCAAAATTGACGTCTTACCACTACCATTCTCGCCAATAATTAGCGTCGTCGGCCGCCGGCAATCCAATTCAAATTCGCTATGACAGCGAAAATTTCGCAACTTAACTTTTTGAACAATTTCCATTAGCTCTTCAATGGCATAATAATATGCGTATAATCTTGGCTCTTCTGATTTCTAATCACTACTGGCGCCAATTTTCCACTCAAGCCAAACACTATCTTACCCTCAATCGCTGCATTCAGCGCGTCCAATAAATAACGCGAATTCAGCGCCACCTTTCCATCCGCCGCAATTCCTTCCGCTTCCATCGCCGCCGTATTTTCACCCAGCTCACTCGCCACCGCACTCACCGAAAAAGTCCCTTCATCTTTTTTCGCCTCGCACGTAATCGAGCCGCCACTATCGCGCGCAAACAATGCCGCCACTTTCGTCATTCGAATCAATTCCGCCTTATCTAGCAAAATACTCGAATCTGATGTCTTTGGAATCAGCTGACGATAATCCGGAAAACTCGCATCAATCAATTTCGATGTAATTTCGATCTCACCTAATCTAAAGCGAATTTGCGTATCCGTTATCAATACTTCAATCTCATCCATACTATCCGCAATCGAGCGCAACACTTCCTGCAAAGCATCTCGCGGCACAATCGCTTTAATTTCACTCTTAACCTTATCCACAAATTTTCGATCCGCCAAGCGGTAACCATCTGTTGCCGCAATAAACAGCGCCCCCTCATAAGTATTAAAATATACACCCGTTAACGCCGGTCTCGTTACATCATTGCTCGCCGCAATAATCACCTGATTCACCGCCTCTTTAAAGATTTCCACACCTATTTTAAATGTTACTGCCTCTTTTTCATCAATTTTTGGCAACTCCGGAAAATCATCCGCCAAAATCCCATTAATCGTCGATTTATATTTACCCGCCGAAATCGTCAACTTATCCCCATTCGTCTTCAAAGTTACTGGCTCTTTTGGTAAATTTGATACAAATTCTGCTAATAGCTTTGCTGGCACTGTGATTGTGCCATTTTTTGTTGCTTTTGCATTCACATATTCAACGGTTGCTAATTCCATATTTGTAGCAGTTAGCGTTAATTGTTTTTCTTCTGCTCTGAGTAATACATTACTTAAGATTGGCAACCCAACTTTTGTACTCGCCGCTACGCGACTTACTACGCTTAATGCTTTCGCTAAGCGATCTTGTCTGACTTCTATCTCCATTTCTCCTCCTTTAAAAGTCCCTTATTATTAAATTAGTAGTAGTTATAGTAGTTCTATGTGGAAAAAGTGTAAAACTCGCAACTAACAGGGGAGCGCTGTATAAATTTTTAGTGCAAAACTTGTCGATAAAATTCTGCATAACTTTTGTGGATTTCTTAATTTCCTGCGCAAAACTTCTATTCTGCCGTTTTTCCACAATTTTCATCCACCAACTTTGCACATTTTTCTCCACGCATTTTTCCACAATTTTTCCCTTAACTCGCATAAATTTTTTCCCTCAAATCGCTAATCTGGGAGCGTAGATTAAAATCTGTTTTCAGCGCTTTCTCAACCACTTTAATCCCATGCATAATTGTCGTATGGTCTTTATTGAATTCATTGCCAATTTTTACCGTACTCAGTCCCAGCTGATCTTTCATTAAATACATTGCTACTTGTCGCGCCGATTTAATATCTTTTACTCGACTTGTGCCATACAAATCTTTTGATCCCAAGTTATAATATTTTGCCACTTTTTCCACCACCTGTTTCGGCGAAATCGAACGCCGCTTTGTTTCTTCGCGCGGCGAATTAATTAGTCCCTCTGACACAATCTCGTCTGGTGTAATTCCGCGCATTTCCGATAATAATAGAATGGAATTCAATTGCCCTTCGAGGTCGCGAATATTAGTCTGAATATTTTTCGCCAAATATTCCACCGCATTATCGCCAATTTCTGCATGTAGCAGTTCCGCTTTCGCTTTAATAATTGCGCAACGCGTCTCAAAATCCGGGAATTGAATATCTACTGGCACGCCCATCATTAAGCGGGATGCCAAGCGTTGATCTACTGTTGCAATTTGATTTGGTAAACGGTCACTACTTACAATAATCTGTTTGCCGCGTTGATGTAAATCATTAAATGTGTGGAAAAATTCCACTTGCGACTTGTCTTTACCTTCAATATATTGGAAATCGTCCACGATTAGCACATCAACCTTGCGGTATTTTTCCGTAAAGCCATCCAGCTTTTTTCGCATTGCTTCTACGAATTCGTGGTAAAACTGCTCAATTGTTACGTATAACACTTTCATCTCTGGGTGCTGTGCTAAGATTTCATTACCAATCGCCTGAATCAAATGTGTTTTACCTAAACCTGACCCACCGTATAAGAAATATGGGTTATAACGCAAACCAGGGTTTTCCACAATTGCATGCGCCGCACTCACTGCCAAATCATTATTGCTGCCTACAATATAATTTTCAAAGCGATAATTCGGATTTAAGCCCGATTCATTCTTACTCCGGCTCGGTGTTGCACTTACTGACACTACTGGTCGCGTGTAATCTGACTTCACGCTTATTGGCTTCGTCTCGGTTGGCAAGATTTCTACCGCCCGTTTCGCTGTCGTCTTATTTTTTGTGTCATCAATCACGATTTTCATATCCGCATATTCAATCCCGCCCGCTTGTAATGCTTCCTTTAAAACCGCATTATATTTACCTTCAATGCTTGCCTTAACAAACATATTTTTTGCTGCCAGCACCAAATTTCCGTCCTCATTCGTTATGAAGCGCAAGTTTTTGAAATAGGTCTCAAAAGCCATATCAGTCACTCTGGTTTTTAACTCATCCAGCACTGTCTGCCACTCATTTGGCATCTCAACCTCCTTCTCTTGGGGTAATTATACGACTTTTCCACAGCTTTTTGTAGTTCAAAATAATATTTTATAATATGTTTTTCGCCTAACAGATGAGATTTTTCCCCAAGCTATCGTTAAACAGGGAAGCTCAGCTGTGGAAAAACCCTTGAAAAATGTGTAAAAAATCGGTATAATAAAACAATAATTATAAAGTCAGGATATTACTTATGCCAAAACGTACTTATCAACCACACAAGCGCCAACGCAAAGTTGAGCATGGTTTCCGCAAACGCAATTCTACTGTCAACGGTCGCAAGGTTCTTGCTCGTCGTCGCATTAAAGGTCGTGCTCGTTTAACGGCCTAGTCGAATGATTTCGAAAAAATTCCGCTTTCATTCGCGTGGTGGGGTGCGTTACACCTACCAAAACGGTAAAACCGTTCGAGGTTCCAAGCTCTCCTTGGTTTTTGCGGAAAATAATCGGAATCATCAGCGTTACGCTGTTGTTGTTAGTAAAAAAGTTTTAAAGTCTGCCGTTGGGCGTAATCGCATTCGTCGTCGTATGTACGAAGCGATTCGCGTCGAGCTTCCCAAAATCGAGCGACCGGTAGACTGTATTTTTATTGTCTATAACAAAGACCTGCTCGATTTAGATTTCAAAGAGTTGCGCCATCTGATTCATAATTTACTCCAAGAGGCGAATATAATATAATAAATTCCAGTACAGTAGAGGAGTTATATGTTTAATTTTCTAGATATGATTATCGTGCGCCCGATCGTGAACATCCTCTTTTTGATCTATAGCGTCGTCGGCGATTTTGGTCTCGCGATTATTCTTTTCACTATCTTAATCAAATTATTAACTTGGCCATTGCTCAAAAAACAGCTGCATCAAACTCGTATGATGCGCAAGATTCAGCCTGAGCTCGCCGAGATTAAGAAGAATTGTAAAGGTAACCGTCAGCTCGAATCACTTCAGATGATGGACCTCTATAAAAAGAACAATATTAAGCCTTTCAACTCGCTGCTTACAATCTTAATTCAATTCCCAATCTTTATTGCGCTCTTTACCGCTATTAATGTTTCCGTGCGCCCTTGCGCTGTCAATGGCGACTACAATGTCCCAATTAATACTTGCGCCAACAAAACCGACATCGCTTATTCTGTTGAGCATTCAGCTTATTCTTTCGTGCGCCCACTTAAAAATATCAGCACGCTAATCGACCAGCAGAATGCTTATTTTCGTGCCTACGAGCAAGATGCCGATAGTGCAAAATATGAGTTTGAACCAAAACTCTTTGGCACAATCGATCTCTCCACCCGCCCTAATCAAATCTTTGGTGAGTTTTCGCTCAGTAATATTGTAATCTTCCTCTTTGCGCTCGCTAGTGCTTTTACACAATTTATCATGGCGCGTCAGCAAGAAATTCGCTCTAAGAAGAAAAAACGCAGCTTCCGCCAGATGATGAAAGATGCTGCTGAGGGTAAAGATATTTCTCAGGATGAAATTAATGCCATTTCGCAGTCTCAGATGACTTATATGATGCCGATTATGATGTTCTTTATTATGATGGCTCTTCCGGGTGCAATTGTTCTGTATTATCTGCTTAATACTAGTATCTCTGTCGTTCTTCAAAAGATTCTCTTAAATCGTAATCTTGATGAAATGGAAGCTAGCGCCGATAAAAAAGTTCTCAAAGAGCTGCGTGATGCCACCAAAAAGATTCAAGAAGCGGAAATTGTTGAAAAAGAAACTAAAACCACGCATTATGCGTCGGATCAGAAAAACAAACAGGATAAAACCCATATCACCCGCATTAAGGCATCGGATAAAAAGAAAAGGAGAAAATAATGAACACCGATGAATCAATCCGTTTTGCGGCCAAATACCTCGAGGACCTCTTGTCGTTCTTTGGCATCAATGTCGCTGTCTATTCGACTATCGAGGATGATGTGATTCAGTTGTCGATTCCGTCAACCAGTATGAATTCGCTCTTGATTGGCAAGAATGCAAATAATCTCCGCGCTCTCCAGCATGTGCTAATGATGACACTGGTTGCGCGCAACGCTGAAGTTACGCGGGTAAATATTGATATTGCTGATTATAAGCGTCAGCGTGCTGATAAGATCGAGCACCAAGCAGAGAAGTGGATTGCCGAAGTTCGTCGCACTGGTCAGGAAAAAGTTTTGGACCTTAATGCTGCCGATCGTCGTGTTGTTCATCGCTACGCGGGTGATTATTCGGATATTGAGACTTTCTCGACTGGCGAAGGTCGCGAGCGCCGGCTACATATTATTAAGAAGGATATTTAGTTACTCCCCCCCATCACTTCTTGTCGCCGACCTCTTCATTAGTTAATTTGCGTTTTCCACACCCCCCATCTCGCGGGGGTGTTTTTTATTGTTTCTATTTCGTGACTTCGCCAGACTTTTCCACAACTAAAACATCTGATTTTGACCATTTCAACTACACGCTAACAGGGAACAGATAATATTTCACGCAAATTGCAAATATTCTAAAACAATCCACCTGTGGAAAACTCCTATGAAAAAAGTGGGAAAACTCTATTCATTTACTTGCTGTATATTTTCATATTTGGAATCCACTTATTTACGAACACGCCATATCTATTCATAGGTCCAATAATCCAAATTATTAACTTGCGCGTCGTATCCGAACAAAAACCAAACATGTAGAGACGCCGCAACAAAAAGCCCCTCCTCCAAGCACCAAGAGAAGGGGCTTTAATAATTTACCAAGCAGCACACCGAGAGACGCAGTAGTGGCAGTAGATATAAATTAGCTACTTCTGTGTATAGCCATTTCCGATAATCACCACAAAGTCGCAGGACCCCACATAACTAGCTAATTCATCCGGCAACCCCGTTTCCAGCTCCACGTCATATTGTTTTGCCAACGCTTCCGCCGTCTTCGATTTAGCTGCCGACACTTGATATACTTTTACGCCATCAAAGCCACTCAGTCCGCTCGGCGCATTTCCTGTCGAGCTAATCGTATAACCTTTATCCTCCAAATAAGTCTTCTCGCTCGCCGCAATCCCATATGCTGAAGTGCCATTCAGAATCGTAATCTTCGCTTCTTCCGTCACGAAACCCTCGCTACTCAACTTTTTCTTCATATAAGTCTGAATCGCCGAATAATTACTCACGCCCGCCGTCGGCACCACATAAGAAATTCCATTAATCGTCGCCGTCGTTAATAAAGCCTGCGATTTATCGCTTGTATCATATAAAGAAATTGTTTGCAGACCCGAGAAATCTAAACTTGTCCCCAACTTTACTAGCGTTTTAATTTCTGTATCCTTAAAATTCGTTCGCAAATTATCGCCCACTGCCGATTTAATCGCTAGCACCTTCGACAAATCTAATGACGAATTCTTCGCCTTCTTCATAATTGCTTCAATAATTCGCTGCTGGAAATATTCCCGCGAGAAATTGCCATTACCTGCGCCATAGCCACCATAAGCATTCCGCGTTCGCGCTACCGCTAGCGCCTGTTCGCCTGTCAAATGCACTGCTTGGCTATTCGCATATTGGAGATTATATCTTCCGCGTTTTCCATCCGCCAAACCGCGCTTATCTGTCGTATAAATCACCGTTTCGTCGCCACTCCAAGTCTGATCGCCATACAGAAATACCACGTCAATTCCGCCTAGCGCATCCACAACCTGAATCACCGCTTGCCAGTTCGCATGCACGTGGTACTGAATTTCTACGCCAAACACCTCTTCGAAGACCGCTTCCAGTGCTGCCGCCCCTTCTTCTTCATATTGGCGTTTTTCCTCATCGGTTGACTTGCTCGTCACCTTCATATACTTACACCAGAACACCTCATTAATCTTACTGGTCGAAGTGCAAGTCTTACTCTTTAAATCGCGCGGCAAACTCACTGCTTTCATGTCGCCCGTATCTTGGTTGATACTCACCATCATCATCGAATCCGTTAAGTATCCGCCATCCCAATTCGGGTCATCCATTGAATAGCCTTCTGTTCCAAAAATCAGAATATTCGTCCGGCCATTCTCGTCCTTCTCTAGCGGTGTATCCGGATCGGCCAAAATCACATTAATAATGTTGCCACCATCCGTAATCTGACTGACGAAATCATTCAAATAGAAATATGCCCACGCGCCGCCGCCAACTATCAAGCCCACAATTACCAAAATAATCACCCATTTCAAGCCACGCTTTTTCTTCTTATCTTTCACTCTTTTGGCCTTCTTATTTTTTTGCTGTTTAAGCCAGCCCTTTGTCTTTTCTTTCTGTGGCACTTCGACTAAATCCGTCGGATCCACATCTTGAATCTCGCCTAGATATTCCTTGATCGCTTCTTTATTCTCAAAATCATCATCTTCGGCTGCCGTAATTCGTTCTTTCTCGGATTGATTCAGCCGTTCCAATTTTTCGCCTTCAGCAATCATCGCCCGCAGTTCGGCCTTAGAATCATTTAATCCTAGTTGTTTTGTGGCGACTTTTTGGGTACTTTTCCGACGCTTCATCACGGAGCTGGTTGTGGTGCGGCTCCGTCCACTATTTGTTCCACGCCCACCAGTTGATTTCCGTTGAAGTCCATCAATAGACTTATTCATCTCTCTATTTTATCACAGCAGCTGTTTTTGCCCCACCCGAAACAAGATAGGCGTCATTAGGTAGATATGTAGTACATTCGGCAGGCCAGAGAAGAAGCATAGGGTAATTAAATAGGCAATTACTAGTGGCAGTAACAATCTATCATTCTTTAGTTTTAATATCTTAATTAAGATTATTCCTAGTGCTGCCATCGCCAAGATTATGCCCACAATCCCTAACTCCAGTAGAATCGTTAGATATTCATTTTGCACAATCTCTTTACTACTCAATTCTTCGCTATAATCATCAATCGCCACGCCTGCGCCACCAATCCCTACCCCAACTAGCGGATTACTCGATTGCCAAATCGCCACCGCCATCTCATTCAAATTTAGCCGCACATTTGTTGATTCCTCGATATAGCCCGTAAACGAAGATTGCTCACCCTCCGCTGTCACTTCTTCGCGCAAATCAATTTTTCCTAGCGTTACTTGGTGAATCGATCGTTGTATCCCCTGTGCAAAGTTCTCTGTCGTTGGCGACATTTCCGCCCATACGCCCTGCAAAAGTAATCCACCACCAAAGCCCAGCACGACTGGCACGATTAAAAATAGCGCCCGTGCAGATTTGTCCCGTACTAGCATGATTATCCCCATCACCGCGCCTCCAACTAGAAATGCATATAAGGCTCCTCTCGAGAAACATATATATAAAGACATAATTAAGAAAAAACTCAAGCCAGCAAAAGCGAACACTGTTCGCTTGTTTTTCGCAGATTTTATTGCCTTATATAATAAAACTAATGCGATTAATGCCGGCGCAATTAATAAGTTACCCATAAATTGTGGCTCAATCGCTAAACCATTCGGGTGTGGAAAACCTAGCGTCTCATATACGCAGCCGCGACAGAGTAGGCTTATATCTGCGCTCACTCCCAGCACATCCGCAAAGCATTGTCCAATGCAAAAAACCGCTACTACTACACTCGTCGCTAAATAGATTCGCAGTAATCGCCGCAAAAAGTCCTTCTTCAGTTCCAAATTCAATAAATTCATCCCGCTCATAAACAACAGCCATAAAATTCCTGCCGTCAGCACCCCGCGCAGCGGGTTCAGTGACCAAAACACCGACAAAATTACATAAATCGGGAAGAGTAATAATATTACCGATTTTATTCCACCTAGTCGCGTCAGAATCACTGGCATCCGCAACATACTCAACGTTCCAAACAGCGTCAGCCAAATCAACGGCAGCGATAATTCAAAATTCATTGACGCGTTTCCGCCCAGCCGAATTATCGGATAATATGAGCAAAATATTATGATCGGTAGTATATAAATTAGCCAGCGTTCAAATTTATTTGGTTGTTTTTTCATCAATAAACTTTTGCAACTTTCGCTTAAAATTCTCAACATCAAAATTCTGCGCACTCTTCGCAATTATATCTTGCTTCAATTTCATCCCCTCAAATTTCTCCAAGGCTGCCGCTAGTGAATCTACATTCTGGCGCTCAAATAATAGCCCATTCTTGCCATCGATCACGTAATCGCGCGCCCCGCCTTTGCCATAGGCAATCACTGGGCAGCCTGTCGCTAGCGCTTCAACTGGCGCAATTCCAAAAGGTTCCATACTTGGAAAAATAAATGCCTCTGCTTTTGCCAACTCTTTCTCTAATCCCGCCGTATCCATGAATGGTAAAAACCGAATCAGTTTCGACCCGCCCGCCAATCTTACTAAATTTTCATGCTCTGGACCATCGCCAATCAGTGTTAATTTCTTGCCAGTCTTCAAGCATGCCTCAATTGCCAAATCTTGTCGTTTCCAGGATACTTGTCGCGAAAAATTAATAAAGCCCGCTTTTGTTGTATTTTTTACAACAGGGAATTTGTTTGTTTCAACTGGTGGCGCAATCACTATCGCCTCGCGTTTGTAATATTTTTTAATCAAACTCGCCGCATATTCCGAAATTGTCACAAAATAATCTGGCTGTTGCGCCGCATAGAAATCCGCCTTCTTTAGCGGGCGCACAAAGTGCTTAAAAAAGTGCCGCACCACTGGATTTAGCCAACCGAAGCCAGGGTTTTTCACATAATCATCATACATTTGCCAATAATATTGCGTTGGCACGTGACAATAACAAATATGCGTCGTCCGCGTACCGCATTTAATTGCCTTCGCTTCCGCCCCTGTTACCGAAATCACTAAATCATAATCAGATAAATCCAAATGCTCAAAATAATGTTGGCGCAGCATCGGAATCAATCGTCGCATTTTTGTCGGCAGTATCTGTAAATAGCCCGTCCGTACTTCCGCATCATTAAACCAATCAATCCCCCGCGGATTGTATTGCGACGTAAAAATCGGCGCTTCTGGATACATCTCATGAATCGCTAATAAAACTTTCTCGGCTCCACCCACATTCGTCAGCCAATCACAGACAATTGCAACTTTCATTTGTTTAGATTATATCAAACCATTATACTTATAGATATGAACGGTAAAATTTTAGCAACAGGGGGAACGGGATATATCGGCTCACATACCGTCGTTGAACTTATTAACGCCGGCTACGAAGTCGAGATTCTCGACAATCTTTATAACAGTAAACTTGAAGTTCTCGATCGCATTCAGCAGATTACCGGCAAAAAGCCGAAATTCTACCAAGTCGACCTGCTCGACCGCGCCGCAGTTGACCAGATTTTCGCAAACACCAAGTACGATGCTGTTATGCACTTCGCTGGCCTCAAAGCCGTAGGTGAATCGGTTCAAAAACCACTGGAATATTACAAAAATAATATCGATGGCACTGTTAATTTACTTCAGTCAATGCAGGAACATGGCGTCAAAAAGATTATTTTCTCTAGTTCTGCTACGGTTTATGGCGAACAAGAATCGCCGGAATATGTCGAAACAATGACTACTGGTGGCCATCTGACCAATCCATACGGTCGCACTAAATATTTTATCGAAGAGATTATGAAAGACTTTTGTGTTGCCGACCCAGAATTCCAAGTTGCGCTTCTGCGTTACTTTAATCCCATCGGTGCGCATCCGTCCGGCTTGCTTGGTGAAGACCCGAATGGTATTCCGAACAATCTTATGCCAATCGTGATGCAAGTTGCGCGTGGTCAGCGCGAAAAACTCGGTGTTTATGGCAATGATTATCCAACCAAGGATGGTACTTGTCGCCGTGATTATATTCATGTTGTTGACCTTGCTAAGGGGCATATGGCTACGCTCGCGCATCTCAAGCCGGGCGTTTCGATTTTTAATCTCGGCACCGGCGAGCCAAATTCCGTTATGGAAATAATTGCCGCTTTCGACAAAGCCAGCGGCAAGAAGCTGCCGTATGAGATTGTCGGCCGTCGTGATGGCGATCTTGCCGAAATGTGGGCTAATACCGATAAGGCTAAGGCTGAACTTGGCTGGCAAACGGAACTTACGATTGATGATGCGATGAAGGATACATTGAACTTTATCGAAAAATCTTCTGTGGAGAAGTAGAAGGACTCTGAAGAAGTAGTCTACGAAAAAGTTACCATCTAAAACGGTGGTAACTTTTTGTATCCTACTTTAATTTATGCTCTTTCTCGGATGATGGTTTTTTATAAATTTCAAACCTTTACAAATTCTATGGAAAACAACCGTGAACGCCCAAGCGTAAATTAATACCCAAAATGTTCGTACGACGGTGCGTATATAATCATTTGTAAAATCTTTATATAAGAAATTAAAATATCCATCCAAATCGTGCACTATGAAAATCGACATCGTGTGCACACCGACGAAGCAGAGCACTTTATGGATGATTTTTATATTGCTTACTGCTCTACATAAAACGCAGACAATAAATGTTGACGCATAAGCTTCAATAATCGTAATCGGCGAAAATTGAAAAACCGCCATCTCGATATATAGCCCTCTTTTTAGTGTTTCGTATAGGATCAAGCACGAAACTATAAAAATCGGTAATTTATATTTTGTGAAAAAATCTTTATTTTTACAAATTATCATGCCGGACGCAATAAACATTGTCGCTACAAAAGTAGAAGCAAGATTTAGCGGTAAATAAATATGTTTAGCCGCCATTACCATACCAAGAAAGCCAAGCAGGATACAAATGTATTTATAATATTCTTTCAAGATTAAAGAGAGTAATCGAATAATTAGCTTCGCTATAAATAAAGACACTAAGAACCATGCCATTCCCATTTGTGGGGCTCCGGCGACATGTGTAATTCCTTCCGCCCAAATCATTTTATAGCCAAATTCATATAACATTGTACCTAGGTTTGCCCCGTGTAGAATAATTTCAAGTAAGCACCGCATTATTTGAATAAATATTGTCGGAATAATTAGTCTAACAAAATCTTTTTTGGTTCGTTTCCAAAAATCTTTCCAATTTTGTGCCGGTTTCAATGTATATCCGGACAAAATAAAGAAGAGTGGCATATGAAAACTAAAAATTAGGTTACGTGATGTTCCTCCATAAGCGAGAACATGACTAGCAATTACCGATAAAATCGTCACGCCTTTCGCAATATCAATCCAAGCAATTCGCGGGCGGGCATTTTTCTGTGTGGGCGCAATCGTCGACGCAGAATCAGACGCACGCGCAACCATCGTTGCTGCTGCAACTTTAGACATTTTACCTCCTTAATTCCACCCTAATTTCTCTTTATTTTACAGAGAACCTTAAGCTTATTCAAGAGATAAGTTAACGCCATCGCGAAAATTATTACTAAAACCGCCCGCACTAAAAATTGCAAATATAGATTTCCGATTCCGTCATATAAAATCCGAAAACTCCAATCCAGATTATGTACTATAAAAATCGGCATCGTATCTGCGCCAATTGTGCGCAGAGCTTTGCTTAGAAAATCAATTCTATTCATCTTTTGACATAACACGCAAACCACAAAAGTCGCCGCTAGGGCAGCGATAATTGCAAGTGGCGTAAAACTACGCGCCGCCATGTCGATATAAACATTATTTGTCAGCATTAAAATCCAAATCAAACTCGCTACCGCTAAAATTGCATATTTATATTTCGCTAAAACTTGTTGCCTTTCGCGCACGGTAATTCCTATCGCTACAAACATTGTCGCAACTAATGTCGTCGATAAATTTAATGGTAGATAAATTTGCTGCGTGGCCAAGAATATCGCTAAAACCCCAATCGCAATTCCGCCATATTTGCTCAACCGCATCGAAATTAAAGACATTAAGCGCAAGATTAAACGTGCCAAAAATAGCGAAAGTAAAAACCAACACATCCCCACATATCCTTCTGGATGCATTATTTCGCCCACGCCGTGCAATTTATAATTCAAAAAATCTTGCACACCCTGCACGATATTTACGCCCCGCATCGCCGTTTCCGCTAAAAATGTCAACGCATAAATTATTGCCGCCGGCGCCAGTAGTCGCAATATGTCTTTCTTTGTGCGCGCCCATAAATCTCGAATATCTTGCGCTGTTTTTAATGTATGTCCCGACAATATGAAAAACAGCGGCATATTAAAACTCAGTGTTAATTTTGTCCAAAAACTATTGCCAAAAGTATGCGTCGCAATAACCGAAATTATTGCCAACCCTTTTGCGACGTCAATCCAAACAATTCTTTTTTTCGCAATTTTTTGCGCCGCTGCTTTTGTTGTATTGTCTTTCCGATTCTTCATGGGCTATTTGCCTACCTCCGAATCTTTACTAAAATCTCTGCCCCCAGCAAAACTAACCAGTTCTCATATTTACATTTTTCGTTCCAACTCAAATTTGACCGCGCCACTGCTAGTGCATGCGAAATCTTAAAACGCCCATGCAATCGTCGCAATAGCCGTGATGCTCGCGCCGACGGCTCCGAACCTACAAATTCCACAAAATCCGTATAATTTCGTTCCCAATTCTGCCATACCAGCGCCGACTTCGACACTGTACTCGTTTTTGTTCCGTAATTATAGGTATATAGCGGATCTGGCACGAAACAAATCTCGCTGGAAGTGTCTGCTGCTCGTAAATAATCCAGTACAAATTTTGTATCTTCCGCAAAATCCCGACTCGCATCAAAACGTACCTTTCCGCGCCGAATAATTTCCGCACGATACATTTTATTTACGCTTGAATACAGGTGCGCATCTTCCACCATCAAGCGCACGATATATTCCGCCCATGCCTCATCGTCGTGCCGTGGCGATGCTGGTTGTGTGAATTTATCCACAATTCGATTTGTGCGCAAATAATTCTGCCGGATTCCGCACACCGCCAAACATACCGCCGGATTTTCCATTGCTTCCAGCATCTTCGTTAAAAACACTTCCGCTACATCGTCATCCGAATCAATAAAAACAATGTATTCGCCTTGCGCTTCGTCTAAGCCGCGATTCCGCGCCGCCGCCGCGCCGCCATTTTTTGCCAGATGTATCACTCGTGCCCGCTTATCTTTTCGGCACGCCGCTGCCACTTTTTTCAAACTACCATCCGTTGAACAGTCGTCCACGCAGATAATTTCTAGCTTCCGTTGCCGGTCGTGCAATAAGCGTCGCACTAGTTCCGCACATACCTCGCCCGTGTTATAAAACGGAATAATCACCGATATCATAAGTTCATTATACCAGCGCCCGCCCGCGCTAGTTATGATAATATAGAGTATATATGAATATGCCACAGGTGTTGAACCGCCGCAATCGCGTGCTCTTAAAAGAGCTCAGCAAGACGGATTTTAAGCTCCGTTACCAAGGTTCAGTTTTAGGTTATCTTTGGGCCGTCCTTCGTCCGATGCTCCTTTTCTTGATTCTCTATGTTGTCTTTAGTAAGATTTTGCGTTTCGGTTCCGATATTCCGCATTATCCTGTTTATCTGCTTTGCGGCACGATTTTCTGGAATTTTTTTACCGAATGCACCAACATGGGTATTCAGTCTATCGTTATGCGTGGCGATCTTATCCGTAAGCTCAGTTTTCCTAAGTGGATTATTGTGCTCTCTACCACCTCCACTGCCGTAATTAATCTCTTAATCAATATCGGCGTATTAGTTGTTTTTGCACTCATCAATGGCGTCACGCCAACTTGGACCTGGCTACTCGTGCCAATCTCCGTGATTGAACTTTATGTCCTCGCACTCGGTATCGCTTTCCTGCTCGGCTCAATCAATGTTAAGTTTCGCGATATTTCTTCCATTTGGGAAGTAATTATCCAAGCACTCTTCTATTGCGCGCCAATTATTTACCCAATCTCTATGGTCGCCAGCTACAGTGTTTTTGCTGCTCGCATCGTCCTTCTTAACCCGATTGCCCAAGTTATTCAAGATGTCCGCTATAATCTCATCACCGACGCTACGATTACTACCTGGAATTATGTCGGTTCGTGGTGGAGTAAGCTCATTCCGGTCGCTATTGTTATTATTGTTGCTGTCGCGGGCGCGCTTTATTTCCGCAAAAAGAGTAAATATTTCGCGGAGGAGGTCTAGTTTATGTCCAAAGTTATGTTAGCCGAAGACGGCGGCGATATTGCTATCCGTGTTAAAAATCTTCACAAGAGTTTTAAACTGCCAACCGAACGCGCGTGGGGTCTCAAGCAAGCAATCTTTAATCGCCTTAAAGGTATTAAGGGCTTTAAGAAGCAAAAAGTTCTCCGCGGCCTCGATTTTGAGGTAAAAAAAGGTGAATTCTTTGGCATTATTGGGCGCAATGGTTCCGGCAAGTCGACTTTGCTCAAGGTTCTTTCCGGCATTTATGTACCCGACAAAGGCGATGTTGATGTTTTTGGCACACTTGTGCCTTTTATTGAGCTCGGTGTTGGTTTTAATCCTGAATTGACCGGCCGCGAAAATGTTTATCTGAATGGTGCTTTACTTGGTTTTTCTAACGACCAAGTCGACGAAATGTATGACGAGATTGTCAAATTTGCCGAACTCGAAGAATTTATGGACCAAAAACTCAAGAATTATTCTTCTGGCATGCAAGTTCGTCTTGCTTTCTCGATTGCGATTCGCGCTCGCGGCGATATTCTCGTGCTCGATGAGGTACTCGCCGTTGGTGATGCTGCTTTCCAAAAGAAATGCAATGATTATTTCGAGCATCTCCGCGATAGCAAGCAGACCATTATTCTCGTCACCCATTCTATGGAAAATGTGAAGAAGTTCTGTGACCGCGCAATTCTAATCGAAGATGGCAAAGTTGCCTGCGAGGGCGATCCCAATAAGGTCGCCAAGGCCTATACTGATTTATGGGCCTAAGAGTCTTAATTACTCATCCATTTCTTTATGAGATTAATGGCGCCACTCTTGTAACGCTCGAGCTCGCGGACTATTTGCAATCCCGCGGCGATAAAGTAACGGTTTATACTAATACTTTCCATAACCCAATCCGCGCGACTTTTGAGGCTCGCGGTATTCATGTTGATGTTTTTCGCGACCATCCGCAATATCATCTAGAAGATTTTGACCTTGTTTGGATTAATTCGCAGACTTTTCCCGAAAGTTTGCTTGCGGAGCTTGGTGATTCCACTAAACTCGCTCATGCGCCGAAATTTATTTTTATGCACATGTCTGCGCATGCCGAATGTGCCGACGAAATGCCTTACATTTATGGCTTCGAGGAGGCGCTTTCGTCGCTTTCGCTGTTTGTTTCTGAAGAAGCGCTGGCCGTGAATCGTAAATTCTTTGAACAACTTCCACCTGTCGCGCTCTATCAAAATCCCGCACCCCTAGAATATTGTTTTGTTGATGAGCCCGCCTCGCGTACGGTCGCGCCTGTTTCATTATCAACCAAGAAGACTTTGCAAAAACTTCTCGTTGTTGCCAATTATCCTTGTGATGAGCTTCGCGAGATTAGGTCGCTTTTAAAAGAGCAGGGCGTCGCGGTCGATTATCTCGGCTTCTGTGGCGACAGATACGAACGGCTCACCGCTCAAATTCTCACACGTTACGACGCGGTCATCTCCATCGGCAAAACTGTCCAATATTGCCTCGTTGCCGGCCAGCCGATTTATATTTATGGCCAATTCGGCGGCCCAGGTTGGTTGAATAGTCGCAATTTTATGAAAGCTGAGCGTTACAACTTTTCCGGTCGCGGCTTCCGCCATAAAACTCCCACAGAGATTGTCGACGATTTGCTTTCTGGCTATAGTACTGCTTACAAATATACCGCCAAGCATCGCGCTGAATTTCAGGCTAAATTTTCTATCGACCAAGTTATTCCGCGGATTTTTGACCAAGCGCTTAAATCTAGCCGTACGCTGACGTCTTTTTCGCCCGCGCGCATCGCTGCGATAACTAGTCTTTTACGCCTCGTCGCAATTAATTTTGAACGTTGGTATGAATTGGCTAGTTCTCGTGCTCAGAATGCTGAAATTGTCGACCTTCGCCGCGATAATGCTCGCCTGCAAGAGATTGTTTCATCAAGAAGCGTGCGGGCGTGGCTCAAACTTAATCGCACCAAGACAAAAATTTTCCCCAAGAAATAGGGAAGTGTTCTTTTTGACGTCGTCGCTAGCGCTTTTTGACTAGGACACGACGCGTTACTCTAAAATATGTGCAATACCCGACATTAACAGAGATGCAAAAATCCGCCCGTTCAAACATACCCTCGTTTTTTCTAGAGTTACGCGTCGCCTCCCTCAAAAAGATGGAGGCGAAGAAGTCCTCATCGGACTAGCTATAAACCCTCTGCTGTTTCTAGTGCATTTTTAATCGCAATATCCATATCCCAATACCGATATGCGCCCAAGCGTCCGCCTAGCACCATATTCGGATATTTCTCATGCACCGCCGCTACATACTTTTGGTACAATATCTCACTCTCATCATTATTTACTGGATAATAGACCTCGCCGCCTTTCTCGAAATCGGCCGGATACTCCCGACAAATATAACAAGCTTCCTGTGCAATCACCTCTGGTTGATGCACCTGATAATATTTATAATCATGTGAGCGCGTATACGGCACCGCTGGATCGGCTTCATTAATCACCGCTTCGCCCAGGGTCTCCGTCGTCCGCACTTCTTCAAAGCGCAAGCTTCGCCACGGTAATACGCCAAGACTATAATCCATCAACTGATCGACTTGTCCGCAATAAATTACCTTTGCGTCGGCCGAAATCTCAGCCTCAATATCCTGAAAACTCACGCCCGTCCGCACCTCAATCAGCGGATTATCCAAAATCTTCGCCACCATCGCCGTATAACCTTCTTTTGGAATCCCCTGGTGCTTCGCTGTAATAAAGTAGCGATTATCATGCGAAAATCGCACCGGAATTCGTTTCAAAATTTCCGCCGACAGTTTCGTCGCCGATGTGTGCCATTGCTTCTCGGTATAACCTTTCAAAAAGGCTGTATATAGCTTTTCGCCCACCAAGGACAAGCCTTTTTCTTCGAAATTCTGCGGGTCCGTAATGCCGGTCTTAGCTGCTTCTGCCGCCACGAATTTTTCCGCCTCTTCCGCATCCATATCGGTGTCATAAAGCAGATTAATCGTATCGAGATTAATTGGCATCGGATATAATTTGCCCTCGTAGCGTGTATTTACCGTATGTGTATAATCATTAAATTCCGTAAAGCGCGTAATATAATCCCAAACTTCGTCCGATTCGGTATGGAAGATATGTGAACCATATTTATGTACCTCAATCCCTGTTTCTGGGTCTGTATAGCTATAAATATTGCCAGCAATATGTTCGCGTTTTTCTACCACTAAGACATGTTCGCCGCGACTCGCCAGCCGCTCTGCAATGATTGCGCCAAAAATCCCTGCACCCGCTACGATGTATTTGTAGTCTTTAATCTCCATGAAAATACCTCCTCGCTAAACTGTTATCTCTATTTTAACAGATAACGCTAAATTATTTTCGGCGGATTTTCTGGCGCAAAGCTAGCGCATTGTAATAGAGGCTAACCGGGAAGTGCAAAATCAACTGCAGTGCGAGCCAGTATTTGTGTGGCCAATAACGCTTATCAAGCAGGCCGGCTTGGCGCGCTGCGCAGAAATTGATTTTCATTTTGCCAAGGAACATCAGAGCCAAACTGCGCGGCAAACGGATTAAATTCCAATGAAATGCGCCAAACTTGGCCGCTTGCGCGACCAACCGAATTTTGCGCGGCGCGCCCATCTCTTCCAAATATCTCTCCACTTCCGCATATTCCTGTATCACAAAATCTGCTTTTACAAGACTCTTGACCGACGACCCGCTATTATCCGTCCGGTAATGCAAATACGCCGCATCGGTATATACGATTCGTTCCGCGCTACACAGTGCTTTCATATTAAAACTCGTATCCTGATAGGATGCTCCAGGGGTCGGCAAAAAACGAATCCCATGTTTCTCTAAAAATTTCCGTCGGTAAATCGCCGACCAAATCGCCGATTCTTCATATAAAATCGCGGGATCGCTGGCAATATCTTGTGCAACCCCTAATTTCTGTCCCCGAATTGCGCGGTGTAAGCTGTCGCCTTCCGCCGTATGATAAAAATAATTCGCGCGCACAATGTCCGCATCTTGTTTTTTTGCCAATTTATATAGCTGCGCAAAGGCCTCCGGCTCAATAAAATCGTCCGACTCCACAATGCCGATATATTCGCCTTTTGCCGCCGCTAGCCCCTGATTCATGCTGTCGCCATAACCAGAATTGGCTTTGGTAATCACCCGAATCCGTGTATCTTTTTTTGCAAATTGTTCGATGATTTGCGGCGATTCATCTGTCGAGCCGTCATTAATACAGATAATCTCCATTTCGCGCAATGTCTGCGCCGTCAGACTTGCCAGACATTCCGGCAAAAACTCCGCCACATTATAAATCGGCACCAAAATGGAGATTTTTATCATAGAAATATTATATAATAAGTCTCAGTTATGACGGCAAAGACAAGCAAAATTTCAGATTATCTTCAAGTTTGTGATACAAAGATTAGACCCGAGCGTGGTGTTATTGATAAGATAAATAATTGGAGATAACTAGAAATGAAAAAAGATTCAGTTTATATAGTTATGCCTGCATATAATGAAGAAGATAATATTAAAGCCACAGTGGAGGCGTGGTATCCGATACTTAGCAAAAAGTCAAAGAAATCTAAATTAATCATCGCTGATAGTGGCAGTACGGATTCGACGCATGAAATTCTAGAGAAATTGCAAGCTAATTATCCTCAACTTGAAGTACTATCGAATACGGGCAAACAGCATGGCCCTAAGCTTATTGCGCTATATAATTATGCCATTCAGGGGGGGCTGATTATATTTTTCAGACTGATTCAGATGGACAGACGAATCCTAAAGAGTTTGAAGCTTTTTGGCGTCTAAGAACTGATTACGATGTGATATTAGGCCATCGAAATATTCGTGGCGATGGAAAATCCAGAGCTTTTGTAGAAAAAGTAGTTTGTTTTCTTCTTCAAATTTATTTTGGGGTAAAAGTACCAGATGCAAATGCGCCGTTCAGGCTAATGAAAACTTCTATTGTTGAAAAATATATGGATCGTTTCGATGCGAATTACAATCTACCTAATATTATGTTTACCACCTTTTTTGCTTTCTATGAAGAGAGATTGATTTTTAAAACTATCACATTTAAGCCTCGTCAGGCTGGAGTGAATTCAATAAATGTCCCTAAAATTGCAAAGATTGGCTGGAAAGCACTTGGAGATTTCCGCCGATTCAAGAAGGGGCTAGCGAAAAAATGATTAAGAAAATAATAGATAAGTATTGGGACGTAATTCCGTATTTATTCTTTGGGGTGTGCACAACTTTAGTTAATGTTGTAGTATATTGGTTTTGCGCATATCCTTTGAAACTTGAGACGACGGCAAGCACAATAATTGCTTGGATGTTAGCGGTTTTGTTTGCGTATATTACAAATAGAAAATGGGTATTCCGTAGTGAATCGCGCGGTATAAGAAAAGTTAGTAATGAAGTAATATCATTTTTAGGGTGTCGCTTAGTGACGGGCGTTGTAGATTGGCTATGTATGTTTATTTTTGTTGAGCTCTTGGGCGTAAACGACATAGTCATCAAAGCAGGAGCGAACATCATTGTTATTGTACTTAATTATATTGCTGGTAAGTTTGTTATTTTTAAAAAGAGCGTTGTTCGTGGAAAAAATAAAATTTGTATTGAAGAAAAAAGGCACATAAATAAGAAGCTAAAGCCGATTCAAGACAAGCTGGCTTTTGCTATTTCCTTAATTTTTATAGCAGCTATATCTATTATTGTGTTCTGCAGTTTATTTTGTGGGCGATATGTTCGTGTTTCTGTTTATGCCTCAAATTCAATTCTTGTCTTACTGATGGGAATATTGTTAACCGTCGGCATTCTTTCTCTTGCGCATAGATTTTTTAGAAAGCAAGATCTTTCATTGAAACAAGAGATAGTTTTATTGGTTATTTTTTTCGGCATTTTATTGATTGTCGAATATTTTATTGCGAAATATTTATC
>CAVFJY010000006.1:4077-67906 GCA_963623365.1 bacterium | reverse complement strand
TGAGAATCCACGCCTAAAGGGCGAGAAGACGGATGAGTGGATGCAGCGGCTGGAGGGAATCTTGGGCGCGAGTGCGGACGAGAATCCGAGTGCAGGGGAAAACCCTGATGCGGGGGAGAATCCTGAAGCAAATAAAAATCCAGAAGCGGAAGATGATGATGCTGAGAAGCAAGAGAAAGCTGAGCACGAGAAATTATTACGACAATTAACTAGCAAAGAGCTGAGCGAATGGCTGAATGGTCGCTATACCGTAAATGAGCTGGATAAGTTATCGAACGAAGAATTGCAAGCACTGATTGATGAGTATAACGAAAAAGAAAAGAATGATGCGGAAGAAAAAGAGAAGGCAGAGCATGAACGGCTGCTGAGGATTGTAACGAGCAGAGATTTTAGTGAATGGCTGAAGAATCGCTATACCGTAAAAGAATTAGACGAGATGTCG
The DNA here is from genome assembly GCA_963623365.1 of bacterium. Lineage (GTDB taxonomy): Bacteria > Patescibacteriota > Saccharimonadia > Saccharimonadales > Saccharimonadaceae > UBA2834. Next base: position 67,464 of record CAVFJY010000006.1, on the reverse strand, counting down.
AATGAAGAATTGCAGGCGTTGATTGATGAATATAATCGTTCGGTGTCTGGTGGCACGGGGGAAGGCGAAGGCGAAGGTGATGAACCGGATGGCGAGGAAGATCCGAAAGAAGTAGACAATCCGCTGGTGGCAGTAGCGTTGAACCGCGAAAAAGATGCACGGGATGCGGCGCATGATATTGCAAAGCATTTGCTAGAGCAGCGAAAGATTGAGAAAGGCTTTGTTTACCGTGCAATATTTGGCACGATGTTCCGCGAGGTAACTTTGCAGCATTATGAGAAAAAAGCTTATGAAATGATTGTGGGGAAGCAGCGCGGCGAGACATCGAATTTGTCGGAACAAGATTGGGCGACAAAGGCGGGCTTAGAAACATTTGTGCAGGCGCACGTACGGGGACTAGAAGAAGAAATGATTCATGGCGCAGCGGGCGAGAAGATGAATACTTATGGTCTGAGCAAAGATGAGGAAGGCAAGGATGTCGTCACACATTATTGGGTGGACGAAAATGGCCAGCGACATGAAGAGCAAGTTGGTAATGATAGTCCAGAAGGCAAAGCGACAATTACGATGCACGAAGCAATTGCGAAGTATGCGCAGACGGGAGACAAGAGGGCTTTCCAAGATGCAATTACGACACTGAATCAGGAATTGGCGCAAGCGGGTGGTAATCCGGATGCGTTAATGGCGGATAATTACATGGCAGTGGCGGAAGCGGCACGCGATCGAGCGGAGCATGGCAAGTCGATCGAGGACGTGATGGATGGTTTCCGCTTTATTAATGGTGAAGCGCGAACAAATATTCGCACAGAGGCGCATCGTGATGCTTTGGATAGAATTACGAATCGGTTGGCAAATTCAAAGCTTGGTAAATTCTTGCCACCTGAGGCAATTGGTGCAGCGGCGAGTGCGGCAGTATTCTTAGGTAAATCGAATGTACGCACGGCACTAGTGGCGGCGGGAACAGTAGCGGTAGGCGCGACAGCGGGGGCGGCTTTTGTGCCGATTGCAGTAGGCGCCGGTATCGCGGGAATTACGTCGGCGATTAAGGAACGTAGTCGAATTACGGGCGATAGGGCAACGCAGGCGCGTGACCTAGCGCGAGGGCAAGAAGCGTCAGATGCAATCGTGCCGACAACGGGCAAGCGACGTGTAATTCGAGCAGCCGAAAAAGCGAAACGCTATGGCGATCAGATGGCGGAAGTGCAATATGATACAGTAGGCGCGACGGATTTGACGAATAGCCTGAATGAGGCAATTAATTCGGGCGATGTAGACAGAATCACGAAAGTGTTTGCGCAAGCGGATACTTTGGTAAAGATGAGTGATAGTCGGGGAATTGATTTAATTGATTACTCGAATGCGGATGCGGACGTGATTACGAATGAGCGGATGCAGCTGGATATTGCGCGCGCAACAGCGAAAGTGAAGTTGCGTGAGTTGGGGGTTGAAAACGTGATGGAGCATGCGGCAGACGCGATTACGAATGCGACTGAAACCTTAGAGAATGATATTAATGCGAAGGACAAAGCCTTTAGAAAGCTGCGACGACGACGTTCAGCAGCGCAAGGGCTGAAATCAGCAATTGCATCGGGTGCGTTCTCGATTGGATTCTCGGAAGCGGCAGCGCTGGTCGACCAAAGCCAAGTCGGCCTGGTTGAGACTGGCGTGAATAGAGTTGCGAGTAAAATTTCGGGACATGAATTGACGCAAAATGCGGCGGATGCGAAGAATACCTTCTTGGCGGGCCTAATAGGTTTGAAACAGGTGTCGAATACGGAAGCGATTTTGCATGAGGGGGCGCAGTTGACAGAAGCGCAGAGGGCGCAATATGAGAACGATCCAAATTATACAGTTACGCAAGGCGAATATCAGACGATAACGACGACGGAAGAACTGTCGCGCGACGAGGCCTTGGAGGCTTTGCCGGATGGTTATCGGTCAAATTGGTTAAGTAATGGGACAAATAAGTCAGATGGTAATGAATTGCGCGGGTACTTTAATTCTGAACGGGGCGTCTATACAAAGTTGACAGGCGAATCATGGGGTGGCGGTCAAACAATTGAAGTAGGTGATTTGACAAGTGAGAATTCGGGCTTTATTGCAAACTTTGGCGGTGTGACAAAATATATTCCGGCGAGTGGCGCAAATGGTGAATTTGTGCCAGATTTGTCGGATCAGCCGCAATGGGTAGTTGATGCGGTGAATGGGCGTCATTTTGATAACATTTCCTTTATATATAATAACGGCGTAGATGAGAGCGGGGCGATTATGGGTAGCTCGTTCTGGACCTTCTCGGGTGATGGAAATTTGCCAGACACGGTAATGTCCACAGTTGAGACAACGGTGCCGACATATAATGTGGTGCAACATATCACAGAAGCAACGGAGCGGGGTGTGGCGACGGCGGCCTTTGTGCCTGGCGTAGTATCGCGAACGGATTTGCCGCCGTTGAAGCCGCGAAATGGCGAAAAGCCAGATGATATTGGTGGTGTACCACGAGCGCGGGTCGAGAAACCTGATGATGAAGTGCCAAAAGGTCCAGAAAGGCCAGACGACCCGAGCGGCAATAATCCGAACGGCGGAGGTGGTAATTCTGGGGGCGGCGGTAATCTAAGTAATCCGAGAGGCGGCGAGAATGGACCGAATAATCCAGATATCCCAGATGCTCCTGATGGCGAAATGATGCCAATTCCTGATTCGCCGAAGGGCAATATGCCGGAAATGACAATTATAGAAAAGACGCCAGATAATACTGGAACTGAAGGGGCTACGACAGAAACAAGTGGTGAAGCGCAGGTAGAATATCAGCCAATTCGCTACAATTCGGAAAATAGCGCGATTGATTTGAGCGACGAAGAATTGAAAGCGAGAGCCGAGAAAATGGGTAAGCCTTTGTCGGACTATGATTTGTATAGTTTACGTCAGGCAATTGAGAGATGGAATGCGGCGGACCCGGTTTACCGTTCGCGAGCGATTGATGGACGTCGACTGGTAGATAAACGCAAGATGACGGATTATGGGCCAATGATGCCGAATGCGGTGGCAGAGTTTTTGGCAGAATATGGATTGGTCGTAAAAGAGCCTGACATTGAGCCTGGTGAAGCTGGGGCGGTGGCGGAAGCAACAGATAATCCAGCGGAGACGACAGCTGAAAATAGTGAGACGGGTGAGCGAGAAGTACAGATCGAGCCAATTCGCCTTGAGTCGAATAATTACAGAATTAATGTGACGGATGATGAATTGAAAACACTGGCAGAAAAAGCGGGAATGCCAACGAGTAGTTTCGATATACAAAGACTACGGAATAATATTGAAAATTGGAACAGGAATAACTCGGCGGGGCATCGATATGCATTGGCGGCACTGCAGGAAAGTGGAGGTTTGACGGAAGCCGACCGAACTCTGGCACAATTGGGATTAATCGCGAAGCCAGAAAAAGAGATCAGTAGAGAAGAGTTAGAGAGGATTAGAAGAGATTATCATTAATACGAAATAAAATCGGGCAATTAGGAGGGGTAGTTCTGTGGGGGCGAAGAATGAATATTGCGGACAATGAAAAGAGACAGAGCTTGCGACTCTGCCTCTTTTTTGTTGAAAGAATAATTAACGATAGAATTTTAGACTGGTAATCGGATCTTTGCTGGCGGCTTTGATAGCAGGATAGATACCGAAAATAACGCCAACTATGAGCGCGACTGCACCAGTAATACCAAGAATGCTCCAGGAAATATGCGGCGTGAATGGGGTGATGAGTGAGATGAGAAAGGCGAAAATGTAGCCGAGAGCGAAACCAATAAGCGAGCCAAGAAGACTGAGAATAATAGACTCGAAGAGGAATTGAAGGAGGATATTGCCACTGGAGGCGCCAACGGCTTTGCGGATGCCGATTTCGCGGGTGCGTTCAGAAACGGAAACGAGCATGATATTCATAATGCCGACGCCACCAACGATGAGTGAAATAGAGGCAACGAGAGTGAGCATGCTGGAAACAATGGAGAGAAGTGAGCCGGCGGGATGAAGGCTAGTTTCGCCCGTGATGAGCTCAAAACTTTCATCGCCACGTTTGGCGGCAGAGAGGTCCTGTTTGATAGTTTCGACTGTACTAGTAACGGCATCGGTAGTGTTGGTGCGAACATCGATTTGCTGAATTTGAATGGAGGATTCGAAGGTGCTAGCAAAGTCAATATTAATAAGAATGGAATTGTCGAGGTCGACGCCATTGAAGTTGATGGGGTCATCGACTTCGGCAAGCACACCAACGACCATGAATTGCTGACCGTTATAATAGAAAGTCTTAGTGACGGCTTCGGTACCGCCAAATAAATTCATGGCAGTGTTGTAGCCAAGCACGGCAATGTTGTCGCGAAGACTATAATCAAGGAATTGACCGTTCTTAATGTGGAGCGAGAGAATGTTTTGAAGGTCGGAATTGGTAGCAACGAGAGAAATGCTTTGATGGACACGGTCGCCAATGGTGATGGCGGCGTTAGAGATAGCAATTGGCGCGACGGCTTCGACACTGTCGATTTTTTGAATCGTTTTAATGTCGTCGAGAGTGAGATTGGATTTGATGTATTGATTATTGAGAGTGAGCTCGTCGATAATATTATCGGCGACGGACTTGGAAGTAGTCGGACGGACAAGAATGAGGTTGGCATATTCTTTATTGCTATTGGTGCTAATGAGACTATTAATGCCGCCAGTGAGGGAAAGAATTAAAACAATCGAAGCAACGCCAATAGCGATACCGAGAGCAGAGAGAAAAGTACGACTACGATTACGACGGAGACTGTCAATAGCAAGATGAAAATGAGTATTTAATAAGAGCGACATATTAGGATTCCTTCACTTTCTTTTTAGAGCTTTTGGTAGTTTTAGTTTTGGCGGGTTTGATGATTTTGCTAACGCGACTGCGCTTAGTAGAAGTTTTGCTGTCGGATTTAGTGTCAGGTTTAAGGTTAGGTTTAGTATCGGATTTGGCGTCGGATTCGGTGTCAGCTACTTCTATTTTAGAAGTATGCGGATGGGCAATAATCTCGGTCACGGATTCTTCGATATTGAATGAAGAAGGAAGAGTTGCCTCGATAGAATCAGCTGGAACGACCCGAATGGCATCACCTTGCTTAATTATTTTCATTTTTCGTTTTTCGGTTGTGACATGTTTGCCAGTAACGACAACCGGAGTCTTGGAGTCAACTTCGAGTTCGACGGGGCGTTTCTTGGAAAGGATACGAACGGAAATTTTTTCAGGGTCTCCTGGTTTTGGTAAGTCTTGGTCGGCAACGGTTTTAATGTCGGTATCGATTTCGCCATCGAGCATATTAATGACGCGAGTGGCGTAAGTAGTAAGCGCGGGGTTGTGGGTAACCATAATAATAGTATTGCCGAGCGAATGAATTTCTTGGAGTTCTTCCATGATAATGTGACTGCTACGACTGTCGAGATTGCCGGTTGGCTCATCGGCAAGAATAATGCTGGGGTTGGCGATGAGGCTACGCGCAATGGCGACGCGTTGCTGTTGGCCGCCAGAAAGTTGGTAGGGCATGTAATATTCGCGTTCGCGCAAATGGAAATGTTCAAGAATAGTGTCGGCCATTTTAAGGCGACGAGTTTTGCGATAGCCGGAATAAATGAGTGGCAGGGAAACATTTTCAATTACGCTGAGATTGGGAATGAGATTGAAACTTTGGAAAATAAAACCAATTTCTTTGGCGCGGAAATGCGCCTTTTTACGGGCAGAGATACGCTCAACGTTTTTGCCAGCGAGGCGATATTCGCCAGAAGTAGCTTTATCGAGTAAGCCGATGATATTGAGCAAAGTAGTTTTGCCGCAGCCAGAAGGTCCCATGATCATGATAAATTCGCCACGTTTGACGGTTAGATCAAAATTATGCAAGGCATAAGACTCGGCGTCGCCTAGGCCGTAACGTTTGGAGATGGCTTTGAGCTCAATAATAGTTTCATTTTCTTGATTCGGCATAACTACATGTATTATACATGAAAAACGGGAAGGTGGAACGGATGACAAGGGGCGGGAAATATGCTAGAATGAAATGAGCTGGAGAGGTGTCCGAGTGGTTGAAGGAGCACGCTTGGAAAGCGTGTAGCCTCGCAAGGGGCTCGCAGGTTCGAATCCTGTTCTCTCCGCCAGATTTTCTCGTAGCTTTTACGAGATTTTTTGTGGCTTGTGATAGAATATAAACATAAGAATTTCCAGTGAGGAGAAAGAATGAATCCGCAAAATAATAATTTGCCCGGAAATGGCAACGGCGAGCAGGGGAATGCGATGCCGAATTTTGACGGCTTTGGTGGGCCAAATATTTCGTATGAGAATTATCATGAAGCGCCAGCTCCTGTGCCTGCGACGCCAACACAAGCTCCGATTAATGTAGTGAATGCGAATGGCGTGATTAGTGGTCGGAAGATGGTAGACTATTTGTGGCAGCGGATTGCCTATTGCGCCTTGGCGTTTGCGGGTGTGCTATTGATTGGTCTGATTGTGACAGTGGTTCTGGTGGGGAGTGCGAATACGGCGCGCACAAAAGCGGAAACGGAAAAAGAATCGGTTGAGAGAAATTTGCGAAACCTATATGCGGCACTTGGCGTGAGTTCGCAGAATGAGGCGATTGAGACTTTGACGAAAGAATCGGAGTTGATTGATGGGGGTGATTTAGTAAAAATTGACAATTTACTGATAAATAAATTCGGCGCAGGCTATACGGTGGATTTCGCAGATTCAAATTTGAATTTTGCGCGGGTAAACAATGTATTTAAAGTGATTAGTGTAGCGATTGCGCAGCCGAGCGGCACGGTGCGAGTGATTCTGTACGGCCGGATTGCGACGGGTGAGTGGAAGTTGGGTGGTTTTGATGCGAAGAATACGGTAGACCCATGCGCGAATTCATCGGATGAAGAAAAAGAAGCGATTGCAGGTATCTTTACATGCGGCGAGCCAATAGAAGAGGCCGAAGATGATGCGTCGGCGAAGAGTACGGATGGTGGTGATAATAATGCTAATGGGAGCGAAACAAACAAAACGGACGACACGAATGCCAACAATGGCGACAATGAAAAAACTGGGGAATAGAGATGCTCGAAGGCGCGGTGAGTTTGGCGATTAGTGCAGAGGTGACACGGACGCAATTAGAAATTCAGAGCATAGCGGATACATATTATACACAGAATGTGATAACAACGAGTTATAAGTACAATATTACTTATGATGTAAGTTATCGGGGGGAGATAAAGGCGAACAAGGAAGAATTCGCAGAGTTGGTGAATGAGATCTTGAATGATGAGCGCGGCTGGAAACGAGCGAGCGTGAAATTTACGCGCGTAGAAAGTGGGGGAAAATTACATATGGTGCTGGCGAGCGGCGCGGAGGTGCGAGCGGCGGCGCCCTATGATGATGGCTGTTCGGCATTGCTGAGTTGTACGGTGAAACCATATGTATTGATTAATGATGATAGATGGCTGAATGCGTCGGATAGCTACAATGAGTTGAAGGTGAGTTTACTGGAATATAGACAGATGGTAGTGAATCATGAAGTGGGGCATTTTTTGGGGCATAATCATATTGCGCAATGCGAAACAACGGCGGGACCGGCACCAATTATGTTGCAGCAATCGACAGGATTGAGGGGGTGCACGCCAAATGCGTGGCCGTTGCCGAGTGAATTGTGGGTGAGTGGGATATAATGAAGCATTTGAGAGAGGAAAAAGTTAGAAAAAGTTTGTCGCGTGGTGCGAAAATTACAATTTGCGTAGCGGCGGGTTTGCTAGCAGCGGTGGGCGTATGCGTAGGCTTATGGTTGACGAATCGCGTGACGGGATATAGAGAAGCGAAAAATTACACGACGACAATTTTAGAGACGCGAACAGCAGTTGAAGATTTTTTGAACAGCAAAATTGGTGAAGAGGGGGTAACGGATGAGAATCAGAAGACGTTTGATGTGTTTAGTGTGGCAATAGAAAAGAGTATGAGCTATATGGAAAGTTTGGGTGCGTCGACAGTGCGGAAAAATGAGCAGATAGATGTGAAGTATGAAACGGCGAAAGCGAAGATGGCGCAGTTAAAGCTAGCGAAAGAGCGGGGCGCGAAACTGATGGGAATACTAGCGGATAATGAAATTAGCGATGATGAGCTGGAGACAATAAAGGAATTGGGCGTGGAAAAAGTGGCGAAGATGGCGGAAGATTTGGCGGAATATCGAACGAAAGTGGCGGAATTTAAGACGAAATATGCAGATACAAGCGAAATAAATAAGACGGCGCTCGATAATGACTATGCGGATTTGATGGCAGCGGGGGATGAGTTGACGGAGAAATATGCGGAAATTGAACTAAGTGATGTGCTAGGAATGTCAAGAGATGATATTTTGAGTTTTTATGGCACAATAGAAGAGTTAGATGAAACGCTTAGTAATTATTTATAATCCGCGAAGTTCGCATTATGGTCGGGTGCAACGTGATGTGTTGGCGCATGCACGAAAATTGAAGGGCTGGATGATTGGTAAATTCGAAATTGCCGATACGGACGTAGATGATAATGCGCATAGATTGGCGCGAGTGTTTCGAGATGATGACTTGGTGATTGCGGCGGGGGGTGATGGCACAGCGACGATTGCGATTAATGGTATTATGTTGTCGAGCGCAAAAAATGTCCGAATTGGCGTGTTGGGGCTGGGAAATTTTAATGATACGGCGCGCAGTTTTGGCAATTTGAAATTTGATGAAATTATTAAAGGCGATGCACGAGAAGTGTGGCCGTTAGAATGCAAGATTAATCGCACGCATTGGCGTTATGGTATGTGCTATTTTACGATTGGAATGTTTGCGGAGGCGTGCGCGATTTTTGATCATCCAAAAACACGCAAGGCTCTGCAGAGTGGACGAAAGCGCACGTATTTTAGCTTGGGCCTACTTGTGCGCTGGTGGCTGAAGCGGCATCGTAAACAATGGCTGCCGCGCTTTGTGTTGGGTAATTCGTCAGAAGAATTTGTGGAATGCGCGGGAGCGTCGGATTATATGGCAGTGAACGGTAAGACGGTGGCGAAGATGATGCGAGGCGGAAAATTTTATCTGCAGAATGAATCATTTATGAGCTTTAATGGTAAAATGTCGAAGTTTTGGCGATTGTTTGCGATGATGATACGAAGTGTATTGAAGCGAATTCCTGGAACGGAAAGTGATTATGATTGTTTGGTTTTCCCGAAACCGGCGAAAATTATGATGCAAGCAGAGGGAGAATATAAGAAATTGGAGGGGGTGGAATTAGTAGAGATCGCGAAAGCGAAAAAGCCGTTGCTGGCGGTAATGAAATAAGATGGAAGTAGTTGGAAGAGCGGAGTATAAATTAGAAAATGCCTTGAAGGCGCTGAGGGTGGATTTGCGCGGAAAAACAGTGTTGGATATTGGCTCGTCGACGGGTGGATTTACGGAAATGGCATTGCGGGCGGGGGCGGCGAAAGTAATTGCGGTTGAAAAAGGAACGCAACAAATGAAGGCGCCACTGCGATACGACGAACGAGTTGAATTACATGAAAAAACCGATATTTTTGAATTTAATGGCGTGACGCCCGATGTGATTTTGGCGGATGTGAGTTTTGTGAGTTTAACGAAAGTATTAGAATATGCGCGAGATAATTTAGCGAATACACAGACGGAATTTTTAGTAATGCTGAAGCCGCAATTTGAAGCGAGGGCGGGGCAGTTGAATAAAGGCGTAATCAAGAATAATAAAATTCGGCGGGAGATTATAACGGAATTTGAGACGAAATTGAAAAAGATGGGCTTCGTGGTGCTGGGCAAGCGCGACAATGAATTGGCGGGGCGATTTGGAAACGTCGAGCGTTTTTATCATCTGAAGTTAGGAAAATAAGGTAAAATAATCTTATGACAGAGGAGGAAGCATTAAAGCCGAGTGATTTTGTGCATTTGCATAATCACACGCATTATTCATTGTTGGATGGTTTGACAAAGATTGATGAGTTAGTCGGCTTCGTGAAAGAGAAAGGCATGGAGGCGGTAGCGGTGACGGACCACGGCACCATGTCGGGCTTAATTGACCTCTATAAAACTTGTAAGGACGCAGAAGTAAAACCGATTTTGGGGCTAGAAGCTTATGTGGCGGCGCGGCGATTGGAAGACCGCGATCCGGCTTATGATAAATTGCGTTATCATATTACATTGCTAGCGATGAATGACAAAGGTTTTGAGAATCTGTGTCGGATGATGACAATTGCGGAGACGGAGGGGAAATATTATAAGCCGCGGATTGACCATCGAGTGATGGAAGAATATAACGAGGGGATTATTTGTTTGTCGGGCTGTATGGGCTCGGAAATTTCGACGGCGATTCGGAGTGATGATTTGGACAAGGCGCGGGAACTGATTAAATGGTATGCGGGTGTGTTTGATGGGCGATTTTATTTAGAAATGCAGGACCATGGTCATCCAGATTCGACAACGCATAATCCAGAACAGCAAAAAATTAATGAAGCCTTGATGAAGTTATCGGAAGAGACGGGTTTGGGGCTAGTGGTGACTTGTGATGCGCACTATTTGAAGAAAGAAGACCAAGATGCGCATGAGGTGCTGCTGTGCGTAGGAACGGGCAGTAATATCTCGGATGAGAAGCGAATGACGCTAAAGGATTTTGATTTACATGTAATCCCACCAGAGGAAATTATTGCACATTGGCAGAAAACTTGTCCGGAAGCAGTGCGAAATACGCGCCGAATTGCGGAACGCTGTGATGTAAATATTCAGTTGGGGCGGATTTTGATTCCGAAATTCCCGATTGAGACAGGCGAATCAGAAAAGGAATATCTAGATAAGATGGTGTTTCGGGGCTTGGCGGAACGCTTTGGCTATTTGTCAAAAGAAGAGGCGCAAACAAAGAGCGTAGAAGAAATTCGGTCCTTGTTGTCGGAAGAAATTTTGACACGAATTGATTATGAGCTAGAGACGGTCGATAAAATGGGCTATAACGGCTACTTCTTAATCGTGCAAGACTTTATTAACTGGGGAAAGGGACAAGGAATTATTTATGGACCGGGGCGAGGTTCGGCGGCGGGCTCGTTGCTGGCATATGCGATTCATATTACGGATTTGAACCCCTTGGAATACGATTTGCTGTTTGAGCGCTTTTTGAATCCCGACCGAATTTCGATGCCGGATATTGATACAGATATTCAGGATAACCGACGCGACGAAGTGATTGAATATTGTACACGCAAATATGGCAAGGGACGGGTGAGCAATATTGTGACTTTTGGCAAGATGATGGCGAAGAACGCGGTGCGAGATGTGGCGCGAGTGTTGGAGGTGCCGTATGCAGAGGCGGATAGAATTGCGAAATTGGTACCTGACCCAGTGATGGGGCATCATGTGAAGTTGAAAGACGCAATCGTGAACGAGCCGGATTTGAAAAAAGAATATGAGACAAATCCAACGGCTAAAGAAGTGATTGATTTTGCAATGAAATTGGAGGGGACGATTCGCTCGCATGGTGTGCATGCTTGTGGTGTGGTGATTGCGCCAGACGATTTGGTGAAATTTATGCCGCTGGAGGTTTCGGCGAAAGGGCCGCTGGCAACGCAATATCCTGGACCGCAGGTGGAAGAGTTGGGCTTGCTTAAGATGGACTTCTTGGGGCTATCGAACTTGTCGGTAATTCAGCAGGCGTTAAGAATTATTAAGAAAGTTCACGGCAAGGTGATTGATATGAGTAAGTTGCCGCTGGATGACGATAAGGTTTATGAGCTATTTCGACGGGGTGATACGACGGGCGTATTCCAGTTTGAATCGGCGGGGATGAAGCGATACTTGCGAGAATTGCAACCGACGGCTTTTGATGATTTGATTGCGATGAATGCGTTGTATCGACCTGGGCCAATGCAGTTTATCGAGAGTTTCATTAAACGGAAACACGGTGAAGAACCGATTACTTATTTGCACCCTGGGTTGGAAAATTCGCTGAAGAATACTTATGGAATTCTGATTTATCAGGAACAGTTCATGCAGGCGTCGAAGGAATGGTGTGGTTTTACGGGCGGCCAGGCGGATACCTTGCGTAAGGCGGTAGGAAAGAAGAAGGTCGACCTGATGAATAAGATGAAACCGCTGTTTATTGAGGGGGCGGTAAAAGTAGGTGGCGCAACGGCGGAAATTGCGGAGACATTTTGGAGCCAGCTGCTAGATTTTGCAAATTACTGCTTTAATAAGAGCCATGCGGCGTGCTATGCCTTGGTAGCGTATTGGACGGCATATCTGAAGACCTATTATCCGGAGGCGTTTATGGCGGCATTGATGACGGCGGATATGCGCTGGACGGAGCGTTTGGCGATTGAGATGACAGAATGTAAGCGGATGGGAATTCAGGTGTTGGGGCCGGACATTAATGAATCTTATGCGGATTTTGCGACGGTAGGGAAATCGAAGACGGTTCGCTTTGGATTGGCGGCGATTAAGGGGATGGGGAAAGCGCTGGCAGAAGATGTGATTGATGAGCGCGATAAAAACGGCAAGTTTAAATCGGTGTGCGATTTTGCGAAACGGGTGTCAGGGGTAAAGTTTAATAAGAAGAGCTGGGAATCGATTATTAAGACGGGTGGTTTTGATAGTTTTGGCGATCGCTCGGACTTGTTGTTTAATCTGGAAAAGATTCAAGCCTACGGCAATAAGATGCAGAAGGATGCGGCGAATGGGCAGACGGATTTGTTTGGAGCGATGGGCTCGGCGGCAGAAGTGCCAGAAGTGGAAATTGCGCCGGCGCCGACGAAATACTCGGACAAGGAGCAATTGATGTGGGAGCGCGATTTGATGGGCTTATATATCTCAGCGCATCCATTAGATAAATATGATACTTATTTCGAAGAGCAGACGATGCTGATTCGCGAGATTACGCCAAATATTGATGGGGCAAATGTGATTGTAGGGGGCATTATTACGAATGTGCGAACGTTGATTACGAAGAGTGGTTCGAAGATGGCATTCGTGAAGATTGAAGACAAAATGACGGAAATTGAGGTTGTGGTGTTCCCGCGGACATTTGAGGAAGTGGGCGCGAAGCTGGTGCAAGATACAGTAGTGAAGGTGACAGGAAAAGTGAATGCATCCGACCGAGACGGGAATAAGACAGATGAAGCAAAGATTAATGCCGAAGCGATAGATATTATTACGGACGAGGAACTACAGAATTATCAGGCGACGGGGGCGAAGTTGAAAACGCCGACAAAAGGCGTGAAGCAGAAAGCGCGCGGAAAAGTAGCGGCGTCGGGCGTGGCGGGAAACGCGAATGGAGGTGGCTTTAGAAGAAGCAGCGAGAAACCGGCGACGTATTTTCGCACGACAGAAAGCGATGCGAATATTCAGCCGATGAGACCAAAGAAGATTTTCTTGCGGATTATGGATGCGAGCGATACGGAAACACTGGTGAAAATTAAGCAGAGCTGTAGTATGTATCCTGGACTATCGGAAGTGATTCTGGTGATTGGGGAAGAGAAGAAAGCGATGCGAATGCCATTTCACTGTGAGCCAACAGAAGCATTGGCGGAAGAGCTAGGCGAAGCAATTGGCAAAGAAAATGTAGTGATGAAATGAAAAAATATGCCTCCTTATGAGGCATATTTTTAGAAAAACTGAATTACTGTTTAGACGGATGTTTATTGAATTTGTCGAGATTTTTATGCCGGTTCGGTTTATCGTTGTAGAGATTATCGTAGATACTGCGGTGGCCAACGGCATTAGCGGCCTCGACAACTTCGTCGATATTGTCGGTGATGCGATAGATTTTACGATCAGAGGCGTTGATGGTTTTCATGCGCTGCATTTTAGTAGCGAAGAAGCGATCGAGCGGCTTCCAGAAAGATTTACCAATGAGATACATCGGCATCTTGGGCATTTTGCCTTCTTGCATAAGAATGAGAATTTCGGAGAATTCATCGAGTGTGCCAAAACCGCCTGGGAAGAAGACGTAGACTTTGGAGCTCATGGTAAGCATAACTTTGCGAGCGAAGAAATAATGAAACTCCATTTCGTCGGTAACATAGGGGTTGATATGTTGCTCGTGGGCGAGTTGAATGTTGAGACCAATGCTGCGACCGCCGGCTTCATAGGCGCCTTTGTTAGCGGCTTCCATGATACTAGGGCCACCACCAGTAATGACGGGATGGCCATTTTGGGCGAGCTTGTAGCCGAGCTGTTCGGCGAGCTTGCACCATTTGCCGTTCATAGGCAGACGAGCGGAGCCAAAAATTGAAACACCTTGAGAATAAGTGCGAATTTTTGAGAGACCTTGTTCGAGGTCTTTAGCGTAGCGCAAAGAGCGTTCGACATCCTCGGAATTAAGTTTGTTTTGTGCAATCTGGTCGAGCCAGTTAGTAATAGAATCGTCCATTAACGTATCTCCTGTATTGGCATAGTATGTAATTTAGTGTGTTGATTGATAATTCCGGCTTTACTGCCGATATGTTGGACCACAGAGGTGGAATTAGCGGAAGCAAAGACGAGGGAATCGCGAAATGATTGATGATTGGCGTAGGCGGCGAGGAAGCCTGAGCCGAAAGCGTCGCCCGCACCAGTAGAATCTTTAACACGGACATCTTCGTAAATGCCGACGCGATAGACTTCGGTTTGGTCGGTAGCGATGGCGCCCTGATTGCTATCGGTGATAATGACAGCAGGAGTGTAATTGCCGAGGCGGCCGATAAGTTCGGTTAAAGTGCTACCCTCGACGAGCTGTTTGGCTTCTTTTTTGTTGACTAATAGGACATCAACATCGGAAAGTAGGCCAAGTATTTTACGGCGATGTTGAAGCTCGAGATTGCCTGGATTAAACATAATTTTGGCACCGAGAGATTTAGCCTGAGTGAAAAACTGATCGAGCATATCCATATTGCCACGAAAAGTGGTGACATAGAGCCAATCGGGATGAATGGTTTCGAGGTCGCGAGGGTCGAGTAGGTCGAATTTGGCAGAGGCACCACGACAAGTGAGAATAGTGCGTTCGCCAGAAGGGACGAGCAAAAGAACGGAATAACCAGTATGAATATTATCGACGTAGGTAATGTAGCTGGAGTCGATACCTTCGTCGTCGAAAGAATTGACGACGGCGGCGCCGGCGGGGTCATCAGCAATACAGCCCATAAAAATGGATTCGTGGCCGTTGCGAGCGAAAGTAGTAGCAGCATTGGAAGCGCCCCCGCCAGTGCTGAATTGAATTTTATCGATATCGACTTTAGTGCCGAGCTCGAGTTGATTGAAATAGCCGCGCGAGTTGATGCCAAAATCGTCATGGTCGATAAGGTAGACGTCCTGCAAGGCGGCGCCGATGCTAACAATGCGCGCCATTAAACAATAGCTCCATTTTCGGTTTCGGCACAAAGTTTGCGATAGATATCTTCGGGGTCGCCGGCTTTAGCGATGGCGCTGCCAACATTAATGACGGTAACGCCGGAATGGGTGATAAGGCGAGTATTCTCGAGATTTGCGCCACCATCCCAGCCGATTTCGATGCCTTTATGAATTTCATCAATAAGAGCGACTTTTTCAAGTAATAGCAGGTTGGCTTCACCACCATATTCGCCGAGGTTACCAGAGAAAATAAGAGCATGGTCGGCGGCTTTGAGAATAGTTTTAATGGAGCCTGGGTAAACACCTTTAACAATGGCGACGCCAACTTTCATGCCGTTTTGCTTGATAGTGTCAAAAACTGGCAAGAGGTCCTCGCTGGCTTCGGCATGAAAAACGACCATGCTGGGATGAAGTTTGAGCAAGTCGGGCAGGTGTTTGGAAGGTTCGGTAGTCATCATGTGAATGTCGACGGTCCAACCCTTCGGCCACCAAACAGCAGATTCGTGAATAGTGGTGCTCTTGGTGAGGGTGCCATCGGAGACATCAATATGAACGCGCTTAGCGAAAGGGTAGTAGCGCTTAATAAGTTCTTTGTACTCGGTAGGGTTGTTACTGAGAATGCTAGGAGCGATAACTGTAATAGGCATGTTAGTCCTCGTCTAATTTGCGACAACGGCGCTGATATTTTTCGTCGGGAAGGGGTGATGTACTCATAAAAGCATTGATAATGTCGACATAATCTCGGAGATGTTCGTCGGCGGAAATGCAGAGTACGTTGGCATTGTTGTGACCGCGCGTTTCGATGGCCTCGACGGCAGAATCGCAAACGGCAGCACGAACGCCCTTGTAACGGTTGGCCTGCATAGCCATACCTTGACCAGAACCGCAAAGGAGAATGCCGAAGTCGCTTGGGTCGGAATTGGCGGTCATGGCGATAGCGACTTTTTTGGCATAGTCATTATAGTCATCCTCGGCGTCGTAGGAGTTGGCGCCAAAATCAGTGAAGGAAATTTGGCGACCCTTGAGCCAACTAATGATGCTGGTTTTGAGTTGGAAACCGCGATGGTCGGCGCCGAGGTAGACGTGCATATTAGAATTGACCTTCTTGACCAAGTTTGCCGAGGTCGACAGTTAATTCGACGAGACGATTGCTGTAGCCCCATTCGTTATCGTACCAAGCAACGACTTTGATAAGGTTGCCGCCAATAACATCGGTAAGTTTAAGGTCGACAATGGAAGAGTGTGAGTTGCCGCGATAATCGATGGAAACAAGCTCTTCTTCGGTGGCAGCGAGAATGCCTTGGTAATATGGGTCGGCAGCAGCTTTTTTGAAGAGATTGTTAATTTCTTCGACGGAGGTATCGCGCTTAGTTACAGCGGTGATATCCGAAAGCGAAACAACTGGAGTTGGGACGCGGACGGAAAGACCGTTGAACTTGCCTTGCAAGGAAGGAATAGTGAGCGCGGCGGCTTTGCTGGCGCCGGTTGTGGTCGGAACGATGTTTTCGGCGGCAGAGCGAGCTTCGCGAATATCTTTAGCTGGTGCGTCTTGTAGTTTTTGGCTAGCAGTGTAGCTATGAACGGTGGTCATCATGGCTTTTTCGATGCCGAGATTGTCCTCGAGAACTTTCATGACTGGCGCAATACAGTTAGTTGTGCAAGAAGCGTTGGAGACAATTACGTCGTCGACGGTGATTTGGTCTTCGTTAACGCCAAGCACGATGGTTTTAGCACCTTCGCCCTTCGCTGGAGCGGAAATAACAACTTTGCGAGCACCTGCATTGATGTGTGCCCGAGCGGCAGCTGGGTCAGTAAAGAAACCAGTAGACTCAATTACGACATCAATGTTGAGGTCGCGCCATGGCAAATTGGCGGGGTCTTTTTCGGCAAAAACACGAATGGACTTGCCATTGACGATAAGATTTTGGTCGTCGGATTTGACGTCGGCAGAGTAGATACCGTAATTTGAATCGTATTTGAGCAGATGCGCAAGAGTCTTGGCGTCGGTGAGATCGTTGATGGCGACAACTTCGACATCATTGCGATCGAAAGCAATCTTGAATGCGTTGCGACCAATGCGTCCGAAGCCATTAATAGCAATTCTTACCATTGAGAGTTTTCTCCTAAAATTTATTAGATGTTACTTATGCTTATTATAGCATATGGGTTGTGTTATGATAGTGAAAAGGCCCGATTTGGGCAGCTGAATCGAAAGGAGTGAAATGGCAGATTTTAATCAAGTATTGGAACCTGGTGATTACAAAAATGGTGAATTGAATGTGGTGATTGAAATTCCAGCAGGAAGTAATCATAAAATTGAATGGGACCGCAAGCGTGCTTGCTTTATGTTGGACAGAATTGAGCCAATGGCATTTGCGAAGCCTTGCAACTATGGTTTTATTCCGCAAACCTTGGACGAAGATGGAGATGAGCTGGATGTATTAATTTTGACGGACCAGCCATTGACGACCGGTATCTATGTGAAAGCGCGAATCTTGGGTGTGATGAAGTTCGTGGACGATGGTGAAGTTGACGATAAGATTATTGCGGTAGTAGATGACGACCGAAATAATGGCGATGCGATTAAGACTTTGGAAGACGTACCAAAGCGAACGATTGAACAATTGGAATTTCATTTCAACCATTACAAAGATTTGAAGAAGCCCGGGACGACGCAAGTGAAAGGTTTCTTTGGTCTAGAAGAAGCGCAAAAAGTGATTGAAGCAGCTATCAAGCGCTACTAGAATTAGTGTCTTTTGGGGGTGCGAAATCCGCAGTGAGTAGGCTGCGGATTTTTGATGAATAAATTTTTTAAGCGTTTTTGGCTTATGTTATTATAAAAGAAAAGTAAGGAGGATTTTATGGGCTTTATTAAAGC
Source organism: bacterium (assembly GCA_963623365.1). GTDB lineage: Bacteria > Patescibacteriota > Saccharimonadia > Saccharimonadales > Saccharimonadaceae > UBA2834. The sequence continues at coordinate 49,229 of CAVFJY010000006.1, read as the reverse complement.
TTTTGCCGGAGCGCTAGGTGGTAGCTTTGCGAACCAATGGCTAGAATACATGGCGCCACCAGCTACGATGCGCGATCATGTGTTGCTAGCACGAGCGACGGCAGTGAAATCGAAGGGGAGTGAAAATAATGACGGCGAAGAAAATGTCGGCGTGATTACGAATGGTAGCAAATTCTTAGTGCCGGAAGGTACTTGTTTGATTACGGTCGAGAATGGCGCAATTACGGCGGTAATTTCGGAACCTGGTGGCTATACATATACTTCGGAGAATGTACCTGAAGCGAAGAGCATGTTTAGTGGTGATGGTTTCTTTGCGTCAACCTTTGGGCAGAGCTGGAACCAATTTAAATTTGGTGGTCAGCCTGGCAATCAGCAATATGCATTTTATGTAAATCTGAAGGATGTGGCGGGCTTGCGCTATGGTACGCAAAACCCGATTCGCTATAAAGATGCCAATTATGCGAACACGATGTTGGCAGTAACGAGCAATGGTACGTATACAATTAAGGTTGTTGATCCAATTTTGTTGTTCAAGAATTTGGTGCCAGTAGATATTACATCTGGCCAAGGCCGCGGTACTTTCGAGCTAGGCGGCGAAGGTGATACAAAGGGCGTAGAAGATTCACTATTCGCGGGCTTTGTGGGGTCGCTCGCGGCAGCTCTGTCGGCATTTACAAAGGGTGGCAAATCGATTGACGATATTCAAGGCGGCACGGTTGAATTTGCGAAGAATATGAATGAGGCAGTCGAGGCGAATTACCAGTGGGCAACGAAATACGGCTTGCAGATTGTGAATGTACAACCGATGGGCCTTGACTGGGATGAGCAGTCGGTTGAGCTGATTAATAAGTTCAATACTGGTAATCTCATGCAAGGTGGCGTGGGGGCAGCATATGCACAAACGCAAATTGCAGAAGGTTTCAATGCAGCCGGCAATAATGGCGGTGCAACGAACATGATGGGGATGGGCATGGGCGTTGGCATGATGGGTGGCATGTCGGGAGTTGCGCAACCGATGGGCGTGAATCCGGTGACGGCGCAGCAACAAACAGCGCAGGTGGCAGCGCCAGCGCCAGCAACGCCAACGGCGGAACCGACAGCCCCAGCAGCGTCGGCGACGGATGCAACGGATGCGGACTCGCCAACGAATCCGGAAACTCCGGCGGCTTAAAGAAAAATTGCAAGAAACTACTGGGTCTTTTAACTAAGACCCAGTAGCAAAATGCGCGCAAAAAGAAATGGAGAAATGATGGCGGTCAAAAACGACAAAAATGGTTTAAACCGATGTCCGAAATGCGGCGCGACGGACGTGGCACTGGATGTGAGTAGCGGAAAATTAAAATGTGGTTTTTGTCGGTCATTATTTGATGAGCAGAAGGAAAATGCGTATGGGGGAATTGAAAATCTGAAAGGAGAATTCGTGGGTGAGGGGGCGACGAATATTATTCCCGACGAGAAAGTGATTCTAACGCTAAAATGTCCAGCTTGTGGTGCGGAAGTAGTGATGAATGCGGACGAAGTGACGAGCGCACGCTGTCACTGGTGTCGACATGTTTTGTCGATTAATGAAAAGATTCCGAATGGGGCAGTGCCAGATTTGGTGCTGCCATTTAAATTGGAAAAATGGGAAGCGAATGTAAAAATTAACCAATTTGTGGCAAAACGGCAATTCTTTGCGCATCCGAAATTTCGAAAGGAATTTAAGACGGATAATGTGCTGGGCGTGTATTTGCCATATGTAATTGTGGATATTAATGCGCATGCGAATATGACGGGGGAGGCGGAGCATTTAGTGCGACAATATACGGTCGGTTCGGGAGATGATCGTGAGACGCGTTATGATGCAGATGCATATATGGTGGCGCGGGAGTTTGATTTGTTGGTGGATGATTTGACGGTGGAAGCATCGGCGGATAAGTTGAATCAAGATTTAGCAAAAAATACTAATAATGTGATTAATGCGATTTTGCCGTATGACACGGATCAATGTGTGGGGTGGAATCCGGCATATTTGCGCGGATTTACGAGCGAAAAACGCGATACGAATATTGATGCATTGAAGCCGCTGGTGCGTTTGCAGGTGGAAGATTTGGCGCGCTATCGCGCAAATGAAAGTATGACGTTTTATAATCGCGGCGTAAGTTGGCGAAGTGAGAAAGTGAAGATAGGTGGCGCGAGGTGGAAGGCGGCCTATCTGCCGGTTTGGCTGTATAGTTATTATCAGATGGATAAAAAAATGTTACATTATGTGGCGGTGAATGCACGAACGGGCGAAACGATGGGGAGTGTGCCGATTAATAAGGCGCGACTGTTATTTGTTTCTGCGATTGTGGAAGTAATAGGGATTTTTCTGGGGACGAAATGGTTGGAGTTCTGGATGTCGTCGGCGGATTCGGACGACGGCATGAAGGTGGCATTGCTGGGTTTGGCGGGTTTTACGCCTGGATTTATCTTTTACTGGCTGAAGTTGACGAAGTATCGAAATTTGGATAAACGGCATAAGCACGAAGCGGAAACGCGATCAGACGTAAAAAATCTAAAGAAAACAGATAATTTGATTGAGAATCGAAAAGGTCTGCGAAATTCACGGATTGAGAATGAAAATGGACGGCGCGTGACGGGCGTATTGGCGCGAAATAATAAAATCGTGGAAAAAATGCGCAAATTAGGTTTGGACGGGCTGACGGCGAAGAAATAATCAATCGATGATATACTTAAGGGTATGAAATTGTATAATACCCTAACGCGCAAAGTGGAAGAATTTAAGCCGATTGATTCGGAGCGGGTAAAGATTTATACGTGTGGGCCGACGGTATATAGTTTTGCGCATATTGGGAATTTTACAAGTTATATTTATTGGGACTTGTTGATGCGAACTTTGCAGTTGAATGGCTGGAAGGTAGAGCGCGTGTTGAATATTACGGATGTGGGGCATTTGGCGTCGGATGCGGATGATGGCGAAGACAAGATGGAAAAAGGCGCGAAGCGCGACGGCAAGACGGTGTGGGAGGTTGCGGAAATGTATATGGCGGATTTTTTGCGAAATTTTCGTGCGCTGAATATGTTGGAACCGGCGGGAATTTGCCGCGCAACGGATTTTATCAAAGAAGATATTGCGTTAGTTGAGGAATTAGATAAAAAAGGTTTTTTGTACGATACGACGGATGGATTGTATTTTGATACGGCGAAATTTGCGGATTATGCGAAATTCGCACGACTAGATTTGGAACATTTGCGAGCGGGGGCGCGGGTGGAATTTAGCAATGAAAAGCACAATCCGTCGGATTTTGCGGTATGGAAATGGATACGTGATGGCGAAGACCATGCCATGCAATGGGAATTTAGGGGACGGATAGGTTATCCTGGTTGGCATTTGGAATGTTCGACCATTATTCATGAGAAGTTGGGTGAGACGATAGATATTCATTGTGGGGGAATTGACCATATCCCGGTGCATCATACGAATGAAATTGCACAGTCGGAGGGGGCTTTTGGCAAAAAGATGGCGAATTTCTGGTTGCACAATAATTTTATTACAATTGAGGGGCAGAAGATTTCGAAATCGTTGGGTAATGTATATATGTTCGAGGATTTGGTGGAGCGGGGCTTTAATCATTTAGATTATCGGATGTGGGTGTTGCAAGGGCATTTTCAAAGTGAACGAAATTTTGCGTTTGAGGACCTGGCGGCGGCGAAGCAACGGCGACTGAATTATCGAAATTTTGCGGCGTTAAGATGGCAAAAGACGGCGACAGATATGAAAGCGACGCGGGAAGCAATGCTAGTGCAGCTAAATAATAATTTGAATTCGGCGGGGGCGCTGAGTGAGCTAGATAAGGCAATAAATAGCGGCGCGGTGCCGGATACAGAGTTTGTGCAATTTTTGGATGAGGCATTAGGGTTGAAATTAGAGGAGACGACGCCGGACGTTGCGGATGAGTTGAAGGAAAAGATTGCGGAACGAGTGGCAGCAAAGCAGACGAAGAATTATGCGCGGGCGGATGAGTTGCGCGAAGAAATTGCGGCGACGGGGATTACATTATTGGATAGTGCGGACGGTACAAATTGGCAATTTACAAAATGAGAATGATTCCCATTTTTGAAAATGGGAATTTTTTTGAATTTGGTCGAATTTTGTTGAGATTTTTTGGGATTTATTTTTCGACGAGAAGGTGTTTGTCGTCGGATTTTTTGGCAGGAGTTTTGAGATTGCTGCCATTGATTTTGCCGTCATCGATGAGATCGGTACCATATTCTTCGATAAGGACTTTGATGCAGCCGGCGATTGGAATGGAAATAATGGCGCCAGCTAGACCGAAAGTATAGACGCCGATAGTGACGGCGGAAAGAATAACGAGAGCAGGGAGCTGCATGCCTTTGCCTTGGATTTTGGGCGAGATAATGTTGGATTCAATTTGGAGATAAACAATGGTGTAGATGAGGAAGGTAATGCCGGCGCCAAATGCATTAAAACCGAGCAAAAGTGCGACGATGGCACCTCCGATGAAACTACCGAACATCGGAATCAAGCAGAAGACGCCGGTAATGAGACCAAAAGGAAAAGCGAGGCCTGGCGAAATATTGAAACAGAGGCAAATGATGAAGACGGCAATGGCGGTAGCGGCGGCATTGAAGAGCGCAACAGTTACGGAGCTAGAAACATAAGTGGAGACGGTGTTGGCGAGACGGTCGACAACACGTTGGACGCGTTTGGTGTTGTGATTTTTGGAAAGATATTTCCAAAATTTTTGGGTGAGGGCAGGACCTTCAGTGAGCATGAAGAAAGCGAGTACAAGAGCGAGGATAAGGACGGCAAAGAAACTGCCAATGGTACCGATGGAGGTGCTAATAATGTTGCCGAAATCGCCGACCATTTCGGTGGAGAATTTTTGGACAACTTGGTTGATTTGGTCTTGGAGATTGGCGATGCCAAGACTGTTACCGATTTGATTAATGAGGCCAATGTTGCCAGTGGCGTCGTCGACTAGAGCGGGGAGGTTGCTAAAGAAACGAACGGATTCGTTGGCGATAGTTGGGACGACGATAGCGGCAAAGGCGACAATAAAGCCGACGACGAGAATATAGGCGATGGCGATGGAAAAAATGCGACTCTTGGTTGGGAAAATATTAGCGATTTTTTTGATGAGCGGTGAGATTGCGAGAGTAAAGAAGAGAGCGGCAAAAATAATGGAAAGGCCGAAGCTGGCTTTGTAAAGAAGAAAACCGGCAACGACGAAGCCAATAATGACTAGCCAAAAACGGATAAAAGTTTTGGTATCGATTTGAACTTTGGTAGTCATGCTCATAGATTAATTATAACAAAAAATTAATGATAGTAGGCGGCGAGGAAAGAATGCATGTAATCGGTGAAAGTATCGTCGAGGATGGCGGTGCGAATGCGGTCACAAAGGCGAACGACGAAGCGCTCGTTGTGGATGCTGGCGAGAGTTTTGCCAGTTAATTCGTCAACTTTGTAGAGATGATGAAGGTAGGCAGCGGTAAAATTTTGGCAAAGATAGCAATCGCAGTCGGGATCGAGCGGCGCAAAATGTTCGCGGTATTTGGCGTTTTTGATATTGATGCGACCATGGGGGGTGTAGAGAGCACCGTTACGAGCTTGGCGAGTAGGGGCGACGCAGTCAAAAGTATCACAGCCATATTGTGCGCCAATGAAGAGGTCGCGCGGTTCAGAGCCCATGCCGAGTAAGTGGCGAGGTTTATGGTTGGGGAGAATTTCGTTAGTTAATTTAATAATGTCGGCAGTTTCGGGAGTCTTAGTGGTATAGAGCGAGCCAATGCCATAACCATCGACGGGCTGCTGAGCCATTAATTTGGCGGAAGTGCGACGCAGGTCGGGAAAGAGGCCGCCTTGAACGACGGCATAGAGAAATTGCGGCGGACGGTCAGCTGCTTTGGCGGCGGCGGCGAGGCGTTGATGCTCGGCAATGTTGCGAGGTAACCAAGTATGAGTGCGCTGCATGGCGGCAGCGACGAGAGTTTTGTCGGTAGAATCGATGGCTTGGTCGAAGGCCATGTGGATATCGGCGCCAATTTGCCATTGCGCCTGCATGGAAATCTCAGGATTCATGCGAATTTGGTCGCCGTTGTAATGGGACTTGAAGGTGACGCCGTCGTGGTCAATTTTGGCATCGGTAAGGGAAAGCATTTGAAAGCCGCCAGAATCGGTAAAAGTGGGACCGTGCCAGGAAGTAAATTCGGCGAGGCCGCCGGCGCGCTCGATTAGTTCAGGTCCTGGAGCGAGAATGAGGTGATAAGTGTTGGCAAGAATACCTTGACTGCCAAGTTCGCGCATTTGCTGATGCGTGACGGCTTTAACGGCAGCGCGAGTGGCGGCACCGATGAAGGCTGGAGTTTTAATATCACCATGAGGCGTGTGAATGACGCCGGCGCGCATGAGACCAGTTTGTTTTTCGATGTCGAATTTGAGTGCGGAGTCTAGCATATGAACATGGAATCCCCGTAACTTAAGAGATGATAGTCGCTCTGAATGGCATGATCGTAAGCCGGTTTGAGTTTGTCCCAGCCAGCAAAAGCGGTAGTAAGCATAAGGACAGTGGATTTGGGCGCATGAAAATTGGTGACAAGGCCATCGATGACTTGAAAATTAAAACCTGGATAGATGAAAATATCGTCTTCACCTTGAGTTTTGCCAGTTTTGGCCCAATATTCAAGCGTACGAGTAACGGTAGTGCCGACGGCGATGACGCGATGGCCGGCGGCTTTGGTGGTCTGAATGGCGGCGATAGTCTCAGACGGAATATGAAACCATTCGGAATGCATGTGGTGGTCTTCGACATTATCGCTACGGATAGGGAGAAAAGTGCCGAGACCAACGTGGAGAGTAAGATAATTGATTTGGACGCCTTTAGTTTGGAGCTTGGCGATGAGTGACTTGGTCATATTGAGACTGGCGGTGGGAGCGGCGGCGGAACCGAGTGCTTTAGCCCAGACGGTTTGATAACGCTTAAGATCGTCGGCGTCGGCGTCGCGATGGAGATAAGGTGGCAAAGGCACATTGCCGTAATCGGCAACAATAGCGGTGAGGTCGCGACTGGTAGTAACGGTGGCGGTGCCATTGCCGAGAATTTCCTTGATAGTAATAATGTCAGTAGTAGTAGAATGGTTGGCGAGATTTTGGACAGTGAGTTGGTCACCAACATGGAGCTTGCCGCGATACATGACATGGTCGATTTCGCCGGCATGTTTCTCGAGCACAACAAGTTCACGTGGGCGGCCATCGGGCAGTTGAGTGAAGATGCGCGAGCGCATGACGCGAGTGTCGTTGAGGATGATGAGATCGCCAGCCGTGAGAAAATCGGCGAGATTAGCATAATGTGAATCGGTAATTGCGCCAGTGTGGCGATTTAGGACGAGTAACTTAGTACTGCCGCGAACTTTGGGTGGACGTTTAGCGATGCATTCTTCGGGTAGGTCGTAATTAAAATCAGAAACTAACATGTTTGTATATTATATAATTTTTCGTGGTTTTTTGCAAAAGTTACAGGCGGAGAATAATTTTAAGTTTTTTAAGCTTTTTTCAGTTTCTGCTCATAGACTGATAGTATAGCAATAAGGAGAATTGAGTATGCGCGTTTTGTATGTGGAAGATGAAAAGTTTCTAGCAGAGGCGGTGAAGCATAATTTGGAGAAGCAAGGCTATAGTGTGGACTTGGCTTTTGATGGGGAAGACGGGTTGAATGCGGCGCTAGATAATATTTATGATTGTATTGTGCTGGACGTAATGCTACCAAAGGTAACGGGTACGGATATTCTCTGTCGAATGCGTGAACGCAAAAATTATACACCAGTGATTATTTTGTCGGCACTGGCGGAAGTGGAAGACAAAGTGCGGGGGCTGGACATGGGTGCGGATGATTATTTGGCGAAACCATTTAAGACGGCGGAGCTAGTGGCACGAATTAATGCAGTGTCGCGGCGGCCAGCGAAAATGCAGGACCGGAAGATGACTTTCAAAGATTTGGAATATGATTTGGATGAAAAGCGGTTAAACGGTATAGACTTGACGACGAAGGAAGCGGATATTATCCGCGAATTAATGCGTACGCCGGAAAAAGTGGTGAAAAAAGATTATTTGCTGAGCAAAGTTTGGGGTGGCGATGCTTATGGCGAAGATAATTATATTGAGGTTTATATGTCGCGGCTGCGCAAGGTGTTAAAGAAATTGAAATCACAGGTGCGGATTGCGACGGTGCGCGGGTTGGGGTATAAATTAGTAGAAGATTAGTATGTTTTCGAAGCTGCGCAATAAATTTGTTCTGACAACGATGGGCGTGTCGAGCCTAATTATTGTGTTTGCTTTTTCGTTAGTGTATGGCGTAGCGGCGTATGAGCAGTCGAATAATGCTTTTGTAGTGCCGAGCGAATTTAATTCCTCGATTGAGATGCGACGAGTGTTTATACGCGGAGCGGAACAGGCGCGGGATGAACATTTGGGCAGATTGGCGCTGGTGCTAGTGATTGTGGGGGTATTAACGGAGATATTAGTGTTTATTGTGAGCTATTATTTTGCGGAGAAATCGATCGCGCCTGTGCGGGAGGCTTATGATAAACAGAGAGATTTTATTGCGAATGCGTCACATGAGTTAAAGACGCCAATTGCGGCAGCGCAGGCAAATTTTGAGGCGCTGGGAACGGACGAGCAACCGTGGACAAGCAATGTGGAAATGGAGCTAGACCGTGCAAGTAAATTAGTGAGCGATTTGTTGCTGTTGGCGCGAACGGACGGTAGGAGTGCGACAGCGGAGAAGAAGGAAGTAGATGCGGCAAAATTGGTACGAAAGCATACGCAGCTAATTAAAGCGCGACTAGGCGAAAAGAAATTGGAGCTCGTGGTACCAAAATCTTTGCGGCTGAAATTAGTGGCGGCGGATTTTGAACAAATGTTGGACATTTTGTTGGACAATGCGGTGAAATATTCAAAGACTCGTATTGTTGTAAAAATTACAACAAAGAGTTTGAGCGTGGAAAATGATGGACAAACAATTGCGTCCAATCAGCTAGAGCAGGTGTTTGAGCGGTTTTATCAGACAGATAAGACGGCGCAAGGTTCGGGGCTGGGTTTAGCGATTGCAAAGTCGCTAGCAGAGCGGAATAATTGGGAGATTGCAGCACAATCGGAAAAAGGTCTGACGCGTTTTACTTTAAGTTTTTAGCGAATTATAATTAAGCTAAAGTTAATTAGGATAAAACGTGGAAGAGACTGAGACAGAGCGACGGCAAGAAGCGGAAGTGGCCGGGAGTAAAAATGAAACGACTAAGAATGAGAAACGGGCGAACGAGGATGATGTTGCGCCAACAGAAAATGCGGAAAATGGGAAAAAATCGCAAGCAATACTGGCGATTGGCTTAGTGACTGGTTTAGTGATTTTAATTTGTGGACTGATGGTGTTGGGCCCGATGTTGGCGAGTTGGAATATGGCGGCGACGGTGAATTCGACGGATAATGGCAGTGCTGAACAAGAAGGGGCGAATGAGAATGCTAATGTCGAGAACGATGAGGGTGACGAGAGTGACGATGCGGAGGCGGTATATATTGGTAGTGATGGACTAGGATATATCACGACAAATGGGACGTGGAAAAAATCTGGAGAAGTGGCTGACGGATTAATATACGCGAATGGTCTGTATACGTTAATGATTGGCGCAGAAACAGGAATAATTGGTAGTGATGAGAATGACGATCAAATGAAGGCGGCTGAATATGCAGCGGAACGGTTTGAGGAATTAAGCAAGGATGAAGAAGTGACGGAGCTGAAAGACGTAAAAAAGGTAGCTTTGAATGAATACGAAGCATATTTAGTGAGTTATTATCATGCAGATGAAAATATTTGGTCGAAAACATGGTGGTTTGAAGCTGAAGATGAATTAGTGCACTATATCGTGATTGAGGGGCCGGATGCAAAAAGCAATAAATTTAATCTGGCCGAGACATATACCTTAAAGATTGGCGAGAGCGAATAATTTTGCGCTATCTGTTATAATAGCAGGCATGAGTTTACAGATTGGAATTGTGGGATTGGCGAACGTAGGAAAGAGTACGCTGTTTAATGCGCTGACAAATGCAGGAGCGCTAGCGGCGAATTATCCTTTTGCAACGATAGAGCCGAATACAGGAATTGTGGGTGTGCCCGACGAGCGCTTGGCGGTGTTGGCGAAGATGTATGAGTCGAAAAAAGTTGTGCCGGCGACAGTGGAATTTGTAGATATTGCGGGGCTAATTGCGGGGGCGTCGAAGGGCGAAGGCCTAGGTAATAAGTTTTTGGCAAATATTCGCGAATGTAAGGTGATTTGCCATGTAGTGCGGGCCTTTGCGGATGCGAATGTGACGCATGTGGCGGGAGGACCGGATCCGAAGCGGGATATTGAAACGGTAGAAACGGAATTGGTGCTAGCGGACATTGAGACTTTGGAAAGAACTTTGCCAAAAATTCAGAAAGAAGCGAGAGGTGGTGACAAAGAAGCGGCGAAGCGAGCAGAGCAAGCATCGCGGGCGTTGGATGATTTGAAAAATGGCAAAATGCTAATTGAGGCGGTGGACGGGCTAGATTTATTGAGTGCGAAGCCGGTTTTCTATATGTTTAATATGGACGAGAATGAAGTGGTCGACGAGGCGAAGAAAGCGGAATTGGCGGCCCTGGTGGCGCCACAACAATGTGTATTTGTGAATGCGAAGTTGGAGTCAGAAATGGTGGAGATGATGGCGGAAGAAAAGCGGGAATTCTTGGAGAGTTATGGCATCAAGGAAGATGGGCTGAGCCAGTTGGTGCGCGTGGCATATGAGACATTGGGCCTGCAGAGTTACTTGACGGCAGGCAAAAAAGAAACGCGAGCGTGGACGATTAAGCGCGGCGCGACGGCGCCAGAGGCGGCAGGGGTGATTCATTCGGATTTTCAGCGTGGTTTTATTGCGGCGTCGATTTGTGCCTATGATGATTTGGTACGTTTAGGGTCAGAGAAAGCAGTACGCGAGGCGGGCTTGATGCGAACAGAGGGAAAAGACTACGTGATGCGCGATGGCGATGTGGTGGAATTTAAGTTTAATGTATAGCAATTTTTAGTTAAAAAGATTTGCGTTTTAGAAGTCGCTTATGCTAAACTTGATGTATGAGTTTAGGCTATGGTGTGGGCGACTTCTTCGCATTAGATATCGGAACAGATGCGCTAAGGATGGTTCAGTTGTCTGGAAACATTGCGCATGGTTGGATTTTGGAGCGGTTTGCATATGTGCCAGTTAGCCGACAAGTGCTACAAGATAGTAGTGATGCGGGGCGGCGAAAATTAGGCGAAACGATTAAGAGTGTCGCCGACCAAGCGGGAATTAAGACAAAAAATATCGCGCTAGGGATGCCGTCGACGAAGACTTTTACAACGATTATTGAAATTCCAACACAAGATAAAAAGTCGATGGAAAAGATTATTAAGTACCATGCAGATCAATATATCCCGATGCCGATTGATGATGCGAAAGTGGATTATGTAATTTTGGGGCCAAGCCCGAATGATCCGAAGATAACGGAAGTATTGCTGTCTTGTACAGCGATTGCGTATGCAGAAGAGCGGATGGAGAGCGTAGAGGCTTTTGGTTTTAATTTGGTGGCGCAAGAGCCGGACTCACTGGCGATGTCGCGTTCGTTAACGCCGCCTGGGCTGACGGATGCGCGCTTGATAATTGATTTTGGTGAGGATTCGACGGATTTGTCGATTGTGTATGGGGCACCGCGCTTGGTACGCATGTTGCCTGGTGGCTTATCGGTCTTAGTACGGACGGTGGCAAACTCCTTGAACGTAAAGGAGAGTCAGGCGCGTCAGTTTATTTTGAAATTTGGCTTAGCACAAGATAAATTGGATGGCCAAGTGTTTAAGGCCTTGGATCAGACTTTGGAGAATTTTGCGGCTGAGCTGACGAAGTCGATTCGTTTCTTTCAAACAAAGTATCCAACCGTGAAGGTGGGTGGAATCGTGCTGTCCGGCTTTGCGGGAATTATTCCATTTTTGGCGGAATATTTGGAAGCGAAAACAAGTGTTCAGACGATTCAGGGAAATCCATGGCAAATGGTGCGCGTAACGCAACAACAGCAACAAGCTTTGTCGCAGGTGGCAGCGGAATTTGCAGTGGCGATTGGTTTAGCGGAGAGGACGAATAGCAGGTAGGGTATTATGTACGAAATTAGTTTAGTGCCAGATGTTAAAGCGGAATTGCTACATAAACAAAAAGTGCGCAACTTGATTATTTTAGTCTGCATCATTGTCTCAATTTCCTGTGGAGCGGTTTTGGCGGTTTTGGGCGGTGTGACTGCTACGCAAGGTATATTATTAAGCGCGAAGGATACTGAGGCGACCTGTCGGACGAGTGGCGTAGGTGGCGATGTGAAAAAATGCGATGCGAATTATGGTACGGCGATTTTGAAAATTGAAAATTATGAAGCGCTGCTGACCATGCAAGATCAAATGCGGAACATTTCGCTGTTGAATGGCGAGCGAATTAAGATGTCACGCTTGTTCCCAGTATTAGATATTTTGTTGATTTCCGGTGATGACAATATTATGGCATCGGAGCTAAGCGCGGATATGAATGAAGGATCGCTATATTTCGATGCGCAAGCTTATGCTTCGAATGGGATTGGCTATCGTGCAGTCGAGGGTTTCAAGAAGAATGCAAGCGAATCCTCGTTTGATTACGGTGATTATATGCGCAAAATTGCGGGTACAGAAAATGATTATGAAAAGATTCCAAGTTTTTGTATTACGGAAACAACGATTGAAGGCTTAATTTTTGGCATTTATCACAAAGGTGCGGCGGGCTGCGAGGCGGAGATGACATCGGTAGACGACGAAGAGCAGGCGAGTGCGCAAGAGAATAAGGTAGAGGATATTTATATTTTGCGAACTTATGCAACCGAGAGCGATATGTCGGCGGCGCAAAATGGAGATTATGCGACAGGTAAGAGCGAGACGATTAAGAAGTTGAATATGAAGGCGGGCTATTATTTTGAGAGTAAATGTAATAGTTATACAGAGGATGGAAAGCTGGATAAAGATGCAAGACTAGAAAATTGTCCTTTAGTAACAGAGGAAGTGGTAGTGAATGATTCGTCGTTTGGTAAAGATTCGAACGAACAGACGGTAGTGACATTTACGACGACAGTATATGTTAATATGGAAATCTTTAAGGGTGCGAATAATCATATGCAGATTATTGGGCCAACCCGTATGAACGTGACGGATAGTTATATTCAGGTGCGCGATATGTTTACGGAAAAGGCAAATAAGATAGAGGGATAATTATGGTATTGTCGGCAAGTAAGGATAAGAACAAGGCAGCGCTGGGAAAAAGAGCGAGGATTGATAGCGCAAAACGCAATATGTTTATAGCAATTGCAAGTGCGTCGGTGGTGCTGGGCGTGACTCTAGTTGGTGTAGTCTATCTTGCAAAGGTGATTAAGTTCAATAATGACGTGATTAGTGAAAAGACTGAGGCGATTGAGGGCATTAAGACAGTCCAAAATAACTTAATGAGTTTGGCGTCGGAAGTGGAAGGGATGTCATCGAATGAGTATTTGGAATCGGTGGCACGGAAACGGACGAGTGCGTGCACAAGCGAGAAATTGGAAAGTTTTGAATATAGTTTGTCGCAGTTGCAAATCGCGCGTACTTGTACAGCGTTGCGGGTGATTCCAGATTCGATGCCGGCATCCTATAACGAAGAGGCGACAAAGGCGAGTATGCAGCAGCTGTTGATGTGGGCGATTGAGGAAGCAAAGGAAAAGCTGGAAATTAAAACGATTAACACGGAACGGTCGGCGACAATTCCGTCTCGTTTGCAAGTAGCAAGTTCAAGCGATTCGTTTGAACAGGCGCAACAGAAATTAAGCGTGGAGCCGATTGGCGTGTCGATATCGTTGAACGGAACGCCAGATGATATTATGACGGCTTTAAGTTCAATTGAGAGTTCAGTGCGACCATTTGATATTGCCTCCTTCTCGATTTCACTAGAACCGAGTGAGAGCGATAATACGATTGATTTGTCGGCGACCTATGTAAGTTATTATTCGAATAATAAATCGATTACGATTAATAAGAAGACTTTGTGCGCGGATGGCGAAAGCGAAGAATGTACGAGGAAAAATGGATCGGAGATTAAATCGAAATGAAAAATACGGACATAGCTTTAATTATCTTGATTGCAGTAGTATCGGTAATTGCGTCGTATTTCTTGGGCAATTGGATTTTGGGCGATCCGGCAGACTTGACGGCCGATATGATTTATGTGGACGAGATTAGCGGAACTTTAGCGAGCCCGGATATTGAAACTTTTAATAATTCGGCGAGTAATCCAACAGTAGAAGTTTACATTGGTAACTGTGAGGCAGGTATGGTATGGGATCCCGATCGCAGAGATTGCGTGAGCGAGAATGGCAGTAGTGATGATGAAAATGAGAATGAAGACACAAACAACGCAGAAAACGACGATGATGGTGGGGGAGATGAGACTCCAACTCCGGACACGCCGGAGGAATAAGACATGCTCCTAAATAAGGAGACGCAAGATAAAGTCGTAAGTCTCTTGGTTGAGAATGGCTTGGTTGATGCTGGCTTGGTGCGAAAGACCTATAATGAGGTCTCGAAGAGCGGCCAGCCGGTTTTGGCAGTGCTGAAGAGCAAGAATATTGCGACAGATGATTGCATTCAGCACGCGACAGCGAAGGTGCTGAATATTCCGTATTATGATATTCGGGGCGTAAAGTTCGATAAGCAGGTATTGCAGAAGATTCCGCAGGATGTGGCAGCGAGATCGAAAACGATTCCGTTGGGAATGCAGGCGGGTATGTTAGTGGTGGCGATGCTGGATACGACAAACGTGCAGCGGACGGATTATATTTCGACGCTGGTGCGAATGCCAATTCGGACGGTTATGACATCGGCGGCAGGGATTGAAAATGCCTTGATGCATTATGTAGCGGATTTGAAGGATGTCGATAAGGCGGCGCAACGCGAGGAAGAGGCGATGCGGTCGCAGTCGGGCGAGGTGGCGCAGACGATTACGCAAGATTCGCCGATTTCGAAAGCGTTGTCGTCGATTTTGGATTATGCGGCGAAATCGAAGGCATCGGATATCCATATTGAACCTTTGGAAAAATCCTTGGTAATTCGGATGCGGATTGATGGTGTGCTGCGCCAAACGATGGAATTGCCGAAATCGATTGAGGCGGCGTTAGTGTCGCGGATTAAGATTATGGCGAAGTTGAAAATTGATGAGCATCGGATTCCGCAGGACGGCCAGTTTGCGGTGGTGGTGAATGATAATGCAATTGATTTGCGTATTGCGACGTCGCCAGTCGTATGGGGCGAGCAAGTGGTGATTCGTCTGTTGGATAAGTCGGGTACGTCGATGGAAGTCGAGAAGATGGGGATGACGGGGCGTGCGCTGGCGGATGTGTTGGAAGGGATTTCTAAACCAAACGGAATGATTCTGACATCTGGCCCAACGGGTTCGGGTAAATCGACGACGCTATATGCGCTAATTAAGAAGATTAAGAATGAGAAAATTAATATCGTGACGCTTGAGGATCCGGTCGAGTATAAGATGGATGGTGTGAACCAGATTCAGATTAATAATGATGCGGGTTTGACCTTTGCGTCGGGCTTGCGTTCGATTTTGCGTCAGGACCCAGACGTAGTAATGGTGGGGGAGATTCGTGATGGCGAAACGGCGAACCTGGCGGTGCAGGCGGCACTGACGGGGCATTTGGTGTTTTCGACATTGCACACGAACTCAGCAGCAGGTATTATGCCGCGTTTGCTGGATATGGGAATTGAGCCGTTTTTGATTGCGTCGACGTTGAATACGGTGATTGGGCAGCGCTTGGTACGACGAGTGGCGGAGCGGCGTGAGAGTTATCAGACATCGGATTTGGAGACGAATGCGATTCGACAAGTAGTGGGAGGCTTATTGCCGCAGTCGCAAGGTGATGTGCCAGCAGTGAGCGAGAAATTGGGCTATGGGACTTTACCGGTAGCAAATTCGAAGAGCTATACGCTAGTGAAAGGGATTGATTCGGAAGAAACGCCTGGTGGATATAAAGGGCGCGCGGGTTTGTATGAGACGATTTCGGTAGATGAAGATATTCAGAAATTGATTGTGGCGCATGCGACGTCGGGCGATATTATGCGGGTGGCAAAGATGAAGGGGGCGATTACGATGCGGCAGGACGGCGTATTGAAAGCGTTGACGGGCTTGACGACCTTCGAGGAAGTGAACCGGGTGGCGTCGGATTTGGCTTAGTCGCTTTGTTGGTTTGGCAGGACGCGACGGCTGGATGTGGTGCTTAAGTGGAGGACGGTAGTTTAATGGGGGCGGTAATGGTATATCTATTGACTTTTTTGGCGATTTGTGATATAATAGAGATATTGGGGCGTTTTTTGTGCCAAAGATCTTTGAAAGGGGGAAATAATGAATGTTTCCAATATATATTTGCTGGGACAGCAGTGTGCGTCCGGTCGAGCAGAAAGCGATTATGGCGGGAATGCGTGAAACGGAGGCGATGTTTAACTGCGAAGTAATCTGTTATGGTACAGATACGTGGCAGTTTGGACGCTATAAAAGCGCCGATTTAATGATGTATTTTGCGCCACATAATCGTAAGGGGCAGGCAAATGCCACAAATATTTTGTCGATGATGGCGGACGCAATGAGCGCATGGGTGGAGCCTGGCGCAATGGTGCTGTTTACGGGGCAAGATTTGTATATTAACGGTGCAAATTGGTGCTTCGGGGCGGCGCGCATGAATGCACGCGTAACAGTGCAAAGTGTGGCGCGTTATCGACATTTAGATAAGGCGACACTGTCGGCTTGTATTCGTCGCACTTTGCGCCATGAACTGGGGCATATCTTTGCCTGCGCGCGCGATTTGAACCGTGGTCATACGGAAATGAATCTGGGCGAGCATTGTACGAATCCGCGTTGTTCGATGCGACAAACGCTGAATCTGGCGGAACTGCTGAAAGCGGTGCGCGAAGAGGATGCGCGAAATTGCTTTTGTGCGCAGTGCTTGGCGGATTTGAATCGCTTTAAGCTGAATTATGAAGCGAGCGAGGGGCGCGGAGTGAATGTGTATAGTCACAGACGCGAACGCGTAGTGGCGAGCGCAAATAGATGAAGAAAAAAATGAAACATTCGAAGAACTCCGACGGTTTGCCGGAGTTTTTTCATGGAATTTTTGCATCTAAAAAAAGACGACCGCGGGGGTCGTGATTATATTTGGTGCGAGTTGAGAGAGTCGAACTCTCGTGTTGAGTTTGGAAAACTCACATAATAACCGTTATATGAAACTCGCGGAATGGTATGGGGTGGGTAAGAGGGTTCGAACCTCCGACCTTCGGTGCCACAAACCGACGCTCTAACCAGCTGAGCTATACCCACCAAATAAAAGAGACACGCCAAAACAGATTGGCGTGTCTAGATTATAGCAGATTTAGAACTGATTGGCAAAGACCAAGATATAGGCAAGGTAGCCGAGTCCGCCACCGGCAACAATGACAAGCAAGACAAGCAGAGTCCAAAGCCAGCCAGAATGCTTTTTGGGCGCTTCGGTGACTAGATGTTTTTTGGCGGTTTTAGTGGATTTGCTTGGTGACTTGGCGCTGTAAATATTCTTAGTACTGTGGATGCCAGAGGTGGCGGTTTCAGGAATGTCGGTGCCGAGCGGGCGTTTTTCGACTTTGGTGTTAGTAATGAAAGGAGAACGTACGCCGAGAGAATAGTTGTTCGCATTAGGCGCAGCAGTCTTGGCGGCGTTGCTTGGAACCTGAGTGGCGATTGGGGTACGAGCAGGGGCTTTGGTGGCAGGAGAAAGCGGCTGCACGGTTGGACGCGGAGCTTGATGAGTTTGCGTAGCGAGATGTTGCTGGCGTTGTTGAATTTGGGTAGCAACACTAGGGCGTGACGCACGTGGCGCAGCGGCGGCAACTTTGGCGGTACGTGTAGTAATGGCCGGGCGAGGCGCAGTGGTAATTTTAGTTGCGATTGGCGGGGTAGTAGTGCGCGCAAGTGGTTTGATGGCAGGACGAGGCGTGGTTTTGGCGACAGGTTTAGTAGCGCGTGGCAACATAATGTCCATAAATTGACCATGCGGACGAGTAGGTGCAGCTTTAGCAGTAATTGATTGGGAAATAGTCCTGGCGACTGGCCGAGAAGCGGTCTTGGCGACAGGCTTTGCCTTAGTGACTGGTTTGACGGCAGTTTTAACCGAAGATTGAACAGAAGTGGAGCGGTGTTTGATCGCTTCGTTTACAGCTCGGTCTAGTTCAGCGTAATCAATATTGTCGCTCATTAATTTTCCCTTTTGCTGTTTCTACGATAGCACAAAATGAATCACCTATCAAACTGGCGCTGCCGATGAGCAGGCCATCGATACCTGGAATGTCGAGATAGCCGCCAGCAGTGTCGGCATTGACGGAGCCGCCATAGAGCACGGCGATATCCATGCCAATTTGTTTGTTATAGAGCTTAGAGATGTGCTGACGAATAATTTGCTCGGCGTCGGCGATATCGGCAGGACGCGCAGGGCGAGCATTTTTATTGCTGGAAATTGCCCAGACTGGTTCGTAAGCGATAATAACTTTGGAAATGTCCTCTTTACTAACTTCGTGTAGGCCGTTAGTGAGTTGATTATAAATCGCGATAGCAGTTTCACCGTCTTTGCGCTCGAGAGCGGTTTCGCCGATACAGAGCACGGGCGTGAGGCCGTTGCGAATGGCGGCAGCAACTTTTTGGGCGATATCTTCTTCGCTTTCATGAAAAACATAACGACGTTCGGAATGGCCAACAATGGCATAGTCAACAAAACTGCGAATTTGGCTAACGGAAGTTTCACCAGTATAGGCACCATAATCGCGCCAGTAGAAGTTTTGAGCGGCGAGTTTAAATTGGCGGCGGTTGACTTGCAGGGAAAGTGGTTGCAGGGCAACAGTCGATGGCGCTAAGACAACTTGCACGCTGCGAGAAGCTTGAATGCGGTTGCTTAAGCGATGTAAGTAAAGACTGGACTCACCTGGGGTGAAGTTCATCTTCCAGTTCGCGATGATATAAATTTTTCGAGGACTAGTCATGTCTATATTTTAGCATAAGCGGCTAAAATGGGCGACTAGAGGACATAGATAGGACAACCGTAGGCGGTCCAAGCGAAAATGAAGAGAAGATTATTAATGATGAGAGCGGCGAGAGCGGGGATAGCGAAGATGGGGAGAAAGGCAAGGGTAACGATGGCAAGAATGCCCCAGATGAGGGTAGTAATGATGAGCTCGGCGACATGAATGTTGAGCCTGAGATGGGCGGCAAGACGAGCGATGAGGTGACGGATATTGTGATTATAATGTTTGAGCGCGAGCACAAAAATCATCAGGATAGCAAGCGAAAGAATAAGACCGAGGATGAGTAGGGCAGGTTCATTAGTGGCGTCCATCGAGTTAGTCGTACAGCCGCTAGAGAAGAAATTATTAAGGGAATAATATTGGACAGTTTCGGGAGAATGGTCGAGGCGAAAAAGACTAGGCGCGAAAGCGAGGAGGAGTGAGCCGGTGGCGAAAATGGTGCCAATGCACAAGAAGAAGCGCCCAAGGACACGACAAATGCGTGCGAAAAGGTGTTGCTGCATGTGCTTATTTTAGCATGAGTTCAGCTATTTTTGAACAAGGCCGAGAATGCCGCGCAGGGCATAAGCAGTATCTTCGTGACTGCGAACAGTGATTGTGTCGATGCCCATTTGGACGACAGGATAATCGTTGCCACCTGGTTGAGTCATATCGCCAAAGTAAAGAATGTCTTGCTTAGCAACTTTGAGCTCTTCCATGAGATGGGTCATGCCGAAGACTTTATTCATGCCTGGGGTAATAGCGTTAATGGAGGTAGTGCCACCAATTTCGTAATCATAAGCCGGCGCGAGTTCTTTGGCGCGCTTGACGATAGCGGTGCGTTTTTTGTGGTCAGGGTCCCAAGCGTATTTGGCTTCGGTGCCAGCTTTTTGGCCAAGAGCAGAGAAGGTGACTTGGCTGAGGCGGTTTTCGATAATTTCGTCGCCGGCGGCAAGCTGGTCGGCTTCCCAATAACCAAGTTCTTTGGCGGCAGTTTCGATGGCGTTGGTGATTTCTTCGACCTGCTGGTCGGTAAGCGGGTAGCTGTAGACTTGTTGCCAGGCTTTTTGCTTGGCGTCGAAACGATAATATTGAGTGCCTTGAGCAACAAAAAGATGCAGATGACTGAGTTGTTCTGGAGTAGCATTTTTAAGCTGGTTGACGATTTGGAAAATAAATTGGTCATATTTTTGGCCGGAAATTGGGCAAATTTCGAAATGGTCGAGACAGCGAGTGAGTAGTTCGGCGATTTCAGGAGGGATAGGAGTCTTGGCGATGTTAAGAGTTTGGTCGACGTCAAATGCTAGTACTTTTTTCATAAAAACCTCCGTGTTATGGAGGGTATTATACAAGATTTTGAGATAAGGAAAAAGAGACGTCGGAAAAGAATGCAAGAGAAAGCCACGCTCCTTTCAAGCGTGGCTGATGGATTTCTCAGAGCGTTGCGCTAATTTGTAGCGATGGAATTAATCCTCCTTGCCCATGATGAGGTCGAGATTCTCGTCAATGGACTTGTTGGGGTCCCAGAGAATCCCGTCCCACTTCGGGGAAGGTTCGGGCTTCGGCTCTTCGGGCTTCGGCTCGGGCTTCGGCTCGGGCTTCGGCTCTTCGGGCTTCGGCTCAGGCTTCGGCTCAGGCTTCGGCTCTTCGGGCTTCGGCTCGGGCTTCGGCTCGGGCTTCGGCTCAGGATCCTTCGGGTCTTCGGCCTTGGCGCAACCGGTAGCATTCAGCCACTCAATCGCGTGTCTTGCGACACGATTGAGCTGAGTGTCACTCGGACGCCCAGACGGTGCCTTGATGATCAGCATCGGCGTAGGGTAGCCATCGCTATCCACGATAATCTCGCGGATGCGAAACTCTCCCTTTGCAGAGGACATCATACGACGCCTCTTGCCCAGCCAATCACCGACCAGCGTGCTGACCTTAGTACGCTGGGGTTCGGTCGAGATGCAGCCATCGACAGTCGACTCGATTATGAGCTCGTTGTCGTAGCTCTTAATGACCATGTCGGATGTGCTAGGCTCTTCCTTCGGCTTGACAATGTGGCTGCCATCAGGCGCTACATAAATGATGGTCTTGGGCTGTTCAACACGGGTCTTTTCCATGGTTTTCACCGTTACCTCCCCATAGTGTTGGGAGGCCCTTTCTAATGATTTCCAAGCTTACCGGCGGTAAGTTTGGGCTCCTGTCGAGCATAAAACGCATTAGTCAATAACGCGCTTAAGGCTCGATAGGAGACGAAAGGTGAGTGAATATTACTCTGAGAATTAAGGTGCGGGTACTCACGAATGAGTACGCATATATAGTAGCACACTTTTGCAAAAAAGTCAATAGCATTTTGTGATGTGGAAGTAGTGGGGTGCGAAAAAGAAAAATCCCCCACCGCGGCGGTGGGGGAGGGGCCATGAATTAAGCAATATGCTTCTGGGCGCGATGCAAAACTGCGTCAAGCGCATTGCAGAGACTGGTACTCAGATGATAATAATGAGCGCGCAGGTCTGCAAGAATATTGATAAGAAGATGCAAATCTTCTTGCGGATACTTAGTAGTACCGACGGTTTCGCCAATACTGAACAATGCGACCTCGAGCGGAGCGGCTGACTGCGGTACGGTATAGATGTCTTTGCAGAACTTAGCAAGGAAATCTAAATCGTAAGCATGGTCGGTGTCGGGGTTAATTTGAACGGAATGCTCGAGTAGATGACGAGTTCGATTACGTTCAATGTTCTCGCGCTCGGCGAGTGCAAGGGCGCTCTCTTTGGAATATTGAACGGTCTTGCAACCGTGACCGTCAAACGTAGCGATAGTGTGACCCTGGTAAGCAGTAAGGGTCACCATATCATGGAAACGCTTGATCTCCTGGTCGACGAGATTCTTGTAGTATTCGTTCATAGGGAAAGTTCTCCTTTCATGGCTGGAAATGTGCTTGGGGTAACCAATTTTTGCCGAAGGGCAAAAAAGTACAGGTCGAAATGACTGTACTTTTTCATTATAGCACATTTGGCCCAAAAAGTCAACAGAGGTAGGGTCTAGCGGACGAGGGCGAACTTGTTTTTGCCTTTTTTGATAAGGCTTAGCTCGGAAATGGTTTGGTCGGAAGTGACCTTGGCACCATTAACCGAGATAGCATTGCCAGTGATGAATTTGCGTGCTTCATTTTTGCTGCTGGCGAGTTGAGTCACGACAAGAATATCAACGAGCGACTGACCAGTAGTCGTGGTCGGGATATTCTGAGCGAGTAGCTCGATGTCGGCGGTGGAGAGCTGGCTTTGATTGTCGGCGAAAAGGATGTGGGTAATTTGCTGAACATCTTTGAGCGCGGCCGCACCATGGACGACTTTGGTAGCCTCTTCGGCGAGGCGAATCTGGCCAAGGCGAGCGGCGGGATTTTGCTGATGCTCGGCAAGAATTTGAGCAAGCTCATCAGGCATGATGAAGGTGAAATATTTGAAGTAATCTTCGAGGGCTTGGTCGGACTGGTTGAGCCAGAATTGGTAAAATTCGTAAACGCTAGTTTTGGTGGCGTCGAGCCAGACGGCGTTGCCTTCGGACTTGCCAAATTTGCGACCGGTAACTTTGTCGATAATGAGCGGGCAAGAATAGCAGTCAGCGGTGGCGTTTTCGAGGCGCTTGATGAGATGGATGCCGGAAGTGCAGTTGCCGTATTGGTCGGCGCCGCAGAGCTGGAGGTCGACGTGGTGGCTGCGGAAGAGATGAAGAAAATCG
The DNA here is from genome assembly GCA_963623365.1 of bacterium. Taxonomy (GTDB): domain Bacteria; phylum Patescibacteriota; class Saccharimonadia; order Saccharimonadales; family Saccharimonadaceae; genus UBA2834. The sequence goes on along the minus strand of CAVFJY010000006.1, from coordinate 26,333 downwards.
TAGCCCTGGATGAGGGTGTAGCTAAATTCGGCGTAGCTGATGCCGGAACCGCCGTCGCCGATGCGTTTTTGGACGAATTGACGATCGAGCAGCTGAGTCATACTAAAGGCTTTGCCGATTTCACGGAGGAAAGGCAGAAATTTGATGTCGCGGAACCAATCGTTGTTATCGAGAATTTGGGTGTCGGCGGGGGAATGGGTGACACGAATGATTTGAGCGGCGAGAGCGCGTTTGTTATGCTCAATTTCGTCGAGGCTTTTAAGGTCACGCTCGGCAGTATCCTTAGGGTCGCCAATTTGGCCAGTAGCGCCGCCAACGAGATAATAAGGAGTATAACCGTGACGAACGAAGCAAGCGCACATCATGAGGGCGGCGAGATGGCCGATATGGAGAGAATCGGCGGACGGGTCGGTACCCCAATAGAAATTGCGCGGAGCTTTGTCTAGATCTGATATCTGGTCCAGCGTATGTTCGGCAACGAAGCCGCGCCACTGGAGTTCTGCGGATAGGTTCATGAGTACTCCTTAATTTTGTTGATGAGGATATTATAACATCTTTTTAAGATGTGCTCTTGCGGCGCTTGGTGATTGGCGAAGATTGGTTAGGCACAAAATTTTTGGCGTAATCGGCAATGATAGCGGCAGTAGCTTCGGCGCCAATGGAACTATCAATAACGAGATGATAATTCTGGGAATCGCCCCAAGTTTGGCCGGAGACAAGCTCGTAGTAGCTAGAACGGGCTTTGTCGGATTTGGCGAGATTGCGCTTAGCTTCGGCGGCAGAATCGCCATACATCTCGTGAAGTTTGGCGAGGCGATATTGGTCAGGTGCTTGAATAAAGACGCGAAGGACTTGCTGATTGTTGCGCAAAACATAATCTGCAGCACGACCAACAATCACGCAAGAGCCCGCTTTGGCGATTTCTTGCAGAGCCTTGTTTTGCGCTTCAATGGCGTATTCAACCGGCTGACTACTGAGATAGAGCGTGCGCAGAGCGGATGGGCCATCTTCATTAATTTTGCTAATAAATTCCGCGTCGAGGCCGCTATCCTTGGCGGCACGAGCGATAGCTTCTTTGTAGTAATAAGGAATCTGAAGTTGCTGGGCAACGAGTTCGCCGATATATTTGCCGGCAGAACCGTGCTGACGAGAAATCGCAACAATAACCCCCGGATGGGAAGCCTGAATTTGATCAGAAGCCAGCGTACTTGCTTGTGGCGCGGTCAGAGTTTTGAAATAGCGGCGAGTAGTTACAAACGCAACAACAATACCGATAAGGTCGGCAATGGGGGCAGCGAGCAGAACGCCATAAATGCCAAAGAAAATTGGCAGAATAATGGCGAGCGGAATAAAACAGACAATGTCGCGGACGAGTGAGCAGATAATGGCCTTGATTGGCTCGCCAACAGATTGGAAGAAGATGGAGATCATCTTAATGGTGCAAGTGAAGGTGATGAGGCTAAGATAAATGCGGAAGCAGATGATGGCAAATTCTTCGTAAAGACCGCCGTTGTTGCCGAAAATATTAACGATTGTGAGCGGGAAGAACTCAAAAATGAGCGTAAAGAAGATGCCGACAGCGATAGAAATGCTGAGAACAATGCGGAAGGTTTTGCGGACGCGATTGTAGTTCTTGGCGCCGATGTTATAGCCAAGAATAGGTTGGGCGCCAGCAATGAGGCCGACAACAATATTGATGACAATAGTGAAAACTTTGCTAGCGATGCCGAGAGCGGCGACCGGGATGTCGCTGCCATAGATTGAATTGGCGCCGGTGGCGGCAAGCATGTAGTTGCCAGTGAGCGCAATAGCAACAACGGAGAGATTAGTGAAGAGGGAGGAAATGCCAAGACGGATAAAACTTTGCATGGTCTTAAATTCGGGGCGGAAGCTCTGAGCTTTGAATTTGAAAGTTTTAGTGTGACGAAGATATTCGGCGCCAATGAGGAAAGAGACGAACTGGCCGCCGATGGTGGCAATAGCGGCGCCTGCCATGCCCATGTTGAGGCCAAAGATTAGGATAGGGTCGAAAATGATATTAATAATTGCACCAACGAGGGTGACGGCCATGGAGCGATTAGGAGAGCCATCGGCGCGAATAATCGAGCTAAGGGTGTTGCCGACCATGTAGATTGGAAAAGCGGCAACGATAATCGTGTAATATTCGAGCGCGAAGGACAGAGATTCATCAGAGGCGCCAAAAAGCCGAAGAATTTGGTGGCGAAAGATTAAACTGATGGTGGTAAGAATAAGAGAGGCGCCAAGAGAAGCGACTAGGGCGTTGGCAATAGGCTTGTCGAGGCCGTTAGTAGATTTTTTGCCTTGCTTGATACTCATGAGCGCAGCGACGCCATCGCCAAAACACCAGGAGATGGCACTGGCGGTCATGGTGATAGGAAAAACAATGGAAGTGGCAGCATTGCCGAGATAACCGAGGTCGGGATGATTGCCGATGAAGATTTGGTCAACGATATTATAGAGGGCGCTGACAATTAATGAAAGAATGCAGGGAAGAGAAAATTTCAGCAGCAGTTTGGGGATTTTCTCTTGGGCGAGATATTTACTATTTTGCATAAAAACTCCGTTGTTTATATTTTTGATATGTGGTGCGGCAGATGGGATTTCCAAAAAAAAAGAAAGCTCCGAATTGTCGCTTTAGTATCTAGATATTTTAATGACTTTGGCGGAGAAAATCAAGAAAAATTTGGCGATATGATAAAATAGCCCTATTGGGCCCGTCGTTCAACGGATAGGACATACCCCCTCTAAGGGTACAATGCTGGTTCGATTCCAGCCGGGCCTACCAAGTTTTGGGCATTCTGAGACCGCGCGGGATTTGTGCGGATTTTTTTGTAACATTTTGGGGTTGCGCGGGATTTGCGCAGGTCTTGCGACCTAAAAATTCAAATACTGATGCTTGACGTTGGGTTTATGTTCGAGAGTCTGGCGATGGGAAAATTCGAGCGTAGCGAGATTGACGGGATAGGCGTGATTGAGGAAAGTGAGTGGCTTGGCGCTATCCTGAATCGTGGAAACGGCGCCGCAAACAATCGTTTTCTGGTGCGGCTCAGTGATATGAGTGCGGGCGTGACGCGGGAAAAAGAGTTTGCCTGGCGCAACGAGGCCACGATCGGATGGCCAAAAGTCCGTAAGTACGGGCGGAACGACACCGCTGTGCATATGCCCCGTGACGAAGAAGTCAAATTCATAGAGATAGCTATTAACTTCGGAATCGAAAAGATGGACGGGTGAGTGAATGAGAGCGATTTTGGCTTTGTGCTTCGGGAGTTTATGGATTAATTTTTGGTCGAGATGATGGAGGTCATAGAGCAAAATATTTTTGTCTTCGCTGCCTGGATGCGTGATGGAGGTGGTGTGCTTTTCGTCGCGATCGAATTGGAAATAATCGGGGCTTTGGGTGAAACCAAAAATGTAGGCATGCTTGTCTTCGTAGGCGGCATTATCGAGAAGATGAACGTTGGCGAGTTGATTAATAGCCGTGATGAGTTGAGTGGGAGTTTCGGCACGCCAGTGACGCTTACGCGAAAAAGCGCCAGTATAGGCAGGATTTTTGCGATAAAAATCGTGATTGCCGAGGGTAATGAGAGTAGGCGCAATCGTGCCAAGATTGGCGAGCCAAGCGGTGAGGCGTTTGAGCTCGCTTGGGCTCTGGATGGCGTCGAGCGAATCGATGAGATCGCCGGCGATGAGAATATAATCTGGATGTTCGGCGGCGACTTGAGATTTAATAGCGGCAAGGGTTTTGGCGCGAACGGCAGGGCTGAAATGGATGTCGCTCATGAGCAGAAATTTGAGCTCGGATTTGACGGCAGGCTTATAGAATTTGTAACGAGAGAGATAGAAACAGTTCATTTGCTTAGATTATACTATGAATTCTTGGATGACGCGTAATAGCAAATAGTGGGGCAAAATATCAATACTACGCTAGATATAGCGTGATGACGCAAGTGTTAAGGCATAAAAAATGTAAATGTCAGCGCTTGCGGACGGAGGAGAAAATGTTTATGCTAAAAGTATAAAATTAGGTGGGCGAAAGAAGGAGGTGCCCGATGAAAACAAACACGAAATATATTTTTGTTACAGGGGGCGTGATTTCTGGCGTGGGGAAGGGAATCATGGCAGCGAGTATTGGTGCAATTTTGAAAGCGAAGGGTCTGAAAGTTTCGATGCAGAAATGCGACCCTTATTTTAATGTGGATGCGGGTTTACTGAACCCGCGCGAACATGGTGAATGTTTTGTGACACGGGATGGAGCGGAAACCGATTTGGACCTGGGGCATTATGAGCGCTTCTTGGATGAGGAGATGACAGGCAATTCGATTTGGACTTCGGGCAAGTTGTATAAAAAATTAATTGATGCGGAGCGCGCAGGGGAATTTGGCGGGCGAACGGTGCAGTTGGTGCCGCATGTGACGGGGCTGGTACAGCAAACATTTTTGGATAATGCAAAATATTTTGGCTCGGACGTGCATATTGTGGAGATTGGCGGAACGATTGGCGACTTAGAGGGTTCGCATTTTGTGGAAGCGATTCGAGGGTTTGCAACGCGAGTCGGGCGCGAGAATTGTTTGTATGTGCATGTATGCTATGTGCCGTGGCTGTCGACGTCGCAGGAGTTTAAGACGAAGCCGGCGCAAAATTCGTTGCGAGATTTGCGCGAATTTGGAATTATTCCTGATATGGTAGTAGCGCGGATGGACGTGGATAGAATGATTAAAGCGCCGCAAGTAGCGGCGAAGCTAGCGACATTTTGCGCGGTGCCAGAAGATGCGGTGGTGCTGATGCCGGATGCGAAATCGGTATATGAGGTGCCGCTGAATGCAGTGAAAGGTGGTGTGTTGGCGCCACTGGAACGCTTCATTGACCATGGCGATCCAGATATGAGCCAGTGGGAAGATTTAGTACAGCGAATTGAGGCGGAACCAAAAGATGAAGTGAAGATTGGCTTGGTGGCGAAATATATTGATAACACGGATACGTATTTGTCAGTGACGGAAGCGTTGAAAGCGGCGGCATGGAAAGTAGGCGTGCGGTTGAAGACGATATGGATTGATGCAGAAAAAGCCTCGGCAGCGGATTTCGCGGCAGTGGATGGCGTAGTGGTGCCTGGGGGCTTTGGTGTGCGCGGCGTAGAGGGGAAGATTGCGGCGGCAGAATATTGTTTGAAACAGAATAAACCGTATTTGGGACTATGTTTAGGATTGCAAACGGCGGTAATTGCGGCGGCGCGACGCGGAGGTATGCGGGATGCAAATTCGGAGGAATTTGCTGAGTCGGCGGAGGCGAATGTGGTCTATATTATGGAAGACCAAAAGGGGAAAGAAAGCACAGGCGGGACGATGCGCCTGGGAGATTATCCAGCGAAGTTGCGAGCGGGGAGTTTGGCGAAGAGATTGTATGGTGAGACTGAAGTGGTGGAGCGGCATCGGCATCGCTATGAAGTGAATCAGAAGTTTTTGAAGCAAATTGAGAAAGGCGGCTTGATGGTGTCGGGGACATCGCCAGATGGAAAGTTGGTGGAATATGTGGAAGCGCCAGCTTGTGATTATTTTATTGCAACACAGGCACATCCGGAATTTCGGAGTCGACCGTATCGGGCACATCCGTTGTTTGAGGGCTTGGTACGGGCGAGTGTTAATGTGACGCGGCGTTCTGGTGAATAGTACGACGCGTAACTCTAGGTGATGTGCTGGGGGGCTGTGGTGGGGCGGGACGAAAATACAGACATGAAAAAGGGGGCGACCAAATTGGTCGCCCCTGATGGAGATTGAGGAAGAGGCTTAATAGCGGGGAAGACACTCCCCAAAAAACAATTAGACGTTAAAAGCTTCGGCGGCGAAAGCGTTGATATCGTCGTAATCGACGCTATTCGAATCGTCGCGAGAGACGCTCAGCTCATCACCCAGCTCATCGAGCGAGTAATCGAGTTCGTCGAAGTCGGCCTCGGTGAGGTCGGTCAGACGATGCGAGCGGCTAAACTCGGAGAAGCGCTCGGTCTTCTGCTTGTCGACGCGCTTGGCGTTCTGTTTGAACTCAGCCAGAAGACGCGCAAGGCGCTGCTGGTCGGGTTCGATGCCGGCCTTCTTCAGGAAAAGATAGGTCGGGACGGTGCGCTTGTCGCCGGGACGCAAAGAGACAAAAGTGGCCACCTTAGCCTTATGGGTAAAAACAAGGGCACGATACTCAAGCCCCGTGATATGCTGCGGGTCGAGGCCGCGAGCGGCGAGCTCACGGCGGAGCTGGCGGCACTGCTGGATTTCGGCAGTGGTCAGCTTGGAACCGGACGCCTGCTGCTCGTTTAGTGCGATGTACTTCTGGGCCTTTGTTAAAACGTTCTTCATAAAAACATTCCTCCTAATGAACTTGTCGCACGAGGGCGACACTACGGGTGCGCACTCCGGTTGGAGTGTACAAACTACTTTAGCACAAAGTATGCAAAAGCAATAATTTTATTGTAGCATAGTTTTGCGAAAAAGTCAATAGAGGATATGCTTGAGGGGTTTTGATAAGAGGGTAAAAAGATGTTAAAATATAGATATGATGGATAATTTTAAAACAGAGATTCAAGCAGCGATCAAAGATTTATATGGCGTGGATGGGGTGATAATCGAACTCGCGGCGGTGCCGGCGAAGATTGAGGGCGATTATGCGACGAATGTGGCTCTGCGTTTGGCGCGAGAAGTGGGCAAGAATCCGCGCGAGATTGCAGAAGAAATTATCCAGAAACTGGGGGACTGCGGCTACGCGCTGACGGTGGCGGGGCCTGGCTTTATCAATATCGGTGTATCGGGGAAAGCTTTGATGGGGCAGCTGGAGACGGCATGGTCGGAGCATTATGGCGATAATGATTCGGGGGCGGGGAAATTAGCGATTTCGGAATTTCCGAGCACGAATATTGCCAAGCCGTATTCGGTAGGACATCTACGCCCTGGTACGCAAGGTTGGGCAGCAAAGAGGATTTTGGAAGCGAATGGCTGGAAGGTGGTGACAGATAATCATTTGGGCGATGTGGGGACGCCGTTTGGGATTTGGGCAACTGGGTTTCGCCGAGCAGGGATTGCGGCAGACGAAGTGACAATTTATGACCTTGGCAACATCTATATCCAAATGAAAGCCGATTTGAAAGCGGAAGAGAAAGCGGGCGGGCATGAGCTAGCAGAACAGGTGCAAGAATGGCTGAAGAAATTGGAAGCGAAAGATGCGGAAGCGGTGGAGCTGTCGCAGCGCTTTAAGGAAATTTCAATGGCACATACGCATGAAATTATGACACGGCTGGGGATTGCGACGGACATGGAAATGGGCGAAAGTAGCTTCGTGGAGCTGGGCAAGGAAAAAGTCGAACAACTAGTGAAAGACGGCATGTTTGAGCGAAATGAGGACGGCTCGATTATCTGCCGGCTAGATGAATATGGGATTGAGGTGCCGATGTTGATGCTGAAGAGTAACGGCACGGCGCTGTATGCGACAACGGATCTGGGCTGCATGGTTTATCGAGTGGAAAATATTCATCCCGACCGAATTATCTATGCCGTAGGTGCGGAACAGAAATTTTATTTTGAGCAATTATTTGCACTAGCGAAGAAGATTGGTTTAACGGTTGATAATTATCATCTGTGGTTTGGCACGATAGATCAGATTAGCCCGGAGGGGAAGCGAGAGAAAATGTCGTCGCGCAAGGGGGTGGTGTTGATGGAAGAGCTGTTAGATGATGCGGAGCGGCGGGTACGCGAAAATTTTGGCGCGGAACTGGCGGATGCGGATATTCAGAAAATTGCGGTGGGCGCGATTAAGTATTCGGACTTTGTGGCAGACCGGAAAACGGGGATTTTATATGATCCAGATAAGATTTTTGCGCTAACGGGGCAATCGGGGCCATTTTGCCAATATGCGGACGTGCGCTTGCGGCGGATTTTGGAGAAGAATGCGGAATTTATGCCAATGGATTATAGCGATTATGATTTTATGGCCGAGAAAGACGTGCTGCGCTTGCTGCTAGATTTTCCGCGAATTGTGGCGGAGGTGTGCACGAATTTTGAGATGCATAAGATTGCGGGTTTTGCCTTTGAGTTGGCGCAAGAATTGAATCGCTATTATGAAAAAACGCCGATTTCGCAGGCTAGCGACATGGAGCGGTCGGCGCGGCTGGCAGTGATTCGCAAAGCAGATTTTGTGTTGGCGCGGGCGCTGGACTTGCTGGGGATTGAGATTCCGACAGCGATGTAGCATAAGCATCTTGACTTTTTGCGAAAAGTGTGCTATAATGGGGTTATGGTTTGTTAGATACACAAGCCACGACCCTTTTTAGTTGATGAAAAGAGTTTTGATATGTACGCTTTCTGGCTTGGAGCTAGGTTTCTTTGAGGGGAGGGAAATCTAGCCCCAAGTGAAGACACTCATGGCGGGCTAAGATTAGAGGCTGGCTATGGAGAGCTGGCAGGAAGAGGTACATATGTATAGAGACGAAGAAACCCGCAAAAAGATGGCAGCAAGCAACAGAATCGGTATGGCTGCAAATGGTATGTCGATTATCGAGTGCGATGACGAAGCTTGGGCAGCGTATGATGCTAAGATTCTGGGATTTGAGGACGAGAGTCCGAAGAACCGCGCACTGGCCGACATTGCCACACATCTGCTGGAAGCAGTAGACTACGAGGGCATGGTAGACGACGAGAATGTGGGCATGGTTGTGCTAACAAAGTCGAGGTCGTCTGAGGCGATGGACTACGGCCAGATGATTGCCGATATCGCGTCGGCGAAGTCAGTAAAGGAGCTGCGCGAGATTGCGCGTGTTTACCAGGATATGCCTGGAGCACTGGAGTTAGCGAAGGCTTGCGCCGAAGAGATGGGTTATCGTGAAGTGCGCTTCGCATAAAAAATGCGCAAGGCGCTGTACTGAGTTGCTGTGGCAACAAATTCATCAACTTGCCCTCCCTGATAGAAAGGGGAGGGTAATTTTTTAGTAAAAAGAATAAAGAAAACCCCAGACGATAAAATGTCTGGGGTATTTTTGGGGGGCTTAGTTCTGGCGATAATTCTTAGCTTTGTCGGCCAGGAGCTTGACGATAATGTCGCTAGCCTGATTGGCTTCAGCGATCGTGAGTTCGCTGTCGTAGGGCAGATAGTTGTAGACCGCTGTAAGCAGGTGCGCATCATTATTGATGCTACCAAGCGCGTAGAGCATGAAAGCGGCAAGCTTGAGCCCTTTGCGCGTAGTGTGTGCAGAGTCGTACCAGCCGCACCCCATAATTCCATCCTGACACCTAACGAAGACAATATCATTGCCACGGTGCTGACGCTGATAGATTTTTGAGGTATATTCCTTAATGCGTGATTTGGCCTCGACAGCATGAGTGTCGAGCTCGACTTCGAGTTCTTGCTGATGCTGACGGATGATTCTGCGATCGATGGTGGTCTCCGTGGGAATGCAACCGCGCATAATTTCCGTCTGGGCGGAAAAGGTGGTGTCTTCAGTGAAGACGTAATGCTTGATAATGAAAGCATCAGGGCCGATTCCGCGCATGTATTGAAAAAAGTGCGCAATGATCTCCGCGGGGACCAGGTTGTAACCGTCACGCTTCTCAAAAGAGAAGTGGGCAGTCGGTCTGAACTGGATAATATTTGTTGCCATTATGCACACCTCCCCTGTGCTGTAAACTAAAACCGAAAGGTTCCTTCGCAGGTCTTTTGGCGAGATGCGAATCTTGGTTATTTTAGCATACTTGGTGCAATTTGTCAAGAAGCTAGAACTATGTTATAGTACTAGATAGTAAACAGAGGAAAAATATGGCGGATGCAAAAGAGAAAGCCAAGAAGTTGACGCGCGAGGGGATTACGAAAGTGAAGGGCAGCGCGAGTGGTTTTCGGGACTTTATTAAGGAGCAGAACATTGTGGGGTTGGCAGTGGGCTTGGTGTTAGGTACGCAGGCGGGAAATTTGGTGAATTCACTAGTAAATAATGTGTTTATGCCGCCGTTGGGGCTACTGCTAGGCTCGACGGAAGGGCTGAAAGGCTGGAAGATTGCGCTAGGCGACACGGGGGCGGAGTTGGCGTTGGGGACTTTTTTGAATGATTTGATTAATTTCATTATTTTAGCCTTTGTAATTTATGTGGTGATAAAAACGTTAAAGTTGGATGTGAAGAAAAAATGACGAAAAAAGCAGAGAAGACGGGGAAGGCGGCGCTGCTATGGGTGGATTTAGAGATGACGGGCTTGTCGCCGGAAGAAGATCGAATTCTGGAGGTGGCGGCAATTGCGACCGACTGGGAAATGAATGAGATTGATAGCTTGACGGCGGTGGTGAAAGTGGACGAGGAGCTGATGCGTAAGCGGATGGTGGGAGAATTTTGGGTGAAGAATAAAGAATCGTATGATGCGCTAATGGCACAAAATGCGGAGGGCAAGCCGGCAGCGGAAGTAGAAAAAGAGTTGCTGAAATTTGTGCAAAAGAATTTTGGCGAGACGGTATATTTGGCGGGGAATTCGATTCATCAGGACCAAAAGTTTATTGAGCGCGAATGGCCGAAATTAAATGCGAAATTGCATTATCGGCAACTGGATGTGAGCGCGTGGAAGATTTATTTTGAGAATGCGCTGCATCGGAAATTTATGAAGCCCGAAAATCATCGAGCGTTGGATGATATTCGAGGAAGTATAGAGGAGTTGAAATGGTACACGAAGATGATATCGTAAAATTTGCGACGGCCTTGCCGGAAGTGGCGACGCGCGAGGAAAAGGGCTATCGCCTGTTCTTGCGCGATGAACTAATTTTTGCGGCAGTGGAGCTAGAAAAAGAACCGTTAAGGGTGCAGGTGCGCTGTGATCGGCGTTTGGCAAAGACTTTGCGCGAACGCTATGAGAGCGTGATGGAAAGTCGGGCGCTGGGCCGGAATGGAATTGAGATTATTTGCTCGGGGCAGCTGAATGAAGAAGAGGTGCTAGATTTGGTGCGGCACGGCTATGAACAAGCCGGCGAGAAAGAATAGACAAAAAGCTAGCGCGCGTAAATGAATATGCAACAAAAAATCTCCCCGTGTAGGGGGGAGTTTTTGGGTTTAGTGGGTGTCGCTATAATCGCGGAAGTTTTCTTCAAGAACTTTAAGGTCGGTAATAGAGGAATTCAAGGCATTGGCATAAGTATCATTGGTGGCCTTTGCGAGAGCTTGTTCTTCGAGCAAGATTAAGAGAGAAAGATGATAAGCGGCATCAGTGGCATAAACTTTATCGAGTTGGCCATTAAGGGTAGCTTCCTTGAGCTCATATTGAAAAGCGGACATGAGGGCGGAGTTTTCGGTTGTGACATTTTCACTAGCGGTAAAATCTTGACCAGAACGATTAAGCGTTGAACGAGTAGTCTCGAGCGAGGAGAGTAATTGGACGGTATAGGTGCGGAGATCGGAAGACTTGAGGTCCTCGGAATAAGAATTGAAGGGCCCTTTCTTGTCAAGAAGGCTGTCGATGCGGGCGTAGACCATTTGGTGCACCTCGGCGACTTCTTGGTTTTTGTTGCTAAGTATCGTGCCAATAACAATCATCGCGACCACGGCGACGAGTGCGGCGGCAATGAGCTTAATCATGACGGGAGTCAAGATTGGCCCTGCTGAAAATTTCTTTTTGCCTTTGACGGCAATTTCGTCAAGATAAGCCTTATTGTCCATAGAATGATTATAACATAAACATAATGCGAGAAATTCAGCTTTGGTGAGCAGGAATTTTCTAATCTGTTAGAGAGATGTTATAATTTTGAGTATGGAGGATGCTAAGGAAGAGATTCGCGCACGGTTGGCAGTGGAAGATGTGGTGGGGCAGTACATTGAGCTAAAACGCGCGGGGCGAAATTTCAAAGGGCATTCACCTTGGGGGACAGATAGAACACCGAGCTTTATGGTGTCGCCAGATAAGGGGATTTGGCATGATTTTTCGAGCAATAAAGGTGGCGATATCTTTACTTTTGTGATGGAAATGGAAGGCTGTACTTTTCGAGAGGCGCTGGAGAAGTTGGCACAACAGGCGGGCGTGGAGTTGAAACGCTATTCGGATGATGATAAAAAACAGGCGGAACGAAAGCAACGAATCTTGGACTGTTTGGAGCTGGCGACGAAATATTTTCAATATGCGCTGACGCAAAACAAAGCGGTAATGCAATATGTGTTTTACCAACGGAATTTAAATAAAAAGACGGTAGAGAAGTTTCGAATTGGTTATGCGCCAAAAACGGGCAATGCTTTGGTGGGCTTTTTGAAAAAACGGGGGTATAGTCAGCGCGAACTGGAAGAGGCGGGCCTAGTAAACCAATATGGTGGCGATTTGTTTAAGGGGCGGATGACGGTACCATTGATGGATGTGAGTGGTAGAGTGATTGGCTTTACGGGGCGAATTATTGCGAAAGATGAGAAGTCGCCAAAGTATTTGAATACGCCGGAAACGATTTTATATAACAAAGGGCGGCATATTTTTGGTTTGTCGCAGGCTAAAGATGCGATTCGGCGGGCGGATTTTGTGGTAGTGGTGGAGGGGAATATGGATGTGATTTCGTCACATCAAGCGGGCGTGTGTCAGGCAGTGGCGACGGCGGGGACGGCGATGACGGAAATGCATCTGAAGAGTTTTGCGCGAATGACGAAAGACATTCGCTTAGCATATGACGGGGATGAGGCGGGTGTGCGCGCGGCGGAGCGGGCAATTTCGATGGCGGCGAAATTTGGAATTTATTTGTCGGTGATTGATGATTATCATGGCTGCAAGGATGCGGACGAGTTGATTCAGAAAGATCCAAAACTGTGGCAGGGGGCGGTACAAAAATATCGGCCGGCATTGGAGTGGTTGTTGGGGAAATATGAAACAAAATACGATACGCGAACTGAAAAAGGCTTTCAGGAATATGCAGCAGAGGCGAAACGGCTGATTGAGGAGACGGGCGTGGAGGATGCGACTCTGCGCGAGCGCTATGAGCGAATTGCGGCAGAGAAGTTAGGAATTTCACTGGAGGCCTTTCGAGCGAAGAAAATTGAACAGCCAGAGAAAAAGAAGTTGAAGAAAATGAAGGCGCCGCAAGATGCGCAAGTGGAGAGTCGCGCGGAAAAGAGCCTGGCGGCAATTGTGGAGGTGGGGAAAATTGCGGTGGAAGATGTGGAAGTGCGCAAGCACAATAAGAAAGAGTTAGAACTAATTTTTGAAGAGCAATACGGCAAATTTAGCAAAACAGAATTGGAGCGAGAAGCGCTGGGCTTAGTAAAACGCGTAAAAACAGAACGGTTGGCGGAAGAGCGACGTGAACTAGAAGAGCAGATTCGGCAAGCAGAAGAAGCAGGCGATGAGACGCGCGAAAATGAATTGTTGCAAAAAATGAGTGAAATTTTGCGAAAAAAATAGACTTGAAACGAGAATTATGTTATATTTCAGCTAAATGCTTGGTCAGCGGGCTAATTTTGGTAGTCCAACCAGAAGAGAAAATATTTTGATAAAGCAAACAAAAACTCTTGAAACAAATATTGCAAACGGGTAGGCGTTTTGTGGTTAAAAAATGATAAGGAAAAACATGGACGAAGAAGATAAAGATTTGCGCTTAGATGAAGAGATGGATGAGCCATCGATGGACGAGATGGGCGAAGAAAATGAGGATGAATACAATAGCGTAGATTTGGAATCGGTGACTTATGATGAGATCTCGGATGACTCAGTAAAACTATATCTGCGCGAGATTGGTAAAATTCCGTTGCTAACGACGGAAGAAGAGTATGAGTTGGCGCAGAAAATTATTCACGGTACGCCAAAAGAGCAGAAAAAAGCTAAGGACAAAATGGCGGAATCGAATATGCGCTTGGTGGTGTCGATTGCGAAGCGCTATTCGGGGCGGGGTCTGGATTTCTTGGATTTGATTCAAGAGGGAAATACAGGCTTGCTGCGGGCAGTAGAGAAATTCGACCCTGATAAGGGTTTTAAGTTCTCGACTTATGCGACGTGGTGGATTCGTCAGGCGATTACGCGGGCGATTGCGGACCAGGCGCGTACGATTCGGATTCCGGTGCATATGGTGGAAACGATTAACAAGGTGCTGAGGACACAGCGTCGCTTGACACAGGAGTTGAATCGCGAGCCAACGACGGACGAAATTGCGAAGGCGATGGGGATGGAGCCAGAGAAAATCGAGTACGTGATGAAGATTAAGCAGGACATTGCGTCGCTGGATGCGTCGGTGGGACGAGATGGTGATGACGATGATTCGTCGTTGGGAGATTTTATTGAGGATGAAGAACGAATTTCACCAGAAGACTCGGCAGCAACGCAGCTGTTAAAAGAGCAAATTGCAGCGATTTTGTCGACATTGACGGATAGAGAGCAAAAAATTATCAAGATGCGCTTTGGAATTGGCGGCGGTAAGAGTCATACGCTAGAAGAAGTAGGTGCGGAATTCTCGGTAACGCGAGAACGAATTCGCCAGATTGAAGCGAAAGCGCTGACGAAGTTGCGCAAAAATAAAGATACAAAGAAATTGCATGAATATTTGCGCTGAATAGAACTGCCCGAAAGGGCAGTTTTTTGCGGAATCGTGTTTGCATTTTTCAAAAAACATAAGTACAATAAAGGTTATGGAACAAAGTGGGCAGGTGAATATGAGTGCGGCCGCAACGCCACAGATGGCGACAGCTGCGCCAGCGGGTGGAATGCCGCAAAATGCGCAAGCAAATACCGTGCCGGTCCACACAACGAACTTACCACCGGCAGTAGAAGCAATTCCGACTGCTGCGCCAGTGCAGACAGCTGCGCCGAATTTGCCAAGGGTGCCAGTTCAACAGCCAGTAGCGGCACCGCAAATACCAGCACAGCCGACAGCGATGCCAACGCAGACAACGCAAGCGGTGCCAGCGCCGCAAACAACACAGGCGCCACAACAGACGGTGACGACTGCGCCCGCAACTGCGCCAATGACTTTTGCACAGGCAGCGATGAGAAGCACAATTCCGAATAGCGAAGTGCGAATTGAGAATTTATTGGAAGAATGCGTACGTACAAAGGCATCGGATTTACATTTGCAAGTAGGCTTGCCACCGATTTTGAGGATTGATGGTGCGCTGCAGCCAGTATCGGGCTACGGCGACATGGACGAAGCGACGGTCGAACGGATGGTGTTTAGTACACTGGAAGAAGATCAGAAACAGATTCTGATTAAAGATAAGGAGTTCGATTACTCATTTTCATTTGGTGATTTAGGGCGCTTCCGCGTGAATGCTTTTCATGAGAAGGGTAATATTGCGGGTGCATTTCGTTTAATTCCAAATGAGATTCAGTCGATTAGTGAACTGGGGATGCCGTCGATAGTGACGAGCTTTGCGGAATATCCGCGAGGCTTGGTGCTAGTAACGGGCCCGACGGGGTCGGGGAAATCGACGACGCTGGCGGCATTGGTGGATAAGATCAATCGCGAGAAAACAGCGCATATTATTACAATTGAAGATCCGATTGAATTTACGCATAAGTCGATTCGTTCGGTAGTGGTACAGCGTGAAGTGCATTATGATACTTATTCTTTCTCGGCGGCTTTGCGTTCGGCATTGCGCGAAGACCCGGATGTGGTGCTGATTGGTGAGATGCGCGATTTGGAGACGATTTCGGCAGCGATTACGATTGCGGAGACGGGGCATTTGGTATTTGCGACCCTGCATACAAACTCAGCATCACAGAGTATTGACCGCATGATAGACGTGTTCCCGCCGCACCAGCAACCACAGGTACGTTCGCAGTTGTCGAATATCTTACAAGCGATTTGTGCACAACGTTTGGTGCCAGCGATTGGCGGAGGACGCGTGGTGGCAGCGGAAATTCTGATTGCAAATCCAGCGGTGCGCTCGATTATTCGAGAGGGCAAGACACATCAACTCGATACGGTAATTCAGACGGGTGCAGATCAAGGCATGCAGACAATGGATAGAACATTGGTGAAATTGATTCAGACGGGCGTGATTACTTATGACGTGGCGCGCGAATTTGCAGTAGACTTGCAAGAGTTTGAAAGGTTGGCACGCGGATGAAACGGTTTACCTATAAAGCAAAAAGCCAAGATGACGGCAAAATTATTAAGGGGACGATTCAGGCGGAAAGTGAGCGGGACGCGGGCAAGATGCTGGTGGACCGTGGCTATGTGCCGGAAGTGCTGCGCGAAGAGGGCGGCGGTTTTGGCGATAAGCTAAATAAAGTTACAGCAAAGGACCGAATTAATTTCACGCGCCAGTTTGCGACGCTAGTGGGGGCGGGTTTGCCGATTGCGCAGTCACTGCGGACAGTGTCAGAGCAGACGAGCAGCAAGGCGATGAAGTCGGTGATTGAAGAAATTTTGGCGGACGTAGAGTCGGGTCATAGCTTGGGGGATGCATTCGGGAAGCATACAGATGTATTTAACAACGTCTATATGTCTTTGATTCGAGCTGGCGAGGTGTCGGGTACACTAGATGAGTCTTTGCGACGGATTGCAACGCAGGAAGAAAAAGACGAAAAAATGATGAGCAAAATTAAGAGCGCGCTAACGATGCCGTTGATTACGCTAGGTGTGATTATTGTGGTGTTCATCTACATGATGATTGAGGTGGTACCGCACGTTGAGTCGCTATATGATGATATGGGCGAAGAATTGCCGATTTTGTCACAAGTTTTGGTGGGGATTAAAGATTTCATTTTTGCTTATTGGTGGGTGGTGCTGGTGGCATTGGCTTTCATTGTGATGATTACTTTACAGTTCTTGAAGACGGAACAGGGGCGACGCTTGGCGGCAGAGTTTAAGTTGAATGTGCCGCTGTTTAATGGGCTGCTGAGAATGCTCTACATGTCGCGCTTTGCGCGGATTGCGCAAATTTTGCTGGGCACGGGTGTAGCGGTACTAGATACGCTGAATATTGCCGGTAACTCGACGAACAATGTGGTAGTGGAAGAATCGATTGCGACGGCGGCGAATGAAGTGCAAGGTGGGAAGGCTCTGTCGGATGCGTTGCATGATAAGCCATATGTCGATCCGATGGTGTATCAGATGGCGGCGATTGGTGAGCAGTCTGGCAAGATGGATGAAATGCTGGGTAAGGCGGCGCAGGTGTTTGAAGATGAGCTGGATGAGAAGATTGCGACGATTTCGGCGCTGATTGAGCCATTGATGATGGTAATGCTGGCAATTGTAGCGGGTATCTTGGTGGGTGGCGTGCTCTTCCCAATCTATTCTTTGGTCAACTCGATTGGCTAGAGCCAAATTAAGCTTGATTTTAGCGTAAACATTTTGTATAGTTAAGTTAAATGCAGTTTTGCAATCGGTAATCACCCGGTGGGTATCTGGGTAGCCAAAAGGCAATTACTGGTTGCAAAAATAAAAAAGGAGCATAAAATGACAAACAATAATAAAAAAGGCTTTACGATCATCGAGGTGGTCTTGGTGCTTGCCATCGCTGGTCTTATCTTCTTGATGGTCTTCATCGCATTGCCAGCTTTGCAGAAGTCGCAACGCAATACACAGCGTGGGAATGATATTTCGCGCTTCTTGACGGCGGTGAACGATTATCAGACTAATAACAGTAATAAGACGCCATTTGTGACTGGCAAGATGGCAGATTTTACGATTAAATATATTGATAATACCTGCACGAAGAAGGATGATAAAACAGTTGAGAGCTGTGGCGATCAATTTACAGACCCAGATGGCACACAATATGTATGGAATCTTAAGGGGGCAGCCAAGAGTGGTGATAAAGATGCGGGTCTATTTACTGATGGCAAAACACATGAGTTTGATCATAATATTTATGTAATTACTAACGCAGGTTGTGGTACGCTTGAAGGAACTTATAGTTATTATGCTGGTAATAACTATTTCGCAATGTTCTACATTGAAGAAGGCGGTTCGATTACCTGCAACGATAACCACTAATCTGGCTTAAGAGAGGCTCCCGAGGGGGCCTCTTTTTTGTGTTAAAATAAAGCTTATGGAAATGATGATAGCTGCGATGTTGTTTGTGCTGGGGGCGATGTTGGGCTCGTTTGCATGTTGCCAAGTGTGGCGACTGCGGCGGGGGGATAAATCGAAATGGTCGCATTGTCTGCATTGTAAATATCAGTTGCACTGGTATGATAATATCCCGATTGTGAGTTGGCTGGTGTTGGGTGGAAAATGTCGAAAATGTAAGCAAAAAATTGGTTGGGCGGAAATTTTAGCGGAGGTGGGGCTGGCGATAGTGTTGGCGTTGTCTTTTTGGTGCTGGCCGGCGCGAGACGCGCTGATGTCACTGGACGCGGCAGAATGCATAAAGTTCCTGTTATTTGCGATTAATTTGACGATTTTTACGATCTTGTTTATCTATGATGCAAAATGGAAAGAACTGCCGGTGAATTTAATGATAGCGGCGATAGTGATAGCGGCGATATTTTTAGCTATTAATATTGGGCAGAACTATGCGGACGGCGATAGCTTTAACTGGCTGAGTTTAGGGTTGGCGCTGATATTTCTGCCCGGACTATATTATTTGATGTATAGAGTGAGTGGTGAGAGCTGGGTGGGCGGAGGTGACTGGATTTTGTGCGTGGCACTGGCGCTAATGCTAGGCGATGCGTGGTTAGCGTTGATGGCTATGTTTGCGGCGAATATGCTAGGAAGCATCATAATGCTGCCAGTGGCGCTGATACGGAAAAAGAAAAATATGGCGATTGCGTTTGGGCCGTTTTTAATTGTGGGCTTTTGGTTAGTATATTTGGCGCAAAATAGTATTTTGAATTTTATAGGAATGTGATGTTTGTTGGGGATTTGATTAATGAGTTCTTGGAATCGCTAGAGGTGGAGGATGGACGGAGCCGTTATACAGCGCGGAACTATGAACTATGTTTAGGACGTTTGTTGGAATTTCAGGGTGAATTTGATCCGGTGAATGATTTGAAACCGGCGGATATTACGCAAGAATGGCTAAGAAAGTACCGATTGTGGCTGAATCGCTACCAGACGGAGCGAGGAAAAGGTTTATCGGTGACGACGCAGGCCTACCATCTGATTGCACTAAGGGGCTTTTTGAAATATTTAGCAAAACGGGGAATTAAATCGCTGGACCCGGTACTAGTAGAGCTGCCGCGAACACACCGACCGCAGGTGACATTTTTGCATGTGGACGAAATCGATAGGATTGTAGCGGAGATTCCGCAAGATACAGAAGATGGTTTGCGCGACCGGGCAATTTTTGAGTTGTTGTTTTCGACAGGCTTGCGGGTGTCGGAGTTAACGGGGCTGAATCGAGGTGATGTAAACTTGCAACGACGGGAATTTATGGTACGCGGAAAAGGACAGAAGGATCGGCCGGTATTTATTTCGCAATCGGCGGCGGATGCGGTGCAAGATTATTTGGATGAGCGAAAAGACAAATTGCCAGCGCTGTTTTTGAACAATTCGCGGAATCAGCCAATGGCGGGGACGAGTGGGGATTATCGGCGCTTATCGCCACGGAGTATTGAGCGAATTATTAATAAATATGTGCGCGCGGCAGGGATTACGAAACATGTGACGCCGCATACGCTCAGGCATTCGTTCGCGACAGATTTGCTGATGAATGGAGCGGATTTGCGCTCGGTACAATCGATGTTGGGGCATTCGAATATTTCAACGACGCAGATTTATACGCATGTGACGGATCCGCATCTGAAAGAGATTCATGAAAAATTTCACAGCGAGGTAGAGTAAAGAGTGATTTTTGGTATATAATGGCAAAAAGGGAGAAGAATATGGCGGACAAAAAGGAAGCTAAAGATAAGAAAATTGGCAAGGCAGTGGAGAAGGCAGCCAAGGAACAAAAACCGGTGACGGCAGCGAACGTGGGTTTCACGAAAACGAATAATCCTGACGGTTTGATTCAGCGGACTTTGATTATTTTTAAGCCTGACGCAGTGCAGCGTGGGATTGTGGGCGAGATTTTGAGTCGTTTTGAGCGAGTAGGCTTGAAGATTGTAGCGACAAAGATGGTGAATCCAGATAAGGACCATTATTACCATCATTATGAGGGGATTTCGAAGATGGTATCGCGACGTGGACAAAAGGCTTTTGACCTCGTGGTTGATTTTATGACTTCGGGGCCAGTAATTGCGATGGTATTGGAAGGCGTAGAAGCGATTCCGGTGGTGCGCAAGATTGTGGGTTCGACGGAGCCAATGGCGGCGGATATGGGTACGATTCGTGGCGATTATGCACATGTTAGTTTTGGTTATGCGGACGCACGCAACGAGGGGGTGGCGAATTTGATTCATGCGTCGGGGAACGTGGATGAAGCAGAGCAGGAAGTGAGCTATTGGTTTAAGCCGGAAGAAATCCAGATTTACAAGACGCTGTCAGAACGTTTTACGCGTTAAATTGAAATTGTAGACTAATTTGGTCGAGCGTTTTGCATGAGTGTTAGAGCAGGGCTGCGAGGTGGAGCCCTGTTTTTTTATGGTAAAATAGAGGATATTGGCCCGGTAGCTCAATGGATAGAGCGGCTCCGTCCTAAGGAGAAGGTTGCGCGTTCGACTCGCACCCGGGTCACCATTTTTTATGCTAAAATAGGCTTATGGATTTTGAAGGGCAGAGGGCGGACGAACAGGTGTTATATGTGTTTCGACGCCACCCGATTACGGCGGGCAAAGGCTTGCTGTTTCTGCTGGTGATAGCGGCGTTGGGGTATCAGCCGAGCCGAATGTGGCCAAATAACGATAAAATGTTTCTAGTTTTCTTAGTATTCGTCGCGGTGGGACTGTTGGGCTTAGCATATAGCTATATACTGTGGTATTTTAGTTTTTATATGTTGACGAATCAGCGGCTGCGACAGGTGCGCCAAAAGGGACTATTTAAGCGCTCGGTGGTGGACTTGGATTTGGAGAATATCTTGAGCGCGTCCTATGGGCAGCATGGCGTGGGTGCGACGCTGCTGAATTATGGCACAATCTTAGTGCAGACAAGCGCGGGTGATTTGACGATGAGCATGGTGAGTAAACCAGAGAAAGTATATAACGAGCTAAGTGATGCAGCGCATATCGCGCGCAGGACGGAGAATGAAGATGAAGATTAGTGAGAAATTGAAAGCGAAAAGAGAAAAGAAAAGCGGTAGTGGCGCGATTACGCAACAGAATCTGGAAGAGAGTCGAGTAGAAATTATTGCAAAGGGGAAGAAATTCAAGTATCCCTTTCAATATGCGAAATATCGCCTGATTATTATTGCGATTGTGATTGGTATAGTGGCGATTGGTACGTTTGCGGTGGTGGGCTGGCTGCAATTATATAAAATGCAAAATACGAGCGAGGTGATGTATCGCTTTACA
Source organism: bacterium (assembly GCA_963623365.1). Classification (GTDB taxonomy): domain Bacteria; phylum Patescibacteriota; class Saccharimonadia; order Saccharimonadales; family Saccharimonadaceae; genus UBA2834. The sequence goes on along the minus strand of CAVFJY010000006.1, from coordinate 5,013 downwards.
AAGGTGCTGGGTCTGTCGGTGGCGGACGTAGACGGCGTAAAAGTGCGCTTTAGTGATTATTTGATGCTATACCGGAGTTCGATTGCGTCGGTAGAACACCAACAGGGTAAATTTGATAATTCGGATACGTCGAAGCAGCAGCTGGCATATTATAAGCGACAGGCGCTGACGGCGGCGGAGGATTATAGTTTTGCGATGCAAAAGTTGGCGGAGATCGATGCGACGGTGACGGATGCGGAAATTGATGAAATTATTGAGGAGCATAAGATTATTGATGGCGAAAAGCGTAGTGACGAGGCCTTTGAGGGAATTGTTCGAGATAATTTCGGCTTGAATATGAAGGAATATCGGCGATTGATTATGCTGTCGTTGGCGAAGAAAAAAGCGTCAGTGAAATTTGATACGGATGCGAAGGAGTTGGTGGGTGAGATTGCGGAGAAGCTGGCGACAAATAGTGATATGGAGGCGCTCGCGACGGAATATGGCGAGAATGATGCGGTGAATTATGAGGTGGTGGATAATGTGGAATATTTAAATTTGGATAGTGGTCGAGCGGCGACGGCAGCGGCGCTAGAGAATGTGGGGGAGGTGTCGGATTATTTCGTATCAAAGAATGGCGACGGCTATTATATTGTGAAATTGACGGCGAAGACGGAGACGACGGTAAGTTATGAGTCGATCTGGGTGCGGTTTAAGTGGTTGGATGCGGAGATGACACGGCTACGCGAGGAGGGAAAAGTGACGGAGCGGATTAATCTGGATGTGGATGAGATTGAGAGTGAAGTTGATGACGAGGCGACTGATGAGAATGAAACGAATGAAGGGGCTGGAGACGCCGATTAAGGCTGGCGGTTTTTTTGGGGGGGTGAGTTATTTGATTTGGCTAAAATGATAAAGCGCGATACTGGCGGCGACAGAGAGATTAAGACTGTCGAC
>CAVFJY010000006.1:0-4067 GCA_963623365.1 bacterium | reverse complement strand
CTTGACTACTTTGGGGGATAAAAATTGGAGTAGCGAGCTGGGCGAATTCGGCGGAGAGGCCGGTAGCTTCGTTACCGAAGATGAGCGAATGGGGTTGCGGGGCGGTTTTTAGCTCGGCAAGGGTCTGGGCGGAAGCGTCGAGCATAAAGGCGTAATAGGCGCGGGATTGAGTGATGGTGCCCGCAGTGGTATTGACGTTCGTGGCGGCATTGGCGTGGGATTGATTATAGCGCTGGTCGTAGCTGGAAAAATCGGTAAATTGCTGAAGATTGAGATGGAAAATGGCGCCCATGGAGGCGCGAATAGTTTTGGGGTCGAAAGGGTCAACGGCGGGCGTAATAATGGCGAGATTGTGATAGCCAAAAGCAGCGGCGCTGCGCATGATGGTGCCGAGATTGCCAGAATCGGAAGGATGAACAAGAACAAGATGCGACGCGTCGCTTTGCAAGGGAGCGCTGGGTTTGCGGAATTCGGCAATAAGCAAACAGTTGTCTTTAGCACCAAGAAGATTGAAGACTTTGGTGCTTTCGATAATATCAATATGACGTTGGCGGAGCTGGTTGAGTAGAACAGTGAGTTGGGGGCCGATGGAGGTGAGATTGACGCGTAAAAAGATGCGAGTAATTAGTTCGGGATGACTGTTGAGTAGTTCAAAAACCAAAGTGGCGCCGAAAGCGTAAGAAACAGAGGCGGAGTGCTGATAGCGAGAAAGCTTCATATCTTTATATTATACCACAGATTGGCGATTTTTGCAAGAGTGGGTTAGGCAAGGGTTGACGAATGTCGGGTGGGAGGGCGACAGGCGTAGGAAGGCTAGCTGGCGTTGGGGTCGACACCGGTGCTAATTTCCATCTTGGAGTTATCTTCGCGATAGATACCGGACACGCGGTAATTCGCATGATCGGTGAGGCGGATGATGATATTGGCATAATTTTGAAGTGAGCTATTGCTCGAACAGCTGCCACCGGTGGCGTAAGTCTGAATATTCGGCTCATGCCAACAGTAATTGAGAAAATCGGTGTATTTGTAAGATTGGTAGAGCTGGGTAGTGGAGCTTTCGTTGAAATATTGAGTGTAGTAAGTGCCGCAGATATAGGCGTCGGCATTGGTGATGTTGGTATTGGTGCGGTCGGCTTTACAGACGGCACTGTCGATATCGATGTGGGATTTTTCGGTGGTAGGTAGGTAGGAGTTGCTCTTTTTCATGCGGGCGAAATAATCGTTGAGGGAATTATTGAGGCCGTTGGCGAGATTGTATAGCTGATAATTGTCGAAATAGACATAGTATTGATTGCTACTGAGCTGGTCCTTGGATTTGACGAGATAGTCGCCGACAATACGAAATTCGTCGCCAGATTCAAGGCGAATGTATTCACCGTCGACGGTAAATTTGCCGTGATTAGTACTAGAAACAATTTTGCGATAATCGGCGGTAGGGTTGCGATAATAGCTATAAATGTAATCTTCGGAGCTAGTAAATTTGAGCGTCTGGTCGGAGCTGGCGTTAACGGTAAAGAGACGGCCGGCAAGAGCTTGAGCCATGTTGGCATTATAATTATCGTCATTGGCGATATTGAGACTGGAGAGCGAATCGAAAATCTGAGTCGTGATAGTTTCGTCGCTGGTATTGTGGTCGTCGCCAGTGAAGACGAACTTATCGATGAGAATATAGGCAATAAGACCAAGGCTAATTAGGGCGAGCAAAATAGTGAGTGGTAAGAGTTTGGAATGATGGTGGGGTTGCGGCGGAGTTGCGGCGGGTGCTGGCATAGGGGTAGGCGCGGCGGTAGAATATTGATATTGCGGGCTATAAGAATTGGGTTGCATACAAGAGATATTTTAGCACGAGCGGGATGTTTATTGGATATTAACATCGCTGATTTCGTCGAGAATAACAAAAATAAAAAACTAACTAGTTCTAGTTAGTTTTTAGTGTTTAAATTCGATATAAATTAATCTGGTGCGGGTGGAGGGAGTCGAACCCTCGTCTTATCCTTGGGAAGGATACATAATAGCCGTTATACGACACCCGCAGGTAGTTATATTTTAGCATAAAAAAGACTCCCGAGGGGAGTTTTCTAAAATGGCGGGCCCGACGCGACTCGAACGCGCGACCTCCTCCGTGACAGGGAGGCGCTCTAACCAACTGAGCTACGAGCCCGCATAGCGTTTAGTATATACGAAAAAGGGTAAGAATGCAAGCGGAAAATGGAGTGCCTATTGACATTTTAAAGTGGTTGTGCTATAATATAAATAGTACCTTAAAATTCTACTCTTTGAGAGGGGTGTAAAAAAATGAGAAAAATTCTGACAGCGGTACTGATGCTGGTGATTGCAGCGGCAATCTTGGTGGTGTTTCTCCCGGAACAGACCGCAAGTCTGTTCGATAAGACCCCGATGACGAACGTTACACTGAAAGATGCGAAGAACGTGAAGCTGGAACTGGTTTATGCTGGCGAGAAGCCGAAGGGAATCGGTTCCGTACAGAGTTTGGCGATTACGGATGAATATTTCGTAATTGCGGGCAGACCGAAAGCGAGCGAGGGCGACAATCAGCTGATTGTGATTAGCCGCAAAACGCTGACGGACGTAACGAATGCACTGATTGAAAAAGGCACGACCTACGAGCTTGGACATGCAAATGGCATGACCTACAACCCGAAGACGAATGAGTTAGTAGTAGTAGGAATTCGCAATAGTGCGAATAAATATGAACTGGCTGCGCGAATCGACCTGGAGAATTTCGAACTGGTTGGCACGGATAAGATGGCTTGCTATGGCAGTGGAATTGCTTATGACGCGACGCACGATGAGTATATTGTGCGCCTGAATAAGACGATCTATACACTGAATGGCATTCCTGGAATGAAACAGAACGAAGTGTCGGTAGCGACCGAATTTGAAACACAGGATATCGCCTATCATAATGGCTATGTCTATCTGGCGAACTGGATAGAAAGCGGAAGTGATTTGGCGGCGATGCGCTACGGGCTGGTGTCGAACCAGAACGTGATTTATAAAGTCGACGAGCAAGGAAATATCGTGGATATTTTCTTGCTAAAGACACCGAGACAGGAACTTGAAGGCATTGACTTCGTGGGCGATGAAGCCTACGTTTTGTACAATGGCCTAGGTGAAAACAAGAAGGAATTCAGGATCTATAAACTGAAACTATCGGCGAAGGAACTATGAGTAGAAGAGGGTACGAAAGCCCAGCACGAGATGTGCTGGGCGATTTTCATTTCTTGTGGTATAATCCTTGATAAGGATGCCGTTGTAGCTCAGCTGGCAGAGCAGCTCATTCGTAACGAGCAGGTCGCTGGTTCGATCCCAGTCAACGGCTCCAAATGAAAATGCTAACTAGAAATAGTTAGTTTTTTGTTTGCAATTTTTATTACATAAAAAGAGATGATTAATGAGCAGGCACCAAAGATTATTCCGGCGATGCCATTAAATAATGAATTGTCGATTCCTGTTTGAGTAAAAGATAATAGAGCTGTTTGAACTAACTCTAAGGAAATTAATGAAGTTGCTAAATTAGTCAATTTTAGAATCTTATTTTGCAAGTTGCTATGTTTGTTTGACTTTGCGATGCCGACGATAGCAAGGCCGATATCGACGAATATTATGGTTGCAATAGTGATGCTTTTATATGAATCATAGGCAACAGAATAATGTGTTTGAATGACGAAGTAGGAGTAGTTAATAAATAGAATACTGGAAATTGCCAATAAAATACCAACAATAGTATATTTGCCTTTGCGATTGAAGAAGATGTTCTTCTTCGTTAAGCCAATAGATAAACTATAAAATGAATAGATAATAAAAGCATAGTTGGCCGTTAGAAAGAACAAAATGATTTTAATAACTACCATAAAAAGGTTAGTTAAATAATTATATTTATAAAGTTTATGATATAAAATTTTGAATAGATTCATTTTTTATTATCGGGTCTAATACAAGCAACAATAATTTCTTCGATATATTCGATATCGTCGGTGCAGCCTGATTCTACCCATAATTCAATAATTGCGGCAATGCCTTTTAGACTAAATGCCATCCAATAC
>CAVFJY010000005.1:0-75407 GCA_963623365.1 bacterium | reverse complement strand
TTTAAAGCATTTACTGATTCCAACGCTTTTAAAGTGTGGGAATTATTGAGATAAGCTAAATAAATTTTGCGGTTTTCTTGAATGAATTCCAAATATGGTCCCAAATATTCCTTATTGATAAAATTCAAATCGTTTAATGAGGACTTATTGATATTAGAAATAAATTCTTGGGGATTTTGATTAAATTTGGTTAGGAATTTAGCTAAAATGTACTGGATGGTTTCATCTAGCAAATCGTGAATTGATTCATAGTGTAAATAGAAAGTCGATCGATTTACGCCCGCTTTGCTGCATAATTCTTTTACGCTAATGTAGTCAAAGTCTTTTTTCTCTAATAACTCAATTAGAGCCTCGTCAAATAAAGAAGCGGTGTGGAAATATTTGCTTTTTTGTTTGTTCGGATGCATTAGCGCCGTTGCCTTAGTTATTGTCTTCTTTGGAAATTTCACTAGCGAGTTTGATGATGTCGCCAGCGTATAGCTCTTTATGAGAATTGAGAATTTTCTTATAAATTGGATAGTTTAGCGAAATGCCAATCATGCCAATAATACCAATTATGATTCCTAAGACGAAGGAATCCCCGATAACCCTCATAGCGAGACACATGCCTAACCCAAATAGTAGTGTCATGATAGTGCCATTTGAATATGCAAATATTTCAGCAGGTCTTTTGGCTTTACGATCGAGTTTTTTTAGAGCAACGACCTTTGAGTCGTTCTTTTTTGAGTACTCGTTTGCGATGGTCTCGGCATAAATTTTATCGGTATTCATTTCTTGTTTCATATAATATCCTGTTTAATTGCGTTTTAATTATGGAACAGGTAAAAGATAAAATGAACAACATGTTGCTCTAAAATTGTCGATTTGTAACTAAATTAAAGTATATAAACTATTTAGAAATTTATTTGGGGTAGGACGACGGAGCGGTATATAATTAAGCTTATGAAAAAGCAGCAAAATGCAGACTATGATTATTATGCCGTGCCGAAAATTCGAAATCTGAAGGAGTTGACGGAGCTGCGACGAAATTCGAAAAAGACGGCGATTGTCTGGCGTGAGAATGGTAAATTGGCGCGGAAGAGCTTTGACGATGTCTATAATGATACGCGTGATTTGAGTAAGTATTTTGGACAATATTATAAGGGGAAGAATATTGCGGTGGTGGGCGAGAATAGCTATGCATGGATGCTGTGTGCGCTAGCAATCGCGATGAGCGGCAATGTGTGCGTGGCGCTGGATAAGGATGCGGACAAGGAAACGTGGCAACGACAGCTGAAGCAGGCGGATGTAGCGGCGGTGTATTATTCCGAGAATTATTGCGAAAATATTAGCCAGCTGGTACGCAAGAGTTTTCCGCTGGAAGAATGGGAAAATTATCGAAAAGAAGGGCGACGTTGCGCGGCGCTGAAGAAGGCGATTGATGCGGAAACGGATGCAATGATTTTCTTTACGTCAGGAACAACGGGATATAGTAAAGCGGTGGTATTGTCGCAAAAAAATATCGTGAGCGACTTGTGGGCGGCGGGGTCGATTTATACACCTGCCGGAAGCGCGGCGAGCTTTTTGCCTTATCATCATGCATTTGGTTTTGTGACCTCGCTGTTGATGCCATATTATTACGGCTGTCAGGTGTTTATTAGCGGGAGCTTGAAACATTTGACGGATGATTTCAAGGATGGCAAGCCCGATACGATGTTTGCGGTGCCAATGGTAGTCGAGACCTTTTATAAACAAATTTGGCGGCAAGCGCGGCGAGAGGGGCGCGAGCGAACATTGAAATGGGCGCTGAAAATTAGCGAAGCGACGCTGAAAATCGGCATAGATATGCGGGCAAAATTATTTAAGACAATTTTGGCGGAATTTGGCGGAAATTGTCAGCATATTATTTGCGGTGGCGCAAATTTGGACACGAAATACGTAAAATGGTTCCGGACGATTGGAATTGAAGTCTTGAATGGTTATGGAATTACGGAATGCTCACCAGTGGTGGCAGTGAATCGGAATAATTATCGACGTGATGGTAGTGTGGGGCAATTGTGCCGGGAGGCGGAAGTGCGAATCGTGAATGGCGAGATTACGATTAGGGGCGAGATGGTGATGAAGGGCTATTATCGCGACAAACGCGCAACGAAGGAAGTGTTGCGCAATGGCTGGCTATATACGGGTGATTTGGGGCGATTAGATGAAGATGGGTTCTTGTTTATTACGGGGCGGAAGAAAAATTTGATTATTTTGAGTAATGGCGAGAATGTTAGCCCTGAGGAGATTGAAGCTGCATTATTGAAAGATCGAGGTGTGGCGGAAGTGGTGGTATATGAGGCAAATAGACGTATCGTGGCGGCAATTTATCCAAGCGAGGGCTATTTGGGTGATCAAGATTATTTCGATGCCTTGATTGGCGAGTATAATAAAGATAAGCCAAAAAATCGACAGATTGCGCTGGCGGAGCTAAGAAGCCAGGCCTTGCCGCGGAATAATAATGGCAAAATCTTACGAAATAAAATAATTGAGGAAAGTCAGAATGAAAGATGAAATTATTGAGTTGATGGCGGAAACTTTGGATGTGCCGGCAGAGAAATTGAATGAAAAAACGAATTTGGTAAAAGATTTAGAGATTGAGTCGCTGGATTTGGTGGATTTAGTCGCGGCCTTTGAAGAGAAGTTTGAGATTGAAATTGCCGATAAGGATATTAAGAATTTGCAGACAGTCGGCGATATTATTGCATATGCAGAAAAACATCGCGCCTAGAATCTTCATCGCCGAGGGGATGGAGCGGGAAGAATTTTTGGAAGCTGTGTGGAACACTTGCGGCGTAGTCGAGCGGACGCTTGAGTATAATGAATTTGGCAAGCCATATCTGCGGTCGGGTGAATTGTATTTTAATTTGAGTCATGCTGACGGGGTAAGCGTATGCGCAGTGGCAGGATGTGAAGTGGGCGTGGATATAGAGAAAATTTGTTGGAAGCCGCGCGTACTGAGACGGGTATGTAACGCTGCGGAGGCGGCAGAAATTCGGACGGCGGAAGATTTTACGCGGATGTGGGTGCTGAAAGAAAGTTTCGTAAAATGCGATGGGCGGGGCTTGGAATATGGCCTGAAGAGAGTAGATACGCGGAACTTAAAAGAGAGTAAAGTTTGGCGCTGGGGCGATTTTTGGGTGGCGGCGTGCTATAATAAGGGTTAGCTCAAATGAATATTTTATTTTGCGGCGACAAGAATATCTTGGATGGCCTAATTATTGCAGTTTTGTCTTTAGCGAAACAGACCAAGAAGAATCTGAATATTTTTGTGATGACGATGTATTTGCGGGGATATGAACCCATTCCGGTGGAAGCGATTGAGCGACTGGAAAAAATCTTAAAGCAAAAAAATCCAAAACACCGCATTCAGCTAGTGGATATTACGGAGACTTTTTGTGCAAATGCGCCGCGGGCGAACCTCGGTACATTTTTTACGCCATATTGTTTGCTACGATTATATGCGGATTTGGTGCCGGAACTACCGAAGAAATTGTTGTATTTGGATACGGATGTGGTGGCATTGAAAGCGCCAGAAGAGTTGTATGAAATTGATAACGATGAGTATGAACTGGTGGGGGTGGCGGATTATTATGGACAACATTGGATTCATACGGACAGTTTGTTTGAAGAAAATTATATGAATTCGGGCGTGTTGCTGATGAATATGGATTTGATTCGAGAATCGAAATTGTTTGAACGTACGCGGCGCCGAGTTAAATGGGCAAAGATGTTGCTGCCCGACCAGACTTCGCTGAACTTGTATGCGAAAAAGAAGCTGTTAGTGGATCGACGCTTTAATGAGCAGAAACAAGAAAATGACGAGACGGTGTTTCGGCATTTTACGACAACATTTAGATTTTGGCCGATGTTTCATACGCAGAAAATTAAACCTTGGAATATTGATAAGTTGCATGAAGTGTTGCATTGCCATGTTTTTGACGATGTATTGGATGAATATCTGGAAGTGAGAGACGAGGTGATAGGATGAAAAAAACAGTTGTGCCAGTATTTTTTACGGTCGATGAGGCTTATGCGCCATATTTGTCGACGGCGCTGATGTCGTTGATTGACCATGCGAGTGCAGAAAATGAATACGAAATTAATATTATTTGTCATAAGTTGTCGCGACGTTCGAAGAGGCGCTTGGAGAAACTAAATAAAGGCAAAGAAGAGTTTGTGCATTTGATTTTTACGGAAATGCAGGAAACGCTAGAGGGGATTTCGGATCGGAAAGAAACGCGACTGAAAGCAGATTGTTTTACGCCAACGATTTATTACCGAATTTTCTTGCCAGAAATGTTCCCACAATATGATAAGGGGATTTATCTTGATAGTGATTTGATTGTGCGGACAGATATTGCGGAGTTGTTTGCGGTAGAGATGGGCGAGAATATCTTGGCGGCATGTACGGATATGTCGACGCAATCGAATGAATTGTTTTGCGAATATTTCGATCAGGCGGTGGGGATTCCGCATGAGAAATACTTTAATTCGGGCGTCTTGGTGATGAATTTTCGAAAGATGCGCGAAGAGGAATTTTGTGAGCATTTTCTGTATTTATTGAATAAATATGATTTTGATACAGTTGCGCCGGACCAGGATTATTTGAATGCGTTATGTAATGGGCGGGTAAAATATTTGGGTTTTGAATGGAACACAATGCCGGCAAATGGTTTTATGCATATCGATGAGCCAAAAATTGTGCATTATAATTTGTTTTTTAAGCCGTGGCATTATGACCAGACGGAATATGAGGAATATTATTGGGCTTACGCAAAACATTCGGCGTTTATTCGGGAAATTGAGCGCGAGAAAAAATCGTTTACGAAGAAGAGCGTGCGGAGCGACGAAGAACGTTTGCGGATGATGACGGAGCGAGTACGAGAAATCTTGAATGATGAGCTGACATTCAAAAAGATTTTTGATAGCGGGAAAGAAACGAGGAGCTAGGAATGATTATTGGCGGCGACAAGAGCGCGGTAATCGAAAATATTCACCGAAATGTGCGGGCGGGTGAGTTGAATCGAAAGGCGGAATTGGATGACCCACAGCTGACGGACGCAGAAGCGGATGCGGTGCTGGCGGCGTGGGAGAAATATCATGGGCAAAAATGGCGTTATTTTGTGAAGAGCCGGGGTGCGGTGGCGATAGTAGAGATTGCATGGCTGCTGCATAAAAGTCGGACGGAATTTAAGGGATTAGAAAAGCTGGACGAACTGAAGGGTGGCGCGATTGTGACGTCGAATCATTTTAATCCGATTGATAGTATTTTTGCGCGAGCAGTATTGCGGAAAAAGTTTGGGAAAACGCCGTATATTGTGAGTCAAGAAACGAATTTTGCGATGAAAGGCATGAATGGATACTTAATTCGCAATTTGAGAATGATTCCCATTTTGAAAAGACCGAATTATTTGATAAAAAAATTCGTGCCACGAGTGCGCGAATTGGTGAATGCGGGTGAATTTGTGCAAATTTATCCGGAAGAAGAAATGTGGTTTAATTACCGAAAACCGCGACCATGCAAGCGGGGTTCATATTTGTTTGCGACGCAGGTTGGTGCGCCAGTGGTGCCGATTTTTGTGGAAATGATTGATCTAGACAGGGACGATAATGAACAATTTGTGCAACTGAAATATGTCGTGCATGTGCTAGACATTATTTATCCAGACCCAGCGAAGAGTCATAGACAGAATAGTATTGAAATGGCAGAAAAGGATTATGCGGAGCGAGTGGCGTGCTATGAAAAATGTTATGGCAAAAAGTTAGATTATAAGTTTTCATATGCGGATATTGCGGGGTATAAGAAGGGGATAAAGAAAAATTAGTGAGACGGCGATTTTGGGCGTGGCTGTGCTTGTGATTGCGGCTGCGGCTGCGGCTTTGGGCGGTAGGAAATAAAATCGTAGTTGCTGTTTTTGACACGGTTTTGCATGGTTTGTTGGACCTTGGCGTGGAGTTGTGCTTGGGCCTGTTTGCGCGATAAGTTTTGATCGACATGAAAAGGTCCGTCGAGATAAATGGTGATACGAGGCTTTTTGCGAAAACGACGTTTTTGAAAGGTGGTGGTGGCGACATAGACGGGTGCGGGATATTTAAGTGGATAATGAAAGGCGGCGGCGGCAAAAGGGCGAATTTGGGTGCAATATGGCCAGAGGTGACTTTCGGGATAAATAATAATGGCTTTGCGTTGCTGAATGCGAGTAGCGATGGCGGTAATAAAATCTTTCATGGCATGAAGCTGGTTGGGGATGGGCAATGCACCTGCCAGAGGTAACAGGGGACCAAGAATAGGAATGCCAAGATTAGAAGGACTGCAAATCAAATAAGGATGAGTAGGAAAAGTGAGCATGAAGGGATTGACGACGTCACCGAAGAGCAAGGTGTGATTGGAATAGAGATAGTAGCCGCCATGTTGACGAGCTTGGCGGAGGAGATGGCGATGTTTGACAGTAATATGGCCGAAAAATTTCATATAAATAAGGTCGAGCAAGACAACGAGCGGATAGAGTAGCGCGGCAAAAAATTTATATAAAGGATTATGGTGAAGCCAGCGATAATTTGGGGGTAAGTGCAGGTCCTGCTGACGAGTGGTGGCAAAATCTTGATCAAAAGAAGTGTAGTATTTAATCGAGCTCATCGGAATTTATTATATAACACGCAGAGGAGAAAACAGATGAGATTGGCGAGGACGATAGTAGCGCCAGTGGGGAGATTATAGAAATAGGCGGCGAAGATGCCGAAGATAAAGCTGAGAACGGAGAGAATGATGGCGACAATGACAGTGGTTTTGAAGCTGCGGGTGAGACGGACGGCGGAGAGACAAGGGAAGATGAGCAGGCTAGAAATAAGCAAGGCGCCGAGCATGCGCATACCGAGAACGATGACGACGGAACAAAGCGCGGCAAGCAAAGCGTTATAGAATTTGGTTTTGAGACCGATGGCGCGGGCGAAAGTTTCGTCGAGCGTGATGGCGAAAATTTGGCGATAGAAAATGAAATAGAGAGCGAGAATGAGGACGGTAGTGATAAGAGTGAGAATGAGGTCGTGTGAAGAAATAGCGAGGATGCTGCCGAAGAGATAGGAATTGATGTCGATGTTGATGCCAGAAAGGCAGGAATTGATAATGATGCCGAGCGCGAGGGCGGAAGCGGAAAGGACGGCGATGGCGGCGTCGGCATTGATTTTTTGTTGTTGATTAATTTGAAGAATGAAATAAGAGGCGAGAATGACGATGGGAATAGTGAATTCGAGTGGCGCAAAGCCAAAAGCGAGTGCGACGACAGTAGCGCCGAAAGCGACATGTGAGAGACCGTCGCTAATCATGGATTGCTTGCGTAAAACGAGATTGGTGCCGAGTAGGGCAGCGCAAATGGAAATGGCGAGGCCGGCAAAAAAGGCGCGAACGAAGAAGGCGTAAGAAAACATTTCAATGAGATTAGTGAGCATGTAGCCTCCGGACATAGTCGGCAGTAGAGCCGAAAAATGGATTAGCGGGGTCGAGGGAGAGAATTTTGTTGCCGAGCAGATTGTGATGGTCGAGGTCGTGTGTAACCATGAGAATGGTGAGTTTTTGCTGGTCGTGGAGTTGTTGGAGAAGCTGATAGAAAGATTGTTTACTGGTATAGTCGAGATTATTGGAAGCTTCGTCGAGAATAAGAAGTTTTTGAGTGGCGGTGAGGGCGCGCGCGAGGAGAACTTTCTGGCGTTGGCCGCCGGAGAGCTCGGCGAAATTGTGCTGAGCGAGGGATGTAAGTTTGAGTAACTTTAGATTTTGGGCGACGGTAGCTTTAGCTTTACGGCTTTGAATGAGGCCGCGATTAAGCGTGCCAGTCGCGATGATTTCTTGGGCAGTGGCGGGGAAATTGCGATCGATACGATTTTCTTGCGGCATGTAGCCAATGAAATTGGGCTGAATAGAAGTGTCGAAAGTGATGTGACCAGAGCTAGGCTGAAGTTCGCCAAGCAGAAGTTTGAGGAGGGTAGTTTTGCCGCTACCATTGGGACCGACAATGCAGAGAAAATCTTCGGGCGCGACGGTGAAATTGAGGCCTTTGAAAATATGACGATGATGATAGTGAAAGTTGAGTTGTTGGACGGTAATGAGATTCATAGAAGAGCCTCGGTGAGTTGCGCTAAATTATGCGACATGAGATCGTAATAGGTTGTGCCGGCGTTGAAGTCGGCGAGCGAAATGTTTTGGGCGGAATAAAGCGTGCGGATTTGGGTGTTAGTGGCGGTGGCAATGGCGGCGGCGATAGTTTGAGAGGAAAGTTCGAGCGTAAAAATGGTTTTTAGGTCGTGCTGTTGGACAAGGTCGATGAGTTGAGCAATGCTGCTAGCGGAAGCTTCAGTTTGCTCGGCGCAGCCTGGGAGAGCGGCGTAGTAGCGGAAGCCGTAGGCTTGGATGAAATATGAAAAAGGAAAACGGTCGGCGACGATGAGTGGCTTGGTAGCCTTGGCAGCGAGAGCTTGAAAAGCGGCATCGAGCTGGGCAAGTTGGGCGGTATAATCGTTGCCGTTTTTGATGATAGTTTCGGTGTGGATGGGATAGAGTGTGGTGAGTTGCTGTTGGAGGTCGGCGATGATTTGAATGGCGCTTGAAGGGCTAGTCCAATAATGTTCATCGTAATCGATGTCGGTTGCATTAGCGTCGGCTGCGTCGGTTTCGGATTCGGTGTCAAGAATATATTGTTGGTCTTCGAGGAGAGGCGCGACGGAAGCGGACATGCAAAATAATTGTGGCTGGGTAGCGAGATTGGCGAGAACTTGATCGAGCCAAGTTTCGGATTCGCTGCAGCTGGCAATGATGAGGGTGGCGTTTGAAAGTTGCAAAAGGTCGGCCGTGGTGGGTTCGTAATGGTGAAGGTCGGTGCCTGGCGAAACGAGGAGTATGTAATCAAGGTTAATATCACGAAGCAAAGCACGAGTAAAATCATAAGCCGGAAAAGAAGTAGTAATAATTTGTGGCGGCACTGAATCGGAGCTTTGATTGAGCTTGCCGAAATTAAGCATGGCGATAAAGACAATAACGACAAATGAGATGATGGCGGGGCCGAGAAAACGTTTCATGTTTCACCTTGGCAGTCGAGGCAAATGCCAGTAAGGGTTAGATTGGTACTGGAAATTTCGAAATGGTGGCGGCGAGAAAGATGCTTGGCAAGCTTGGCGACATGATTGCAATCGATATGAAAGACGCGATGGCAATGTTGACATTCGAGATAGCCGTGGTTGGCTTTGGTGCAGGGTTCGAGAAAACGGAAAGTGGCGGCGCCGTCGGGGCCGAGATTTTTGGCGAGAATGCCGACCTCAACAAAATCGTCAAAGATGCGATAGATAGTGCTGCTGCCGATACTGATGCGATGGCGAGCGAGAGAAGTTTCGATATCTTTGATAGTAAAAGGCGTAGAAAAACATTGAACGAGCGCGAAAAGAGTGTCGCGATTGGGGGAATGATATTTAGTTTGGTATTTGATTTTCTTAGCCATCGCTATAAGTGTAACATTTGGACAAGAAAATAAAAATGGGAATGATTCCCATTTTTGAAAATGGTTAATTTTGCGACAATTTGGTTGCCGCGTGGCGGTGATTTAATGATGATTTGGTGGCTGGGATAGTAAGAGTGGTGGCGGAAAGCATGAAAAATTTACTTTTGGGGCGAATATGGTAAAATATAGCAAAGCGATGAAAGAACTTGCTGAAGAAATTAAGACAATTTGGAAGAAAGACCGCGGCTTATTTTGGTGGATTGCGGTGCAATTTTTGATTGCGACAGTTTTGTTTGTCTTGCCGATTATTAATCTAAATCCGAGCAAACCAAAAGTGTATGCGCGTTATTCGGATATTAGTAATGGCTATTCATCGAGCGACTGGTGGTATTTAATTTCGTTCTCCATAATTGCGCTGACGCTGGGGATTGGGCATAATTTGCTAAGCATCAAATTGTATACAAAACGGGGGAAAGATATTGCGCGCTTATTTTTGGGCGTGAGTGTGGCAATGACGATTATCGCAATAAAGTTTTTGTTGAGTATTGTTGGAGAAGGTTAGATGGCGAAAGTGCAAGAAGTGCCGATGGGGAAAAGGACGCTGCGATACCGTTGTTTTGAGATGCTGCCGGCGATAATTTCGTATGGGATGATTATTTTGCTGTTTGCGTTGTCGGCGATTTCGCCGGTGCTAGGTTCGACTTATATTTTGCTGATTGTGATCATTACATTAGTTAAGGCGGTTGGCATAGCGTTTCGGGTGGTGCAGGGTTATAACACGGTGAAAAGTGGCGTGAAGGTAAATTGGGCAAAGCGCTTAACGGATTTGGAAAATCCGGAGGAAAGTTATAGCCGGCTGGCGCATAGTCATAAAAATGAATACGACTATAATAAACATCTGCAAAATTTATGTATGATGGCGGCGGCAGAAGAGGGGTATTTCCCAAAACCGAGTCAGATTTATCATGCGGTAATTGTGACGATGTATAACGAAACGCTGGATGTGCTGGCGCCGACGCTGGACAGTGTGGCGGCGACGAGCTATCCAAAAGAGCGCATGATTGTGGTGATTGCGTATGAAGAGCGGGGCGGTGCGGAAGCGGAAAAAGTGGCGAAGATTTTGGAGAAAAATTATCGAAAGAAATTTGGTGCCTTGATTTTGGCGAAGCATCCGGCGGATATCCCCGGTGAGGTGGTGGGCAAGGGTGGCAACATTACGAATGCGGGACGAGTATTGCAAGAATATGTGAAAGAGCAAGGTTTGCGCTATGGCGACGTAATCGTGACGACGCTGGATAGCGATAATAAACCGCATCCGTGCTATTTTGATCAAGTTGCATACGAATATGTGGTGCATGAAGATAGGAAACGTCTGTCGTATCAGCCGGTATCGATTTTTACGAATAATATTTGGGATGCGCCGGCGGTGACGCGAGTGGTGGCATGTTCGAACTCGTTCTGGAATTTAATCTGCACAATGCGGCCGCATACTTTGCGAAACTTTGCCTCGCATTCGCAGCCGTTGGACGCGCTGGTGGAGATGGATTTTTGGAGTGTGCATACGATTACGGAAGACGGGCATCAATATTGGCGTTCGCTGTTTTATTTTGACGGGAATTATGACGTGCTGCCGATTCGGGCGCCGATTTATCAGGATGCGGTGCTGTCGAATACTTTTTGGAAGACCTTGAAAGCGCAATGGGTGCAGCTACGGCGCTGGGACTATGGTGCGAGTGACGTGGCTTATGTGGGCGATTATCTTTTTTCGAAAAAGCGAACGGTGCGACTATTGTCGTTGGTGCCGAAATTTGTGCGCCTATTGGATGGACACATAACGCTGGCGGCCTTTGCGCCGATTGTGGCATTTGGTGGTTGGGTACCGCTACTGTTTAATATTGAATCGCGGGATCTGTTGGCGCATAATTTGCCGGTGGTAGTGAGCTATATTCAGACGGTGGCGTCGGTGGGAGTGTTGGCGTCGGTGATATTGTCGGTAAAGATGTTGCCGCCGCGACCAAAAAAGTATCGGAGCACGAAGAAGATTTTGATGGTGTTACAGTGGGTAATTTCGCCGGTGATTGCGATTGTTTATTCGTCGTTTTGTGCGTTCTATGCGCAGACGAGATTGTTGGTGGGGGCGTATATGGAAAAGTTTGATGTAACAGAAAAAGTGGTGAAGAAATAGCTATTAGCTACTCTGCGCAACTAAAACGTTTTGCAGAGTAGCTAATAGCTATTTCTCGAATATTGATCATTTCTTGTGTAGCTAAAACGTTTTGCGAAGTTAGCTGGAGCTGTTTTTTGGATTATTTTGCTATTTTTCTGCAATTTAGGCATTTTCTTTGTGCTTATGCTTGCATATTACTTGAAAAACAGTTATTTTTAAGGCAAACCCCTCACTTTAAGCGTGGAGTATAGAGGTGGGGGAGAGTAATTAAAGGAGTGTGTGTAGTGAAAATCACGAAAAGATTGCGCTACTTTGCGGCATCGTTCCTAATGCTGCTGAGTACCGTAAGCCCATTGGGTAAGGCGTTGCCAACTGCGTCCGCGACAACGGACCTAGAGACGCCAGTAACAAGCAAAATCATCGAAGATAACGGTGATGGTACTTATAAGATTACTTTAAGCGTGACTGGCAAGGCGAGTACGGCGAGCGACAATACGAAAGCGAATGTCGTGGTTGTGTATGATGCGTCGAATAGTATGAACCAAAAAGATAAACAAAGTGGACAGACACGCTCTGATATAGCAAAAAGTGCAGTAAAATCATTGGCGGCAAAATTGCTGGCGAATAATACGACGGCTACGCCAGATATGGTTCAAATCGCATATGTTGCTTTCTCGAGCACGGCACACACTATAAAAGCTCCTACAACTAATTATGACGTCTTTGCGGGTTGGGTGGATGGCACGAAAAATTCTAAAGGAACAAACTGGGACGCAGCATTGATTGAGGCGAACAAGATTGATTTTAATGACAATGACGAAACTTATGTTGTATTCATTTCAGATGGTAATCCAACTTATCGATCGACTTGTTTTAATTTGGGTAGCAATAATACTTGCTTAGATGAGGATGCGGGGAGGAATACCTCGCAGGGAATATATGGCTCTGGTAGCGAGGATGATTCCAAAGGATATAATTTTAGGGCTGCACAACTAGATGCTGCTGCGATTGTGGCGGCTGGTAAAACGCTGTATTCAGTTAGCACATTTGGCAACGTATCGAACATGCAGAACTTAAACGCAAGTGCGATTTATAAGGATGCGACTGACCAGGCAGCGTTAAATGCAGCGTTTGATGATATTGTTAAGTCGATTACGAAAAGTTTGTCGATTACGGGCGTGAATTTTACGGATGGCGTGACGCAAATGGCCGAGGCGGTCATTAATGGCGCGGCAAGTGATTTCTATTACACAAAAGATGGTGCGGAATGGACAGATGCGCCAGCGGCAACATATGACAAAACAAACAAAACGATTAAATGGAATTTGGGCGATAAAGTTTTGGCGAATGGTGAAACGGCGACGATTAGCTTTAATGTTTATCCGAGCCAAGAGTCGGTTGATTTGGTGGCGGATTTAAATAATGGCAAAGTTAGCTATGAGAATTTGACCGATGCGCAAAAAGCGCAAATTATCCAAAATGGCGATGCATATCGGCTGAAGACCAATACGGATTTTCCAACTTTGAAATATAAAGTTGTGCAAACAACGACAACGAATGGTCAGACAACGACTTCGATTTCGGATGAAAAAGAAATTGTAATCGCGAATCCGCCGGCAGTGAACTTGCCAACGGACAAGATTACGCTGGAAAAGATTTGGGAAGATTCGTTGAATCCAACTGCACGGGAAGCGGTAGATGGCAAAATTGAATTAGACCTATATGTTGACGGTGAAAAATATAATAGCGATCCAATTACGGTGACAGAAGATACCGACTGGAAATTGGATAAGTATATTTCGATTGCGCCTGGCTTGATGGTAGTGGAAGGTAGTGATTGCTATGATGCGGAAAATTACCAAGTAGTATCGTATGCAGGTAAGAATTATGCGATTCTGCGCACGGGCCACGATTATATCTTTGCGGAAAGTGGAATTGATAAGCATTTTGAGCTGACGGATTATAGCTATCATCCGATGGAAGTTGGCGGCAAATTGATGAATGTGAAATTTATCAAGGACGGCGACAAGATTACGGGTATTGCGGAAATGGTCGAGATGACAACGATTTCGGCAACGAATACCGTAAAGGGCAACATTAGCATTGAGAAGAAAGTTGTCGATGAGAATGGGACCGAGATTGGCGAAGTTACAGAAGCATTTGATACGAAAGTTTATTTGCAGAATGCGGATGGTAGTGATTATGCATATAGCTATCGCGTAATTTATGGCCAAAATAATCCAAATCAAGCTGCAGAAAACTCAGATACAAAGAGCGGCACGGGTGTAATTTCGGAGAGTTTGTATGCGGGTGATGTGATTCTGATTGAGAATGTTGATGCAGGCGTCTTGTATACGGTTGAAGAAAATAATATTCCGATGGGCTATTCGCTAAATGGTATTAGCTACACGACGCAATACGGTACGGATAATGCGACGGCGGCAACGGTGGCGAAAACCGAGAATAACAAAAACTATTATGCAACTGCGGGGAATTCAGCCGCAAAAGCCGTGATTACGAATAAGTATACGTCGGGCGATTTGATGATTGCGAAGACGGTGGAGGTTGAAAGCGGCAACGCGGCGACAGCCAAAGCGAAGAGCTTTAGCTTTAGCTTGAGACTTTATACAGACAGCACGAAGACGAACGAGCTGACGACAGCTTATAGGGTCGACGGCGCGAATACGACAATTAAGTCGGGCGATAGCTTTACGTTGAAAGACGGCGAAACGCTACGAATCTTGAATTTGCCAGAGGGTGCTTATTATGAAATCACCGAAGAGGCAGTTGCGGGTTATACGACAACAGCGACAGGCGAAAAAGGCACGATTGTAAAGAATACGGAGCAGGCGGCAGCTTTCACAAACACTTATGCGGTGAGCGGCAAGGTGAAAGTGGTGGCAAAGAAAGATTTGCGCGGACGGGACTGGCTAGAAAATGAATGCTTCACCTTTGATTTGAGCGGAGCAAATATTGCACAGTCAGCACAAGCTTGCAAGGATCAGGCGGCGGAATTTGAAATTGAATTGAAGGATGCTGGCACTTATGATTTTGAAATCGTGGAAAACACGAACAACATGAAAGGCGGCTTGACGCGCGAGACGGCGAAAGTAACAGCGCAAGTAGTTGCGACAGATAATGGCGACGGTACGCTGAGCTTTGCGACGACTTATGCGGACGGCGCAGTGGCGGATGGCGATGAAACGCAGACGCAGAATGTGATTGTTAATAGCTACACTTCGACTGGTTCGGTAACGCTAGGTGCAAGTAAAATCTTGACTGGGCGCGACTGGAAAGAAGGCGAGACTTATAGCTTTACGCTGCTAGAGGGCAATAATCAGCTGGGTAGCGCGACGGTAGACAGAGATCATACGGATGTAACTTTCGATAAAATTAGTTACACGACGGCAGATGCGGGGAAGACCTTTGTGTATATTATTCGCGAGACGTCGGATTTGCCGGAGGGTATGACGAATTCGGGCGATATTACTGCGAAAGTAACGGTGACGGATAACAATGACGGCACGATGACGACGACAGTGGTTTACACGAACCAAGACGGCGAAGTTTGCAATACGATCATTAATAGCTATTCGGCAACGGGTAGTTTGAACTTGAGCGCGACAAAAGAATTGGTGGGACGAGCATGGAAAAATGGCGAGAGCTATGACTTTGTGTTGAAAGATGCGCAAAACGTTGAGCTGGACCGCGTGGCAGTGACAAAGAATGGTGAAGTTAACTTTAAGCCGATCGATTTTACATTGAACGAAGTTGGCACCTATACATATACGATTTCTGAGGAAGGTTTGCCAGCTGATGAAGGTTTGACAAAGTCGAATGATATTAGCGTGACAGTAGTCGTAAGCGATGCAGGGAATGGCAAGTTGGGCTTTACGACGGAATATTCGGCAACGAAAATTGTGAATACTTATCAATCGAGTGGCGAAATTCAGCTGGAAGCAACGAAAGTTTTGAGCGGTCGCGAATGGTTAGGAAATGATGCCTTTGTCTTGACGTTGACGGGCGAGAATGAGAACCAAAGCAAGACGGCAACGAAAGATGCGCAGACAGTTGTATTCGATACGATTAAATACGATCAAGATGATGTTGCGAATAAGGCTGTTTATACGTATACGATTGCGGAAACTGGTGGCTATGAGGGTATGAGTCTGACGCCATCAGGTGAGATTACCGCGACGGTAACTTTGAGTGACGACGGCAAAGGCAAGATTGATGCGACGGTAGAATATTCGAACAACGCTACGATTACGAATATATATACTACTACTGGCTCGGTCCAGTTGGAGGCAAAGAAGAAATTAGTTGGCCGAGTATGGGGTACGGACGAACGCTTTGAATTTGCCTTGAAAGATAGTAAGGGTGACGTAATTGAAAAGCAGACAATTGGCGAGAATGAAACAATTAAGTTTGGCGCGATTAAATATAATGCGGCGGGAACGTACAACTATACGATTGAAGAAACTAGCGAATTGCAGACCGGCATGACAAATTCGGGCGCAATCGCGGTAAGGGTGGAAGTAGTAGATGATTACAAGGGTCACTTAACGGCAACACCAAGCTATAGTGTCGCAGATAAGACGATTACGAATACCTACAAAGCAAGTGGTAGCGTGATGTTGGAGGCGACGAAGGAGATTGCGGGTCGCGATTGGTTGGAAGACGATAAGTTTAACTTTGAGCTATCGGGCGATAAGCTCGCGGATACGCAGAATGTGGGAGTTAGTCGCGATCAAAAAACCGCAAAATTCACTTTGAATTATACCGAAGCGGATATCGATGAAACTTACACGTATACAATTGCGGAAACTGGTGCGATGCCAGCAGGCATGACGGCGGGTGAGGCTCTGACAGTGATAGTAACGGTGACTGATAATGGCGACGGTACGCTGACGGCAACACCAGTATATAGCAATGCAGCAAAGACGATTACGAACACCTACAAGGCAGATGGTACAATCCAGCTTGAAGCGGGTAAGGAAATCGTGGGACGCGATTGGCTAGAAGACGATGCCTTTGAATTTAAACTGTCGGGCAATGGCGTTGAAGATACGCAAACAGCGACGATCAGAAATCAGACAGTAGTCTTTGACGAGTTGAAATTTGATGAAAGCGATGCGGGCAAGACTTATACTTATACGATTACGGAAGTAACGGAGCTCGGTGCGCTTAGCATGACGAACTCGGGTGCGATTACGGTTGAAGTGAGCGTAGTGGATAAAGGTAAGGGCAAGCTAGAAGTAAGCGCAGTCTATACGGGTGGTACGGGTGAGCTGAATAATACGATTGTTAATACTTACACAGCCAGCGGTGTAGTTGAGCTGAATATAAAGAAAGTGTTGACTGGACGCGCTTGGCAAAAAGATGAGAGCTTTAGCTTTGGCGTATTCAATGCGGCCGGCGAAGAAATCCGAACGGGTACGGCCAGCGAGAATGCGGCAGTTGTATACTTTGATGAAATTAGCTATGACCAAGATGATTTGCTAACAAGCGATGAATATGTCTATACGATTCGCGAAACGGGCAAATTGAGCGGTGGCTTCACAACGCCAAACGAAGTGACAGCAAGAGTGAAGCTGAGCGATGATGGCAAAGGCAAGATTGGCGCAATGGTAGAATATTCGCACGATGCTACGATTACGAATAACTATACGGCAAGCGGTTCGATTCAGCTAGAAGCGGAAAAGGTCTTAACGGGCGCACGCGACTGGCAAGAAGGCGAATGCTACGAATTGACGCTGAGTGATGAGAGTGAAGACTTTGATACACAGAACATTTGCGCAAACGGTAAAGTTACATTCAAGGCGCTAGAATTTAGTGAAGAAGACATTAATCGTACGTACGTTTATACGATTAGCGAAAGTAGTAAACTGCCTGCAGGCATGACGAATGACGGCAAAATTACTGCTAAGGTGAACATTAAAGATAATGTTGACGGCACGTTGAACGTGACGGTTGAATATGACCATAATGATAAGATTGTGAACCATTACGAAACAGCGGCGACGGATGTAACGCTACATGTCGATAAGACGATTGACGATTTGTCGAATAGTAAGAAAGATGCAACTTTCAGCTTTGAGTTAGTTGACGCAGAATCGGGCGAAATCTTGCAGACTAAAGAAATTGCAACGCAAGATTTGATGGGTGGCGTGGACTTCGATGCGATTGAATATACAAAAGCGGGCGCATATGAATATCTGATTCGTGAAGTAAATGATGCGCAGACAGGCTTTAGCTACGATGAAACGGTTTACTATGTGACCGTAGTAGTGACGGATAATTATGAGACGGCGCAATTAAGCGCAGAGAGCTTCATTAATGACGTGAAGACGACAGATGTAGCATTTACGAATACCTACAAAGCAGCGGAAACTTCAGCGGTGATTGAAGTTGAGAAAAAGCTGACGGGCATGAATGAGGGCGTAGAGGCAATCGAATTTGAATTCGAATTAACGAATGAAGACGACCTGAGTGAGATGATCAAGATTCAGCCAGTTGACGGTTATGGCGATGCTGAATTTAGTGAAATCGAATTTACGGAAGTGGGCACTTATGTCTATACGGTGCGTGAGCTCGATACGAAAGCAGCTGGTTATACTTATGACAAAACAGAATATGTGGTCGTGATTGAAGTAGTGGACGAAGACGGTGAATTAGTCGCAACGGTAAGCTACTGGAAGGATGGCGAAGAAGAGTCGGAAAGGGCGAGCTTTACGAATAGCTATGCAACTGAGGACCTAGTCTATGGCGACATTACGATTAAGAAAGTATTGGAAGGTCGTGACTTGATGGAGGACGAATTCAGCTTTGAGCTGTACCTTGATGGCCAATTGGTGACGACGGGTTATAACACAGCGGAAGGTGAAATTGTGTTTGCGGATGCGATTACTTTCACGAAGCCTGGCAAATACAACTTTGTGGTTAAAGAAAAAGTCGATGCGGATATGAAATTCATTGTATTCGATGAGAATGCTTACGAATTTACGATTGAAGTAATCGACAATGGTGCAGGTAAGCTGGAAGTGGTGGAAGATACGAGTGATGAGATAGTCTTTACGAACAAGTATGAAGAACCTGGACGCGGTGAAAACCCACGCACACATGATGACATTCTGGCGACGGTGGCAATGCTAGTAATTTCGATGATGGGCTTGATCGGTAGCATAATCTTTAGCAAACGCTACGTGAAAGAATAAAAACAAACAATTGAAGAAATATCCCCGCAGAGGCGGGGGTATTTTTTTGAGGATGAAAAAAGATTGAACTTATGCTTTTTCGAGTTTGGGCTTTGGGATAAAGTGAGGACAAAAGAAAGGAGGTAAGAATGCAAAGATTTAAGACATGAGATTTGGCGAGTAAGAGTAATGGCTAAAGGAGGAGAATGAAAACAAAAAGGTGGAGTAGCTTTTTGATTGCGGCGACGACTTTGCTAAGTATGCCTTTGATGACGATGAATGTGGCAGCGACGAGTACGAAGATTGGCGCAAATGCGAATAGTCCACAGAGTATTACGATTACGCGCGAAGTTAGTGGTGTAACGAATCCGGTGACGAATAATTTTAGCTACAGTATAAGGGCGGATGTGAATAACCCTGGCGAAGTGAGCGGTTTGCCGAGCGAGATTAGTTTAGAGATGAATGCGGCGCAGCCAGTAGAAAATGTGGCGCGCGCAACGAGCGTGATTAATTTCGCGGAAGTGACCTTTAGTGCCTTGGGTGATTATAAGTTTACTATACACGAGATAAGTTCGACGAACGCGGCGGTTTATCCGGTGGATAGCAACAAAGTTTACTATGTATATGTGCATGTAAGAAATCAAATGGAAAATGGCATGCTAACAGGTGAACTTGAAGCGACGCTGGCGCTGCAAGCGCGATTGAATGACGAAGGCGAAAAATGCGAGATAGTGTTTGCGTCACAGGCGCAGATGGCATATATCCAAATTATGAATAACGTGACTGGCAATGATTCAAATATGAACGAATATTTCAAATTTGAGTTAGAAATTGCTGGTATTGGCGCAGAAGATCGTTTTGTAATTAGCGGACAAGATACGGAAGTAAATTATGGCGGTGAGACGGTTGCGACGAGTAACGAATATCGTGCTGGCGAAAGTAATGTAATTTATCTAAAACATGGCCAGACGGCGACAGTTGGTGTGAGTGGTGTTTTGCATCAGTTGCCAATTAATGCAAGCTATACGGTGAATGAAGTTGCGAAAGCCGATTACGTAACATATGCGGACGGCGTGCAACAAAATGGTGTGAGCGAACGTGTGATTGCGGCCGTGCAAGATGGTGAGTTGGCAGCGGCGAACAAAGTATCATTCGTCAACCATAAAGAGGCAAGTGTTTTGACTGGCATTACGATGGCGATTGGACCTTTGATGGCGGTGGCGGTAGTGGTTTTGGCAACTTACGTAATAACTCGCAAATTACGTAAAAAAGAAGACAGATAATGAAAATAAAAAAGTCCAGAAGGCGCGAGTGCTTGCGTCTTCTGGCACGGGTGGGTTTGGATATTTTGCTGATAGTGATGATATTAGGGTTGTTTCGGATCGAGCGAGTTATTGGCGATGAGTGGAAGCCGAATTATCGAGATGGCGACGTGGTGTTTTTAAATAGATTTGATAACGGAACGCCGATATTATTGATTCGGGTGCGGGGTTTTGATGATTAGGATTTTGTGCGCCGGACTGGACCGTTTATTAGAACTTGGCTTGATGATGGTGATATTGCTGTGTGGCTATATGGTCTATGATAGTGCAACGGTAATGCATAGCGCGGTGCTGGGCGCAGAAATTAAGCAATATGCGCCTGCGGACGAGGATGAGAAGTTGCGTTTTGAGAATCTTGCGAACATGAATGCAAATATAATTGGCTGGATTCGAATTGACGGCACGAGCATTAATTATCCACTATTGCAAGCGGAGAACAATGAATATTATTTAGCGCGGAATTATTTAGATGAATTTGCGACGGCGGGGAGTATCTTTTTGGATTATCGCAATGATTTTGAGATGGATGATTTTTTGATTATTTATGGTCATCGGATGAGTTATGGCAAGATGTTTTCAGACATAGTGAAATATGCGGACGCGCAATACTGGGCGGAGCATCAGACGGGGAAAATATATAGCAAGACTGGCAGACATGAATTAAAAGTGGTGGCTTATGCACAAGTGGCAGCGAATGCGCAAGAAATATATGGACGGATTGATTTGGTGACGGCTTTAGGACTACTACACGAGGAGGCGAAATATTGGCGCGAAAGTTCGGCGCAGAGATTTGTACTGCTGTCGACTTGTGATGCGAGAAATAAAAATAGGCGAAATGTGTTGTTGTTGGAAATGTTTTAAGGGCTGAAAAATGCGGGCTTACAAGGATGAGAAAAGCAACTTAATTGGGAATAATCAGGAAAAAGCCCCGACCATGGTCGGGGCGGAAATCAGATGGATTCGGTGTAATAAAGCCAGTCGTCGCAGCCGTGCTTGATTTCGCTGAGGTCGTGAATTAAGCGAACGATTTGGTCGTTGCTGAAACTAAAATCGTTGAGCTCAGGACAGGCAAAACGATAGCCCCACTTGGTCGGAGCATATGTGGTATGGTGCTCGACGGGCTGCTTGAGGTCATAGCGATTGCGCAGGTCTCTAGTTCCGAGATAGAGCTCGGTGCCATCGGGACGAGCGGTCGCAATGACGGTGAGGTCGATAAGATTGCAGAGCTTTGTATGAACAATAGCGGTGCGATTTTGATTATCAACAGTAGTGCTGCCAACCTTGATTGCGCCATAATAGCGTAATAAGTTGTTGAGATGAAGAATGTTTTCGTTGTCCTTGGTGTGCTCAGTAAAGCCCATGGAGTTTGAGAAAAACATAATCATATCGCCGAATCCTAAATTAAATTGCAATGCGGTCATAATTAGTCCCTCCTTCCGCATCTGTTGAGATGTTATTCTAGTTTAGCACTTATCTTAGAAAAGTGTGCTATAATTTTGACAGAATCAGTTGGGGTGTTAGCTCAGTTGGTAGAGCGATTGGTTCGCAATCAATAGGTCAGGAGTTCGAATCTCCTACACTCCACCAAATATGCAAAATAAGGCTGCGACAAAAATGGCGCAGTTTTTTGTGAGCAAATTTCGCGCGCGTGGAAAAGATGGTGCTTATGGTATGATAAAGAAAGATGCGAATACTAGACTTTAAGAGCCGGAAACGAGGCTAGATGATTGCTGGGTGGATAATTTTATTTTTGATTGGATTAGTCGCGCTAATTAAGGCGTCGGATATATTTGTGGATGCGTCGTCGTCACTGGCGGTGAAATTAAGAATGCCAAAGATGCTAATCGCACTAACGATTGCCGCATTTGGAACTTGTGCGCCGGAACTGGCAATTTCGTTTAAATCGATATCGAGCGGCAATTATGACATGACATTGGCGAATGTGATTGGCTCGTGCGTAGTGAATATTCTTTTGATTGTGGGCGTAGCAACATTAGTAAAGCCGATTAAAATTAAAGAGCAGACCGTAAAGAAAGAGTTGCCGATTTTGGTGCTAGTTACGGGTATTTTCTTTATTATGCTGAACGATTCGATATTTTTGGGCGGTAATAAAAATGGTCTATCGCAAATAGATGGAGCGATTCTGCTGGGGGTGTTTGGCGGATTTTTGGCGTACATTATCTATGTAGTACATCAGGCGCGACACAAATCGAAACGGTCGCGGCGACGCGAAAAAGCAAAATATGGTTTATGGCAGGCGTTACTTTATATCGTGGTAACTTTGATAGTGATTGTGCTGGCGAGCGATTTAGTGGTAGACAATGCGGTGTTGATTGCGCAAGAAATTGGCATCAGTCAGAAAATTATTACGATGACGGCGATTGTAATTGGCACATCGCTGCCGGAATTGACGATGACGGTGGGTGCGTCGAGGAAGGGTGAATTTGACCTAGCAGTGGGGAATATTATCGGTACGAATATTTTCAATATTTGTATTGTGCTGGGTTTGCCGACGTTGATTTATGGCGGGTTTACGTCGACGGCCTTTAATTTTGTGGATACGACGGCAGTGCTGCTGGCGGCGGTAGTGTATTATTGGTTTGGGCGAAGTAGCCGGAAGTTGGAACGCTTTGAGGGGATGCTGATGGTGGCGATTTTTGCGGCATATTATACTTATGTGCTGATGTCTTAGAATATGGGGAATTTTTTGGGGGGGTACGAAATTGGTTATGGCGACTAAATAGACATAAAAAAAAGACCCGTGACGGGCATTTTTTTAAAATGGTGGGTCGCGAGGGGCTCGAACCCCCGACCTCCTCGGTGTAAACGAGGCGCTCTAGCCAACTGAGCTAGCGACCCTTAACTGCTAGTTAGTATAACACATTTGCGCCGAAAAGAAAACGCCCAGCGGAAAGCTGGGCGTAGGGCGATTAGAGGTTGAAGATAAATCTGACAGCGTCTTTGTAGGGATAGCGGGGTGTCGCAAGGTCGACGCCGGCAGTCTCAAGAAGGCGCAGATCTTCAACGGTCAGGGTAGAGTAATCGCGATAACTAGCGGGGGCAGATTTAGCCAGAATATAGCCAGCAAAGTAACCATAATCTTTAGTATTGGCGAAGCTCTTGCTAGTATCGGTGCAGCCACGATAGATGCGACGCGTAACATTCCAAGCGAAGTTGATGGCTTCGTCTTGGGTGACATTGCCAGCGTGTTTGAGCATGGCAATGATTTGCGCGATTTCGCCAAAATTTTTGCCGCTTTGAGCATTGTGGATAGCGATAGCGTAGAAGGGGTGTGGCAGGGAATTGTCGCCGTTAGTGGTAACATCGGACAATTTGGCTACACCTTCATAGAAACACTCGTTATCGGATTTAGCTAGGAGCGGCACAAGCGGCATGAGTGGCATGAGCGAAGGACGACTGAGCAGTTTGCGGAAGAGCGCACGCGCGTTTTCGGAGCTGCGAATGTGACTTTCGATTTCATGGCCAATCAGGCTGGCAAGGGCGCGACCTTTGACGGTTTTGCGCGCGGGAATGATGAGCTGCGACTTGCCGTTGGCGGTTTTGTCGCGAGCATCAATGGCGTGGGTGACACGCTGGTCGATAACACATTCCCAAGCTTGACTGAAACCATAATAGTCGAAAACAGTGAGAAACTGACGACGAATCCCCTCGGCGTTAAAGCTGCGAGAGTCGAGTTTGAGTAAGTCGGCTGAGCTAAAACGAGAATGGTGGCGCTCGCGATAGTTGGCGGGATGCGCCAGCGCATCGTAAGCGTGCGCAATGATGCTACTTGAGGGCTCACCGTAGAGACCATAGATGGCGGCTTGAGTACTGACATCGTCGGTATTGAGAATGCTGGCGGCAATCTCAGTAGTGAGAAGGGCGTCGGCAAAACGATGCTCGAGAATGGCCAAGATGGCGCGATCGAGTTCGTCTTCGGGTAGACAGCCAAGGTCGATTTGCGACCAATAGCTGTAGAGGTCGACGCCGAGCAAGGCAATGCGATGTAACTCGGCGCGGTCGTAGTTGAATTCGGGATTGAAGAAGTGGCCGTGTTTGGCGCAAGCTTTCCAATCTGCTTCGAGGTCGAGTAGGTTGAGTGGCACACACATCGCGACGGGATTCATGGTCATGGCGAGGGCCGCAAATGAGCGCGCGGCATCATAAACGGCGGTTTGGTCACGATATAGCAAAGATATCTACCTCCTTGTAAAGAACAAATTGCGGGCGAAAGTGCCCGTATCTTTTAATTATAGCACATTGAGCGGATTTTGTCAATATGGCGGCGGGGAGAGGGACTAGGAATATGGCGAAAATATGGTAAAATAACAGATATAAATTAATTCAAGAAAGGGCAGCGATGTCAGATATACAAGATATAGAAAAAATGCGTCATTCGCTGAGCCATATTATGGCGGCAGCGGTTAAGAATTTGTATGCTGGCACAACAACTGTTCAGTTTGGAATTGGGCCGGCAATTGAGCATGGCTTTTATTATGATATCGATTTTGGGGGCGTAAAAGTTTCGGAAGAAGATTTTAAGAAAATTGAGAAAGAAATGCGCAAAATTATCGCACAAAAGTTGCCAATTGTGCGGAGCGAAAAATCGCGCACAGAAGCCTTGGCGTGGGCTGAGGAGAATGGGCAGAAATTTAAGACAGAATTGATTCGCGATTTGCCGGAAGATGAGACGATCTCGTTCTATACGCTGGGGAATTTTGAGGATTTGTGTCGCGGACCGCACGTAGAAAATAGTGGCGAAGTGGGGGTGTTCAAACTCGAAAAAGTGGCGGGGGCATATTGGCGGGGCGACGAAAAGCGCGAGATGTTGACGCGGATTTATGGCTTGGCTTTTGCGACGCAGGCGGAGCTGGATACTTATTTGGCGCAACAAGAAGAGGCCAAAAAGCGTGATCATCGGAAATTGGGCAAAGAATTGGGCTTGTTTTGCTTCTCGGATTTAGTTGGCGCAGGTTTGCCGTTGTTTACGCCACGCGGAACGGTTTTGCGCGATAAGCTAGCAGTCTTTGCGAATAGCTACCGTGAGCGATGTGGTTATCAGAAAGTTTGCATTCCGCATATTGCGAGTATCGATTTGTATAAAACTTCGGGGCATTTTGAGAAATTCCCCGAAATGCTGCGCTTTGTGAGTTCGGAGTCGGGCGATGAATTGGCGCTGAAGCCAGTAAACTGCCCGCATCATAGTCAGATTTTTGCGAGCGTACCGCGATCGTATAAAGAATTGCCGGTGAAGTTCTTGGAAACGACGATGGTGTATAGAGATGAGCGCAAAGGGGAGCTGGGCGGCTTATCGCGAGTGCGAGCGATTACGCAAGATGATTCGCATGTGTTCTGTACAGAAGAGCAAGTGGGCGATGTGTTTGGCGAGCTGATTGAATCGGCGAAAGATTTGTATGCGCGGGTAGGGATGCAGCTGAGGTTGCGCTTATCTTTTCGCGATGATGGTGATGGCTATATTGGCACACCAGAAATGTGGGAAAAAGCACAGAATTCGATTCAAGCAATGGCCGAGAAATTCCAGATGGATTATTTCATCGGTGAGGGCGAAGCGGCGATGTATGGACCAAAGATGGATTTCATGGCGGTAGATGCGTTGGGGCGAGAGTGGCAATTGGCGACGGTGCAGCTAGATTATGCAATGCCGACGCGCTTTGGTTTGGAATATGTGGACGCGGACGGCGCGAAGAAGACGCCGATTATGATTCACTGCGCGCTGATTGGTTCGATTGAGCGCTTTATGAGCGTGTTTATTGAGCATACGGCGGGCTGGTTCCCATTTTGGTGTGCGCCGGAACAGATTCGGATCGTGACGATTAATGATACGGTGAATGATTATGTCTTGAAGATTCGACAGCTATTGGAGGGGGTAGAGCTGGACGAGCCAATTGTGCATAATGAATTGCGTTTGACGGTGGACGATCGAAATGAGAGCTTGGGCAAGAAAATTCGCGAAGCAACAAAAATGAAGATTCCGTGCGTGCTAGTAGTGGGGCCGAAAGATGCGGAAGCGGGCGAGGTGAGCGTGCGTCTGAAAGAGAGCGAAAAGAAGGTGAAGCTAGAGAATCTGGTCGAGTTTATTCGCGGAATTAAATAAATAAAAAATAAGCAAAAGCAAAATCCCCCTTTACAAAGGGGGATTTTTAGTGTATAATATAAAGCATCGTTTGGGGCAAGTTGCTTAAAACGAAGTTATTTTGAAAGGATGGTCCAAAATGACAGAAAGTGACCGTTTGGTAATGCTGGCAATCTCGATGAGCATGGTGGCGCTAGTTGCGATGATTATGTGGCTGCAGCAGCGATTGGAACTGCGACGGCTGCACAAGAGTCTGTCGGAGATGACCGTAATCAAAATGTTCTGCAAGGGCAGATATTTTGACCTGATGGGTTTGCTGAGAATCTGTGGGTTGTCGGCGCGGACGCACGATGTGCATCAGAGCGAGTCGCATTATATAGCGACAATTTGTGGTAGCGGTCGGCGAATTCGACTGACGTTGCGCGAGATAGATGGCTACTATGCATTGGAGCGAATTGAGCGCTATATTAAGACGCCGCAGAATCAACTGACGGGCTGGTATGCATATTACCAACATTACGGCAATAGTGAAGAAATGCCATATACGGCAATTGGCGAAGGCGATTTAAACACAGCATGTGCACATCACCGACTGCCGGAATTCTTCCTAGCACCGGAAGCGATTCGGATTCTGTATCGACAGTTGAGCTAAATGAGTTCAGCGAAATGGGACGACCTTTGAAGTGACTCTTTGGAGTCACTTTTTTCAAGCGAAAAATGATATAATTTTAGACAAGAAGCATAAGAGGAATCAAATGAAAATGCAGGGAGAATTTGAGCAGCGAGCGGAAGTGCGGCCGGCAGAGCAGGTGCCGCTACCGAAAGCGAAGCCGAGTCCGGCACTAAAAATAATCTGCATATTGCTAGCGTTAGCGGTGCTGGGGATGGGTGGATATATTGTTTACGATAAGTTAGTGGCAGAAAAAGCGACAGAATGTCCGTGTCGACAGAGTTTTTAGAGTAAAATAGATACATGACAAAAGTGTTGGAGGGGCTAAATGCCGCACAGAAAGAGGCGGCAGAGACTTTGAGTGGACCGGTTTTGATTTTGGCGGGTGCCGGTTCGGGCAAGACGAAGACTTTGACGCATCGGATTGCGAATTTGATTGCGAATGGCGTGCCGCCATATGAGATTTTGGCGCTGACATTTACGAATAAGGCGGCGCGGGAGATGCGTGAACGTTTGGCGAAATTGCTGGATAGGGAGAATTCCTTTAGTTTTATGCCGTGGATGGGGACTTTTCATGCAATTTGTGTGCGAATGTTGCGAATTGAGGCGGAGAATGTGGGGCTATCAAAGAATTTTGTAATTTATGATACAGATGATCGCTTGGCGCTAATTAAGCGGGCGATGAAAGAACTGAAAATCAATGATAAGAATGTAAAGCCAAAGGCCTGCGAGGCGGCGATTTCAAGAGCGAAGAATGAGGGCGAGAGCCCAGACGAAATGCTGGAGCGGGCATACTATCCGAATCAGAAACAAATTGCTGAAGTGTATGAGCGCTATGAAGATTTGCGAATGAAGGCGGATGCGGTAGATTTTGATGATTTGTTGGTATATGTGGCGCGACTGTTGCGAACGCGGACGGATATTCGGGCGAAATGGCGTGCGAAATTTAAACATATTTTGATTGATGAGTATCAGGATACGAACCATATTCAGTATGAGATGGTAAAAATGCTAGTGAATGATGAGCGGAATATTTGCTGTGTGGGTGATGACTGGCAGTCGATTTATTCATGGCGCGGGGCGGATTATACGAATATTTTGAATTTTGAGCGAGATTTTCCGGGCGCGAAGGTGGTGAAATTGGAGCAAAATTACCGTTCGACACAAAATATTTTGGATGCGGCGCAGAAAGTGATTACGAAGAATACGCAGCGCAGCGATAAAGTGCTGTTTACGGAGCTGGGCAAAGGTGCGCCAATTGAAATTCATGAAGCGCGGGATGAGCAGGACGAGGCGCGTTATGTGGCGACGATGATTCGACAAAGTGGACGACCATTGACGGACTTTGCGGTTTTGTATCGGACAAATGCGCAGTCGCAGGCCTTTGAAAAAGCGCTGATGGACTACCGGATTCCATACAAATTGGTAGGGGGGGTGCGATTCTATGACCGCAAAGAAATTAAGGATATGGTGGCTTATTTACATTTGGTGGTGAATTCGCAGGATGTAGTGGCGTTTGAGCGAGTGATTAATGTGCCAACGCGAGGAATAGGCGAAGTGTCGAAGCAAAAAATTTTGGCGGGCGAAGTGAATTTGCTGACGACAAAAGTGCGACATGCTTATGAAAAATTTGCCAAGATATTAGCGGAGTTACGCGACAAAGCGACAGCGGGCGTGGGGCCGGCGGAGATAATCGAGGAATTGCTGCGAGAGATTGATTATCGGGGTTATGTGAATGATGGCGATAAATTGAAAGCAGAAGAGCGCAATGAAAACCTGACGGCGCTAGTAGGACAAGCGGGGGCGTATGCGACGCTGGATGAATTCTTGGCGGATGCGGCATTGATGTCGTCGGCGGACGAGAGTGTGGGCGAGAATGCGGTAACATTGATGACACTACATGCGGCGAAGGGGTTGGAATTTCCAGTAGTGTTTTTGGTGGGGATGGAAGAAGGGCTATTGCCGCATGTGCGCTCGACGGATGAATCGGCGGAAGATGTGGAAGAAGAGCGACGTTTGGCTTATGTGGGAATGACGCGGGCGATGAAGGAGTTGTTTTTGACCTATGCACAGTCGCGGTTTGTGTATGGTGGGCGAAATTATAATTTTCCGTCGCGCTTTTTGAATGACTTGGGTTTTAATCCCTATGGGGGACATGATTGGGATGATGATGAAACGGAAGATGGCGAGGCGGATGGGTTATGGACACGGAAGCCGGGGAAGCATAGCTTTGCGTCGGATCGGGACGAATATGACCCATTCCCACCAGATTTGCCAGTGTATGAATAGCGCGTGCGAGACGTAAGTTGCTTGCGATAAGAGGTGGATTGTGCTATAATTTGAGCTAATATTAGCTCAGCAAGAGACTGGTTAGTAACATTGTGCTCTTGCTTTAACCAAAGGAGTGTTCATGCGAGAATACGAACTAACCGTGCTCGTTCATCCTGACTTAGAGATGAATCTTGAGCCGGCTACCGACAAAATCAAAGCATTGATCGAAAGCAACGGCGGTAAAATTACCAAAGAAGCGAACGAGGGCAAGAAAAAACTTGCTTATCAGATCAAAGGACAAGATTTTGCGGTGTATTATTATTACGAATTGGAGCTGCCAGCATTAGCGCCAGCGAAGATTTCCTCGGTACTTAACATTACCGACGAAGCAATTCGCTACTTGCTAGTTGCAAAGGATCCACGTCGTGAGAAAATGGCGGCAAAACGCCAAGAGCGCAAAGCGCAAAAAGAATCAAAAGAGGAGGAATAGGATATGGCGCGGGGTTTTAGCAAAGCAATTATTGTGGGGAATATAACTCGAGATCCAGAATTGCGGAGTACGGCGAGCGGAGCACAGGTATGTAGCTTTTCGGTAGCAGTAAACCGGAATTATAAAGATAGCTCGGGCGCAAACCAAGAATCAGTTTCATTTATTGATTGTTCGGCTTGGGGCAGAGCGGCTGAAATCATTGCGCAATATGCTAAAAAAGGTAGCGGAATTTTGATATCGGGCCGATTGGAACAACGCAGTTGGGAAGATAAGGAAGGTCAAAAACGCTCCCGTACGGAAATTGTCGTGGAAGACTTTAACTTTGTTGGCGGAAATGCTGGCGGAGAAGGCGGTAGCTATGCGAGCAGCAAA
This sequence comes from bacterium, assembly GCA_963623365.1. Classification (GTDB taxonomy): domain Bacteria; phylum Patescibacteriota; class Saccharimonadia; order Saccharimonadales; family Saccharimonadaceae; genus UBA2834. The sequence continues at coordinate 45,319 of CAVFJY010000005.1, read as the reverse complement.
GGCGGGGGTCGTGCTGCGGCGGAAACGCAAGATGTAGCGCCGGACGATATTTCGGACGAACCAATTGATTTAAGTGAAATTCCATTTTAGAAAGGATAAGAATGAAGAGATTCAAGAATGATCCGAATATGTATTTTGATTATCGCGATGTGAAAACTTTGCAGCGCTATGTCGACGCATATGGTCGGATTGAGCCAATTTCAAAAACTGGGCTCTCAGCCAAACAACAACGCCAACTCGCTACGGCGGTTAAGCGGGCGCGTCATTTAGCATTAATGCCATTTGTTGCGAACGCATAATTAGGGGTCTGACATGTACGGACCAACTGATTTAAAGAAAAATACCCTGATTACGCTGGATGGTCAGCCATATAAGGTGGTGGAGTATTCACAGAAGGTAATGGGGCGCGGTGGAAGCATTGTGAACGTGAAGGTGAAGAACCTAATTACGGGTGCATTGTTGCCGAAGACCTTTAAGGGGCAGGAAAAAATTGAGCCAGCGGAAGTAACGAACCAAACTGTGCAATATTTGTACAATGATGGAGAGAAGTTTTACTTCATGAATCCGGAAAGCTTTAATCAGTACGAATTGTCGGCCGAGATGGTAGGCGATTCGAAGGACTTCATGAAGGAAGGCGAAAATTTCGATATCCAGTTTTATAATGATAGCCCGATTAATTTGGTGCTGCCAAAGAATGTGTGGCTAGAGGTGACTTATACAGAAAGCGTGGTGAAAGGCGATACGACTTCTTCAGTGCAGAAGGATGCGAAGCTGGAAACGGGCGTAGAAGTGAAAGTTCCCGCATTTATTAAAACGGGTGACGTGATTTCGGTAGATACGGAAACTTACGCATATCGCGAACGCCAGAAATAAAATGATGGCAGCAAACAGCAGCAGTGACTTTGAGGGTTGGGCTGCTGTTTTTGTTGCTGGCGGAAAATGCGAGCGGGGCACGGAGCCGATTTTGGTGATTGTTGGACCGACGGCGTCGGGCAAGACGGGATTGGCGATCGAAGTAGCATTGCAGTTGCAGAAGCATGAATGTTTTCCGGCTTGCGAGATTATTTCGGCGGATTCGCGGGCGATTTATAAAGGCATGGATATTGGCACGGCGAAACCGACATTGGCAGAACAGCACGGCGTGCAGCATTGGGGGATTGATTTAGTGGAGCCGAACGATAGGTTTACGGTCGTAGATTATGTAAAATATGTGCGCAAAAAAATCGAAGAAATTCGCGCGCGCGGAAATTATCCAATAATTGCGGGCGGAACGGGACTGTACGTGGATGCGCTGGTGTACGACTATCAATTTAATGATGTTGTAAAAAAAACTTATTCAGACAGATTAAAAATGAGTGACGATTTTCTGATGATAGGAATTGATTGGTCGCGCGAAAAATTGCGAGAAAGACTACTAGAAAGGTCGAATAAATTATTTGAACAGCCAATTGAGGCAGAAACTTTGCGAATGGTGGAGCAATATGGCTGGGATAGCCAAGCCATGAAGTCAGATATTTATCCAATTTGCTGGGAAATGATGCGGGGTAAAATTAGTCGCACAGAAGCAATACGATTGAATGCGGTAGATGACTGGCATTTAGCGAAGCGACAACTGACGTGGTTTCGACGTAATAAAAATATTGTCTGGTTGCCGCCAGAGACTGCAGCGGAGCGTATAATTAATTTTTACCGCATTGGCGAAATTTAGCAGGGTTGTGTTAAAATATAGACAAGATGAGCAAAGATAATAGCATGCCACTAGAAAAATTGTTCGGGTCAAAGACTAGGGCTAAGTTATTAGCGTTATTCTTTGAAAATCCGGACAAGTCTTATTATGTGCGCGAGATTACGCGCGTGATTGAAGAGCAAATTAATTCAGTGCGGCGGGAGCTGACGAATTTAAATGCACTAGGTTTAGTAAAAATTGAGAACTACGAAAATAAAGTTTATTACTCAGCGAATACGAAACATCCATTCATGCGCCCAATGACGGAAATCTTTTCGCGCAAAATTGATTCAACGGCCGTGGCGGAAGCGAGCGCGCCAAAGTCGGTATGGGAAGAATATGTGCGGCCAGTAGAAAATATCTTGGACGCGCTGATTGTGACGAACCGCCTGCCTGGGCAGGAAGGACTAGATTTGTTAATTATTGGTAATGATTATCAGCGAAAATTAACGCGTTGGGCGGAATTGGTCGAAAAGAAAGTGGGCAAGCCATTAAATTATGCAATTATGACGCGCGACGATTATTTGTATCGCAAGAGCGTACGAGATAAATTCTTGGCAGATGTGTGGTCGTTGAAGATCAGCGATAAATATGATCCAGATAAAATTCTATAAGTCAGAAGAGGAGGAGAGAAATGTTTGAAATAGAATTGAAGAATTCGGACGAAATGACGATTCGAGCAAAGGAAAGAGTCGTAAATATTAATGTCGTACAATCTACGGTGAATGCAGATTTAAAAGTGGGGACGATTCGGGGTGCGGGCGAATATGAGATTGGCGATGTGATTATTATCGGCAAGAGTTTAAAGAGCGGCGGGATTATGTACCGAATTGATGTCGACGGAATTAAGATTGGGCTAGTGGGGAATACGGCATCAGTAGAAGATTTGGATGAGTTGGGCCCGGTAGATATCCTCGGTACGAGTGAGGCAAAGTTTGTGAGTATTATTGAGCCGAAAATTGTAATTCCGATGGGGAATATGGATTTTGCAGAAGTTAAGGCCACGGTAAAGACGGAAAAGAAATTGAAGATTAAGAATGCGAATGCTTTGCCGGCAGTGATGGAAGTGTGGAAACTGGATTAAGGGCGACGAGCTTGCTGGTCACATGAGTCCGCGGGCGCATAGGCTTGCAAAATAGAGAAAGATAAGATATAATAGAGCATAGTCTAAGAAAATAATAAGAGATAATAATATGGCAGTATGCGAAATTACCGGTAAAGGCAAGATGTATGGTCACAATGTGAGCTTTTCTCAGCATAAGACTCGCAAGGTTTTTAAGCCAAACATTCAGAAGCGTACTTTTGTAGTAGATGGCCAGAAAGTGAAATTGAATGTTTCGACTTCGGCACTACGTACGCTTCGCAAAAAAGGTTTGATTAAGTAAGAATAATCAAAAATTTGATAAAATAGAGGTTATGGAAACAGTCCTAACCTTTATTTTTGTGATAGTGATATTATTGTTCTCGACGGTGCTGCATGAATTGGCGCATGGTTGGACGGCATATAAATTAGGCGACGATACGGCGAAGACGAACGGGCGCTTGTCATTGAACCCGTTGAAGCACATTGATCCAATGATGTCGGTGATAGTGCCGGTATTGCTATTCTTGATGGGGGGACCGATATTTGGTGGCGCAAAACCAGTACCGATTGATACGCGTAAAGTTAAAGGTGGCGAATGGGGCTTTGCTCTGGTGGCAATTGCGGGGCCGCTGACAAATATTATTTTGTCGTTACTGTTTTTCTTGCTGTGGTTCTGGACAGGGCAAAATATGGGCATATGGGGGAGTGTACTGATTAATGGGATGTATATTAATATGGGTTTTGCGCTGTTTAATATTATTCCGATTCCGCCGCTAGATGGCAGTCGAGTACTATACGCCTTGGCGCCAGATTCGGCGCGTAAAATATTGCGGAACTTGGAGCCGTATGGCTTGATTGTCGTATATGTTGTAGTGTTTTTGTTGGGAAGTTGGTTTAGTAACTACATCATTGGTGCGGAGAGTGCTTTGCTAGCGGCTTATTATTGGTTAGTTGGTATCCGCTAGGGAGCTGTGCTATAATAAAAATGTCCCGAGTAACGCATGATTTTCCTGAATAATCATGTTTTAGGGAGCTTGATATTTTAAGACTGTGGTCCTAGAGTAAGAGAGTTTACCCACCGTGTTCTTATCACGGGAAAACATGTTACTCGGGATTTTTTGATGCCTTGAGGAATGAAAACGTAGCCGAGAGAATGGAAAGTGTGACGGAAAAATGAGACTGAGCGAAAATGCGGCGATGTGCTTGCGCTTATGCTAAAATAAGTCTATGAAACAGCGCATTCGGGTGACGGCGATATGCAGAAAAGACGATGAGATTCTACTTTTGAAACGAGCGGGCGGGCGCGTTGAGGGGGTCGTAAATAATTTTGAACTGCCAACGGGTAAGATTATTTTTGGCGAGCAGCCAGAAGAAGCGATGGCGCGGGTGTTGTATGAGAATTTGGGGATGCGGGCGACAAGTTTACGCTTGACGGATGTGGTGACATTTACGGATTTAGGTAATTCGTCGGAGCAGGGCAACTTATTTATTGTGTTTGAAGCGAAATTGGAAGATGTTTCTGTAAAAATTACAACAGATCGCTATGTGGCCTATAAGTGGGTGAAGAGCACTGAAGCAAATGCGGTAATGTTGGCGGAAGAAAGCATGATGGTGCTACAGATTACGGCAACGAAGGCAGGCACGCTTGCGACGAAGATTGTGACAGTTGACGATGAGGCAAAGCAAGTGTTACCGGCAAGCGATTTTGCGACAATTTATACAGATGGCGGTTCGCGGGGTAATCCTGGGCCGAGTGGCTTGGGTTATTATATTATCGGGCCAGACGGTAAGGAGCTAAAACGTGGCGGTGAATTTTTGGGCTTTTCGACATCGCGCTTGGCGGAATATTATGGCTTGAAGGAAGGCTTAGAACAGGCGATTGAATTGGGCTTGAAGCGGGTGCATTTTAAGAGTGACAGCTTGATGATGGTGAACCAGATGAATGGCGTGTATAAGGTGAAAAATCCGGATTTGATGCAGATTCATGGTGATGTACTGAAATTGTTATCGAATCTGGAAGCATACAGCTTTACGCATGTGCCGCGTGAGTTGAATGAAGAGGCGGATGCGGAAGTGAATAAAATAATTGATGCGAATATGAAACGCGCAAACGTGGAATATTAATTATTTAAAAATATTTGCAGAAATTGTCAACATCTGTTAAGATAAAGATGAGCTCGTTGATGTAGTCGCTGGCCGTAAGGCGAGAGGAAAGTCCGGGCAGTACAGGATACGGTAGTTGCTAACAGCAACCGCGCGTGAGCGTAGGAATAGTGCCACAGAAACAATACCGCCACAGCCTCGGCTGTGGTAAGGGTGAAAAGAGTGGGGCAAGAGCCCACAGATTGCAGTGGCGACATTGTAATGAGGTAAACTCTACTGACTGCAAGGAGACCTAGATACCTTGATCCGAGGATGGTCGCTCACCGCTAGATCTCGTGAGCAATCGCGGGGCTAGATAGATGACTACAGGCTTGTGTCTTTCGACGGAAGTTACAGAACCCGGCTTACAAGACGAGCTCATTAAAAATCTCCACAAATGTGGAGTTTTTTAATGTTACAATGAGCTTATGAATATTGCGATTGCGGATTTTACCATGAACGTTCCGGACGATTATGTACAAATGAATCCGTTACCTGGGGATCCGGTAGGATCGATTTCGTTTTCGAAACAAACGAATAATGCAGCGTGTTTGGCGATGTATGCGGCGATTCCGTCGGAGCAGGCGCTGCCATTTAATTCGCGCGAGGAAGTGATTATGGGAATTCGGAATTCACTGGCGCAGGACCAAGGGATTATTGAAGTGGCGACGGGAATTACGCAGGCGGGGAAAAAATATATTTATTCGATTGTGAAGACGGTGAATCGGGGAAGTATCGGCGTGCAGTATAGCTTGATGATGCACATTGGCTACTTTGCGAGTCATGTTTTTCAGGTTGAAGGTTTCTTTGATGAAACGGGTTATACGGGTGGTCGTGACACGGCGGTATTTGCGATTTTGCAGCGCGGAAATAAAATTGGACCAAATTATGAAGGTTGGGCGGAGGACCCATATGACCCGCAATTCCAGCAGGGAATTTTGATGAATGCGAGTGAAAAAGAAGATTATGACAATGCCTTTCCGGAGCATCCGTTGACGCAGGCACGGGCGCTAGCGAAAGCCTTAACGCTGATGAATTAAAAAAATATCTCCCTTTGAAGGGAGATATTTTTATGTTGTGATTTTTGATGCCTATTTAGCACTTTCGCAAACAGCAGCAAAGGCTTTTGGATCGTTGACGGCGAGTTCAGCGAGAACTTTGCGGTCGAGTTCGATGCCTTTAGTCTTGAGACCATTAATTAGCTGGCTGTAGCTAATACCATTTTCACGAGCGGCATTGTTGATACGCGTAATCCAAAGGGAGCGCAAATCGCGTTTGCGGTTGCGGCGATCACGATAGGAATAGCGTAAGGATTTGATAACACCTTGCTTCGCGAGGCGATAGCTACGGGTGCGATAATGCTGCATGCCTTTGGCGGCTTCAAGAATCTTTTTGTGCTTGGCGCGTGCAGCGACTCCACGTTTAACTCTCATGTAATTAAGCTCCTAATGCAGTTTTAACGTTTTTCTTAATTTTGCCGTTAATGAAAGCAGCAGTTTTCATGTTGCGTTTGCGGGCTTTGGACTTCTTGGCCAGAATGTGGTTGCCGAAGGCGCGTTCGCGGACAACTTTACCCGTGCGAGTAATTTTGACACGCTTGGCTGTACCCTTGTGGGTTTTGAGTTTTGGCATGTTCTACCTTTCCTACTTTAGTTAATGATAAAACGCGGTGGGGTGTAGGGAACCGGTGGGCGTTTGGCTTACTACTTATGGCGAACCATAAAAGTAAGGTTGCGGCCGCTCATCTGAGCTTTGCCATCGACGATAATTTGATCGCCGAGTTTTTCGATGATGCGTTGCATAAGTTCGGTGCCGATTTCTTTGTGGGCCATTTCGCGGCCACGGAAGATAATCATAACTTTAACTCGGTCGCCATCATCGAGCAATTCGAGGATTTTGCGGCATTTAATATTGAGGTCGTTTTCCCCAATTTTCAAACCAAGTCTGATTTGCTTGAGCTCGGAAGTTTTGGCGTTCTTCTTGGCGCGAGCCTGCTCTTTCATCTTTTGATATTGGTATTTACCCCAATCGATAATTTTTACAACAGGCGGATTGGCGTTTGGTGAGATCTCGACGAGATCAAGGCCAGCGTCACGCGCTTTGAGTTGAGCGTCGCGACTAGACATAATGCCTAGCTGTGCACCATCAGCGCTGATTACACGCACCTCCGGATAACGAATTTCTCCATTTAAACGGGTGTGCTGCGAATTGTAGTTACTGATGGTATAACTCCTTCAAAAAATTAGACTTGTTATGAATATATTATAGCAAGAAATTTAGGAATAAACAAGGGGTAGGACGGTTAGAATAAGGGGTTGCGATATTGGAGCGCTTCGGCGATATGGGCTTTGGTGATGGTGGAAGCGGCGGTAAGATCGGCGATGGTCTGAGCGACTTTGATAACTTTGTAGTAGGCGCGGGCGGATAAATGGTAACGTTCGGCGGCGGCGAGTAGAAAACTTTTGGCGGCAGGCGTGAGCTTGAGATACTTGGCGATGGCGGATGAGTTAAGCGAAGCATTGGTAATAGCGGGATTATGATAACGATTAAATTGTTTATTCAAAGCGCGCCGTATCTGGAATTTGGCAATTTCGTGTTCACTAGTGCTAATTGTTGTGGAATTTAATAGAACAGATTTGCTGGGTGCAAAAACGGGAATAGTGATATCTATGCGGTCGAGGAGTGGTCCGGAAAGTTTTTTCGCATAACGCGCGAGTTGGGCAGCGCTACAGCTACAGCGTTGATTTGGCGAATTTTTGTATCCACATGGGCAAGGGTTCATAGTCGCGACGAGCATAATGTCGGCAGGATAGATGACTTTTTGACCGATGCGGCTGAGCGAAATTTGGCGATCCTCAAGTGGTTGACGCAGGGCTTCGAGGATTTCGCGAGGGAATTCGGCGAATTCGTCGAGATAGAGGACGCCGCGATGAGCAAGCGTAACTTCGCCTGGTTCGGCTTGAATGCCGCCGCCGAGGATGGATCTAATACTAGCGGAATGGTGAGGCGAGCGAAAAGGACGCTGGGAGATAATATGCGTGATAGGCTGAGCAAGCGAATGGAGTTTGGTGACTTCGACGCATTCAGCAAGATGCATGGGCGGTAATAGGTCGGGAATAGTGCGCGCGAGCATAGTTTTGCCGACGCCTGGAGGACCAGTAATGAGTAAATTGTGGCGACCGGCGACGGCAATGGTGAGGGCGCGTTTGGCGAGAGGCTGGTCTTTAATAGCGTCGAGATAATGCTCGTGCTTATCTTTTTGTGTGATTTTTACATTTTGCTTTAGAGGCGAAATATGGACTTGTGACTTGAGTAATTGCCAAAGTTCGCGCAGATACTGGATAGGATAAATTTGCAAATTGGGCGTAGCGAGCAGAGCGGCTTGACGGGCATTGGCGGCGGGAAGATAGAGCTGTTTGATATGATTAGCGACGGCGCATTCGACGATATTAATAATGCCTTTGACGGGGCGAAGCGAGCCATCAAGGGCCAATTCGCCGACAAACATGCGCTGATCGAGATCATGCTGGAGAAGTTGCTGCGAAACGGCGAGAACGGCAAGCGCGATAGGTAAATCAAGGGCAGCGCCACTCTTGTTGAGACTGGCGGGCGCAAGGTTGATGATGAGTTTTTGACTCCCTGGAAAAGAAAAACCGGAATTATTGATGGCAGAACGGATACGGTCGCGACTCTCGGTGACGGATTTACTGGCCATGCCGACGATATTAAAACAGGGGAGGCCGCGATTAGTGTCGCTTTCAACGGTGATAAGGTCGGCACTAATGCCGGCAGGAATAGCGGTATAAACATGATTGGTCATGAGCGCAGTATAGGGGTGGCGAGCTTTACTTGAAAGCATGAGTATGATAAAATTGGCGCAGTTGGGGCTGATAAAGCTTAGACGAATAGTTAAAAGTATGCAGGCGAGTCGATTTGTACCGTAAGTACTGTTCATAAATGCAGAAAAAACTGCTAGTAAGCGCGTGGCATTCATGCCAGCTTACGCTTGGGCCTAAGATTTTATAGGTCTGTTATCGAATGTGAGATACCATAGCTTTCGGTAATATCATATTGATGGTATTAAGGTTATCCTGACGGCAGATGATAGCACGAAAAATCAGCCATGACCGCTGCAGAGTTTTGTTGATTCCTGCTCTGTGGCACTTGTCGAGATAAAAGAATGAACTATGCTCGTAGAATGCGTACCGGCAATTATCCGGACCCGGAGGCAGTATCCGGCAGCTCCACCATTTGGATTTTTTAGTTCTGTGTTACTGGTGATGCGCGGGGCTTTTTTTGTTGGTTTTTCTATGATGGCGGTTGTGGACGAAGGGGGCTTTGCACAAAGTGTTTATGTATTTTTTACAAGTTAGTATTGGGCGGTTGATTGCGGTGTTTCTTTTGCGGGTCTGACGTGAATGAGGATTTGCGGGGGGGTGATTCGCGATGGTGGAGTGCGATGTGGAGTGGAGGCGTTTGTAGTGGAGCGGCGAGAGACTGTGTGTATGGTTTTTGTTCGGACACGACGCGTAACTTTGAGTTAGGCGTCGTGTTGTGGAAAAAAGTAAGTGCGAAGAGATGAGGAGAGTGATTTTTTTGGACAGCTTATAAAAAAGAGAAGAACCGGTAACTGCGAGGAAAACCGGTTCTTCTATGTGTGGAGTGTGGAGTTATATTTTGGAATCAATGTTTGTTTTTGGCTTTTGCATAATAATTTTATTCAAAAGCTATCTCTATAATATTTTAATAAAATGCTTGTGTCAATAGAAAAAACATAAAAAATGTTGTATTTTTTGCAACAATTTTGACGAGTAATTTAACAGAGTGGGCGGGGCGAAAAATGATAATGAAATGCAAGAGAATTACGAAAAAACGGTCGCATCGAAACATCGATCAAGTGAAAAATAATGATGCACAGGCAATATTTGAAAAAAATAATGGCGCAGGCGTATGTTGTAAAGATTACAACGGTGTGGCGACGGAAGAGAATATCTGTAAAAGGGCTATATGTTGTAAAAAGTACAATGTTTTTCGAGCAATAAAATTATTGACTTTTGAGTAAAGCTTTGCTATAGTGAGAATGTGCCTGAACAAAAATAAAAATGCACAAACAGATACCGCGAACGAGCGGATGTAACAAAAATCAACAAAAAACATAAAAACAAAAAGGAGTGAGTAAAAGTGAAGACTTAAAGAAAGGTTAGTTGGCGCAGTGAATGCTTACTACTAGCCATAAATTACACCTAGGAGTAAGCTAAGCTCCGCCAAAACTCATCGCGAGATGAGGAGCGTAGAGCGCGCAAGGTCAGACAACATCTAGTACATTGATACCCAAAGAAAAAGAGAAGTAAGACGATCTTGCAGGGACTATGCCTCTCTATACGAGAGGCGGTCAATCAAAGCTAAGCGTAGAGAATCAGCTTGTGGCTATAAGTAATGTATATATTTGCCAGATAAGCTCCTCTACCTTAGCTTCAAGATAAATGCTTGTGGGGAAAGGAAAGGCTATTTTTGGCAGTGAGGCGGTCGTGGCAGAAACGACGAGGCGAGTTTTTCGATAGAGCAGAGTAGGAGCGTAGAGCACGCGCTGTGTTATAATGCGCTTATGGATAAACTGCTGCTGGTTTTGAGTGCGATAGCATTTGCTTTCTTAGTCGCAATGATGTTCTTATTTTCACCGAGTGAAGTGGGCCCGGTCGGTGTTTTAGTATTTTTTACAATGTGCTATGTTCTTTTTTTGGGGCTTGCAGTGTCGATGTGCAGGCTCTTTTTTACATTACGGGCAAAAATCGACAAGACAAAATCAGGCAATATTAAGAAGAAAAGTTATTATTATGGGCTAGTGGTAGCGCTGGCACCAATTTTGTGGTTGATGTGTGGCTCGGTTATGGGGAGTGTGGGGCTAAAAATTGCGGTGATTTTGGCGGTAGAAATACTGATGTGCTTCTTGGTGTCGCGCAATATATTATGATACAATAAAGCTTATGGATAATATGGGCGCTGGTGGGGGTAGTTCGGAAAAAGGGCCAGTTTTTGGCTCGCCTGAAACGGTAGCGCCAATGGGGGAAGTGTCAGATTTTCAGGAATTTGTGAACCGACGCGAAGATTTGAAACCAAAGATGGAATTGCCGCCGGAATTGGCGGAAAATGCGGAGGCAGCAGGGGGCGAGAAAGCGGCAGAACAGCAAATGCAGGCAATGCCGGCGGCGACGCCTGTAGCGACAAAAAATGCTGACGAGCAAGCGGCAGAAGAAGTGCAAGCAGAGCTGGGGGCGATTGAGATTCATCGAGATGCAGAGAATTTACCGAAGGCATATATGCGTGCAGTGACGAAGATTATTGAACGTGACCGCAAGGATCCGCACCGCTTGGTGACAGAGTTGGATGTTGCGCGCTGGGATATGATGAGTAAGGCGTTTAATCGAAAAAAAGGCGATGGTCTGAGCGGTAGAATGTAATGGATCGAACGACGCTAGTAGTTGTAGGAATTATCGCTGGAATCGTGGCACTGTTTGTGGCGTGGAAGATTTTTGCGGGCGTGAAGCGCGAGCGAAAGAATTACGAACGAGCATTGAAGATGGTGCCAATGTTGATTCATTTGCCGCCGAGTACGGATGATATCCAAGCTGGTGGGCGTGATGAGCGCGACGTGATTGACGAGCAGGTGTCGGAGGCGCAGGTGATGTATAGTATTATTTCGTCGACGCTGAAGAAAGGTCTGAAGGGGAAATTGTACGGGCAGCGACATATTAGTTTTGAGATCGTGGCGCACAATGGCTTTATTAATTATTATGCGGTCGTACCAGCGGTATTAACAGAGATCGTAAAGCAGGCAATTACGGCGGCATACCCAACGGCGCGGCTAGAAGAGGTGGCGGACCCGAATTTCTTTAGCGAAATTGGGAAAATTGATGCGGTGGTAGGCGGCGAACTGCGGACGCGCAAAGAGTATTGGTATCCGATTGCGACCTATGAAGATACGAAACGAGATGCGAGCTTGGCTTTGATTAACGCGTTGTCGGTCGCGAAAAAAGGCGATGGCGTGGGGCTGCAAATTATGTTCCGGCCGACGGATGGTTTGTGGACAAGAAAATCACTCGAGCGAGTACAAAAAATAAAAGACGGGAAGAAATTAAATAACGCGTCGACATTTTTTGGAAAAATTTTGTATAGCATCACGAATTTAATTGGTGATGTGATGCAGGCATTATGGCGACCACCAGATTTACATGATAAATATGACGACGAGAATGCGCTGACGAATTTACAGCAAGAAGAAATTGGCAAAATCGAAGAGAAGACGAAAAATCCTGGTTTTGAATGTTTAATCCGAGTTGTATCGAGTAGTGAATCGAAAGCACGCTCGGAGGCGGTGCTAAGCGGCGTGGTATCGGTATTCTCGCAATTTGATGCGCAAAATTATAATGGTTTTCAATATGATGCATTGAAGAGCAGCGAGAGCTTGGCACGGGATTATATTTTGCGAATTTTCCCGCAACAGCGCAAAGACATGGTGCTGAATAGTGTGGAAATGGCATCGGTATTTCATTTGCCGGCACAGAATGCGATCCCGACTTCGCAAGTGGAGCGACAGTCGACGAAACAGGTGGATGGGCCAGCGAAATTGGTTGAAGAAGGCTTAGTGCTGGGCGTAAATGAATTCCGTGGCGAGAAAAAGACGATTCGGTTGAGCGAAAAAGACCGACGCCGCCATACTTATGTGATTGGTGCTACGGGTATGGGTAAATCGGTACTGTTGACGAATTTGGCTTATCAAGACATGTGTGATGGGCGAGGGTTTGCTTTTATTGATCCGCACGGTGATGCGGTCGAGACAATTTTATCGAAAGTGCCGCCAGAGCGAATGGACGATGTGATTTTGTTTGAGCCTGGCAATTTGGATAATCCGGTTGGGATGAACATGTTTGAATTCCAGAATGAAGACCAGAAGGACTTCATCGTGCAGGAAGGAATTAATATGCTGACGTCCTTGTATGACCCTGGAAATCAAGGGATTTTTGGGCCACGTGCGCAGCATATGTTTAGAAATGCGGCACTGCTACTGATGAGTGATCCGGAGGGTGGTACATTTATTGACATCCCGCGTTGTTTTATTGATCCGGAATTTGTGAAATCGAAATTGAAATATGTAACCGATAAGACGGTTTATGATTATTGGACGAAAGAGTTTCCAGCATCACAGAAATCGAATGATGCGGGCGAAGTGACGAGCTGGTTTGTGTCGAAGTGGGGACCATTCTTGTCGAATAAAATGATGCGAAATATTTTGGGGCAGCCAAAGTCGGGCTTTAATATCCGCGAAATCATGGACAATAAGAAGATTTTGCTAGTGAATTTGTCGAAGGGGAAAACGGGCGAGCTGAATGCAAAATTGTTGGGTATGATTTTTGTGATGAAGTTCCAAGCAGCAGCGATGAGTCGAGCGGATACATTGGAAGATGACCGGGTGGACTTTTGTTTGTTCGTGGATGAGTTTCAGAACTTTGCGACAGAGAGCTTTGAATCGATTCTGTCGGAGGCACGCAAATATCGTTTGAATTTGGTGTTGGCGAACCAGTTTATGACGCAGCTAACGGACAAGATTCGCGAGGCGATTTTGGGAAACGTGGGTACGATTATTTGTGGGCGGATTGGCGTGACGGATGCAGAGTTGATGGAGAAAGCCTTTAAGCCGGTCTTTAATGCGGAAGATTTGCATAAAATTCCGAACTATGCGGCGGTAACGACGGTATTGATGTTTGATTTGCCGACATCGCCGTTTACTTTGAAATTATTGCCGCCACTAGGCGAGTCGAATGATGAACTGATGGTGCGGATGCGGGAATATGCTTTGTCGCGCTATGGGCGACCGCGCGCGGAAGTGGAAGCGGAAATTGATAAACGTCTGGCGGCGACAGATGAAGAACCGGTGAAAAAGTCAGCACCAGCAGTGATGGATGCGCGAATGGGCAACATGGTGGCGCCAGTGGTAGAGAAGCCAAAGAAGAATTTCTTGGATTCGTGGTTGGAAAAGAAGGCGAAGCTGGAAAAGCAGGCGCGCGAAGAAGTGAAGGCATCGGCAATTCAAAAAGTGGCGACACCGCAAGCAGTGTTGCCTGCCGTGGAGAATTTGGCAGATGCAACGTCGCGGCCTGGAATGGCGGTAATTCCGACGGTGGCGCAAAAGGTGGCAAATAGCTCGGCGGATAAAGCAGGCAAAGTGGCGCCAATGATTAAGCCGAAAAAAGCGACGATGGTGGGAAATGTGCAAGCGGATGAGGTTAAAATTGCGGCGGTCGATCAGATGTTGGCAAATCCGAATGGCTCGATTTGGGCGGCAGCAGCAGTACAGAATGCGGCGCGAGCGCAAGCGAATTTGGCGCCAACAGCGCCACGAGTCGTAGCAGCAGTACCAGTACAAAGTGCGTCGATGGCGACGCAAGCTGCGACGCAGATTACAAATGCGCCAGCACCGACGGATACAACGATGATTCGCATTCAACATGATCCGAATAAACGACGAATAGTGCGACCGACGGCGCAGTCAGCAGTGCAGTCAAGCGTGGCACAAAGAGTAGTGGCGACGCCGACGTCACAAATAGCGCAAACGGTAAGACAAACGCAGGCGCCGACACAGGCGATGGCAACGACACAAGTAGTGGCGACGCAAACGACCGCGTCAGGCGGCATGAGAGCCACGAAAGACGATGAAGATGGCGTTGTGCTGCGTTGGCGCTAAACACAGGCCTTAGAAGCGATTTTAGGGGGCAAAAACTTGAATTATTAGATACGATATAGTAAGATATTAGAGTATTAAATATCAAGTTGAGGTAAGTATTCATGGCTGAAGAGTATAACTCGTCCGAAATTCAGGTTCTGGAGGGACTCGAACCAGTACGGAAACGTCCTGGGATGTATATTGGCTCGACTGGATATGACGGCTTACATCACTTAATCAAAGAGATTGCGGATAATGCGATCGATGAGGCAATTGCAGGTTATGCGACGGGCGTGACAGTGACTTTGCTGAACGATGGCGGATGTCGGGTGGATGATAATGGTCGCGGTATTCCGGTCGATATTCACCCGAAGACAAAGATGTCTTCGTTGGAAACAGTATTAACGGTGTTGCATGCCGGTGGTAAATTTGGCGGCGGTGGTTATAAAGTGTCATCAGGTTTGCACGGCGTAGGCTCGTCGGTGGTAAACGCTTTATCGACGCGAATGATTGCAGAAGTATACCGCGATGGCAAGATTAATCACATTGAATTTGAGACTGGTAAGACGGTTAAGCCACTAGAAGTAGTGGGCAAGACCGAAAAAGTCGGTACGAGTATTACCTTCTATCCTGACCCAGCCATCTTTAAGGAAACCGTAACTTTCGATTATGACTGGGTGGTAAATTACCTCCGCCACCAAGCCTATTTGACAAAAGGAATTTTGGCGACAGTGCATGATGAGCGCACAGGTAAGAGTGATGCGTTCTATTTTGAAGGCGGAATTAAAAGCTATGTGCGACGCTTGAATGAAGGCAAGGAAGTACTGGGTGGGGGCGATATTTTCTATGTTGAAAAGCAAATTGAAGACAGCATGGTTGAAATTGCGGTGCAATATAATGACAGTTTGACAGAAACGATGCGGCCATTTGCGAACAACGTATTGACGCCTGACGGAGGAATGCATGTGGTGGGCTTTCGGACGGCGCTGAACCGGACGATTAATGATTATGCGCGCAAAAATGGCTTGCTAAAAGAAAAAGAAGAAAATTTGACTGGCGATGATATTAAAGAAGGGTTGGCGGCGGTAATTTTGGTGAAATTGCCAGATCCGCAATTTGAAGGTCAGACAAAAAATAAATTAGGTAATCCAGAAGTACGGAGTTATGTCGATAAAGTAATGAGCGAATATTTTGCTTATTACTTGGAAGAACATCCAGACATTGGCAAGGCGATTGTGCAGAAAGCGACACTGGCGGCGCGGGCACGCAAAGCGGCACGAGCGGCGCGAGATAATGTTCTGCGCAAGAATGCTTTTGATGGCTTGAATTTGCCATCGAAATTGGCAGATTGCTCGTCGCGCGACCGCAAAGAATGTGAATTATTTATCGTTGAGGGTAATTCGGCGGCGGGTTCGGCGAAGGAAGGGCGCGATAGCAAGATTCAGGCAATTTTGCCACTGCGAGGTAAAGTCTTGAATACGGAACGCGCACGCTTAGATAAGATGTATGCAAACGCGGAATTGGTGTCTTTGATTAAAGCGCTGGGCGTTGGTATTGGTGATGCCTTTAATATTGATGGCTTGCGGTATTACAAGATTGTGTTTATGACAGATGCAGATGTGGATGGTGCGCATATTTCGACTTTGTTGCTAACATTCTTCTTCCGCTATATGCCGGAAGTGATTAAAGCAGGACATGTATATTTGGCGAAGCCGCCACTATTTGGCTTAATTAAAGGTACGGGTAATACACGTAAGATTGAATATATTTATAACGAAGAAGCGCTGGAACGAACATTGACGCAGCGAATTGAAGAGCGCAAAGCGGCGGGAACGAAAATTAATCCAGAAGACGAACGTTTTAAGCAAGCTGGTTATACGGCACAGCAGCGCTTTAAGGGTTTGGGCGAAATGGACGCGTCGCAGTTGTGGGAAACGACAATGAATCCAAAGAACCGTACTTTGATTCGAGTGAATATTGAAGATGCGGAAAAAGCGGATGCGATTTTCACGAAGTTGATGGGGAATGAAGCAGAGCTGAGAAAGAACTTTATTCAGTCGCGCGCGGCAACAGTTAACTTGGACGATTTGGATTTCTAAGGAGAATAGATTATGGCAGAAAAGAAGAATATAAACGAAACTCCAGAAGAAAATGCGCAAGACAAAAGCAAAGTTGGCGGCGTGCCGGATGCGGCGGACAATAAAGGCGTCGATGAAACTTTAGGCGATTATGCTGTGGAAGCGGAAACGGCCGAAGCGGATGTAAAAGTGGGAGGACTAACCGCACATCGCAGTGAAGATGGCGTAGAAGAATTGACAGTCGAAAATGTGATGGAAGATAGTTTCCTGCGCTATTCGATGTCGGTATTGATTGATCGAGCTTTGCCAGATGTACGCGATGGTCTGAAGCCAGTAAACCGCCGGATTTTGTATGCAATGAATAAAAATGGCTGGAAGGCGCCGCATGCGACCGTAAAGTCGGCGCGTATCGTTGGTGAGGTGATGGGTAAGTACCATCCGCACGGCGATTCGTCGATTTATGAGTCGATGGTGAACTTGGCGCAGCCATGGAAAATGCGTTATACGTTAGTTGAGGGGCAGGGTAACTTTGGTTCGATGGACGGCGATGAGGCAGCCGCATCGCGCTATACGGAAGCGCGGATGGACAAAGTGGGTGCGGAATTGTTGTCGGACATTGATAAAAATACAGTTGATTTCCGCGATAACTTTGATGGCACAGAGCAAGAGCCGGTAGTATTGCCAGCAGCGGTGCCAAATATCCTATTGAATGGACAGATGGGCATTGCGGTCGGTATGGCGACGAATATTCCGCCGCATAATTTGAGCGAAGTCGTGGATGCGACAGTAGCGCAAATTGATAATCCCGACATCACACTGGGAGAATTAATGAAGCATGTGAAGGGGCCAGATTTCCCGACGGGCGCAGAAGTATATGGTGGCGCGCCAATGAAGCAGGCTTATGCGACGGGGCGTGGTTCGGTGACAATTCGAGCGGTGGCGAATATCGAAGAACGTAAAAATGGCCGTTTTAATATTGTGATTACGGAAGTGCCGTATGGCATGAGCAAGGAGGGCTTCATTGAGAAAGTGCGCGATTTGGTGCTGGCGAAAAAGTTGGACCATATCGCGGATGCACGCGATGAATCGGCGCGCGGAAAAATTCGCGTGGTAGTTGAACTGAAGAAAGACGCTTTCCCGAAGAAAATTTTGAATCAATTATATAAATTGACGGGTTTGCAGACGACTTTCCATTACAATGTGTTGGCACTGGTAGATGGCATTCAACCAAAAGTGATGGGTTTGAAAGAAATTTTGGCGGAATTTATTAAGCATCGCCAAAAAGTGATTCGTCGGCGTACGGAATTTGATTTGAATAAAGCCAAAGAGCGCGCGCATATTTTGGAAGGTTTGAAAATTGCATTAGATCATATTGATGAAGTGATTAAGACAATTCGCGAATCGTATGACGATGCGGATAAACGTTTGATGGAGCGCTTTGGCTTATCGGAAGTGCAAGCGGCGGCAATTCTGGCAATGCAGCTGCGACGCTTGCAAGGCTTGGAACGCGACAAAATCGAAAATGAATTGAAAGAATTGCATGAATTGATTGCGAAGTTGGAAGCGATTTTGGCGTCGGAAGCAGCAATTTTGAATGTGGTAAAAGAAGAATTGCTGGCGATGAAAGAAAAATATGGCGACAAGCGCCGCAGTAAGATTTTCAATCATGAGCTAGGTAAATTTGCGGAAGAGGATTTGATTCCAGACGAAGATAGCGTAGTACTATTAACGGCACAAGGCTATGTGAAGCGAGTATTGCAAAACGATTTCAAGAAACAAAATCGGGGCGGCAAGGGGCGTCGCGGCATGACGACAAAAGAAGAGGATGTGATTGATACAATTATTACAGCGTCGTCGCATGATTATTTACTCTTCTTTACAAATCAGGGACGAATCTTTAGGATTAAGGCTTATGAAATCCCGCAATCGTCATTAATTGCGAAGGGGACGGCGTCGGTTAACTTACTGAATTTGCATCCAGAAGAAAAAATTACGGCAGTAATTAAACAGGGCAATGAAGTGAGCGAAGAAAATGGCTATCTCTTCATGGCTACAACAAAGGGAACAATTAAGAAAACATCTTTGAAAGATTATGCGAACATTCGAACAAACGGCTTAATTACAATTAAGTTGGATGAAGGCGATGAATTGTGCTGGGTGCGAGCGACGACGGGCGAGAATGATGTAATTATTTCGACGTCGGCAGGACAAGCAGTACGCTTTAATGAAAAAGACGTGCGACCGATGGGGCGGGCAGCACGCGGGGTGCGCGGGGTGCGCTTGCGGCCAAATGATACGGTAGTCGGCATGGACGTGGTGTCGGATCCGAAGACGCAAAAATTGATTGTGATTTCGACGAAGGGTTATGGCAAGATGACGGCCGCAACAAACTTCCCGCCGCATAAGCGTGGTGGTGTGGGCGTAAAAGTAGCAGCAGTAACCGCCAAGACTGGGCCAATTGCAGCCGTACATACACTTGATCCGGAAGCGAAAGAGATCATTATGATGTCGACGGGCGGACAAGCAATTCGAGTTGCAGTAAAAGATATTCCGACGCTCGGTCGCGCAACACAAGGTGTGCGAGTGATGCGGATGAATGAGGGCGATACGGTCGCATCGATAGGGATTATTCCGAAAGAAGAAGAGGAATAGCATAAGAGACATCCCCGCGAGGGGATGTTTTTGCTATAATATATATATGAATATTGAAGGAATTGGCGGTCTGCTGGCATTTGTCCTAGGTTGGCTGTTAGCGCAGACCGGAAAACTGATTGGCGACATGGTGGCACTGAAGCGACCATTAACGCGGCGGGAAATATTGGATTGTTTTGTGCGCAGTGGTGGTATGCCGAGTGGGCATACGGCGAGCTTTGTGGCACTGATTACTTTCTTCGCAATTAAGAATGGGCTCTTTGCAAATATTACGGTACTGGCGCTGGCGACGGGGATTATTGTGATTTATGATGCGGTAAATGTGCGTTATGCGGTAGGCGAACAGGGGAAGATGCTGAATATTATGGCGATGGAACGAAATTTAAAGAAACGAAAAGTTAAGATAGTGGAAGGACATACGGTGCCGCAGGCGATTGTGGGTGGCTTGATTGGTTTAATGATTGGCCTAATTACTGGCTCAGTGTTATAAAAAAACGCCCCGCGAAGGGCGTTTTTTGGTGACGAAGAGGTGTAAAAATAGGGTTTTGAGCGGCTTTTGACGACAAAAAGACGCAAAAATGAGAATTTGTAAAAAAAGTCGGAAAAAGTGCTTGACACTGCCGGAGCGGTGGTATAAGATAAGAACAGTTCAACTGCGAGAGAACAATTAATTTACATCTCTTGTTGAATGAGCTTCAAAAATATGTAATTTAACAATTTAGTTGTGCAATTAAAGAATGTCAATTTATTGATGTTCGTCATCGTCAGTCTTTTATTAATTTGAGTTTTCAAATTTTTCAATTTTATGGAGAGTTTGATCCTGGCTCAGGATGAATGCTGGCGGCGTGCCTAATACATGCAAGTCGAGCGGCAGCGAGGGTTTCATCCTGCTCTGGAATGATTCGAGAGTAGAATGAAACTTGTCGGCGAGCGGCGGACGGCTGAGTAACGCATGGGAACGCACCCCAAACTGAGGGATAACTAGTCGAAAGATTAGCTAATACCGCATGTGATCTTCGGATTAAAGGATTTATCCGGTTTGGGAGCGGCCTGTGTACGATTAGATAGTTGGTGAGGTAATGGCTCACCAAGTCGACGATCGTTAGATGGTTTGAGAGGATGATCATCCAGACTGGGACTGAGACACGGCCCAGACTCCTACGGGAGGCAGCAGTAGGGAATCTTTCACAATGGGCGAAAGCCTGATGGAGCAACGCCGCGTGCAGGATGAAGGCCTTCGGGTTGTAAACTGCTTTTATAAGCGAGGAATATGACGGTAACTTATGAATAAGGATCGGCTAACTACGTGCCAGCAGCCGCGGTCATACGTAGGATCCGAGCATTATCCGGAGTGACTGGGCGTAAAGAGTTGCGTAGGTGGTGTCTTAAGTAGCTAGTGAAATCTGGTGGCTCAACCATTCAGACTGTTAGCTAAACTGAGATACTCGAGAGCGTCAAGGGTAACTGGAATTTCTAGTGTAGGAGTGAAATCCGTAGATATTAGAAGGAACACCGATAGCGTAGGCAGGTTACTGGGGCGTTTCTGACACTAAGGCACGAAAGCGTAGGGAGCAAACGGGATTAGATACCCCGGTAGTCTACGCCGTAAACGATGGATACTAGCTGTGGGGGGTATCGACCCCTTCCGTAGCGAAGCTAACGCGTTAAGTATCCCGCCTGTGTAGTACGATCGCAAGATTAAAACATAAAGGAATTGACGGGGACCCGCACAAGCGGTGGAGCGTGATCTTTAATTCGATGCTAAACGATAAACCTTACCAAGGCTTGACATCCAAGGAAGGCCTCCGAAAGGAGACTGTGCCTTCGGGAACCTTGTGACAGGTGATGCATGGCCGTCGTCAGCTCGTGTCGTGAGATGTTTGGTTAAGTCCATCAACGAGCGCAACCCTTGTCAGTAGTTGAATTTTTCTACTGAAACTGCCCCGGTAACGAGGAGGAAGGAGGGGATGATGTCAGGTCAGTATTTCCCTTACGCCTTGGGCTAGAATCGCGCTACAATGGCCGGTACAATGCGAAGCGAAGTCGCGAGATGAAGCAAATCGCATCAAAGCCGGTCCCAGTTCGGATAGGAGGCTGAAACTCGCCTCCTTGAAGTCGGAATCGCTAGTAATCGCAGATCAGCATGTTGCGGTGAATACGTTCCCGGGTCTTGTACACACCGCCCGTCAAACCATGAGAGTCACCAACACCCGAAGTCCGTTTCGGCGGCCTAAGGTGGGGGAGATGATTGGGGTTAAGTCGTAACAAGGCATCCGTACCGGAAGGTGCGGATGGATTACCTCCTTTCTAGAGAAGGATAGAGGCGCACGAAAGCAATTTTGCTCGCGTGTAGTCAGGTCGGTTGCAGTAGTAAATTTAAGCTTGATTTATTACATTTCCGCAAGGATGCAACAAAGCTATTTCAAGAAACAACGATGAATTGATTGCACAACTAAATTGTTAAAGATAAACGCCCTTGATTGGGGCGTTTTTTGTTGGAGTGGATTAGTTTTTGACGCGATATTTATTAGCTGGTGGGTGGCACTAGCACTTTTTTGTAAGACGCGACGCGTAACTCTAAAAATGGAATTTTATTGGGGTGAGCTCGGCGATGCGGCAAGAGGGGGGGGCAATAAAAAAAAGACTCCGAATTCAGTTTGGGTTCATGGCCTTGAGAGATAAATAATGCCATGCTCGAATTCGGAGTCTTAGTTTTTTGTGTGTTTGTTTTTGTTGAATTTTGTGTTTGTTTTTGCGGAAATTGCGGCTTTTGCGATCTGCGAATAATTGCAAAAGCTATTTTTAGTGTAAGCCCTTTGGTGGGGCTTGTCAATAGATTTTGAGTAAAAATGTTGTACAAAAATAACAGGGGTAGAGCGTGTAATTTTTACCACAATTGGCCGAAATGATGAAAATTGTACGCAAAATGTGGTGTGGCGGAGTTTTTGCATGGGAGTGTTAATCTTGGTAAAATAGAATTATGGAAAAACGAATTTTTGGCGCGACGGACGGGATTCGGGGCAAAGTCGGCGAAGCGCCGCTGCGGCCAAATATGATTAAAACTTTAGGTAGGGCAATTGCAAAGTATTTCGAAAATGGACGGCTGGTAGTAGGACGGGATACGCGTCAGAGTGGTGACTGGATGTGCGACTACGTAGCAAGGGGGATTAAAGAACAAGGAGGCTCGGCGGGTGATTTAGGCGTATTACCGACGCCAGCAATGCAAAAGATTGTGGGCGAGCGCGAAGGAATTGTGGGCGGTATTATGATGACGGCATCGCATAATCCAGCGTCGGATAATGGCCTGAAAGTCTTTTTGAGCAATGGCGATAAACTGAGCGATGAGCAGGAACTAGAAATCGAGCAGAATTATTTTGCACTGAAGTTGGACGATGATGTGGCGGTGCCGCAGGAAGCGTATGAAGCAGAAGATAATCCGGCGGCAGTGCGAGATTATGTAGCGATGGCGGCGGCGGCGCTGAATGTGAGCAATGAGCTTGTGGGCACGAAAATTGTGCTAGATACAGCGGCGGGTGCAGGACATGTCTATAGTCGGACGGTGTTTGAAGAATTTGGGTTGGAAATTGAACAGATTGATTCGGCGCCGACGGGTATGAATATCAATGACGGTTGTGGCGCGCTGTATCCGGAAAAAATGGCAATGAAGGCAAAAGAAATGGGACGCGTGGGGGTGGCGATGGATGGTGATGCGGACCGGATTGTGATTGCGGATGAAGAGGGACGAATTTGGAATGGCGACCGGATCGTGACTTTGTTGGCGGAATACTTGGTTGAGAAAGATGAGCTGGCGGCAAATACGGTTGTGCTGACGGAATATAGTAATCTTGCGACACTGCAGTACTTGAGCAATGCAGGAATCATGGTTGAGAAAGTTGTGAATGGTGATCGCTATGTTGCGCAAAAATGTGGCGAGACGGGTGCAATGTTGGGTGGCGAGCTGTCGGGACATATTATTTATCTGCCATGGATGAAAAGCTCAGACGCGACCTTTATGACCTTGTTCATTCTGAAAATTATGCGCGAGAAAGGTTGTCGGCTGGCGGATTTGTGGGCAAAATATGATGATTTGCCATCAAAACAGTGGGCGGTGGCGGTACGCGAGAAAAAACCACTAGAAGAGATGCCGGAGTGGCTAGGTGCGGTAGCGGCGGCGGAGAACCGGATGAATGGGAATGGCCGAATTTTTACGCGCTATTCGGGGACAGAAAATAAATTGCGAATTTTGGTAGAAGGCGCAGATGCGAAAATGGTAGATGAGATTGGCGAAGCGCTGAAAACATTAATTGAGAAGGAGTTAGGCAAATGATTGAAATTGGCGCAATGACGGAATATGACGGCGATATTGCGGAAAAAATGGGTGTATTGCGGCGGCAATTGAGCGCAAAACATGACGGCTCGGCAATTACGCGTGAAGTAATCGAGGAAATGATTGAATCACCTTATCACGATATTTTAATGGCGCAGGAAAATGATGAATTAGTAGGAATGGTGCTTGTATCGGTGGTGATGTTGAGCTTGAGTCGAAATGTGTATATGGAAGATTTAGTGGTAGATGAGAAATGTCGCGGCAGGGGCGTGGGCGGACAGTTGCTGGATGCGGTAAAAAAATGGGGGCGACAGAAGGGGTGCCGGCGCTTAGAGTTTACGTCGTCGAATAAAGATGGTAAAACGGGCGCACGGGGCTTTTACGAGAGTCATGGTGCGCAAGTGCGCGAGACGGATGTATACCGCGTGGAATTGTAGCGCATGCGTGATACGGGCGAAAAATAATTAGACTAAAAAATATCTCGTGGAAGTTGGCGAGATATTTTGGTTTTAGAGCGGGAATTTGCTCGGCACAATGAAATGCATGATGAGATAGATAATGGTGCTATGGAGGTTAGCGATAAAAATTAGGCCAACGAGACAAGTAATAACGCCAAAGAGTTTAACTTTATCATAACTAGCGACGCCGCTAGCGAGATTGTTGGCGACTTGCTGATGGAATTTAGTGATGAGGGCGCCGATAATTAAGCAGGCGATACCTGCGAAGAACCAGCCCCAACTGAAGGACCAAATTGCCATGAGCTCATTGTAGCATGTTTTTTTAAGCTTGCAAAATTAGGGGAAATTTAGTAGAATAACATCTAGCAGGGGATATAGCTCAGCTGGTTAGAGCGCGTCACTGATAATGACGAGGTCTGTGGTTCAAGTCCACATATCCCCACCACAGACATGGGGCGGAATAGGTTTAGGCCTACTCCACTCCACCAAATAAATCACCTCTTTCGGAGGTGTTTTTTTGTGGCCCTGCGACTGGTATGGCGGAAAAATAACAGAGTATGAGGCTATGAGAGGCGCTACAAGGCCGATTGCGGCCAAAAGACGATATAAAATAGCTCCCGACGATGAAATCGAGAGCTATAGGGATTGAAGGATCTCGCACTTCCTTCAAGCTGAATCCATTTTATGCTAATTGTGATATAGTGTCAATGCTTGTTTTGTGGAAAAGTTGATGTTATTCCACAAGGGGTTGTTCGGTTATTATGACATATTTTTAAACAAAAACATATTGACAAAACAGAAGCTTTATGATAAAGTAAGGATAAGCACCTGAGAAGGCGCCACGCTAAGCGTTGCAGTCTTCTAGTGAAAGGGTGGCAATATATTAAGTTATATGGTGGGCAGAAATGGAGCTAGAAATGGCAGGAACAAAAGCTGGTGGTCAGAAGGCTGCCTCGACAAATAAGAGCAAATACGGCAAAGACTTTTATGCGGAAATTGGGCGTAAAGGCGGTCGCAATGGTCACACGGGTGGCTTTGCGGCGAATCCAGAGCTGGCAAAGATTGCCGGCGCAAAAGGTGGCCGAATTTCGAAGCGCGGTAAAGCAAAGAAGAGCGCTTAATTAAGATTTAAAAAAGATAAAAACTCCCCGCTTTTTAAAACGGGGAGTTTTTGGTTGGCTAGAATTGGTCGGGCGGAATGCGAGAAGGCCAACGGGTGCCACAGAGAGGACAATGATAAAAGCCGGTGTCGTCTTGGTAGCCAGCAAGATTGCAATTTTGACAGAGCGAAACAAGATGGAGCCAATCGCGGTAAGTATCGAGATGATCCTCAGCGAAGTCGCGGTCCCAGGCGATATCGTAAATCTTGCAAAGTTGAGCGGCTTGCTGCCAAGCGGCAGCTTCGATACGGACAAGCTCAATGTCGCTAGTATAGGAATTTTTGTGAATAAGAAAATGTCCAAGCTCGTGCAAAAGTTCGAGCGGGGAAGTAGAAGTTGTATAAAAAATCTGATCCGGGGGGGTAAATTTTGTCTGGTCGCCGAGCTGAATGGATAAATTTGGGTAAGCGGCGCGCAGTTTAGCGACGAGCTGATTTAGCTTTGGCATAGTAGTAACAACCGTAGATTACGGAAAGATCTTGATATTTAGCGGTATGAAGGCGTGGGAGCGGAACTTTGGCGGGCAATTCGGCGGCGAGACGCTTGCGCAAGAGTTTACGATAGCTACCGAGCATAAGGCCGAGAGGGCCACCAAAGATAATGCGATCGGGTTTAAGGGAAGTGATGAGCGGGGCGAGGCCAAGAGTGATGCGGATGGTAACATCGCGCCAGATGTCGTCATCGGTAATGTCACTGACGAGGCGGCCGTATTTTTTGTGAATAGCGCTGGCGGCGGCGATGTCTTCCCATTCGAGCTGCTGACGGTCCCAGATATATTCGGTGTGACCCGGTTCGAAATCGGCATAACGTTTAACGAGTTGGCCGTCTTCGACAATGCCGCCACCGATGCCGGTCGAGAAAGTGAGATAAAGGGTGCGACCAGTGCAATGGCGTGCTTCGGAAAGTGCGGCGAGGTTGGCGTCGTTCTCGAGATAAATTGGAAAAGTGCCGCCAAGGTCGCGATGAAGCAGAGCAGCAAGATCGAAATTATGCCAAGGCAGATTGCCGAGCCAAATAGCTTGGTTGCGCTTGATGACCCCCGGCATAGCGATGCTAATGGCTTTGATATTCGAGAAAACAAAATTGACGCGAATCTGTTGGAGGAGATTGTTGTAGAAAATGTTCTGGTCGGCGACGGTGGCAAAACGGACGGAATGCAGAATTTTGCCAGATTGGTCGAGCAGCGCGACGAGTGTTTTGGTCCCGCCAATGTCGATACAGAGATACATGATGTCAGTATAGCATTGATTGGCGCGGGGCGGAATAACAGATGACGCTTATGTTTGCGAGAGGGGTGGAGTGGTGTTATAATTGCGGCAAATTAGGAGTTGTTGAGATGGATACGAATACAAAATATAAACACTGGGGTTGGGGCGCTGTAATTGGCCTCGTGGCAGTGATTTTGATTGCTGGCCTGGTGGTGGCGGTAACGATGTCGTCGCCAAAGAAGTCGGAGGTGGCGTCGGAAGATGAAAATAAGGTGGCGTCAGTGGTAGAGGGTGACACAAACGAAGGCGACGCAGAGGATGCGACGGACGGCGAAACAGATAAAGACGGCGATGGCGAGAAGAATTCGGCGGATTCGTCCGAGCAAGCGGATACGCAAAAAAATGATGCGGGTACTGACGATGCGGATGGCGTGAATCAAGGCACGAATGTAGCGGAAATGCCGAAAACTGGTCCGAGCGAAAATTTGTTATCGTTGGTGGCTCTAGCGGTAATTGCGGGGCTGGTGGCGCATAATTTGAGCTTTGCGCGCAAAAACGCTTAGGCTTTACTTTATCTATGGAACAGGTTAAAATAGTGAGCAGAGTAGAACTGCTCACTTGTTTTTGTGGTATGGGTGACATGAAGATAAATGAGCAGTTCTAACGAAAGGAAAAAGCATAAATGGCTACAAAAGCTAAACTTACAATGGATGAACTGCTAGCAGCAGAAGAAATTCAGCCAATTGTACTGGGCGACACTATCGAAGGTACGGTGATGTCGGTCAAAAAACACGAGATTTTGATTGATCTCGGCGCGCGCGGAGTGGGATTAGTGCCACGTCGCGAGGTTGCCTTTGGGCGCCAACTAAAAGAAGGTGATGCGGTTTCGGCAAGCGTTATCGATACAGAAATGGAAGATGGCATGGTATTGCTATCGCTCCGCAAGGCTGTTAAAGAGAAGGGTTGGGATGAAATCGCTGCGAAATTGGAAGCAGGCGAAATTATCGAGGTACAACCATACGATGCGAACCGGGGTGGTTTGTTGGTGGAATACGAAGGTATTCGGGGTTTCTTGCCAGTTTCACAATTGTCGGCAGAGCATTATCCACGCGTGGGTAGCTCAGACAAAGATGAAATTTTGCAACGCTTGAACGCCTTGGTTGGTCAGGCTATTCGCGTACGAATTTTGGATGCGGATCGCAAGACTAATAAACTGATTTTGTCGGAAAAAGAAGCAATCAAAGACGGTCTGGCGGAACGTTTTGCGCAATTGTCGGTAGGCGACGTAGTGAAGGGTGTGGTGACAGGCGTAGTCGACTTCGGTATTTTTGTGAATGTCGATGGGATTGAGGGCTTGGTGCACATTTCTGAGATTTCTTGGGAACGCGTAAATAGCCCAGCAGATTACGTAAAGGTTGGCGACACGGTCGAAGCGAAGATTATCGCAATTGATAAGGATCGCTTGAGTTTGTCGATGAAGCAATTGCAGGAAGATCCATGGCTATCAGAAATCGCCAATTTCAAGAAAGGCGACAAAGTTGAGGGGACGATTACGCGGATTACGCCATTTGGCGCATTCGTGCAAATCTCGCCAGCGGTGGAAGCTTTGGTGCATGTTTCGGAACTCGGCGAAGGTAGTGATGTCGACCCAGAAAAAATCTTTACGCTAAATGAGCGCAAAGAATTTAAGGTACTAGACATTGATAAAGATGGTCGCAAGATTTCTTTAAGCTTTGCGGACAAGAAATAGTCCAAGACTGAACAAATCTGCATCTGGAATGGGTGCAGATTTTTTGATGGAATAAGCGGGAGCATTGCTTAAGGGTGAAGATTGTGGTAAAATAAAGGCAGTTTTTTGTGTATTTTTTTATACATTAGTATCAGTTAAGTAGAAAGGAGCTAGAAAATGGAAGAAAAGGTAATACAAATTTCTGGCTCGATAACAGTAGACGAGCTGGCGAATGCTTTGGGCATATCGGTGACGCATTTGATTGGCGAGCTGTTTAAGAATGGCATTATGGCGACGATTAATCAGCGATTAGACGCGGAGACGGCGCAGATTATGACTGAAGAGCTGGGCTTTGAGCATGTGCGCTTTGAGAAGAAAGAGAATTCGGCGAAAATTCCTGGCGTGAAGCGGGAATTGTCGAAAGATGCGAAATTGCGGCCGCCGGTGGTAGCAGTGATGGGGCATGTCGACCATGGTAAAACGACCTTATTGGACACTTTGTTGAAGAAAAAAACAGTTGAACATGAAGCGGGCGGGATTACACAGCACATTTCGGCTTATCAGATGGAATATCATGACCGGAAGATTACCTTTTTGGATACGCCTGGGCATGAAGCCTTTGCGGCGATTCGGCAGCATGGCGCGATGCTAACGGATATCGTAGTGATTGTGGTGGCGGCAGATGATGGCGTGAAACCACAGACGGCAGAAGCGATTAAATTTGCGGAAGCGGCGAATGCGAAAATTATTGTAGCGATTAATAAGATTGACAAAGAGGGGGCGAATATCGATCGAACGAAGGCACAATTGGCGACGGATTTCAATTTGAATCCAGAAGAATGGGGTGGCGATACGATTATGGTGCCAATTTCGGCGAAGACGGGCGAGAATGTGGAAAAATTGCTGGATATGATTTTGCTGACGGCAGATATTGATGAGCTGAAAGCGGATATTGATATTCCGGCGGAAGGTTTGATTATTGAAAGCCACATGGAAGTAGGCAAGGGTTCGGTGGTGAACTTGCTAGTGACGGGTGGCGAGTTGAAGACAGGCGAATTTATTGTGGCGGGTAAGACTTATGCGAAGATTCGGACGATGGTGGACTGGAAAAATAAGCCGAAGGGTAAAGCAATGCCGTCGACACCAGTAGTGATTACGGGCTTTAAAGAGCTGCCGAATTTTGGTGATAAGTTTGAGGAAGTGGCGGACGAGAAGACGGCACGAAAGATGGCGTTGTTGAATGCGCAAGCGGAAAATGACGAATCGGCGTCGGCAAACGTAACGGCGACGGATATGTTGCGGATGATGAATGTGGCGGATAACACCAAAACTTTCAATGTAATCGTGAAAGGCGATGTGGCGGGTTCGGTGACATCGGTGGTGGATTCGCTGCGGATGATTGATACGCAGGGTGAGATTACACTGAACATTGTATCGACAGGCGTGGGGGCGATTTCGGAAAATGATATCTATATGGCCTCAGGCAGCAAGACAGTAATTTATGGCTTTAATGTGACGGTGCCGAATGCAATTGCGAAGATGGCGGAGCGAAATGGCGTGCCGGTGCGTGTATTTCGGGTGATTTATGAATTGCTGGACGACGCAAAACGTGATATGGAAAATATGCTGGATGCGGAAGTGGTTGAGTCGGAGACGGGCGAACTGGAAATTAAAGGCGTATTTAGAACAGAGCGAACGGAAATTATTTGTGGCGGACAAGTAAAGAGTGGTCGAGTGGCGCCTGGGATGTTGGGACGGGCATATCGCAAGAAAGAATTGCTAGGCGAAATTGAAGTCGAAAATACCCAAGAGGGGAAAGTGAATGTGCCATCGCTAGCGACGGGCGAAATTGGTGGAATGTCGCTAAAGACAGAAAAGAAAATTCAATTGCAAATTGGCGATACGATTAAATTCTTTACCCGCGAATACAAGAAGAAAAAGATTGCCTAAGGGGCTGAAGTTTATAAACAGAAGCTTTTTGTGCTACAATGGGGAAAATAGGAGAAAAAGGCGATGTTTCAATTTGACGAAAGCTTCCTAGAGAGCGTTGGCCTCTCGGGTATGCCGGAAGAGGAAAAAGCTAACTTTTTGCAATATGCGCAAGACCAATTTGAGGTGCGGATTGGCGAAAAGATGAGTGAGGGTCTGACCGAAGAACAGCTGGATGAATTTGAGAAGATTATCGATAATGACCAAGCGACGGTGCAACAATTGTTAGCGCAAATGGGCGATTATAAGAATGATGAAGTTTATAAGAAATTGCTAGTTGGCGCGGAAGATGAGGAAGGTACGCCGGAATTCTTGAATGACTTTGTGACGGCGAAATGGCTGGACAAGAATTGCCCGCAATATCAGGATTTGATTAAGGAAGCGTTGCAGGGTTTGCAAGAAGAAATTGCGTCGCAAAAGGATGCAATTTTGCAAAGTGCCTAGCTAAGCTTGAGCTGATTTTAAAAAAATTCCCCCTTGGTTTGAGGGGGGATTTTTGCGGGGCGCTTTGACGGTTTAATGGCGATGGCCGTTAAGGAAGCTTTTGGCGTCCATTTCTTTGGAATTTTCGGGAAGAAGACGATCGATAATAAAATATTGGCCGTCGACGCAGCGTTGGTCGAGCGCAGTAGTAGGCGTGGCGGCAACATGAGCGGCGGTAATTGTGCAAGGAATACCGAGCAAAGTGGTCTTGGATTTCGGAAAGCCAGCGAAAGCGCGAACCTCATTGCAGAGCGTCTGAGCGGCTTTCTCGGCAAATTTGAGTTCCGACATATTCTTATTAAGTTTAGTCGTAAAAGTGGCTGCTGCGTCGTCCTGTAGCGTCTCAGGGGCAGTTTTAGTAAGGATAGCACCTAAAAGGTCGGAAATGAGCTGGGCGCCGAGTTGAGAGAGCTGATCGTAGAGCGATTGTTTGGTAGTTTCAGGGGTGATAGCGACGGTAGCTTGAGCGAGAATTGGGCCAGCATCCATGGCTTTAACGAGACGCATTACAGAAACGCCCGTCTCAGGATCGCCGTTTAAAAGTGGACTTTCGATGGGCGTGGTACCGCGATATTTGGGTAGTAGCGATGGATGGACATTAATAATGCCGCAAGGAATAGCATTAATGGCGGCGTCGGGAACTAATTTACCAAAAGCGGCGAGAATGCCGAGGTCGGGCTGATATTGTTGAATGATAGGCAGGAGATCTTTGCCGCGATGGACATAATGAATGGGGATATGATGCTTTTCGGCGAGCTGTGCAACGGCGAAGGGCTTACGGGTATGAGCGTCGGGCAAAACAAGCGCGCAAATTTCGTGTGGACTGGCTAGCAGTGCGTCGAAAATTGGCGTGCGATATTTGACACCTTGGGCGAGCTGTTCGTTGCCAAAGAATATGAGTTTGCTCATATTAGTCCTCTGGCCAAAGATCGGGATTGTCTTTGATGTGAGTAGCGTAATCGAGCGGAACAAGGTCGCCTTTATCGTCGAGCTGATAGAAAGCTTGTGGGTTGTCTTTGATATGGTCGATAAAAAGGATGCCGTTTAAATGGTCAATTTCGTGCAAAATAGTGCGAGCGAGAAAGTCAGTAGCCTTGAGACGAACTTCGGTGCCATCTTCGAGCTGAGCTTTAATGCGAGCTTTGGTAGGGCGGGGAACTTTGCCATAAATGGTCGGCACGGAAAGACAGCCTTCGTAATCTTCGACGACTTTGCCTTCAGTTTTGATGACTTCGGGATTTAGGAGAGCGGTAAAGTTAGTGTTATCTTTATTGCTCATATCTTCACGGACGACAATAATACGCCTGTTATAGCCGAGCTGAGGAGCAGCCATGGCGGCAGATAATTCGAATTCGTGCTCATTCTCCCAATCGATACAAGATTGAATCATCTCGGCGATGATGCGTTGAGTGGCGGCATCGTTGGCTTTGGCTTTGGTGGATTTTTGGCGCAAACGAGGGTCAGGAGTGACGATAACTTCTTTTTTTGCAGTGTTCATTAGATATGATTTTAACATAATTGATTACAACGAGCGAGCATAAGCGACGACTAGAGCAGGGTGGGCGGGTCGAAGTCGAAATGTAGGTGCGAATTTTTGGGGAGTTGATCGAAGAGTATGAGTAAGTCTTTGCGGGATTTGGCTTTTAAGACAATTTGCCAGGAATAGCCGGAATTGCTGCGCTCATGAAAAGCGGGCATGGGCGGCGTGGCGATAATTTGGGTGAGCGACTGAGCATGAATGGTTTGAATAATTTTTTTATGCAATTTTTGGATGTTCTGGACGGTGCTGCTTTCGGTTTTGTAAGTTAGGGAAAGTTTGAGTAAAAAACTGTATGGGGGTAGAGTGCTTTGTTGGCGTTTCTGAATTAAATATTGGTAGAGACCGGCGTAATCGCCAGTAGTGGCAAAGCCGATAATGGGGTGGTCGGGCTGAAAACTTTGGATAAAAATATTACTGTCTTGATGGCCACGATTGGCACGACCAATAACTTGAGTGATCAATTCATAAGTGCGTTCTTCGGAAGCATAGTCGGGCAGGCTAAGTCCGGCATCGGCTTGAACAACGCCGAGCGTGCTGAGTCGCGGAAAATCAAAACCTTTGGCAATCGTTTGGGTGCCGACAAGAAGATCATAATCGCCAGCATGAACGGCTGTATAAATCTTGTGAAGCTGCTGGTTAGATTCAGTGTCGGCATCGAAACGGGCGATGCGGGCATGAGGGAAGAGTCTACGAAGCTCGGCTTCAATGAGTTTGGTGCCGAAGCCTTTGTGATGAATAGTGGCATTGCCACAATCGGGGCAGGCGGTGGGGACGGGATAATGACGACCGCAAGTGTGGCAGCGCATAGTGTATTGGTCGGCATGAAGAACAAGCGGGAGGAAACAATTGGTACAGAGGGCTTGCCAGCCACAATGGTCGCAGATGGTGAGGGGCGCGGTGCCGCGACGGTTATGGAAAATTAGGCTTTGCTGATGATGGTCGAGGGAAGTTTGGATGCTAGCGATGAGAGGATTGCTGAGTATGCGGCTACGAGTAAAGTCGGGGCGATTTTTAAGATCGATAACGGAAATGTGGGCAGTTTTGGAGGATTTGACGGCGAGTTCGGTGAGCGCGACGACGGCATGATGTCGCTGACAGATGTAATAATCGGCGACGAGTGGCGTGGCGGAACCGAGCAGAGTCTTAGACATAATAGCGGCAAGACGAAGGGCGGAATATTTGGGATTTTGATCTTGGTGATAGGAGGGCTCGTGGGCTTCGTCGATGATGATTAAACCCAGCTGGGCGACGGGGGCAAAGAGAGCGGAACGCGGACCGATAATAATTTGCGGCGTAGTGGCGCGCAAGGCTTGCTCCCAGAGGCGATGGCGAACGGCTTCGGTTTGCTGAGAGTGGAGCAAGATGACATCTTCGAAGTGGTTCTGGAAATTTTGGACGAGCTGAGAAGTGAGGGCGATTTCGGGAACAAGCAAAATGACGGACTGACCAACGGCAAGGGTTTGACGAGCGAGTGCAAGATAAATGTTAGTTTTGCCGGAGCCAGTAATACCGTGAAGCAGAATAGTGTTGGCGGAATTGGTGCTGATGGTGGCGAGGGCGCGTTGCTGAGCGGCATTGAGCGGGATGTCGGCTGGAGCGAGAGTGGGTGCGGTGGCAGTATTGGCTATGGATGCTTGGTCGCTGATGGTGGTGACGGCTTGACGAGCAGTAACGGCATGACGAACGGCGCGGCGTTTCTTAGTGATGCCGCGTGGCAGCATTGCCTGGACAACGATAGACATCGGGCAACGATAATAATCGGTGAGCCAAGTAAGCGCTTTGAGTAGTTGTGGCGGCAGGGCTTGGTCGTAGAGCAAGCGAATAATGGGCTTGGTGGGGAAATCAGGTTTTGTTGTATTTTTTACAACAATTCCATAAGTAGTCTGACGACCGAGCGGAATCTCAACGAGATGACCAATTCTCAGAGGCGAATCGCTAGCATAAGTAAGCAAATTATCCGTCTCGTGGAAAGTTTTAGCGGGGGCGACCAGATAATAATGCATGGCTATATTTTACTACAGATAGATTAAGGATGAGAATTTGCTAAAAAGGAAATGTCAAGTGTTGTAGAAAAAACAAAAGTTGCATAAAATGAAAGTAATAAGGAGGTTAAGTGTTAGACGTTTTCGTAACGAGTCGGGTGCGGCGGAAGATTATTGTGGTATTCGCAAAATACCCAGATTTTAAGACGCACGTACGGGGCTTGTCGAAGCTGATTAAGGAAGACCCTGGAAATATTCAGCGAGAGCTACGACGCTTAACAAAGGGCGGTTTCTTGATTGTGACAAAAAAGGGAAATACGAGCATTTACCAGACTAATAAACAATTCCCAATTTTGAAAGAACTGCAGAGTATCGTGATTAAGAGTCAGCAGGCGGAAGACGCCAAGAAAACGCCGAACAAGATTATCGGATGACAAAGATATTTAAGCAGCTCTTGGCGGCGCGTGGGCTGGATGAGAGTTTTTTGCGGCCAAAATATGAGGATTTGTTTGATCCCTTTGAGTTAGAGGGAATGAAAGCGGCGGTAGCGCGGATTGAACAGGCGCGAGCCATGAGTGAGAAGATTGTTATTTACGGCGATTATGATGCGGACGGCGTGAGTTCAAGTACCTTGCTGGGTGATGCGCTGAAATATTTTGGTTGCAGGCGCGTGGAGGTGATTTTGCCGAATCGCTTTATCGATGGTTATGGTCTGAATTTGCCGGCAGTAGAGAAAATTGCGAAGCGAGGGGCGAATTTGGTGATTACAGTAGACTGCGGGTCGGGGTCAGAAGAGACAATTGCAGCGCTGCTGGCGCGAGGGATTGAGACGATTGTGACGGACCATCATGAGATTTCGCAAGTGCCAAAGAGCGCAGTGGCGGTGATTAACCCAAAGCGAGGCGACGAGGTGGGACGACGAATGGCGGGCGTAGGTGTGGCTTTTAGTTTGGCACGGGCACTGAATATGCGAAAGAATGGTGGCAAATGTGATGGGCAAGAGAAGTGGCTGTTGGATTTGGTGGTAATCGGGACGATTTGCGATGCGATGGAATTGCGAGGTGAAAATAGAATTTTGAGTTATTACGGTATGAAGGTTTTGGCGAAGACGCGACGAGCGGGAATTCGAGAGCTGGCGCGAGTGGCGAGTGTAGATTTGGATAAGCTAAACACGCATGCAATCGGTTTTCAGTTGGGGCCGCGGATTAATGCGGCGGGGCGGATGAAAAGTGCGGATTTGGCGTTAGATTTAATGATGGCGACGAGTCGGTCGAAGGCTTTTGTGCTAGCGAATGAGCTGGACGGGTTAAATCATGAGCGGCGCGAGGCGCAAGATGCGGCGGTGCGAGAAATTGCGGTGGCGGATGATGAAAAAGTGATTGTGGCGACGGGGGCGTGGCACGAAGGAATCTTGGGAATTATTGCGGGGCGGCTAGTGGAAATGTATGGCAGACCTGCGATTGCGCTAACGGCGCTGAAAGATGGGCGCTTGAAGGGGTCGGGACGGAGTTTTGGCGAATTTTCACTGGCAAAAGCATTACATGAATGCCCAGAAGGGATCCTGCTGAGCGGTGGCGGACATGCGAGCGCATGCGGCTTGAGCTTGCCGGCGGAAAAATTGGCGGAGTTTAGAAAGTATATTAACCAATATTATAAGAGCTTGGGGCTGAAGAATCAGGAAAAATATCTGCGGAGTGTGAGTGATATTGTTTTGACGGATTTGAATGAGGTGAATAAAGAATTGTTTGCGGAAATTGGTTTGCTGGAGCCATTTGGCGAAGGCAACAGCGAACCGATCTTTGAGATTAGTGCAAGCGTGCGAGGCGTGCAGCTATTGAAAGAAAAACATGTAGCACTGAGAATTGGCGACAAGAATGGCAAAGAGTTGAAGATGATGGCTTTTTATGCACCGGAAGAATGGAAAGCAGCGAAGGTGGGTGATAAAGTAAAAGTGCAATTTACGCTAGCGAAAAATGAGTTTCGGGGGAAAGTGGCGCTGGAGGGGAATATCATTTCTCTTGAAATAATAGAGAAGTTATGCTAGAATTTGGGTAATATGGCAATCAAAGTAAGCAGAAAAGACCAGAACGAAGCGAATGAAAACATTATTCGCCGCTTCAACCGCAAGGTTTTACAGAGTGGTGTGATGGCAACAGCAAAGGAAAGTATGCGATTTTCGAAGCCAATTTCCAAGCGTGAACGTCGCCAGAAAGCAATTCTGCGCGAGGAACGCAAAGCTGAAAAAGCCGAAAGCATGAAGCTTGGTCTGAAATAAGAAATACCCCTGCGCAGTCGGGGTATTTTTAATGCAAAATAAAAAGGAGTGCAGATGATTATATTATTTGGAGCAGCGGGGAGCGGTAAAAGCGTGCAAGGGCAACGCTTGGCGGAGAAATATGGCTTTCGCTGGCTGTCGGTGGGGCAATTGCTGAGGAATCAGAATGATCCGGAATTACAAAAAATCATGCTGAAAGGCGAACTGGTGCCGGATGAGTTTGTCGTCAAGATGATGCATGTAGCAGGCGAGGAAGCGCTGGCGGCGGGACAGAATGCAGTTTTGGATGGTTATCCGCGCGATGATTGGCAAGCGAAATGGATTGTCGAGAGTGGCGACGTGAAGAAAATTGAGGGTGCGATTGTGCTGAAGGTGTCGCATGAGGAATTGTGGCGTCGTTTGCAAGACCGCGGACGCGAAGATGATACGAAAGAATCGATTGAGAAACGCTGGGGTTTGTTTGAACAAACAATTTATTCAATGTCGGAAATTCTCTCTGGTGCAGGCGTGCAGATTCGGAATGTGAATGGCGAAGGTTCGGTTGAGGAAGTAACTGAGCGAATTGAGGATGTGCTGCGCGAATGGAAGGTAGTGGAATAATGGATTTGAAAAAAATTACGGCGATGCGCGCGGGGGGAAAGATTATGGCAAAGATTTTGACGGAGCTGAAGGAGTATACACAGGCGGGCATGACGGGGAAGGAAATTGATGCCTGGGTGGCGCAAAAAATTCGCGAATATGGCTGCGGAATTGCTTATTATGAACCGGAAGTAGATTTTCCTGGTGCAATTTGTATTTCGGTGAACGATGAACTAATTCATGGTATTCCGAAAGATGAGCCGCTGGAAGAGGGCGACAAAGTGAGCTATGATTTGGTGATTAAATATCAGGGATATTATGTTGATGCGGCATTTACGATGATTGTTGGCGCGAAGCCGACAGCGGCGCAGAAACATTTGTTGAACTTTACGGAGTCGGCGCTGTATGAAGGAATTGAGCAGGTGCGTCCCGGTGCGAAGTTGGGTGATATTGGCTATGCGATACAAAAGCAACTCGAGAAAGGCAAGTTAGGCGTAATTGTGAATTATGTGGGGCATGGAATTGGCAAAAGTATGCATATGGAGCCAGAAGTGCCAAATTACGGCAAGCGAGGGCATGGCTACGAGTTGAAAGTGGGTGATACGATTTGCATTGAGCCGATGTCGAGCTTGGGCAAGCCCGATAACATGGTGGTAGAAGGGGATGACGGATGGACGGTATGTTTGAAAGACGGCTCGCTAGGCTGCCACTTTGAGCATACGATATTAGTGACCGAAGGCGGTTACGAAATTCTCACCCAGTCATAAGGGGAATATGCTACAATAAGCTTATGGAAGAAAATGCGCGCTATGCAGTAGGGGTAGATGTTGGCACAAATTCGGTACGTGCCGTGATGGGCAAGTTCGATAAGAATGGAGCGATTGCGGTAGTAGGCTATGGCGAAGTGTCATCGGAAGGAATTCGACGGGGGCGCGTAAAAGAATTGGCAACACCGCCAGAAGCGATTGTGCGCTGTTTGCAAGCCGTGGAAAAGATGAGCGGCATCGATGTGAAAGATGCAACAGTGAGCATTAATGGTTCGCACATCGCGAGCACGAAGATTGATGGCATGATTGCAGTAGGCGTAGCGGACCATGAAATTGATGAAGAAGATTTGCGCCGGATTGAGGAGATGGCGATTGCGGGGAAGATTCCGGCGAATCGCGAAACGCTAGCGCTGATTCCGTATGAATATATTTTGGATGGCCAAAGTGGAATTCGTGAGCCGCTAGGTATGCATGGTGCGCGCTTGGAGATTCGAGCAAATGTGATCTCGGGCTTAGTGCCAGATTGCGATAATATGCGGCGGATTTTTGAAAATGACACTGTGGGAGTGCGGGTGCAAACCTTGGAACCGTCGGTAACAGCGGCGGCGCGGGCGATTTTAACAAGCCGTCAAATGGAGAATGGCGTAGGAGTAGTGGATTTAGGTGGCACGACGACGGGTGTGGCAATTTATGATGAAGGCGAATTGCAATTTGTGGGCGTGGTGCCGATTGGTAGCAATGATGTGACGAATGATCTAGCGACAGTTTTGAAAACAGTGCCAGAGATTGCGGAAGAAATTAAAGTACGCTTTGCGTCGGGACGCTTTGGCGAGACGGACAAAGATATTGTCATTAAACGTGGTCGTGAAGAGTATAGATTCAGTCGGAGTGAAGTTGATGAAGTAGTCGAAGCGCGGTTGGAAGAGATCTTTGAAGGAGTGCGCAAGATGCTGAAGGTAGCTGGATATGATAAGCGCTTGCCAGAAGGTTTAGTGCTAGTAGGTGGCGGTTCAAAGATGCGCGATATCGATGCATATGCACGCGAGCAAGTAGAGTTGGCGGTGCGACTAGGCAAGCCAGAAGGAATCTTGGGCGTTAGCGAAGAAGTGATGAAGCCAGAATACGCGGCGGCGGTAGGACTGATGATGCTGGGTGCGCTAGAGCCGATGCCGAGTTTGAAAGATAACTTAGGGATAAAGAGTAAAAGATCGAAGCAAAGTGGCGCGAACGGGGAAAGCTGGCTAAAGCGTCTCTTGAAGAATTTTAAATAAAGATGTTATTATTAGGTAAGAATTGAAAAAGTGAGGAGTTAATACATGCCTGAAGTAAAGCCAAGTGAGGTGGAAAGCACAGCTAGTATTAAAGTTATTGGCGTTGGTGGTGCGGGCGGATCGGCCGTCAACCGCATGCGCGATGCTGGCTTGAGTGGTGTTGAATTTATTGCGATGAACACCGATGCGCAAGCTTTGCATAATTCAAAAGCAGACGTGAAGGTGCATCTCGGGCATGAAACGACAAATGGATTAGGTGCTGGTGCGGACCCGACGGTAGGTGAGCGCGCGGGCGATGAGAGCCGCGAAGAGATTAAGAATGCGCTAGCGGGTGCGGATATGGCCTTTATTACCTTTGGTGCAGGCGGCGGTACTGGCTCGGGCGCGGGTTATATTGTGGCCGAAGAAGCGCGCAAACAGGATATTCTGACAGTTGGAGTAGTAACGAAGCCATTTTCCTTTGAGGGCGCAAAGCGCAAGGCAAATGCGGACTGGGCAATCGAGCGTCTGGCGCGCAACGTCGATGCCTTGATTACAATCCCAAATGACCGGTTATTGCAAACGATTGACCAACGCACGCCAATTCTGGAAACTTTTAAGATTGCTGACGAAGTACTGCGCCAAGGTGTGCAAGGTATTTCGGAATTGATTACGGAACATTCTTTGATTAATTTGGATTTTGCGGATGTGAAGGCGATTATGAAGGATGCAGGTTCGGCTCTGATGGGAATTGGACGAGCGTCGGGCGAAAATCGCGCAAGCATTGCGGCACAACAAGCGATTGAATCGCCGCTGATTGAGGTGTCGATTGATGGCGCAAGAGGTGTTTTGTTCTCGATTGCGGGTGGTTATGATGTGACGATGAGCGAAATGCAAGAAGCGGCGGAATTGATTACCGCAAGTGTTAGCCCAGATGCGAACATTATCTGGGGCGCATCGGTGCGACCAGAGCTGGAAGATGAAATTATCGTGACAGTGGTAGCGACAGGATTTGATTCGCAGTATTATCGTGATGATCCGCGTGCGCAAGAAATTTTTCAGCAAACGGAAGTGCGCACAAGTGAGCCAAGTCAGACAATGGTGGACCCAGTCGTGAATATGCCAGTTGCGGAAGAGCCAAAAGTGAAAGAAGCTAAAGCTGCTTCAGACTTTGCGGATGCCACAACGGTGAATATGTGGGATAGTATTCGAACGGATGATGCCGGCGATGATAATAGTGATATTCCGGCGATTCTGCGACGACGCAAGAAAAATAAAGATTAGGGAGGGCTTAGATGAGCCACCTAAAGATTGGTGAAAGTAAAGTAATCGAGAGTCGCGAGTCGCAAGACGGGACGATGATTCGACGGCGTCGAGTGTCGCTGGATGGCAAACATCGCTTTACGACTTATGAGCGAATTGAACGCCCTGGAATGATGGTACGCAAGCGGAGCGGTTCGCGGGAAGCTTTTGACCGCGAGAAACTGATGAAAGCGGTGCGTAATTCGGTTGGAAAATATTTTGATAGCGATTTGGATGTGCAAGATATTGTCGATCGAGTTGAAGAGCTAATCTACGAAAAGGGCAAGGACGAAGTGCCGTCGAGCCTGATTGGAGAGACGATTTTGGAAGTGCTGTCGAGCACGAATGAGATGGCATATGTGCGCTTTGCGAGTGTATTTCGAGAATTTAAAACCCTAGATGATTTGGAACGAAGTATTGTGGAGCAGCGCGAGCGAATGAAGCAACGCGAGGCCGCAAAGGAGTAGAAGATGCGGGTGGTGATTATTTGGCGAGATAATACGGACTATGCGCGAACGGTAATTGATTGGCTGCATGATTTTGAGCGGCGAACCGGTACGACGATTGAGAGTT
This sequence comes from bacterium, assembly GCA_963623365.1. Lineage (GTDB taxonomy): Bacteria > Patescibacteriota > Saccharimonadia > Saccharimonadales > Saccharimonadaceae > UBA2834. The sequence goes on along the minus strand of CAVFJY010000005.1, from coordinate 4,297 downwards.
TGAGCCCGGACGAGCCGGCGGGCGAAAGCTTGTGTCGCGCTTATGACATTGTGGAATATCCGACAATGTTGGCGCTGGATAATGACGGTAGTGTGCTAAATATGTGGCGGGGAACGAATATGCCGCGAATCGGCGATGTGTCATATTATACAATGGAGCATTAAATAAAGTACGCAGCGAGTGGGGTAAGTGGCGGATTTTTGATTTTTGAATAAATATGCTATAATGCAAGCATAAAGCGTTTGAGCAGCAATCAACTGCGAGCTGGTGGAAGAAAGACGTATCTAATGCGAGAAGATAGGTCAAGTAGAACCGCCCGTGAATCTGCGAGAAAGAAAAATTGAGGGCTAGAGTAATCTAGAAATTGGATGGTACCGCTCCGTAGAGAGTTCCAATGTAAAGTTGGAATTTTTTTATTCAACAGAAAGGAGCAAGTGCGCATGAAATATAAATATGGTGAACGACGCCGAGCGAGTGAATACGAAAAAGCGCTGGTGGAGTTCTGGAAGAAGAATAAGACCTTTGAAAAGTCGGTCGAGCAACGCCCGATTGATAATGCTTATGTATTTTATGATGGGCCGCCATTTATTACGGGTAATCCGCATCATGGCACTTTGCTATCGTCGATTGTGAAAGATGCGGTGCCGCGCTTCTGGACGATGCGGGGCAAACGTGTGGAGCGACGCTGGGGCTGGGATTGTCATGGTTTGCCAGCCGAGAACTTTGTCGAGAAACAATTAGGCATTACGGATAGGCGCGAAATTGGTACGAAATGGCCACTCGAGACTTATATTACGAAAGCGCGGGAATCGATGGTGGCGAATTCGGAGACCTGGGAGGCGACGATTGACCGGATTGGACGCTGGGTAGATTTTAAGGGCGCATACAGAACAATGAATAAGGACTTTATGGAGTCGGTATGGTGGGCCTTTAAAACGCTGTATGATAAAGGCAAAATCTATGAAGGCGAAAAAGTCTTGATGTATGATACGAAATTTGCGACGCCAGTTTCGAAAGCAGAGGTAACGATGGATAATGATGCCTACCAAACGGTAACGGATCCATCGGCTTATGTAAAATTCAAATTAGTTGATCGCGACGAGTATATGCTGGCATGGACGACAACGCCTTGGACTTTGCCGGCGAATATGGCACTCGCGGTGTCGGAAGAGCTAGAATACGGTGTCTATGTAGTGGATGGCGCAAAACTGATTGCGGCAAAAAAGTTAGCGGAAAAACTGTTTGGCGCGGAGGTGAAAGCAGAAAGAACTTATCGTGGCGCGGAGTTAGATGGGCTGAAATATGAGGCGTTGATGGAGTTGGGCGATGAATTGGACCACGATGCGCAGGCACACAAAGTGCATTTGGCGGATTTTGTTAGCGCCGAAGAGGGGACGGGAATCGTGCATGTAGCGCCGGCTTATGGCGAAGATGACTATGCGCTGAGTCGTCGCGATAAAGTGCCGGTACGTCATACGATTGATGATAATGGTTATTATTTCCCGGAATGGGCGGAAAAATTGCATGGAATTGGCGTGCGCGATACGGACGAAAACGGCATTGAGGTCTGGGCGGGGAATAAATTTATTGCAAAATGTCTAGAAGCGCAGGGAGTGATTTGGAAAATCGAATATGTTAAGCACGAGTATCCATTCAATCCGCGTAGCAAACAGCGAATTATGTACCGAGCCTTTCCGAGTTGGTTCTTTGATGTTGAGGATAGCAAGGAATTAATGCTGGAGAAAAATGAAGCTATTAATTGGTTCCCGACACATTTAAAACATGGACGCTTTGCGAAGAATATTGAGCAGGCGCCAGATTGGAATTTGTCGCGCGATCGTTTCTGGGCGACGGCAATGCCGGTCTGGAAAGGCGATAAAGGCTCAATAAAAGTAATAGGTTCGTATGATGAGTTGTATGAATTATCGGGTGTGCGGCTAGAAGATTACCACCGACCATGGGTGGATGCGATTGAATTCGAGATTGATGGCGAGCATTTTAAGCGCGTCGATAAGGTGTTGGACTGCTGGTTTGAGTCGGGCTCGATGCCGTTTGCGCAATTGCATTATCCATTTGAAAACAAAGAGAAGTTTGAAAAGAATTATCCGGCGGACTTTATTGTGGAGTATGTGGGGCAAGTGCGCGCATGGTTCTATTATGTGCATGTAGTAAATACGGCGCTGTTTGGTGAATGCGCTTATAAGAATGTGATTACAACAGGCACGTTGGCGGGTAACGATGGGCGTAAGATGAGTAAATCGTTAGGCAACTATACGGATCCGAATGAATTGATGGATAAGTTTTCGGCGGACGCATTGCGTTTTCAGCTGCTATCGAGTCCAGTACTAGCGGGCGAAGATTTTGCCTTAATCGATAAAGATGTGTCGGATACGGCACGTAAGTTAACGATGATTTGGAACGTGTATGATTTCTTTACGATGTATGCGAGTGTAGATGGCTGGGAATATAAGAAGAAGACATTAGCGGCGCCAGAACGGCTAGAGAATGAACTAGATAAGTGGATTATTAGCCGGATATATCAGCTACGGAATGAAATTACGGAAAATATGGAAGCCTATAATATTCCAGCGGCCTTGGCGGGCGTGTTGCCGTTCATAGATGATCTATCGAACTGGTTTGTGCGACGATCGCGACGACGATTTTGGAAATCGGAATCGACTAGCGATAAAAATGAAGCATATACGACATTGCACTTTGTACTAAGTTATTTGGCTTTAGTCTTGGCGCCATTTGTGCCATTCTTGGCAGAAGAGTTGTGGCAAAACATGATGGGTGGCGAGAGCGTACATTTGCTAGATTGGCCGGAAGCGGGCGCAATTGATGAGACGGCGCTGGCTAAAATGACTAATTGCCGAGCAATTATTACGGAAGGTTTAGCGCTAAGAATGACGCGCGATGATGGCTTTGGTCAGATTAAAGTGCGACAACCACTGGCGAGTTTGAGTTATGCGGGGGAGCAGTTAGAAGACTTCTATGAGCAAATCATCGCCGAAGAAGTAAATGTTAAAAAAGTTATACATGGCGAAAAACTTATACTCAATAAGAAGCTAACAAATGAATTGCGTGATGAAGGATTTGTTCGCGAATTGGTAAGATTTGTTCAGGCGGCACGCAAAAAAGCAGGCTTAAATGTGGACGATAGAATTAAATTATCGGTCTCGAAAGCGGTGCCGACGGCATATCTAGAAATGCTAAAGCATGAAGTACTAGCGACGACTTTTGATGCGAATGGTAATTATAGCTATGATGAAATTGTAAAGATTGACGATGAAAATGTGACAATTTCGTTAGAAAAAGCCTAAAAATTAAGAAAAATACCTCCGGCAGCATAAAATGTGAAGAATGCGGGAGGTATTTTGATGGGAAAATATGCGACGGAAAGTATATTTGATGCAGTGCGGATGGGGCGAGAAAAATATTTTGAAAAAATTGCAAGGGGCGTTTTACCTCTGTCGGATTTGACAAAAATAATAAAATAAAGCATAAGCATGCTTGACAAAAAAGCATAAGTGTGATAGCATGAAGACAGTTGGAAGAAAACCAACACAAAAACGAACATCAAATTCCAAAAATGGGTATCAAGGAAGGAGAAATCGAAGTAGAAAAGTAGAAAGGAAAACAAAAATAAACATGGGTAACTTTGAAAGGATGACAATACCAATCGAGGCAGACGGAATCGTCGATGACCAAGATGCTTTCGAAGAGCAACAAGCAATGAACGAGGCACAATTAGCGAATGAAATCGCTGAAAGTCGCGAAGATGACGGATTAATTTTGGGTGATTACGAAGACATCCAAGGTGAATTCGTGGTAATGCCAAAACAGCATGAGTATTCTGCCAAAGCATTAGACAAAGTTCAATCGAGAAAAATTGGTCGCGCAGCTCTGCTGTCGATGCGATAAAAACTAGCCAAAAATTAAATTAAAAAGATAAAAGGAAAAGCCTATAAGATAGAAAAAGAGTCTAACTCAAAAAGATAGATCAATCAGACGCAGATTGGTCTATCTTTTTTGTGTGAAGAGGACATGGTTGTACTTGACAACCGAAAAAGCTAGTGTTAAGATGAAACAAAATAGGTCAAAACAAACATATAAAAGGAATAAAAAACATGGCGACAGGCGAAAATCCTCCAAAGAATGCAGGCGAAAACGCTGCGACGGAATGGGATAAAATGGTCGAATCAATTGAACCAGCAGAGCGGGCGGCTTTTGAACAAAAGATGGAAGAAATGTCGCAGCGCGGCAGAGATTATGATCCGATGCTGGCAGATAACTC
>CAVFJY010000004.1:2727-79039 GCA_963623365.1 bacterium | reverse complement strand
ACGAACGACTCAAATTTTTTTGAGCCTAATAGTTCGAGTAAGGTACTTTTGGTGGAGCACAGGAGATTCGAACTCCTCACCTCTTCCATGCCATGGAAGCGCTCTACCAAATGAGCTAGTGCCCCAAAACGAGTTCCAGAATTGGAATACCTAGATTATAGCATAATGCTATAATAAGAGCAATGAAGAACAGACTACTCGCGCTTTATACTGCGCATCGTGAAATTGCCAACTATCTTGTCGTCGGCGGGTTAACTACCGTCGTGTCGCTGGTCATTAAATATATCCTCCTCTTTACTATTCTCAGCGCCGAAAACGCTGTCCAACTCCAAATCGCCGTCATTGCCTCATGGATTGGCGCCGTCATTTTTGCCTATTGGGCCAACCGTAAATACGTTTTCGAAAGCAAAGAAACCAACAAGGTTCGCGAATTCAGCAAATTCGTCACTTCGCGCGTCGCCACATTACTCATCGACATGTTTATCATGTGGTTCTTCGTCACCGCACTCGAGCTCAATTCCGACACTTGGGTCGTTGTTTGGACACTCGTCTCACAAGTCATCGTCATTATCGCTAACTATATTTTCAGCAAGCTCTTCGTTTTCCGTAAGACTGCTAATTAAGCAAAGAAAGGACTTTATTTATGCAAACTATTCTCACTGGTATTCGCGCCAACGAGGAGCCAACGCTCGGCAATTTTCTCGGCGCCTATCTTCCTATGATTAATCTCGCGCATGAGTATGCGAACGACAGCCAAATTAACATGTTCATCCCCGACTTACATTCTTTCACTACGCCAATTGACCACAGCAAGCTTTATGCGCAAGTTATTAAAGGTGTCAAATATTATCTTGCCGCTGGGCTTGATGCAAATAATCCCAATATTCATATTTATCGCCAAAGTCACGTCCCCGCACATGCTGAACTTGCTTGGATCCTCGATTGCTTCACGCCTTTTGGTGAAGCTAGTCGCATGACTCAATTTAAAGAAAAGGGCAGCGAGCATCCCGACGCCATCACTGTTGGCTTGTTTAATTATCCTATTCTCATGGCTGCCGATATTTTGCTCTATGACGCTAAATATATTCCGCTCGGTGAAGACCAATTTCAGCATCTCGAACTAACCCGCAATATCGCTATTCGCATGAATAACAAATTTACCGCCGAACTCTTTACTGTGCCCGCCGCCGAAGCAGAGCAGATCAAATTCATGCATCTTGAAAAAGGCCTCCGTATTCGGAGCCTAACCGATCCAACCAAGAAAATGAGCAAATCCAGCGAAAATGAACGCAGCAAAATCAGTCTCAACGACCAGCCAAAGCACGCCGCTAAGAAAATTATGTCCGCTACGACCGATTCCGAGGGTGTAATTCGTTTTGATATGATTAACCAGCCGGGCATTAGTAACTTGCTTCAAATTGAAAGTTTACTTGCACATCGCGATTTGCAAGATGTAATTTCCGACTGGGCCGGCCAAACTAGCTATGGCGACCTCAAGCACAAAGTCGCTGATAGCGTCGAGCATTTCCTCACCGATTTTCAAGCCCGTGTCGCCGCTATTACCGACGACGATGTTGAAGCAGTTTTAGCTAGCGGCGAGGCTTACGCCAACCAAGTCGCCAACGTCAAATTACATCAAGTTCAGCAGCAGCTAGGACTACGCAAATAATATGACCGCGCGCAAACAGCGCCGGCTCGATCGGGTGGCGAAAAAAGTAATCGAATATGGCGCAGATGTAATCGATTCGCCCGAACATCAAAGTTGCGTACAATACATTCAACACGGCAATACAACTGTGCGCGACCACACTATTAGTGTCGCCTGCATGTGCGTCAAGCTTGCGCCCGCTTTTCGTATTAAAAGCGATAGCTATTCCGACCTCGTACGCGCCGCTCTCTTGCACGATTATTTTCTCTACGATTGGCATATTAAGGACGCCGATCGCAAAGGTTTGCATGGTTTTACGCATGCTAGTACCGCTGTCACTTGCGCCGCTGCCGATTTCGCCGTTACGCCACAAATGGCCCAGATTATGAAAACGCACATGTGGCCACTCAATCCCGCCCCGCCACGTAGTCGCACCGCAATTGTGCTTACGCTTGCCGATAAAATCTGCAGTCTCAATGAAACTTTTCGCAAGCCACTCTATTCCGCTATTTTTGCTGAAATCGAGGGGGAAATTGGGGGCAGGGCATGAATATTTTTACGCTCTATCTCTGGTTTATGATTTATTCTTTCCTCGGCTGGCTCTACGAAAGTTTACTTTATACCGTCGATCGCAAAAAGTTCGTCAACCGCGGTTTTCTTAACGGTCCATATTGCCCAATCTATGGCGCCGGCGCAGTTTTGTTCGTCTTAACCACTAACGACATCGAGAATTTCTTCCTGCGTTTTCTGGCCGGCGGCCTAATTGCTTGTTTGCTAGAATATGTTACCTCCTACACGCTCGAGAAACTCTTCCATGCACGCTGGTGGGACTATACGCCACGTCGTTTTAATATTAAAGGTCGCGTTTGCCTGATTGGTTTCGTGGTGTTTGGCGTTTTTGCCGTATTGATGCCCTGGATTCATTATTTCATTGCCGGAATTACCAATCGGCTCAGTTGGCCCGCCACGATTATTATTTCGATTCTGCTCGCAATTATCTTTATTACAGATATCGTAGTTACGAACGCTGGTCTCGTCCGCTTTAATAAAGTTCTTAGCGAGTACCAGAAGGCAATTGATCGTCACTATTTGCATGCACTGGAATTTATTCGTCGTGGCAAGCGCACTTTCGAGATGCACATTGACGGCAGGCGCAAACATTTCAAGCATGTGCTCGATCTGCAGCAGCGTCGCACGATTGAGGCTTTCCCCTATTTCATTTCTACTCGTTATAATGAAGCGCTCAAAAATCTACGCGAGCTCAATGCCAATTCACGCCTGAGAGCAATCACACATCGCAAGAAACGCAAACAAGCACATCGCAAGAAACGCAAGTAGGGTGCGACGCGTAATTCTATTTTCATAAACACAAAGCATATCTATCTCTATTAACCCAATTAAGACACCGTACACAGCCCAAAGTTACGCATCACACCCCCAAACAATAGCAAAATACAACATAATCTGCTAAAATATCAATATATGGCCAAGAAATTTAGTAAACCTGAATTATCTCGCATGATTAATGGCGATATTCCTTTTGATACCGATAAAAATACCACAAGTAAAGACAATTCAGTCCGTCTTGACGTCGCCGTCCTCAATAATTATCCATATTACAGTCGTGCCACCATTCAGAAATTTATTAAATCCGGCTACGTCACGCTCGCTGGCAAAATCATCAACAAACCCAACACACTCATCGAAGACAACCAACAACCCGAGCTCAATCTCCCTGCCCAAGCACAAGGCGAGCGACCGCCCGTCATTTACGAGGATAGCAACGTCATTGTTTTTAATAAGCCCGCCGGCATGCTCAGTATTAAAAAAGGTGATTTCAGTATCGAAACCGCAATTGAAGATTGGGGCGAAATCGTGCACCGCCTCGATCGCGACACTAGCGGCGTTATCATTATCGCCAAAAACGCCAAAACGAAGGCTTATCTTCAGAAACAATTCCAGGAACGCAAAACGCACAAAACCTATTATGCCGTCGTACAGGGCGCACCCATTCCTGCGCATGCCATCATCAACATTCCGCTCGCGCGCAATCTTAAAAAGCCTACAACTTTCATGCCGGACAAAAACGGCCGTGAGGCTATTACCGAATACCAGACCATCGCCACCGGCGCCAAATACAGTCTCGTCGAGCTAAAACCTAAAACCGGTCGCACCCATCAACTGCGCATCCATCTTAATTTCATTCATTGCCCAATTCTGGGCGACCCCGTCTACAATCCGCACGGCCCGAAAGTTTCGCGCATGTATCTTCATGCCGCCGCGCTCGAAATTACCATTCCGAGCGACGACCTCAACAATCCGAATAGCCAACGCATGACTTTTACTGCTGAATTACCAGAAGAATTCCGCGATGCAGTTAAATAATCTCGAAAATCTGCCCCAGATTGTCCAAAAAGCCGGTTTCGCCATCTTCGAAATTCCCGAAGGCAATTTCGCCGAGCTACTTCCCAAAGCTATTCATGCGCAACCCAATGCCAGTGGTTATTATTCCGTCGACGAGATTCGTGAAATCCTCAACTATACCCGCGGCAGGCAGCGCGAAGACCTCGTTATTGTTTTTGAGGACGCCGAAACCATTAATTTAAACGGCATTAATGCTTTTCTCAAAAATCTCGAAGAACCCAACGAACATACGCATTTCGTTTTCCTCGTGCGTTCAAGCGCTAAACTTTTGCCGACCGTATTGTCGCGCGCGCACAATTATTATCTGCCGCAAATCTCAAAAATTAGCGATGCACCCACCTTTGATCCCGACCTTCTCGCACTGGCAAAAAAATATATCGCCGCAACGCCTCAGCAATTGCCTAAAATCGCCACCGAAATCGCCAAGGACAAACGCGACGCCCGCGCCAAAGCTTTAAAGGTCGTCGATGCTGCCATCCAACTGCTCTATAAGTCCTATTTCCTCACTGGCAACGCCGCTTTTTTAACCAAGCTCGACGGTCTACTTCAAACTCAGTCCGCACTCAAGGCTAATGGCCATATTAAACTGCAGCTAGTCGCCCATCTCGTCTAGCCATAAAGCACCGTACGCTCTGTTCGGCGTTCCAAATCTCTCATATGCTATAATATTTTTATGCTTGCTGCAGTTATTATTTTAGTATTTACCATTTTTACGGTCTTTTTCATTCCGCATTATCGCACCGAGCCAGCCGAAGGCGACCTCGACGCTGTCAAGAAAGACCCGCAGCTCAAAAAACTCTGGAGCCTTGCTCAGACCGCCATGCGCGAGCGCAAACCTCTCAAGGCCGAAAAAGCTCTGCTGACAATTCTCAAATTTGACGAGAAAAATGCCGCCGCCTATAACCGTCTCGGCATTCTCTACGCCAAAGAAAAACATTTTAAAGAGGCCATTGAATGTTTCGAGATTGCACAGTCGCTGGATAATAATGCCTCCAGTCTACACAATGTCGGCTTGATTTATTACGAAACAGGGAAGTATGAAAAAGCCGCCATGGCCTTTAGCCAAGCTATCGATATGGAAGGCGACCAGCCCGCCCGTTATATCGCTTATTCCAAGGCTCTCGAAAAACTCGGTGAACGCAATAAAGCCATCGAGGCGCTCGAAACCGCTTATAGTCTCAATCCAACCACAGTGATTTTACGTCATCTGCTCGAGCTCTACGAACATAACAATGACACCGTAAATATTGAGATTACTAAAGGTCGCATCGAGGAGCTCCAGGCCGCCAAACTCGCCAGCGAAGAACAAGCCACCAAGCCTCGTCGCACGCTTACGACGCGTAAAGCCAAAGAACCAAAAGTGCCCAAGACGCCAAAAACCAAAGCCGCCAAAGCTCCGCGCACAAGCGCCAAAACGAACGCTAAGACCACGGCCAGAACAGCCCCGACAAATACAGCTACCAACGCCGCCTCGTCTACGCATAAACTTGCGAAAAAACGCAAAGTCATATAAAATACAGCTAATGCCGCAATAGCTCAGTTGGTAGAGCAGCCGCCTTGTAAGCGGCAGGTCATCAGTTCAAGTCTGATTTGCGGCTCCATTTTTTAGCAAGCATAAGCTTGCTCTTTTTTATTGCCGCTCAGCGCACAAAGCCCCACCATATTGACTTTTTCGCTCAAGTATGCTATAATAATAGAGATAGCTGTTTCTACTACGAAATAAGGGGGATTAATCATGACAGAGAAACGCTTGAACCTCATTATTAAGGGAGTCGCAACTCCCATGGTCATCCGCTATCGACTCAGGAGCTGGAGCAGCACGCTCGTAATCAAGCAGCTCAACATCGAGAACCCGCTTTGGCTGGTTAGCTACAGCCACAAGGACAATACCGCAACCGCCGACACGAACGCTCCGACTTGGTATATCAACTTGGCTGTATTGCACGAAATGATCTGTTGCGGCAATTGTTACACCGACGTCATCAATCGTCTGACCGATTTCAACATCGCCGACGACCAGCACCGCTGTGCCGAAACCGAGCGTTTTATTCTCTCGATTGCTGGCCAGTACCGCACTGCATACATCAAGGCACGCATTCAGATGTTTGAGCTCATTCTCGATAAGCGTCTCAATCTCGCCAAGGAAAAGCAAATTCGCGAAACGCTTGCGATGTTGCGCTCCGAGGCCGAGTCCGACGCCGTCAATGCTGTCGCAGTCAATCCGACCACCAATGTCAATATCGCTACCAGCTCCACCATCCAGTCTTAGCCAAAGACCATCAATCTTGCCCCAGTTCCAACTGGGGCTTTTGCTTGCAAGCTGTCGCCAAAAATGCTAATATATACACAGTCGCTGGGATAGCGAAGTGGTCAAACGCATCAGACTGTAAATCTGCCGGCTCCGGCCTTCGTAGGTTCGACTCCTACTCCCAGCACCAAATTTGCATTAAAATCTCCGCCCAAACGGAGATTTTTTGTGAATCTCGCAGATTTTTATGCTATTTTCAGTTTTATTCTTTCTGCTTATGTTTTCATTTTTATACATTTTATGATATAATCAACGCCAAGTACAGATAAGCTGGTTAATTTTGATCTTATCTCGTGCGGTACATTTGAAATTCTTTTCTCACTGACGCCTCAAAAGAGGTGCAGTATCAAAAAAAGGAGGGGGTAACCATGAAGAAAAGAATCGCTATTTTAGTTGTGTTTTTACTTATCCTCTGCCTCATCCTCGTTGGTTGTGGGCAGAGAGGCACGGACGACAAGACCTACGACGTTGGATCGACGGACAGCGCCGAGCAATCGGAGCAGGACGGGCAAGATGCAAATACTTCCATCTCGGGCGTAAAGAACGCTGACGGAACTTATACGCACAATGTCGACGACTACGAGTTGACCCTGAAGACTAATCTCGCTGATTATATTCATGACGGCAACGTTTTCTATTATGCCGAACTCGCCGAAGACCTTGGCTGGTTCATTAAAGAAAACCTAAGGTCGAAGTACGAGAACGACCCTGATTGGCCCGCATATTACTGGGGTGACAACAATGAGTACATGGTAACATTCAATGATCCGACCGGTAAATCATTCATGCAACTCTATTACGAATGCCCTTATAATCATGGCTACAATATTATCTTCAAACGATATGATAGAGAAGATTCGAGTTCAGTCACCTATCAGATCAACCCAGGCGGGAGATTTGATGCTAATTACGAACAAATCGTTGTACTGGCTTTTCAATTTGAAAATATACCGCTAAGCCCAGATTCAGATCCGCTTGAATTCATAAATCAGACCCTTACGAAGTCTTGGGTAGTTTATAGGTAAAAACACCACCGCCCTCACTAGAAAGTTGCGAGGGCGGTTTTTATTAGCTAATCAAATATTCTTGACGACCGAATAAGCAATCTGGGTTACTTTTAATACTATAAATATTAAAACCTATTATATGCGATTCCCGCAAGGCCACTTGAGACTCTTCCTCCTCAATAAGTTTATATGGATAGAGTTCGGATGGGTTATAGTTCGCAATCCAAAGTAATCCCTCGGTAATATCCATCACTTCCGCTACATATTCTTTTGTTACACCCATTCGCGCTGCCAATACGCCCTCATAGGAGTTATCAATTGGATGTTCTTCATAATAGCTCTCTAGCGCGACTCGCACGGATGATTTCTCAATAATCCCTTCGCTCTCCATAATGCGCTGATCTTCAATATAACGCTGATAATATGATGCCTCTTCCCATGTAAATGCCTCACTACCAACACCATGTCCGGAATTTTTCGTAACGCAAGCTTCGCCAGTAACATATCCAACTCTATTCAAGACTTTTGTATTCTTAACTAGGTCTAGTATCCCACCAACGAGAGGCGTCATATTCGCAACTATTCCTCCACCAGAATCAATCGAATTTGCTATATTCTGATCTGCCATACCAAAGCCAGACGAACGCTGACCACAATAAACTACATATTCCATCAATTTACTATTGCTCAAATCCGTATTAACCTGAGGATTGTCTTCATTATCAGATAAGCTAAAGTTATTACCATCTGAATATTGCGAAACCCTATAAATAATTTCCGCCGGATCCTCATCCATGGTCGATAGGTCTGTGATGAAATATGGATTACAGAACGCGTCGCCTACGGCACCAATTGAATCTAGTTCCGGGCAGACTTCAGCAGTATTTTTTGCCGCCTCTTCCGCCGTCGTTGCTGCCGTCACCGCCGAGGCACCAGGCATCAATGATGAAATTGATTTACCGACCAAGGAACTTACATTAGTAATCCCACTCATAATTGAACTCGTCTGTGTCAACAATGGTACGGACCTTGACAGTAAATCACCCATAAATGTATATGGCGACGACGTATCGAATGGGCTTAAAGCCTCACGCTCGTACCTTGCTACATCTGCAATATACACTTCCTGCTGTTTAAGATAAGTAATTAAAGTTTCCTTGGTGGCTACAGATCCACCGCCATACTGATGATTTTGCCCCATATACATATTCGCACCAGAAACTAGGGCATTGCCAAAATCCTCGCCTCCAATATTAGTTGCCAAGTCTCTCGCAATCATCGTTGCTACTTTTGGCACGAGGAAGGTAGTGACTACATACGTCGCCATAGTAATAAGAGCCATTCCTGCCAGCTTTTTCCCAACTTGCCAAGCGATGTCGAATAACAGCTTTCCGCAAGAAACCCCTGCAGTAAAAACAGCGCCAAGGATGCATGCCGCTATCGATGCGCCTGTCGAAATAAGCTCGGCAGCCTCGAGCCCTAGACCCACTATTCCTACTGCAAGCTTAGCTATCAAACATGACTTATAAGCATTAATGCCATTGCCAAAAGCCATCGCAATATTATTTATACTATCCGCCAGATTAAAACTGTTAACACTAGGGTCTTTGCTATTCGTCGCGGTATTACCATACAGGGCACTAACCGCATTCGCCTCCATTGCGCTAGCTTCTTTTTCAGTCACAATCTGATTGCCTTCACTATCAGTCGTGTTGTAGCTTGCCTTTTTCTTAGTAGTTAGGCTATTGGAGATATCGTGAATCGGCGATGTTTTGGAATCTTCGACCTGACTCTTCTGAATTCCCTCAAAAACCGTACTAGCAACCTGCAATATCTGCACCGCCTCATTGGCCATAATTAATAAATTGATAGCACCGACAATTTCCGAAATCGTACAAAACCCATTGGCGATTTTGCTTACCGTATTTGCAATTTTCGCACCTTTAGACTGAGTAAACTTATTTATTGACTCAGCAACTTCGTTCGCTTTTGCGCCACGCTTAAGTCTTAAGCTGGCCCCGTCGCCATCGTCGATGCTATGGGTAGTCTGCTGAGTTGTTCCGCCTTTGCCGTCGTCTATTTCTTCAGTATTCTCATTTAGTTGCTTTCCGCTCGTACCACCAGAAATACCGTCTCCACCTACCGCATTCTTTACCGTCCCCTCATACTTCAACTTGCTATCAATTTTACTGGCGATATAATCCGAAAAACGATTACGCAGAACTTTAACCTTCGTCAAAAATCCACCCGTCATCTTATCAAACCAGCTGCCGAGCGATTGCCGCCAAGTTTTTGTTCCTTGATAGTAGCTATTTCGGAAGCCCGAATCCTTCTCATATAACTCGTCAATTGTCACTCGTCCATTCTTTGCCTGTGCGGCGTCTGCCACAATCTCAATCTCATTGCCATCCGCATTTGTGTAACGCATAATCTGGTTCCCAGCACCGTCCGACACCACATCAATGCCGCTCTTTTTGAGTTTAGCTGCCTGACGCTTCGAAATCTTAAAATAATTCTCATCTGCACCCGTTGCCAACTGATAAATCTTTGAATGTTGCTTCACAAAAGTCTGCGCATCCGTACTCACCTTGCGACTATTCGAATGCATCTGCCATTTCGTTAACCGCGATGAGCGCGTAAAACTACTCACACTAATCGAATCAAAATTCCCAATAAATTGATTAATCAGACTAATCGGCATCGCCATCTGGCCGAAGAAAGACAACGCACCAAAACCCGCCACGCCGCCACCTGCAACCAGTGCCGGCATCATTTTCTTCATCAAGCTTCTCGCCGAGAATTTGCTCTTGCCTTTGCCTTGCTCATCATCACTTCGCCCCGATACCATATTCTTAAAGCTTGACGTCGGCGAACTCAGACCAGATTTTATATTATTTTCCGACTCGCGCGCGCCTAAAATTCCGTCGCCTTTTTGGCCCAACATCTTCGCTGCACCTTGTTCACCATCGCGCAAACCGTTCGCCGCCCGCGAATTGCGGTCAAATACATTATGGTAATGCTTGTCACCCACATCACCTTTCGTGAACTTACCGTCGTCTTCCGAATAAGCCTGCTCGGATGAGGAAGCATTCATCGCGCCATCTGTACTGACGTCTTCTTGACTCTGCAATTCTTCGCTAGATCTTCGTCCGAACATAATTTCTTAATTTTATTTAAGCATATTCAGTATTACAAAAACAATAGAAATTTTGAGAAATTTTTCAGCTTATCTATATACATACTCCCACGCATCACATTGAAGTTATGCGTCGCACCACAAATAAAAGCCAAACACGCAAAAATCCAATCATTTACCAATCGCAAAAAATGCCAATAGAGCAGGGCATAAATTTACGTTACAATGTCCTTATGGTAAAGCCTCAGCAAAACAACGCAAATACCCAACTTCATGCGCAACTCTTTGCCAAGCTTTTCCCCGAAAAATTCATCTACTTCAGTTTCGCTGGCATTGTCATTCCCATCATGATTTTTGTGTCAAAATACCTTATTTCCACCACGATTGCTGGCAGCAGTTTCGCCGAAGATTTCGCCAATACCACTACGCCCATTCTCGATATTATCACTAACGTCATCCAAGCCATTATGATTATCTGTCTCTGTTTCTCACACAATCGTTACGCTCGCGTCAACAAACGCTCTTATATTACCGTTGCCTTCTATTACATTTCTGCTTACATTTTCTGGACCATACATCTTATTAATTACAAAGTCCCCGTCTTTATTGTTGTCGTCAAATATCTCCTGCCCTGTCTTGCCGTCTATTTTTATGCCTGCGACAATCCCAACAAAGTCGCAAAAGGCATCATTATTATCTTCGCTATTCTTCATCTCACTTCTGGCATTCTGAATTATATCGTCGACTTGCAGACTATTATTTCTTTCTTCCATTAGTTGATCCACGGTCTTCGGAAACCGTGCGCGACATAAAAATCCTGCGCGACACGAAAATTGTGTACGACGCATTAAAAAAGCCACCGCTCAGCGCGGTGGCTATCCAAACTCATTGCTCGCGTACGACCGAGTCCAGATATTTCGCCGTTTTGCGCCATTGGAATATCCAGCTAAAGCGCTCGCAGCGATATGCGTCCAGTGCGCCCTGCAAGATTCCGCGCAAGGCATGCCAGGAAAGCATTCGGTCCGAAGCGCAAGCTACATCAATCGCCGCATAAATTTTGCGACTCAGCTCAGTCTTGATATAAAGATTTTTATCGCAAATCTGGCCCAATTTTCTCAGGCCCTTCACGACATCACGGAAGCCTTGGTCGACTTCATCGAAGCGAATTCGACCACAATAGCGTTCATAAATTATCCCGTAGAAGTGCGCCAAATCATCGATTACTAAGCAGCGATTCTGCGGCTGCTGATACATCGGCTCGTCAAGATCGCAACCCGCATAATCGAAAAAACTAATTTCATTCAGACCATCAATCGTTCGCGATAAAGCTTTGAGTAGTTTTATACTCTTGCTGTCCAGCTGATAGCGCAATATTTCACGCGACTGAAACATTTCTTCCACAGTTATATCCTTGTTTTTCATACCATTACCTCCTTAAGGCACAGACGGATTGTAAGGAACTATAATTCA
Source organism: bacterium (assembly GCA_963623365.1). GTDB lineage: Bacteria > Patescibacteriota > Saccharimonadia > Saccharimonadales > Saccharimonadaceae > UBA2834. The sequence goes on along the minus strand of CAVFJY010000004.1, from coordinate 67,046 downwards.
TGCATTATGGCATGCTTTATGTCTTTTGTCAAGACAGCATGAGCATAAAGCCCTATCTCCATATCGCACCCCAAGAAAAAACCACCGCAATCAAGCGGTGGCCCTCTGTCAAATCTCCTCCTAAAAAGCTAACACTAAAGCCAGACTCTCAGGCATCCACCTCAGCTTCCGCAATTATTTTAGAAAAATAATTGCAAATCGTCGTCCAGTTCAACATATAGCTCAGGTTCTGTCCGCGGTAATTCGCCAGCGCTTCTGCGATCTGCGACGCCAACTCACTCATCGTTAACTCATCATCCGAATGGAAAGTGTATAAATATTCTTTAATCACTTCGTCGTACAGCAAGTCATTAATCATTAAGTAGGCGTTTGAAAGCGGATCTAACGCAGCTAATTTTTGCAAGCCCTCATGAGCATTTTGCCAAGCCGTGGCAAGTTCCAGATTATCACAATCGTTACCGAAACGAATGCAGGCTTTGCTATAATAACTCGCTACGCGCTGCAGGAATACATGCTTCTTGCAGCTATGCACGTAGGGCGGATAGACAGTCTCGTTATGCATTCGCGCAATCATGCGCAGACCATCAATCGCGCGATTCAGCGCTTCCAACAATTCCACATCCTTCTTATCCGACGCATAAACTAACGTCGCTGCATCGTCCATGAAGAACTGTTTTGCTACCACCACTGCCATCTCAGAACCGTTAAACTCCTTAGTCATCTAAATTCCCCCTTAGAAAATTGACAGATTGTAATGTGCCACAACCACTTTAGTATAGCACATCACGAGCATTTTGTCAAGTCATGCTAAAATAGTTTTAAGAGTTTCTTATGCTAAAAATCAATAAACTTATCCGTAGTTGGTGGGCGGATTTCAAACACATCCCCGAAATCGATAAGCCCTGGCTTTCAACTTGGCTCATCATTTATGTCGCGTTTATCATGCTTGACGTACTCACGCCAACTTTTTGGGGCAGTTCATTACTCAAATATACCGGCATCTTCCTCTGCGTCATTTACGCCTACAAGAAATACTACGATGATCACAAACTCATCATCGCACTTTTTCTCACTTTTCTCGCTGATACTATTCTCGTTTGGACACATTATTACACTGTCGGTTTATTCGTTTTTTGCTTTGCTCAATTCATGCATTTTCTACGCCAAAGCACCCTCAGCAAACGTAATCTCGGCATTTTCTCATTAGTAATTTCCGGTCTAACTTTTTATAACGCCCGGAGTGGCGGCGAGCTAATTTATTCGCTTGGCGGTCTCTATGCTATGCTGCTCATTTCGAATGTCGCCCTCGCTTCACATCGTTACAGGCGTGAGCAAAAAGATTTTAAGGCCCGCTGCGGCTGGTATGGTTTTATTCTTTCGTTGCCTGTGACATCTGCGTAGGCTTGCGCTATATTATGCTCGACGGTCTCATTTCCGCCCGCGCATTGCCATTAGTCGCTTTTCTAGTTTGGGTCTTTTATTATCCATCCCAAGTCCTCATTGCCAACAGTTCAACCCATAAAGAGAGCTCTAAGGGGCGAAATATTGCAAAAAGCAAAACGATATCATAAACTATTTTTATGAATGGGAAGTCAAAACCTTATGCAGTCTTAGTTTTCGGTGCGCCAATGAGCGGCAAAACTACTTTCGCCGACCAATTTAGCGCTCGCTTTAATGCGCCTTTCCTCAATCTATCCGAACTTCATGATCAATTCGGCATCTCGCGCAAAGTTGCACTGAATCTAATTGCACAAATTTCCAAATGCAAACAGACACTGGTTATCGAGGGTGGACTCGACACTGAGCGTCAACGCAATGAAATTCGTCGCATGCTGTCGCAGGCTGGTTATGCGCCAATCCTAGTCTGGATTCAAACCGATTTAAACGAAATCAAGCACCGCATGCGCCACAGATATAATAAGCTTGAGGAAGCCAAAATTGCGCTAGCAAATTCCTACAAAAAGATTGAGGCGCCGTCCGACGACGAGGACCCATTAGTCATTTCCGGCAAACACACTTTCCAAACTCAATGCAAAAATGTCCTAAACGGACTATCTGAGCGCCATAAGAAATAATGACTTTTACAGACTCCGAGTTTGGCGAAGTCGTGATTCGCAAAAACGCGTGGTCGACTCGCCCCAAGTTCTCTGTGTCAACTTCCGGCAAATTGACTATTTCCGCACCGTCGCACACGACAGTCTTCCTAGCTAAGCGCTGGCTGAACGCTTCGCGCGCCGAAATTCGTACTAAATTACCCCTCAAAGATCCCGCCACCCAGCGCGCCCGGGACGCCGCCAAGAAGTTATTAACAAAACACGCCCGCGAATATCTGCCTTATCGGCTCGAGTTTTGGGCAACTAAATATGGTTACCATTATGCCGGCGTGCGATTATCGCATGCCAACACACGTTGGGGTTCGCGCTCATCGTCGGGCACAATTTCGCTCAACATCGGTCTCATGAAAGTGCCCGAGCCGCTACGTGATTATGTAATTTTGCATGAGCTGGCGCATATTAATCATATGGACCATTCCGAAGCTTTTTGGGCAGAAGTTGCCGCGCACGACCCAAATTATCGCCGCCACCGTCAATTGCTCAAACAATATTCCCCAGGAGTCTAACTTTAACGCTATAATATGCTTATGGCAACTCATTTTATCGAAATTCTTAGCCCGCATTATCAGGATTTATTGCAACGTTGCGAGGACCGTAAAATCTCGATTAACCTTGATATCCAGAACCTTGCCGTCGTAATTCGTGATGAAAATATTGCGCCGCTCGAGCGTTTTCTGGCAACCGAAATTCGGCGAGCATTAAAAAATTGCGCCGCCGGCGATAAAATCACTCTGTCTGAGTCCGACGACACCGACATAATTCGCGTCTCGGTCAAAAATTCCGGCGCCGAAACGCTGTCGCCCGATGAAAAAGCGCGACTGCTTGCCGCAGGTTTCGAAGTTCGCGCTCGTTTTGGCTATGACACGATTATCACCCTAAAGCTCGCTAAATAATGCGCTCATCTGTCTAGATTGACGCCCAACACAAAATACGACCCAAAAAAGGGAAGCTTTCCGTAGCTTCCCCACCAAAATCGAACCAGAGCCACTATTGCTTATGTAACTTAATCGCAAAGCCCCCACCGGGCGCCATATACATCTCTAGTCGATCGCCTTGACGCAACACTTTTTCTTCAACCTCATAGCCCATTGGATGGTCGCGATAATGCGCATCGTCCGAATCACGATAAATTCGCGCCACATAATTCACCTGCGGTTCCAAGAAATCAATGTACAGCTCAACTTTGCGGCCCTCTTCATTCGTCACGCCGCCAATATACCAATCGGCGCCATCCCATTCTTGCCGCGCCACCACATAATACTTGCCAATCTCGCCGAGCAGCGGTACAGTACGCTCCCACGACAACGGCACATCGCGAATAAATTCCCATAAATCCGGATATTCGCGTTCATAGAATTGTGGCCGATCCGCCGCCATCTGCATCGACGAATAAATCGTTACATAATAAGCCAACTGGCGCACAATCGTTGTCGCCATCCGTTTTGCAAAATTCGAAACATCCAAAATTCCCGGCGTATAATCCATTCCCCCCGCCAGCAAACGCGTAAATGGCAAATAGCAAGCATGCGACGGCTTCAATGCACCACCTTCATATTCTTGCCCGCGCGCACCTTCGCGCGTCATCAAATTTGGCCAAGTTCGCTCAATCCCCGTCGATTTAATCGGCTCATGCACGTCTAACATAATCTGGTATTTCGCCGCCAATTCCAGCGCACGTTGATAATGCAACACACCCAGCTGCGAATGATGATATTCGCGTCGGCCATTAATCGTCATCTTTGAGCCAGCATAACCCGACTTAATATAACGCACCCCATATTTTTTATAATAGCGATAGGCATCTTCAAGCTGCTGCTCGTAATTGTCAATAAAACCGACCGTCTCGTGATGCCCAATCAATTCCACGCCGTTCGCATGGCCATAATCCGATACAACTTGCATATCAAAATCCGGCGTCGCTTCCATAAATTTATTTGACACGCCGTTTTCAAGCCAGTCACCCTCCCAGCCATCATTCCAGCCTTCAATCAGCAGTCCAGTAATACCCAAATTTTTACACGAATCAATATATTGCATTGCATGTTCAGTCGTCGCGCCATGTCGTTCTCCCGGCGCCCACGTCCATTCGCCCACATACATCGCCCACCAAATGCCGAGGAACTTCTTTGGTTCAACCCACGAAAAATCTTCGCGTGGCGGATCGTTCAAGTTCAGCATCATCCGACTAGTCGTCAAATCCAATGCATCATGTCCAATAATCACCGTGCGCCATGGCGTCGAGAACGGCAATTCCACATAAGCACGCATCCCGTCCGACAGTGGCGTAATATCCGTCTTCAGCGATTGGTTATTAATCTTCAATGTCATTGCGCCGTAGTTATATAATGCCGCTTCGTGAATCGCGATAAAGTTATTCGTTGGCGTCTGAATTGTTAGCGGCGTATGCACCGACTCGGTCAAACTATAAACTGGATGTTCAACGTAATCATATTCATAACGGTCCGGCTGATAAGCAGGAATGCTCCACGAACGACTGTTCGAGTCCACTGAAAATTCCGTCAGCTCATCCGAAATCACCAAGCGTTCCATTTCCGGCTGTGCCGGCACTTCATACCGAAAAGCAAAACCTTCGTCATATACTCGAAAACGCAAAGTCAAAAGTCGTGAGGGTTTTTCGACTTCTTCGAGATAAATTGCGGTTTCGTTGTAATTATTGCGAATCACATGCTGCTCGCCCCATTGCGCGCGCCAGGTGTCATCAAAGGAGCGCGAATAAGCCCGCACCAACGAAAAACCATCCGCCAGCGGGGAAGCATCTTTCAACATTAACCCTAAGCGCGACTTGCGCAAGATAATTTTGTCATCGCGTTTGGCATAATAAAATATTTGTCCATGGTCAAGCATGAACGTTGCAACTACCCGCCCATTCGGCGATTTAACGTCAAAGATCGCATCCGTCTTTGGCTTTCTAAATAAATCTCCGAAAAAGCTCACAATTTACCCTCAATTAGCATAAGAATATTGTAACACAATTCCAAAGCGCTCGTGTATAATATTGCTAATGTTATGGCTAATTCTCTCTATCGTGAATGCCGCCGGTTATGCCATCTGCGGCTTCTTCGACAACTATATTACCGATGTCATTTTTAAAGGCAAAAAACAAGAATCGATCAAATTCTTCTACGGCATTTCTTATCTCGTAACTGCAGCGGCTTTATTTTTGATTTTCGGCATCGAAGATATGGGTTGGCCGCGCGTCGCCTGGCTACTATTCGCTGGCGTACTCAGCTCGACCGCCTCAATCCCATATTATCGTGCACTCAAAGACGAAGAAACTACCACCGCTTCCGTCTTCCTCCAGCTCACACCCGTAATTTACCTGATTGCCGACTGCGTAATCTTTGGCCAGCAAATTACCAGTTTGCAGCTACTCGCTTTTTTAATTATCATCATGGCACCCGCCGTCATCGTCTTTTCGCGCAAGCGTAAGCATAGTCGCAAACTCGAGCTTAGTTCCGCAATCGGCTTTTTGCTCTACGTCCTACTTGCCGCCACATCGGGCGTTATCACTGCTCATGCCGGCGAGGGCTTCGCTTTTACTACTACCTTTGCTTGGTTCGTACTCGGTCGCGGCATCATGGACCTCATCTACTACTTCGCGCATCCCGATTGGCGCAAACGCTACAAATATATCAACCGGCACGACGGCAAACGCCTCAACCTCTCCCTTGCCACCGCACAAACTATTTTTCTTATCGCCGAATTCGCCGGCCGCTACGCGCTTATCATTGGTACACCTGCGCTTGTGTCCGTCATCTCTAATGCGCTCGAAATGATTATCGTCTTCATCCTCGGCATCATTCTCTCTATTGTCGTACCAAAATTCGGTCGCGAAAAGCTCTCGCGTCATATCGTGCTTGCACACCTCATTGCGACTATTCTCGCCGTCATCGGCATCGTTATGCTACAATAAGCTTATGGAAAATCTCAATCCCAACGTGCCAATTTTAACGCTCGCCAGCATCTTAATTGGCGTCATTCTCGCTTTTGGCGGCTATCGCTTAAAGCGCATTGCTATGTCCATTATCTGGTTCGTCATTGGCTTTAGCGTTGTTCAAACCTATGCGCCTAATTTAATCGACGATTCCTTCTGGCAACTCGTTTTGCAAATTGCCGCTGGCGCGTTACTGTCGCTGGTCGGCCTTTCTATCGAAAAACTTGCCGTCTCGCTCACCGCCGGCGTCGTCGTCTTTTGGTTCGTACTTAATCATTTCGGCCCCGTCACCAGCTGGACATTGCCCGCCATCGCCATTGCTGCTGGCGCTGTCGCTGGTATGGTTGCCGTCTGGATGATGAAGCCTGCAATTATCATTTTTACCGCCATCGAGGGCGCCAATCTTATTGCTAGCAATGTCGTTACGCTTTTGCCCGAGAATATCACCACCGCCATTCCGCAACTCTTTATGATCCTATTTTTCATCATCTTTGCTGTTGCCGCCAGTTGGCAATGGCATAATTGCAAAAATATCGAATAAAAATACCCCCTAGTGGGGGGATTTTTTACGGCTTAATCGCGACATCCTTCAGTAAACTCAGCATCAAGTCGCGCGTTTCTTTATCCAGTTCCGTCATTTTCTTAACTACATTTACCAAATTCTTAAATTTCGTCAACGAAATCGTATCCGTAATGTTACAACCCTCAATTACACCAAAGAAAGCATCTGTCATTTTCTTGCGTTGTACATCATCATGCGTATCCAGCCAATGCCACAAACGTCGCTCAATTTCCTTGCTATGCTCCGAGCGTGCACCACGCAGCAAATGGTCGCCATTAACTTGCCAAGTCAGGATCGAATGCCCCAACAGATTTTCCTTGTCTGATTTAACTACCCGATAACTATCATTACGCATCATCATCCCCACAATCGAGCAATGTGGCACGATATGCATATAACGCTGTTTTACTCGCGCATAATCTTCTGATTCAAATTCCGCCTCGCGCAACCCCGGCCCATCGTTGTTATAAACCTTTTGCACTTTCAACCATTTCGTGCGTTTCATTTTCATCGCCGCCACCAGCGCCAAGTTGCCGCCTTTTGAATGCCCACCAATCACCACATTCGGCCCGAAGAAATGCGTATGTGCATTTACGTATTTAATCGCCTCCACTTGCGATGGCACCGGAAAAGTGTGCGCTAGCTCAAAATCCTCCCGCCAACCCGAAATCTGCTCGTCCGTCCCCTCGAAAGCAATATAGTTCAGGCGTCGCGTTACATGAAACAACATCGCCGAAAACATCATTCGTCGATTCGTATTGTAAACATAATCCGTCACCAGAATATTGCGATAACGTTCCGCCTCAACTACCTTTTCCAACAAACGATAAGCGTCGCCTTGTGCTACTCCCCGCGTCCGCTGTTCCTTAAAAGTATGATGCATCAAGAAATTTCGACCAATCTGCTCGATCGTCGCACCATTCTCGCCAATGCGACAATCCGAATAATCCAAATAAGTCAGCAGAGAAAAAGCCAAATTATCGATATCATTAAAGCCCTTACGTGCAAAAGTCAAATGCCCATAGCGATCAACATAATTCAGAATATTTGCCATACTTTTATTATACAACTATTGACTTATTTTTCAATCTGTGATATAATAAAGAGATACACCCGCTTTTGCCGGTGTTTGCCCCAACTTTTTGCGCCCAAAGGAGGGCGTCGCACTTTGAAAGGAGAGATTTCTATGATGATTTTTGGTAACGATTGTGCCGTAATTAATCAGCGCAATGCCAATATCCTGAATGCGGCCGAGAGGCTCGTTAATGCTGTGCTTAGTTTGCCGACTAAATACTTGTCCGGCGAACTCTCGGACGCAACCAACGCCATGCACCAGGCGGTCAAATGTAGAAGCACCAATAAAGTTATCGCACACGCCAAACGTCTTATTACGGATGTTGAATTGCATCCGCGTGGCTACATGAGCACCGAAGCGCTCGAGGCCGCCGATTCGCTAAAAACGCTCGTGCGTAGTTACCTTTAATCCGCTAAATGCGGCGTCATGTTTTTGCCATTCGTGGCGCCGTATTTATACACCCCTCCTAGCGCCCCTGATTTTCGCAATCAGGGGCTTTTTCTTGTCTGCGATTTTCTATTCGCGCCCGCTACCGTTGTGTCATCACTCACTATCACGGCTTCACTCAAGCATGATGATATTGATGCTCAAGATAAATTTCTTGTGCGCGGTAAACCTGCTCCGCCAGAATCAAGCGACAAATTTGGTGCGGAAATACCAATTTCGACAAGCTCCACACCAGATTCGCCCGTGCCATCATCTCTGGCGGAAAATGCCCATACGCGCCACCAATTACAACCACGATATTCCGTCCCATTTCCAGCGGCGTCTTCAGAGCTGCCGCAAATTCCGGCGAGTTCAGCATTTTGCCATGCTCGTCCATTAGAATCATGAACTCATCCGCCTTGAGCTGCACAACTTTCTCCGGCAACTTTGCTTCGTCCACGAATTGCCACTCAAGATTAAAGGGCTTCCGCAATCGCTTTTCATATTCCGCACAAGTTTCCGCTAGCCAGCTTGGATGTTTTTTGCCACCCGCAATTACTTTGATCATATCAATATGATAACACTACGCAAAGTTACGCGTCGCCTCCTACACCCACCCACTTGCACAAAGCCCCACACTCTCCATCAAAAACACCCTCGTAAACCTTGAATTTTTAGTCAAATCATGCTACAATCGAACCAGTTACCAAAGACAGCGGCGGTGTTCAAGCACTTAATTATGCCGCCGAGGAGAATATTTCTTGTAAATTGGTGACGTTGTCTGCCCGCACAAAACGGGTAAGATATTAACATTCTGGCTATAAAATTAATACCAAAAGGAGATTTCTATCTATGGCAATTAGCAAAGATAAGAAACAACAATTGGTTGCCGACTTAAACGAGCTACTCAGCGACGCAAAAATGACAGTTTTTGCTAAGTACCAAGGCCTGACGGTTGCGGAAATGCAAGAACTTCGTCGCGCTGCCCGCGAGAATAATGTCAAAATTAAAATCGTCAAGAATCGCCTTGTCCGTGTTGCTATGGGCAATATTGCGGTTTATAAAGACACTGACACGACTGCGCTTGAAGGTCAGCTACTTTATGCCGTCTCCAATGACGACGAAGTCGCGCCTGCTCAGGTTTTGGCGAAATTCGCCAAAGAGCATGAAGCGCTCGAACTCAAAGGTGCCTTTAGTGGCGCTGGCGCAACGCTCAGCGAAACTGACGTAAAAGCCCTCGCAGATCTGCCAAGCAAAGACCAACTCATTGGCCAAGTTGTGGACATGCTCCTCAGCCCAGTCAACGATATCACCAACGGTCTCTCTGGCAATCTTCACGCTTTGCTCGACGGCATTGCCGACAAAGCAACCAATTAATTTATTACCAACCACTAATTTTTAAAGGAGTCTAACATGGCTGCTGATGTAAAGAAACTAGCAGAGGAATTGGTTAAGCTCACCGTCCTCGAAGTTAACGAGCTGAAAAATGTCCTAAAAGACGAATATGGCATCGAGCCAGCGGCTGCCGCCGTGGCTGTCGCTGCTGCACCTGCTGATGGTGCCGCTGCCGCTGCTGACGAGAAGAGCGAATACAACGTTGTTCTCAAAGACGCCGGCGCACAAAAAATCGCCGTCATCAAGGCAGTAAAGGAAGCAACCGGTCTCGGTCTTGGCGAAGCTAAGGCAATCGTTGACGGCGCTCCTGCAACCGTTAAAGAAAAAGTTGCCAAAGACGAAGCCGAAGCTCTCAAGAAGAGCCTCGAAGAAGCTGGCGCAACTGTCGAACTCGCTTAAGTTCTATCAAAATTTTAGTCAGAATGTTTTATCTAAAACAGCCTCCGCCAAAGGGGCTGTTTTTTATGTTCTTTCAAGAAAAGCATGAGCAGCTTTGTGCTAAACTAAGATTTATATGGCGCATACTTATTTAGCCGGCGATGAACCCCCCGCCAAACCAAAGCAGGCTGCTCCTCGCGCGAACGACGAGCGCACTACCGCCGCAATGAGTATTTCACGCCGCATGTTTGACCAAGCCGAAACCGACGATACACCCGCCATCGAACGCGTCCATCACGCCCAAGAGGGTATTATTGCGCGCTCTGCTAAAGCTGTCGATGATAACACCACGAATGCTCATCCCGTCTTCCATATTGATGCCGATTTTGCCGCCGACATGAAGCGCCGCAATGCTGCCGAGCAAGCCGACCGTGCCAGAGAACGCAAGCTCGCCGAGCAAAAGGCCGCCCAGTCGCACGCTCGCCAGCAAAAACGTATCGCCAAAAAGCTTATCGAAACCCAAAGCCTCGATCCAAAAGAAATTGAAGCTGAGCTGCTGGCCGAAACACGCGCCAAAAATAGTCGCCAACTCTATCCTGACGCTAAACCAATCGCTAGCGAAGTTGAGCAAGCCATTTGGGAAAAACGCAAAGATAAAGGCGCGCAAATCGCTGGCCGCGCGCGACTCTTTTATGTTCAGAACGCCAACCTCGAAATGCTCTTGCGTATCGCGCTAATTATTCAGGTCGCTTGCCTCGCCATTCTGCTCCTGCTCGGCGTCATTAGTATTGTTGTTGTCGAAGTTAGCGATTGGTCAATCGCTTATATTCTGCTCGCGCTTGTCGTTGCTACTACAATTGGGTTGCTCTACATTACTGGCGAAAGCAGCGACGACCGTCAAGTTCCGTCCGACCTCAAAAATGAATATCTCGTCGCCTCACTTCTTCCCGGGTTAATTCTTCGCCTAATTTTTATTGCCTACTTATCTAAAATGCTGGAAATTATTCCTTTTATTAGCGTACTTGGCGCTTTCGTGGGCACCATCATCGGCGGCGCCCTCCATTACAGCTTCATCAACAGCTACGGCATCTTCATCGGCACGCTTACATCGTTCATCAATACATCCATCTACGCACTCTACACAATCACACCTATCGCCATTTCAGTTTGGAACGGCGGTTCTATCAGCTCTTATATCTTCATCGTCTATATCGCTCTATTCTTTGTTGGCGATCGCATTGGCGGCGTGCTGGCTGCCGGACGTTGGTGAATCACGCCCGCGCAAAAAGTCAATGGTAAAAAATACAACGTTCTGCAGACTACCCCATATTTTATTGTGGAAAAGTACCTAATACTCTTATTGACAAAAACGCCCGCGAAAATATATCATATAGTAAATAACTAACACAGGCAGGATGCGAGGTATGTCTGAAATATCAGAAAAACAAATAAAGAGATTGCGCAGTCTTCTCACTGAAGCAGAAACGAATCTTTCTGCTGCAAAAGAATTATTAACTTCTATGCTTGGCGATGGTGATATTATTACCGCGCCCGCTAGCACCGTCATCGATAGCCCAGACGGGAAGATTATCGAAGGCGTATTTGATGGCCAAATTATGATTGGCCCAGACGGGAAGAACTATCCTGTTCCCGCCAACTATGCCTCAAAATCAAAGCTAGTCGAAGGTGATATTTTGAAACTAACTATTGGCGAGAATGGCAAATTTCTTTACAAACAAATTGGTCCAGTCGAGCGCAAGACCGTCATCGGCACGCTCACTAGCCACGACGACCAATATTTTGTCGAAGTTAATGGTAAAGAATATAAAATTCTCTATGCTTCTGTCACTTATTTCCGCATCAAAGTCGGCGATCAAGTTACCGTCATTATTCCTGCCGACAACAATGATGCTACTTGGGCCGCTGTTGAAGCTAGCCTATAATTCTTAACACAAAAAAATAACTCCAGTTCGCATCGCTGGGGTTTTTATAGGTTCTCGAAAAACATCACCGATTCATTAACCGCAATGTAGCAAAAGAGCAGTGCGGAGCAAGTTAATGCAATTAGTGGCGCCAGCGCAACTGCATTTTGGCTCTTGTTTTTATAAATCCGCACCAATGCCAATATCAGCGCAAAGACCGCAAAGATTGGCGCGCCCAACACGGCGACAATATCAATGTCGTCCCAGCCGCCTTTTAGTGCCAACATGCCAAAAAAGAGTAACCATGCGAATGAAATACTCACACAGGCAATATTAATCGCTCTCAGTATGCGCGCAACTTCCTGTTTTTGTTTTTTACTTTTTCTTTTCGACATTTTCAAAGATTATAACATAAGCATCTCTCTTTCACCACACGTTGCCGCGTTCATTTCGCGTCCACGCATTTCGCCCCGCACCAGCACACTAATTCATTCCGTGCTACACTAGCATTAACATTAACTAGAGGTAATCCATGAGTAAAGAACTCAAAATTTATTTAGCCGAAACGCTCGGCACCGCCATTTTGGTTTTCTTCGGTTGTGGCACCGCAGTGATATCTGGTGGTAATTTAGTCGCTACAGCGCTCGCTTTCGGTCTCGCCGCCATCATGTCCGCTTACATAGTCGGCGATATTTCTGGCAGCCATATTAATCCCGCCGTCTCTTTCGCTATGTTATTGCGCGGCAAATTAAACTTCAAAACTTTCGGCGGCTACGTGCTTGCGCAAATAATTGGCGGTCTAATCGGCTCAACGCTGCTTTATCTTATTCTTAATCTCGCTGCCGGCATTGGCACAAATAACCTCGGCGCTAATGGCTTCGGCGACGGCTACGGTCTTGAGCTGAACGCATGGGGCGCATTACTGGTTGAGACTATCCTCACTTTTGTTTTTGTCTATATTGCCATTAGTGCAACCTCTACCCAAAACAAAAGCTCCTTATCTAGCATAATAATTGGTTTCGCACTCACTTTCGTACATATTATTGGTATTAATCTCACCGGTACCTCCGTTAATCCTGCCCGCAGTCTCGCGCCTGCGATTTTACTTGGCGGCACCGCACTGAGTCAAGTTTGGGTTTTTATTTTTGCGCCATTCCTCGGTGCCGCGCTGGCAACTTTCACCTACGACGCGCTCAATACTACCAATCGCCAAAAAGTTACGCGTATTAAATCCGGCAAGTAGCCCAAACTCACAATTCGCACAATCCCTAGCATTCATGCCCAATAACCCACGCGGCCACACCCACGCTCACGCTCAAAACATGCTAAGATAGAATTAATGAAGGCGTTGTATCGTAGATATCGCCCCAAGACTCTGGGCGAAGTTGTTGGGCAAGAGCAGATCACAGATGTTTTGAGCAATTCACTTAAGAGCGGCAAAATCTCACACGCTTATCTTTTTATTGGTCCTCGCGGTACTGGCAAAACTTCCGTTGCTCGCATTCTCGCACACGAAATTAATGGTTTTGACTACGAACTCGAGGACAATTATCTCGATATTATCGAAATTGATGCCGCCAGTAATACTGGCGTCGACAATATCCGTGATTTGCGCGAACGTGCCATGATTGCGCCCACTAAAGGCAAGTTCAAAATCTACATTATCGACGAGGTACACATGCTCTCCAAGTCGGCCTTCAATGCGCTGCTTAAAACTCTTGAAGAGCCGCCGGCTCATGTGGTCTTCATTATGGCGACAACTGACGCTTACAAAGTTCCCGTCACCATCACGTCGCGCAGTCAGACCTTTACTTTCAAGCTCGCCGACCCGAGCACAATGTTCGAACATCTCAAAAAAATCGCCAAAGCCGAGAAAATTAAAATCGACGACGACGCCCTCGAATTAGTCGTCAAGCGCGGTGGCGGCTCATTCCGTGATTCGCTTAGTCTACTCGACCAAATTTCCACGCTCAGCGACGAAAAAATTGATGCCGCACTAATTACTAAAGCCTTGGGGCTGCCACAATCCGAAGCCATCATAAGCATACTCAACGCCTATGCCGCTGGTGACGCTACGCGTATTCGCACGCAGTTGCAAGAATTACTCGATTCGGGCGTCAAAGCTGAAATCATTGCCGATAATTTAATTTCAGAAATCGTCGCCAATCCACAACCAATGCATCTGCCTTTGCTTGATCAGCTTATCGAAGTTTCTCGCTCCGCTTATCCGCAGGTGAAATTATTATTGGCGCTTTGTTCGCATAATCTTGCGCCAAGCACTGCGCCAGCTCCCGCCACATTTAAAGCCGCCGCTACACCCGTCGCGTCAGTCGCCACCGTTACTGCGGCCGCCGCCATTTCCACTAATGTAACTGCTGTCGCTTCCGCTGGCACATCCATTCCTGCGCACTCTTCCACCGACGCACCTACTCTTACACCATCTTCCGCAGTAGAACACGACGCGTCGCCCAAAGTTACGCATCGCACCCCAACCGAGAGTATAGCGGCGATGAAGCCATCGACCAAAAACACAATCGCAAAATCTTCGACAGCAACAACAAACACGACGACAGCAAAAGCCCCAATGCAAACAGCCAGCGCCAACCCAGCCGAACTTTGGAATCAAATCCTCTTGCGCATTCAAGCAGTCAGCCCAATGAATTACAAATATTTTGCCGATTCCGACTACACACTTCAGGACGAAAAACTCACCATTTATGCCAAACATAAATTTGCCAAAAATCAAATCACCAAACGTCTCACTAATATTGCCGAAATTTTGCCAGAAAATTATACAATAGAAGTTAACGACCAAACACTCAATAAAGATGCTGATATGGCTGCAATCGCGGCATTAATGGGCGGAGGAGAGGAGGTAAAAATCGATGAGTGATCAAAAAACCAAAGCGGACCGGATTCCACCGCAAAATCTTGATGCCGAAAAGTCTCTGCTCGGTGCAATTCTCATTTCTGAAGAGGCCCTGCCAGACGTCACTGAAATTGTTAAACCGAAAGATTTTTATGATGAACGCCATCAGCACATCTATAGTGCAATGTGGAATCTTTATGAGCGCCATCGCCCTGTCGACCTCGTCACTGTTAGCGACGAGCTAAAACGCAAAAAACTCATCCAAAAGGCCGGCGGCTCTGCCTACCTTTCCGAGCTTGCCAACTTCACGCCCGTCGCTGCGCACGCCAAAGACTATGCCGAACGCGTCAACGAAGCCGCCGTTCGTCGTCGCCTTATCGCCGCCGCTGCCGCCATTACCGAAAATGCCTTTGACGGCAATTCCGAAACACTTGAATTACTCGGATCCGCCGAACGCCAACTCTTCGAAGTTTCCGAGCAAAACATTCACAACGATCTCGTCCCAATTTCCGACTTACTCTCCGAAACCTTCGATCGCCTCGAAGAATTGCACGAAAACAAGGGTAGTATCGCTGGCTACAAAACCGGCTATCCCGACCTCGATCGCATGACTGCCGGCTTTCATAAATCCGATTTAATCATTCTCGCCGCGCGCCCAGCCATGGGTAAAACCGCGCTCGCGCTCAACTTTGCCAGCAACGTCGCGCGCATTAATAACAAAGCCGTCTTAGTTTTCTCCCTAGAAATGGGCCGTCAACAATTAATTAATCGTATGCTGGCCGACGCTTCCGGCATCGACTCTTTCAAACTCGATACGGGCGGCTTTTCTGGCGACGATTTCTCGCAAATTTCCGAAGCCATGTCTGAGCTGTCTGAATTACCAATTTTCATCGATGATACCCCGGGCTTAACCGTTATGGAGATGCGCACCAAGGCACGCCGCGCTGCTCACGACCATGAAATTGGCTTGATTATTGTCGACTATTTACAGTTGATGTCCGGCTCGTCCAAGCGGGCGATGGATAACCGTGTCCAAGAAATTTCCGAAATCTCACGTGGCCTCAAGTTGATTGCCCGCGAACTAGATGTGCCCGTCATTGCCTTGTCGCAGCTCTCGCGTACCGTCGAATCACGTTCGCCGCAAATTCCAATGCTTTCCGACTTGCGCGAGTCTGGCTCAATCGAGCAGGACGCCGATATTGTCATGTTCCTTTACCGCGAAGATTATTACAATCCCGAAACTGAGCGCCAGAATATTACCGATTTGATTCTCGCCAAGCACCGTCGTGGTCCAACCGGCAATGTCGAACTCTATTTCGACAAAGCTCGCGTCCGCTTTATGTCGCTCGACACCAAGCACGAATAATTGCCTTACTTGTCGAGCACATCGCGAATATGCTAAAATTAGTTTAGTGAAACAGCGTTCTCCGAAACTTTTTTTATACCGCTATCGCTTCATCATTGGCTACGCCGCTTTAATGATTATCTTTTTTGGCTTATTAATTTTTCTGCCCCATATTGCGCCCAATGGCCTCAGCCAAGACGAGATGCAATCTGCCATTAACTCCGACCAAATTCATGCTAGCTTCATTAGCGACGGCACTGTCATTAACTTACCTTATCTTCTTCTTCAAAAAGCCAGCATTTCGCTTTTTGGCCTATCGCTACTCTCGATTAAACTCCCTTCTATCCTTATTGGCGTATTCGCGGCCTTCTTTATCGTGCTACTATTAAACCGTTGGTTTAAATCCGATGTCGCCATTGTCGGCTCTATTCTCACAACACTTTCCACGGCCTTTCTTTTCTTATCCGGCCACGGCACGCCAACTATCATGTACGTTTTTTGGCTCGTCGTCATTCTTTGGCTTGGCTCCAAAATTGTCGACAACGACCATACGCACCCACTACTCGTAATTAGCTTCGTACTTTGCCTCGCGCTCTCCATGTACACGCCGCAACTTATCTATGTTTCGATTGGCATCGGCATTGCCGGGATTGCTCATCCGCATCTACGTTACGCACTTAAGCAACTCAAGCTCTATCAGCTCATCATTTGTTTTTCCGCTTTTACGCTCGTTATTTTGCCATTAGTTATCGCCTGTTTCTTCCGGCACGATACCATTCGTGAGCTGCTTTTCATGGAGGACTTTAGTTTCAACAATTTCATCAACAACATTTCTGCCGCCTTTGCACCATTTTTCTCCTTCAGTCTCGCTTACGACAGTATTTATCTCGCGCCATTTTTCGGTCTCGCCACAATTGTTTTAGTTATCTTCGGCATTCTCGCTTCAATGGGGCAGCTTTTTACCTCCCGCAATACCGTCATTAGTCTCCTCACTATTTTTGCCATCATTATTTCCGGTTTCAATCAATCCGTTGCTATCTCTATTATTTTACCAATTGCTGTGCTTAGTACTGCTGGCCTGGAATCCGTTATTGAAAAATGGCATTCGCTCTTTCCGGAAAATCCTTATGCACATTTTCTTGGCACCACGCCTATCGTTGTCGTCGTCGTAACAATTATTGTTTCCGGCCTAATGCATTTCGTCTATGGCTACCATTACACGCCGCGCGTTGCGAAAAATTTCACCAATGATCTTACCCTCATTCAAGACCATCTCAAAAGTGGCACTATTCTCTTAATTAATCCCGAAACCGATAACTATGACTTCTATAAATTGCTCGAGAATTATAGCAGCTACACTATCGTGACCAAACTGCCCGAACGTATCGAAGATGCATCCGTCGCCGTGCTCGGCGATACTTGCCAAGATGAACGACTTGAACTCAAAGAGATAATTACATCGCCAAAGACGCGCAACTCTGATAGACTATATATATACTCAAAGATAACTACTAAAACTACCGAACAAGAGGGAGAAGAATAAAATGGGTGCCACCATGGATCAAATGAAAATGCTAAATGAGCTACGCAAAGCCCAAAAAGAATTAAAGAATGAAATCGTCGAGGTCGAAGCAGGTGACGGCGCCGTCGTAATTCAAATCACCGGCGAGCTCAAGATTAAAAAAGTCACATTCGACCCAGAGAAAATCGATCTCGATGATATCCACGAGCTCGAACGTTGGACCGAAAATGCTTTCCGCGACGGCTTTGCCAAAGCGCAGGAAATTGCTACCGAAAAAATGAAACCTTTGATGGGCGGCCTCGGCAACCTCGGACTCTAATTTATGCTGCCCGCAGCACTTAGTGACATAATTGACGCGCTCGGGCGTTTGCCGGGGGTAGGCTCGCGCACGGCTGAGCGTTATGCTTACTTTTTACTCAAATCAGACGCCAATATTGCCGAAAATATCGCTGATGCACTCCAGCATCTGCATAGTGGCGTTAAGATTTGTCCTAAGACTTTCGCCATCATGGACGCTAGCGACGACGTTTCGCCAATTTATGACGATCCTGCGCGCGACAAAAGTCTTGTTCTGGTTGTCGAGGAGCCGCTTGATGTTTATGCCATCGAGCGCACAAAATCATTTACCGGCACTTATCACGTACTTGGTGGCGCAATTTCGCCCATGGACGGTATTACTGCCGACAAGCTTCATATCAAAGAACTAGTTGAGCGCGTTGCGACCGACCAAGTTACGGAAATTATTATCGCCACTAACCCTTCCGTCGAGGGTGAATCAACGGCGGTTTTACTCGATAAATTATTGCACGAGAAATATCCCGAGCTCAAAATTACGCGTCTCGCTCGTGGTTTACCGCTGGGCGTTTCGCTTGAATATGCCGATCAAATTACTCTCACTAGCGCTCTCAACAACCGTACACAACTCTAAACCTAGATTCTAAAAAATCTCCCTCAACTATCAAGGGAGATTTTTGTTTGTCGCGAAATAATTATTGTTCACTCGGCAAAGGGAAGCGCAGCGCCAATGCACACACTGCCGCTCGCATCGCTTCCAGCTCGTTTTCGCTACGCTTACCAGCGCAAACTTCTGCGCATTGTTGCATCCAATCGGCAATTTGCCGCATTTCCGCTTCGCCCAGTCCGCGCGTTGTCACCGCAGGCGTGCCTAGACGTGCACCCGACGGCTCGAAGGCTTTGCGCGTATCGTTCGGAATCGCATTCGCATTCAGTGTTAAGCCAATCTTATCTAATGTCCGCTCAAATTGCTTACCGTCAATTTCGTAGGATTCAACCACATTAATTAAAATTAAGTGATTATCCGTGCCGTCACCAATCAACTTAAAGCCCCGTTCCTTCAACGCTTCCGCCAAAGTCTGCGCATTTGCGACAGTCCTCGCCGCATAATCACGGAATTCTGGTTGCAGCGCCTCATGGAAAGCCACCGCTTTGGCCGCAATCACATGCTCCAGCGGTCCCCCTTGCGTACCGGGGAAGACTGAACGGTCAATCAAGGTTGGAATATTTTCCAGCTTATGTTCCGGTCGGCGCAAAGGATTACTCACGACACCCCTACTCAGGATTAAACCGCCTCGCGGCCCGCGCAAAGTTTTATGCGTCGTCGTTGTCATCACATGAAAACCATAGTCGAGCGGATTCGGATGCACGCCGCCCGCAATCAAGCCAGCCACGTGTGCCATATCCGCCATCAACAAGCAGCCAGGGATTTCGCGACCAATTTTCGCTACTCGCGCAAAATCTGGCACTTTCATAAAGGCCGAATAACCCACCAAAATAATCTTCGGCTGGTATTCTCGTGCCAAGCGTTCCAACTCATCATAGTCAATATCACCAGTCACCAAATCCGTACCGTAGGCCATAAACTTGTAGATTTTTGCACTTTGCGTCACCGGTGAACCATGCGTCAGATGCCCGCCATGTCCCAAATTCATGCCCAACACCACATCTCCAGGCTCCAGCCATGCGTTATAGACCGCATTGTTTGCCTGCGCGCCCGAATGCGGCTGCACATTCGCATGGTCAGCATGAAACAGTCGTCGCGCCCGCGCGATTGCTAAGCGCTCAATCTGGTTCGTATTCTCTTGGCCACCATAATAACGATGTCCCTCCGTCGTACTTGTCAGCACCGCGTCGTCGTCGCCATCTAGGCCCTCAAAATTCGGATAGCCTTCCGAATACTTATTCGTTAGCTCCGACCCCATCGCCATGAGCACTTCCTTTGATACATAATTCTCGCTCGGAATCAACTCCAGACCTTCGCGCTGGCGTTGTTTTTCCGCCGCAATCAATTCAAAAATTTTCTCATCCATCAGAAATAACTCCTTTCGCTTTCGCATTAATCTTGGGTTATTATGAAGTCTTAGATCATATTATTTCGCTCCAAATGAGCTACCGCTTGCATTCACCCCCCCCTTTCTTATCAGTATAACTCATAATTTACCATATTCTCAATTCGCCGCAAGCATAAGCATTATGTTAAAATAGTTTTAAGCAAAGGAGTTTATATATGCAAATTACAGTTAAAGGTGAAGCTAGTCGCACTGTTGCGCCCGACCAGATTGTCGCGAGTGTCACTTTTCGCGAACACGCCAATTCATACGACGAGGTTTTGCAAAAAGGCGTCCAGTCCGTCAAAGATTATCTGGATTTTATCGAAGCTAATACAGATTTTACCGCCGCCGACTTTAAAACTCGCGCCTATAATATTCACGAAGAATTTACTACTAATCATCTCGACGCCAAGACCGAGCAAGACCTCGGCAAACAGCTTACCCGCCGCGTATCCAATGGTTTTTATTTTACTCAACAAGCCTATCTTGAATTCGATTATAACCGCGAACGTCTTGCAAAGCTACTGGTTCTCACTGCCAAAGCTGCCGGCAAACCGCGCTTTTCCATCGATTTTAACCTAAAGGACCCCAAAGCCTACCAGCGTGGCCTGATCGGCGACGCCTATCGCGACGCCCAGCTCAAAGCCGAAACGCTTGCCGCTGCCGCCAATAAACATCTGCGCGACTGTATCCATGTCGATCTCGACGACACGACTTCTAACCGGAATTTTGACTATGGCGTTTCCTATGCTAAAAGCGCTCGCTTCGAGGAGACAGCCGCTAGCATTGAGAAACAACTCCAGCTCATCGACGAAACCTTCCACCCCGACGATATCTTCATTAGTAAAAACATCAACGTTATCTGGGAAACCAGCGATTGACATTTCGCTCCCTTGATTTTTTCGCAAAAGTATGCTATAATAATATTATATCGTTCACGAAAGGGGGTATTTCGATGACAGCAGCGATAGCTCTTCCGAATGTGATGTTTTTCGGTGGCCCCGGTGGCGGTCCCGGTGGGGGTGGCCCCGGTGGCGGCTTCGGCGGCGGTCCCGGTGGGCCAGGACGTGGCGGCCCAGGACGTGGTGGCCCAGGACGTGGCGGCCCAGGACGTGGTGGACATGGCCCAAACGGCCCGCACGGCGGTGGCCCGGGTGGTCCGCACGGTGGCTGGTTTGGCCGCGGTTCGGGTGGACCGAGACCCGGCGGTTACGGTGGCCCCAACAGGGGCCCAGGACGTGGCGGCTGGTTTGGCCGCGGTGGATTCCTCGGTTTTGGTGGCCCGCATGGCCATAGCTCGAATCCACGCCCCGGCAGCTTTGCGCCACCACCTCGTCCCGTCCCGCATTATGGACTCTTTGCGCGTATTCGTGCCTGGTTTCATATGCTCGGCCGCTGGTAGACATCCAACTTTACGACCCGAGGCTTTCCCTCGGGTCATTTTTTGCTATAATATAAGCATGAGAGATTTTGTAGAATCTAGTGACAACTTCAACACAAGCGGCGGACCAGATTACCCTTATTACTGCACCTTCATCGTCGATAGCCAAGGCAGTCTCAGAATTTATGCTAAAGAAGAAAGTGGCTGCGACGAAGCCGAGCAAAAAATCGTCGAAACAAGCGTCTCGGCAACTACATCCGAAAGTAATTATTTCGCCGATATTTTCTCATCAAATCTAATTTATATCTCAGCCGGACTTATTCTCGCCGCCATTATTTCTATTTTTGCTGGTATTATCATCAACACCATCAACAAGAAAAAGCTCGCCAAAGTTAAGCCATAGGAAAAATATGCGCAAAATTCTCACTAACATATCTTTATATCTCCTAGCCGCAATAATCGCGCTCGCGGCGCCGCTCACTAGTGTTTATGCCAAAGAAAGTCGCAGTCTAAAAAAGACCTTCGAGGCGTCCGTTGGTACCAAGATGGAAGATACCTTGATTTATGAAGCGCAAGGTGCGCTCGGCGATTTTAATAAGACTATCAACGGCATCACCCTCAAAGCTTGCACCTTGTCGAGCAAATATGGCCTCTGTCTCGGTGGCACACCGCTCGGCTCTGGACCGGTCACTTTTGCCGGCAATCTCGATGATGGCAATAACATTAATCTCGTCTATGATATCACCGTCAATGTTGCCAATGAGAAGAAAGTAGTTGTCCAAGTTTATGACATTAATATCTCTGACCAAATCGACGATAAACTCGTATATGATTCGCTAGGCACAATTACACCTTCTATTAACGATGAAAAAAATGGCCTCACGCTCTATAGCGGCGACTATGGCGGTACTTATGGTATTCATCTCAAAGGTAAAGCCACTCAAGGCGGCACCATTACTTTTTCCGGCGCTACCGTCGATAATGGCAATGGCGGCGACCGCTACGATATTAGTTATAACGTGTCTGTCAATGTCGATAAGCCTAGTATTGAGCTCAAGCAAAATTTCGAAGCAAGCGTCGGCAAACGCATTAAAAGTACTTTAGTTTACGAATCCGCCACAACGCTTAGCGAAATCAATACCACCAAAAACGGCATCACGCTCAAAACCGATAAGACCGACAACGGCAAAGCTGGCATATATTTAAGTGGCAAACCGACTCGCTCCGGCACGGTTACGCTTACTGGCACAGTCGACGAAGGCGGCAATACCGATATTAATTATATCATCACCATCGAAGTCGCAGCTAAAGCCGCCGGTAGCACTGAGGAAGATGATGCCGACGGGGAAGATGGGGAAAACGAAGACACTGGCAAAGAAGAAACTGACGACGAAACGACGGATGACCACGTCGCACCCGCCACTACCACCAAGCACGATACTGGCCCCGATTTGCGATCTATCGCTCTAGTAGTTGTACCGATTCTCATAGTTTCGCTCATCGTCATCGTCATCTTCATACTCCTCGTCCACAAGCGTCGAAAATCTCGTTTCGTGCAAATGACTGTGCCATCCGGTCCTAATTCCGCTTTCGCAGAAGTTGCGTCAAGTGACGCGAACCCATCAATCGACGCCGTCGTATCTACCCCTTCTGCCGACATAGACGCATCTGTCACCGACGTGGCGGCCAAAGCGGAAACATTCGCCAATTCAAAAACAGAAGATGCTGCGCCGGCCAGCCCAGAGACTACTGCGCCAACCGCGGAGCAAAAACCAGCTGAGAGTCAAGAACCGACCGAAAATCAAGTGTCGACCGAAAGCCAAGAGCCAGTCGATAAACAAGAGCCAACCGATGGCCAAGAGTCGACTGCAACCCAGCAAGACAGCTCCGAAGCGGAATTGAATCAGCTCGAAGCCGAAGCTCAGCAAAAAGACAAATAACGCAAAATCTTGCGCCGTCTAGCCAAGCACTATCCCCCTCGCAGAAAACGAGGGGATATTTTTCGACCGTCACGTAAAAGAACAACAAAAAATCGCCGCAAGCGGCAATTAGTCCATAAATCACAAATAAAATTGGTGGCTCCGGGCGGACTTGAACCGTCGACACAAGGCTCTTCAGGCCTCTGCTCTACCAACTGAGCTACAGAGCCACACTAGAGTAAGTATAACACAGCCACGCCCTCGTCGCAACATTGTTACGGGTCGTCACTCTTTCTGTAAATCTATATATTTACATATCTACTTTCGACATGGACACGACGCGTAACTCCGAATAATTAAACACATCCCGAACCGCGCCCAGAGGAAATCCCGCCAAGAACACCCCCCCTCATCACAATCCCTTATCTTATGTTAAAATATAGCTATCATGAAAAAATTTAATACGTCGCCATTATCTGGCATGCAAGAGCTATTACCAACCGAGCAGGCCGTTTTTGACCAGCTCAAGAACAACATTAGCGACGTATATCATCATTACGGCTTTTTAAGCATCGAAACATCAATTATTGAACGTACCGATATTCTTCTCGCTAAAGCCGGCGGCGACACCGAAAAGCAAATTTATACGGTCTCTAAAACTGCCGAGAGTAGCGATTCCGCCGACCAAGCCCTGCGTTTCGACCATACTGTGCCACTCGCACGCTACGTCGTCGAGCACAACAATAATCTCGCTTTTCCATTTCAGGTTACGCAAATCAACCGCAATTTTCGCGGCGAGCGTGCCCAGCGTGGCCGTTTCCGCGAATTCTATCAATGCGATGTCGACGTAATTGGCCGCGAAAAACTCCCCATCACTTACGATGCCAAAGTTATCGCCTGCATTTACGCCGCGCTCAAAACTTTCAACTTACCCAAAATGCTCATCCGCATCAGCAATCGCAAAGTTTGCGCTGGTTTTCTTGCCGCAATCAACGCTAGCGCAAAGGCTAGCGAAATTCTCGGCATTATTGACCATGCCGAAAAAGTGCCAATCGCCAAAACCCGCGCTGCACTATCCGAACTTGACCTAAACGATACTCAAGTTGAGCAAATCTGCACCTTCATGTATATCAAGGGTAATTACACCGAAATCGAACATGCGCTCAAAAATCTTCTTGGCGACCTTACGTCCGTCGCCGAAGGCCTAGCTGAGCTCAAAACAGTTACGAACATTCTCGAAGCCGAGCAAACCAGCAACTACATTATCGATTTCATGATTATTCGTGGCCTCGATTATTACACCGGTACCGTTTTCGAAACTATGCTCGAAGACTATCGCGAAATCGGTTCAATTGCTTCCGGCGGTCGCTACGAAAACCTTGCCAGTAATTTTACCGAGCAAAAATTTCCAGGCGTCGGCGGTTCAATTGGTTTAACGCGACTCTTCTTCATTTTGCGCGAATATGGCCTCATTAATCTGCAATCCGCCAATCCAATCGATTATATTATTTTGCCGCTCAGCTCAAACGAGTACACCGCTGCTTTCGCACTCGCAGCCAAATTACGTGCGCAACATAAAACTGTCGACGTCGATTTAACCGAGCGCAAACTTGGCGATAAATTCAATCGTGCCAGCAAAATTGCCGACTTCGCCGTCGTCGTCGGCAACGACGAAGTTGTCGCTCAAAAATTCATCGCCAAACAACTCCAAACTGGCGAAACTCACGAATTAACTATCTAGATTTTGCGCGATGCAACAAAACGGCACAAAAACAATTAAATCCTCTGCGGCCTAATCGCCACATTCTCGAATTGTTTTTCTTTGACCAGACCCCAATCTGCCAGCACTTCATCGATTCGCTCTAGTACATCCGCCGGCTCATTGCTGCCATCCACTTCACGCACCAAAACATCTTGCTGCATTAATGTATGAATCATGCCCGTAATTTGTTGGTCATAGAAGTCCCAACGCCGCTCAATCGCTGCCCGCGTATCGTCAATTCGCTTACGCCGCACTAAACGCCGCCACAGTTCACCTCGTGGCACTCGCAGCACAATCGCGCCCGTTAAATTCTGAATCTCACCGTGGTCAATCATCCATGTTACTTCGC
The DNA here is from genome assembly GCA_963623365.1 of bacterium. GTDB lineage: Bacteria > Patescibacteriota > Saccharimonadia > Saccharimonadales > Saccharimonadaceae > UBA2834. Next base: position 41,724 of record CAVFJY010000004.1, on the reverse strand, counting down.
GATAACTCGACGGAAAACCGTCCAAAATCACATTTCTTCTCGATTGATGCGCTTTATCGAACACCTTCTGCATCAGCGCAGTCGTTTTCTTATCGTCCGCAAACATGCCATGCTCCAGTGCGTATTTCAGATCACGGTCCATTGCGCTCATCAAAATCTCGCGCGAAGAAATCCATTGCCAGCCATATTTTTTCGCCAGCAACTCACCTTGCACACTTTTACCACTCCCCGTAGCCCCAAAAAGCGTAATCATATTTTTATCATAACATATTTCATTTTCGTGCTCACGGCCTTCTAGCCAGCCCCTCCGCAAAAGTGCTACACTAACAAACAAGAGGAGGATTTCGTGGCACAATTATATTTTCGCTACGGCGCCATGGGCTGCGGTAAAACTATGCAGCTATTACAGGTGGCATTCAATTATGAAGAGCGCGGCCAGACCGTCTGCGTGATTAAGCCCGCAACCGATACCAAGAACGGCACCAAATTGCTCACCCGCATCGGTCCCGAGCGCGACACAAATTTTTGTTTTACGCGGCGCACCAATCTTTTTACTAAAATCTGCCAGGAATATTTCGGCGTCGCCTGCGTCTTGGTCGACGAAGCGCAATTCTTAACCCCCAAGCAAGCCGACCAGCTCTTTCAAGTCGTTGTTAAACTCAACATTCCCGTAATGTGCTACGGTCTACGCTTGAATTTTCGCATGACCGACGGCGGTTTCGAAGGCGCCACGCGACTCCTCCAAATTGCCCATAAAATCGAAGAGCTCAAGACCATTTGCGATTGTGGTCGCAAGGCCACACTTAACACGCGCTGGCTTGATGACAAAATGGTTACCGATGGCCCCGACGTCTTAATTGACGGCACCAGTCAAATCACCTACCGCGCTCTTTGCGCACATTGTTATTTTAAATATAAGGAGCTGAGTTAATGTATTTTGTAATTGAAGGTCAAGACGCTACTGGCAAATCCACCCAAGTTGAACTATTCGCAGACTATTTGCGCCAGCAGGGCAAGGAAGTTGTCACAATGCACGAACCTGACGGCGAGCTCGCTTCGACGCATGCATTGCGTCAAATCATTAAAGATAAAAACTACAATCTTGAGCCAATGACGCACGTTTTGCTCTTTACGGCTGCCCGCCAAGAACTTTGGCGCAAACTCGCTGAACCAGTTTTAAGCCGCGGCGGCTATGTCATCTCGGCGCGCAACTGGTGGTCGACACTGGCTTATCAGGGCTATGGGCAAGGCATCTCGCGCGGCAAAATTATTCGCATCACTAAAGATGCTATGCCCAATCATTATGTCCAGCCCGATAAGTCTGCGATTCTGGTTTTGCCCGAAGCTGAACGTCTTGCTCGCCAAGCTCAGCGTGACGTAGAGTCGCAATCCAGCAAACAATCCGAAGCCGACACTTTCGAGTCCAAGCCTAGCGCTTTTCAGCAAAAAGTTAATGCCGCCTACACGCACATTGCACGAGATTTCAATATTCCTTTGATTGACGCGAGTCCTAGTATCGATGAAATTCACACGCAGTTGCGTCAACTTTTTGGAGTTTAAATGCATCCGTCTTGGCGGCCAATTCTTCAATATGAATTCAACCAGCCCTACTTTAAGGAGCTCTCACAATTTTTAACTAACGCCTATGCCGCCAAAACTATTTATCCGCCCAAGCAGCAAGTCTTCTCAGCATTTACTGCCGATCTTAACGGTGTCAAAGTTGTGATTCTTGGTCAAGACCCATATCATGGCCCACATCAGGCCAACGGCCTTGCTTTTTCCGTCCACGCTGGCGTTGCCATTCCGCCATCGCTCCAAAATATCTTTAAAGAAGCTCACGCCGATGTTGGTGCCGAAATTCCTCCAAATGGCGACCTTACTCGCTGGGCGCGCCAAGGCGTACTATTGCTCAATAACACACTCACTGTCGAAGCACATCTCGCCGGTAGTCACCGCGGCAAAGGTTGGGAAATTTTCACGCAGCACATTGTCGAATATCTTAATGCCAATCGTCCGCATCTTGTTTTCATTTTGTGGGGCAGAGACGCGCGCAATAAACGGACTCTCATCGATCAATCCAAGCATTATATTATTGAGTCCGCTCACCCATCGCCGCTTTCCGCCTATCACGGCTTCTTTGGCTCCAAACCCTTTAGCAAATGTAATACCAAATTAGCAGAATGGGGCGAATCCGCCATAAAATGGTAGAAAAATGCTCCAAATAACAAGAAAAAGTCGGAAAAGAATACAAAAATAGTCCGAATTTGCCATAAAATAGCCCAAAATTGTAAAATACTATTGACTTTTTGGCAAAAGTATGCTACAATCTAATTAATCAGTTGGTTGAGAGCGCAGCTGTATGGCTACCAAGCGATGCAACTCCGTTAAATCAACTAGCTAAACGCAGAAGCATCGCTACCAAGCGATGCTTTTCCGTTGTTTAGCCACAATTTCTACGCATTTTTACACGCATCCGTCCACAGTCTAGCTCGGCTTATCCACATTATTTCACTGAAAAAATCCTGCATTTCAAGACTACCATAAGCATTTGCGCCCACTTATAATATAAGTACGACATCACACTTCGGTCACTGATTGTCGGAGTATACGCCGTCATCCATATTTGTCATTGTATGGGTGGCACCGAGCCGAAATTCATGGCTCACATAAATGACTCCAACCAATTTAAACAAATTCAAGGAGTAATTTATGAAAAATATTATTAACAATCCAGCTCAAAAAGGCGAGAAAGTAGAAGTCATGGCACTGTTTAATTACAGTCGCATTCCATGTCAACCTCTATACTTCCGCAAGGGCGGAGAAGCCGAGGTAGAAATTACCGAGACTCTCTCTGAGCGCATCAAATTTGTGGGCGACACCGCCAAACACATTTTCGAATGCATGATTGGCCGTCGCGAGTGTACACTCGAATTCGACAGCAAATCCCTGGCCTGGACTCTGTTCGAGGCCTAGCGACCCTCGCCCAAAAATCTGTCGTCATCCGCGGCAGATTTTTTATGTCCGCCATTTCTGCCGCATTGCCATTACGCAAATTCCGCCCAGCAGACAGGGCAATGCGCCGAGCGCAAGCGTTATGTCGGTATCTGGCGAGTTCTCACCACTCGCATCGGCAGCGCCACCATCAGCGCCACTCTCACTACCGCCGTCTGCACCACTGTCATCCAAAATTTCCAGCTCACTAAACTCGCCAATCTCCATATTTGCCGTCGCCCACGCTACCGACAACACTAACTCGTTGCTAAAATCGAGATCCGAAATTCGTAATTCTCCTTGCTCAAGCTCCACATAACCCAAATCAAAGCCATTCAGCCGTAAAACCAAATATTGCGCCGTCGCCGGTATATTCGATACATTCGTCCAATTCAGCACCACTTCGTCATCATTTCTTCGTGCTATCACACCCGTAGGCGCCGGCAACATATTCACGATTGCCTCATCTGCAGTTATTATAATGGTCGCCTGTGTCTCGCCACTCTCGCCTAATGCATCCGTCACGCGCAATTTAACCCTATGCTGTCCCGTCGCAGCAAAGCTGCGCTCAATCGTATCGTTTCGCCCCGAGCTCCAATATCCCTCGCCATCAAAACTCCATTCATATTTCATAATCGCCGTATTGTAACTAAAACTACTGGCGCCATCGAAGCTAATAATCTCGCCCACTCGCGCCCGATATTCGTCCAGCGGCAATAACGCGACCACATCGCGTGGCTCTGTCGTACTTGTCGCTAGCATAGCATCTACTTTAGCTTTGCCCGTCGCCACACTGCGCGCCAAGCGCTTTTTCAAAATCCCCGTCAGCTGCGTCATCCTACTTACATACCTCGTATGTCCCGACACCGACCACGGTATATTCGTACTACCACAGATATAATCATCGCGTCCACACCATAAGCCATATTTACCCGCCAGCTCGCCATATTGATACGGATTACGCGCACCCAAACTACCTTTATGCGTTCGACATTCCGGCACATACACTCGATAACTTGCCAAATTCCTGCCCTTACAAGCGTCCGGAAAGAGTCCCACCCCCTCCGGCAAATTCAATTGCGGGTCGGCAAATAGCGCCACGTACGTCACTTTTTCTGCCAAAAAACTTGTCACGCCCTGCGCCGCCACCATTGCCCCCTGCGAATAACCCGTTATTACCCAACGCGTGTTGGGGCATTGCGGCGCAAGATAGTTATAGTATTCTCGCAGAGCCGTTACGCCCGCCCGCACACTTCGCCCAAATTCATAATACTTGCCCGCCGACACATAGGCGCCAATTGCATTCACGAACGGATCCGTCACCGATACTGCCGGATATTCCAAATCTGTCACGCGATAAGAATAGCCCAGGCGTTGCCCTAGTCAGCCCATTTCCGACTTAAATTTTAGCCACATATCACTCTGGTTCAATTCCGCGCCCGAGCCACGCGCAAACAAAAATTCAATATCCGCACAAATTGACGACCCGCCCTCACCCGAACCATTATCCATCTGATTCGTACTCCCCTCAATCGGCACTAATTCCGCTGTGCAAGACCCAGCGCACATTAGCCAAATTAATATACTCACACTAAAGCTAATTATCCTCTTCATGGTGTCAGCATAGTCGCTTTTGTGACTATAGAAAAGCATAAGTACAATCTTTCAAGCAAGCTCTCTACAAGCTATCCCGAAAATGCTAAAATATTTCCAGTATGACTACCAAAACTGCGACAAATATTGTTGAAGTTAAACATTTTAAAATGCTTTTCGCCGACAGGACTGTAATCAAAGATCTGTCTTTCGAAATTAAGCGGGGCGAGACTTTTGGCTTGCTTGGTAGCAATGGCTGCGGCAAGACCACCACTATTCGCGCGCTGCTCGGCCTCTACCAGCCTAGCGCCGGCAAATTACTCATCAACGGCAAAGCATTTACGCCGGGCGACAATATTCGTATCGGCTACCTCCCCGAAGAACGCGGCCTCTACAAAAAAGAAAGCGTGCTCGATACAATGCTTTATTTTGGCCGTCTTAAAGGCCTCAAAAATCCTAAAGCCTGGATTCTAAACTACCTCGAACGCGTCGGTCTCGCCGACCATGCCAAAACCAAAATCAGCAAACTCTCGCAAGGTATGCAGCAAAAAGTTCAACTCGGCATCACTATCATGAATGACCCTGAACTGCTTATTCTCGATGAACCAACCAAAGGCTTCGACCCAGTCAACCGCCGTCTATTATTAGATATCATCGACGAGCTTCATCAAAAGGGCAGCACGATTATTCTTATCACACATTACATGGACGAAGTTCAGCAGCTCTGCAATCGTATCCTATTACTCAAAGACGGCGTAGCCAAAGCCTACGGCAGCGTCGGCGAAGTTCGCAAAAAATTCCGCAACCAATCGCTCGATGAAATTTTCGTTGAAGTTTACGACGAGAAAGAGGCTAACTATGCATAAAATCTGGCAAGTTATTCGTTTTGAAGTATTGCGTAATTTGAAAAAGCCGAGCTTTTGGCTCGCCGCAATTCTCGTACCCGCGCTGATAGTTATCTATATTTGGATTGCCGGCCTGGCTGGCTACCAAGCTGGCGAAAGCATCGAAAGCGGCACTGACACCTCAACATTGTCGCTCGCCATTTATGACGCATCCGGTTATCTCCAGAATACCACTTTCATCAACACCAACGGTGACGAGCAAAGCCTCGTCATCTACGATAACAAAGCTAGCGGCATTGCCGACATCAAAGCCCAAACTATCGATGTCTTTTACTACATTCCCGCCGATTTTGCCGAGAACTCTACCGTCGAAATCTATACTAAACCCGAATACGCCTCAATTCTCGACGATTATTCTACGCCTCTGCGCACTCTTCTCTCTAGCAATGCACTCACTAACGTTTCCGCCATCGACTATACCATTATCACCGGTGGCATTAATTACCAAACAACCACCTACGACCACACCGACGACCACGTTGTCGACTCCACCGAAACTATCAGCAATCTCCTCGCACCCGCTCTCGCACTCGTCATGTTTTATTTGCTCATTGTCGTACTCGGTAACCGCATCATCGCCGCCATGACCGAAGAAAAAGAAAATCGTATTAGTGAACTCGTCCTCACTAGTATCAATCCAACCAATCTCATCGTTGGCAAGATTATTTCATTGATGATTCTTGGCCTCATTCAGCTCACTATCCTTGTTATCCCCGTCATCATTCTTTACCAAGTCTGTCTCAAATACGACGCCATCCCGTTCGACATCACGCTCAGCTTCGACGTACTCAGCCTCATTAAATATGCACTTTTTCTCATTGCTTCTTACTTCCTCTTCACCTCCTTCTGTGTTGCAATTGGCGCCGTCTCCCCAACCGCCAAAGACGCCAACTCATTCTCATCCGTCATCATTATTCTCGTTATTCTACCCATTTTCTTCATTGGTAGCTTTGCTGGCACACCACAGGCTATTACCTACATTCTCACTTATTTCCCGCCCAGCGCACCCATTGCCGCCATGCTGCGCGCCATTTTTGGCAGCTTACCAACATGGGAATTTTGGCTCGCTTTCGCCGATATTATAATTGTTAGTGCACTCACGACCAAACTCGCCACATATCTTTTTCAGCGTAACGCCATCGATTTTACCGCCAAATTTAGCCTTAAAAATTTACTCAGGAGCCCCCGCACAACATGGAAAAAATAAGTATTCTGCTTGGCAAAACTATCCAAAAACTTACTCGCCTACGTGGCAATGGCGGCTCCGCGCTACCAGGTTTAGTAATTGAGCGCACTAATCCCAATTTTGTTCGCAACATTCTCTCGAAATTGCCTTATGGCGTCGTAGTAATTTCGGGTACAAATGGCAAAACCACTACTACCAAAATCGTCACCGAACTACTTCAAGCTCAGGGTCTTAAAGTTTTCACCAACAAATCTGGCAGCAACTTTGTTCGCGGCGTCATTTCCGCTGTCCTCAAAAGCATTAAAATTAGCGGCAAGTTCGATTATGATATCGCGGTTTTAGAGCTCGACGAGGCACATGCCGTCAAATTCTGCGAAGTCGTACCGATTAATTATGCGCTTCTGCTCAATGTCCAACGCGATCAACTTGATCGTTTTGGCGAAATCGACCATACCGCCGACTTGCTCCAACAAGTCGCTACGGCTGCTAAGAAAGCTGTCATCCTAAACCGCGAAGACCCGCGCGTGAGCAAATTGCATGCCCAGCATGCCGTCTATTTTGGCCTCTCGCCCGCCATGCTCAAACAATTTCCGTCCGACGACAATCTCATTGAAAAATCCGCCACTAAAGTTTCCAATCAGCCCGCCAGCGTCATTCTCGCCAAATTACACAACAATCATGCCAGCTACGCCATCGCCGACAAAGCCTACGACGCCAACCTCACACTCAAAGGTATTTATAATGCCTACAACGCCGCTGGTGCGCTCGCGCTTTGTTGCGAAATTCTGCCCGACGCCCAGCCGCAAGAATTCATCAACACGCTCGCCCACATTGAATCCGCTTTCGGCCGCGGCGAAGTCTTTCAAATTAATGGCGTCGAGATTGAACTTCTGCTCGTCAAAAATCCTTCCGCCTTCCAACTCAGCCTCGCTTCCTTTGCCGACGAGCAGCACGATTATATGATTGCCATCAATGATAATATTGCCGACGGACGTGACGTATCTTGGCTCTGGAATGTCGATTTTAGCCAACTCAAAAATATCAAAATCGTTTCCGGTAGCCGTGCAACCGACATGGCCCTGCGACTTAAATATGACAACATCACCGTCGATAAAATCGAAGAAGCACTCGCCGTTGCCGTGCCAAAATTTATCAACAGCAGCAAAGGCCCGAAACGCATTTTCGCAACCTATACCGCTATGCTCGAAATTCGTAAATTAATCTCGGGGAGAAGTATTTTATGACCATCAACATCCTACATCTCTACCCTAAAGAAATGAATCTTTATGGTGACCACGGCAATGTTCTTGCTCTAAAGCGTCGCTGCGAATGGCGGAACATCAAGGCCAATATCATTCACCACGAACCGGGCGACGCCGTACCTGACAACATTGATATTATTTTCGGCGGTGGTGGCCAAGATTCGGGGCAGAGCAAAATCGAAGCCGACCTACAAGCTATCGCATCCCAACTTAAAAGTTATATCGAACAAGGCGTCCCCGCTCTAGTGATCTGCGGTCTTTATCAACTTTTTGGTAATTATTTTGAGACCTCCGACGGACACCGCATTGAGGGCGCACACATCCTCGATATTAAAACTATCGGTGGTCCCACGCGCCTGATCGGTAATATTACTATCCAAACACCCGAATTTGGTGAAGTCGTTGGCTACGAGAACCATTCCGGTCTAACTTATCGCGCCGACGATATTCACGCTTTTGGTACTGTTCTGTCTGGTGCCGGCAACAACGGGGAAGACCTCACCGAAGGCGCTCGCTATCGCAATTGCATCGGCACCTATTTGCACGGCCCAATTCTACCTAAGAATCCTCGCGTCGCCGATTTTCTCATCCTCAAAGCACTTGAACGTCAAAGCGGCAAGCTACCAAAAATCGCCCCGCTCAACGATCGCATCGAACAGGCCGCACATAAAGTCGCCGCCAGTCGCCCCCGTTAAGCAGGCCGCATATTAAAGTTTGCGACGAGTGGCTACTTGCTACCACCCCCACCAAAAACTATTTGCTAACTTTCAGACTCGCCGGAATAGCATTCCAATTTAGGCGCGCGCCAATCGCAGTCTGTTCACTTTCCGACGCTAAGCGCGTAATGCGATTACCCGCTGAAGTCGTACCGTGATAATCATAAGTCCAATCAATCGACAATTTCGTCAGTTCCGCCCTAGTAATTTTTTCAAAACAAGTCGTCTTATCGGCCAGGCATTGTTCGCCTAATTCATTCCATGTCTGCAAATCCACGCCATCAATATCTATCACCGCATTCGCTTCAATCGCCGCCGAGCGTGTCACTTCTACATTGAAAGTTTGGTCAAACATAAAATTACCCATCGAATACACAATCAGCTTATCTTTGTAAGCCTCCGCGTCTTGTAACCAATGCGGATGGTCACCAATCACCGCCTCAACGCCATAATCAATCATTTTGCGATATAAATTCTGTCGAATCGTATCGTGTGACGTCTTATATTCTGCGCCCATATGCGGCATCGCAATCGTCGGCACATACTGCGCAAAAGTTTTCATATTCTGCAAATAATCCTCACCGGGGACACCATACACGCCGTGCGCACTACAAAAACCAAAAGGAATTTGATATTTATCCTCCGAACCATCATCCAAACTAATTCGCACCGGCAGCACCACAATATCGCAATTATTTATGTTCTCATCGTCATTCGCATATTCCGGATCGTTCGTATCGCTTGCCGTGCGTTTTGGTGTGCCAAAATACTGAATACCATTTTGCGTCAGATAATTTCGCGTCGTCGCCAACCCCGTTTTACCTTGGTTGCCCGCATGGTTGTTGCCCAGCAAAAAAGCCGTAAAATATTTCGCCGCTTCCGGTAAATAATCCGGGTCGCAATTAAACTTAAAAATCGTTTCTTCCTCGCTTTTATTATGCCCATTATCCGTTACCGGGCACTCCAAACCACCAATCCATGCATCATAACTAGCGCGATCCAATGTATCTAGTTGCGAAAAAGGATATTTCACCCCCAATTCCGACGCGCGGGCATCCGTATTCGTCCGACGCCCCCAAAAAGTCGTCCCCGCAAACAAAACGCGCATCTGCGCGCCCGTAATTTCTGGCTCACGCACTACTTCTGGCGTCGTATCTATCTCCCTGAATGTCTTCACATTTGCACCATACAAAAACACCAGCATCACGCAAGTCACTACCGCCACGGCACAAATCGCAATTATCACCCAAACCAATCGCCCCAAGATTTTAAACAGTTTCATATAAGCCCAATTATACGCTATTTTCAGCCCGCAATGATATAATTTAGATAAACTTAAGCAAGTTATGAAAACTAAAATTCACCCCTTCGCTACCGGCATTTATACCGTTCTCTTTGGTCTTTTTGGTTTACGCAATTTTTATCTTGGCGAATATCTTGCCGGCAGCGTGCGTCTGCTCAGCTTTTTTACTTCTACTATTTATTTTACGCAACTCCGCGCAAGGCTACGCATTAATCTCTCCAGCTACCAACTTATCGACAATCTCTACACCCCCAGTATTGACACTGCTGCCAATATTTTTTATCACGCTGCCAACTTTGTCATGGGGGCGCTACTGCTCATTAATATTTTATGGTGGCTGCGCGACCTTTATTATTATTTCTTTCGCAAAACACACTATCCTACACAAACGCTCGGCAATAAAAGCCTCACTCTCACCGCACTTTTACTCGGCTGGACAGGCATGCATGATTACCAACTCGGCCGTACTAAATATGCCAACCTACATATCATTTTATTAATTATCAGCATCGCCGCGGCGGCCATTAGTCAAACCCGCTCGCTCCAGCACACTGCTGAATATAACGGCTACATGTCCATTCTTTTCATGCTTAGTCTCGCCATTCTCATCGCCAACGAAATTATCGCCATTATTGAAATTAGCAATTATTGGCTCGAACGCCGGCGTGCCCGCAAAGCCAAGTGGCGCCTAGATTAATGATTGAGTGGCGTCGGATATACGCCCGCTTTCACTAATTTTCTAAATTCATTCACGACTTTTGCTTTGTCGGCCGCATAAGTAATACCAAACCATTTGTCGCTCGTCGGCAAAACTGTAATTTCCGCTGTTCGTTTTTGCAACAGCTCGCCCATAATAATCGGCAATAAATATTCCGATTTTAAATCGCCTTCTTTTTGTTGACGCAGAAAATCATAAAAGCCCGCCTCCAAAATCTTCAAATAATCCGGCGTCACACCCCACATATTCATTGATGCAAGGGAAGACAGCGGAATCTCATGCCCATCATCTTTCGAAATCGCCAGTTTATCCGTTTTCGCGACAATATTATGCGTTTCAATAATCTCTGTTAATTGCCCGTTTCGATCAACTTGACAAATTCCTCGCGATACACCGCCTTGTTCCGACAAAGTATTTTTCAGCACAAAACCGGGCATACAATATTTGCCAGTCTCCTGCGCATGTTCAACCAAAAAATCATGAACTTTACAAAAAGCTTCTTTGCCATAATAATCATCTGCATTAATCACCGCAAAGGGCTCATGAATCAAATCTTTGCAAGCCAGCACAGCTTGTCCCGTCCCCCATGGCTTTGTTCGCCCCAAGGGCACGTCAAAATCAAAAGGAATATCTTCCAGTTCCTGATAAGCATATTCGACCGCGCAAATTTTACGCATGCGTCGCCCAATCACTTCTTCAAAATCTTGACGAATATCTTGCCGAATTACAAAAATAATCTTATTAAAGCCCGCCGCTAGTGCATCATATACTGAATAGTCGACAATAATTTCACCACTCGGTCCAACTGCCGTTAGCTGCTTAATCCCTTGTCCAAACCTCGACCCAATGCCCGCCGCCATAATTACTAGAGTTGTTTTCTGCATATTTACCTCAATCTACTTGCTCTATTTATAGCATAGCCCGTGTTTCGATTCTATAATTCAATCGATTCACCAACTTCGAGCGCCCGATATTCTGCGCCAATTTCTGTAGCTGTCGCATTTAGCCAACTATCATTAATCTTCTTGCCGAGTTTCGATAATACCGCATCGTGTAGTGGCACCACCAGCCGCGGCTGCACGGTGCGAACATAATCCAACACCTCCATTGTCTTGCACCACGGTCCCGCCACAGGTGTACATAAGACAGCTACCTTCTCCGGTGGCAGTACAAAGGCATCTCCGGGATGCGCCACGCAGCCATTTATCACTACGCCAATATTTTGGCAGGGCATTATGTTCGGCACGATACGTGCATGTTCCGCGCCAAAGAAATGCAAATCAAAACCATCCACATTTACCATATCGCCATCCACTACCGCCGTCGCGTCCGCCAGCTGCGTCGCATTCGCTTCAGTCGTAAAAGTTTTCATTTGCGGATTTTGCGCCCGAATTCGCGCAATGATATCCAAATCGCAATGGTCAAAATGCTCATGCGTAATTACCATCGCTACCACATTCTTAAATTCTGGCAATTTTTGTTCGATTTCAACCGGGTCGCATAATAGCACTCGTCCTTGATTCTCGACCATCAACCCCGAGTGCTCCAATTTTGTTATTTTCATTCTTACTCCTTAATGTCGAACTTTTAGTAGCAAGGTCGCCAAGCATAGTTCGATTAGATTTAAATATTTCAATTTTTGTCCAAAACTTAAATTCGCTCGCGCAACCGCCAATGCATGCGACAGTCGCCAATGACACCAAATTTGCCCTAAACGCCATCGCGCCAACAAGGTCATCTTCTTTTTCGTCCAAGCACATAAATTTCGATAGCTATTCCGCCACTTTGGCCAACTCAAAGACGACTTCGATACGATGCTTGTCGCCGTACCATAATTATAAGTATATAATGCTTCGCAAATTGTATGAATAATACCACTATTAATATAATAATCTTCACAGGCATTCAAATAATCCAATACAAATTTCGTATCCTCTGCAAAGTCCATCGTTACGTCAAAACGCAGGCCTCGCTCCATCACAATATCGCGTCGAAAGATCTTATTTGTGACGCCATATAAACGTCCATCTTGCAGCAACATATATAATATATATTCCCGAAAACTTTCTTGCGCTTTTTGCTCACGCAAAATTCGCATAAAAACCGGCTGCACCGCTCCGCTTGCGACCCGTCGATACTGAATCGCTGTACAAACTAAAATCGTTTCATCATTAAAGGCTTCCACTAATTTTTCAACAAAAGTCCGATCAACTATATCGTCCGAATCGACAAAGGTCAGGTATTTACCCGTCGCGAGCTTCAAGCCCGCATTACGTGCCGCCGCCGGCCCTGCATTCTTTTGGTGCTTTACGATAATATTCGTCTGTTTCGCGACATACCGCGCAATCACCCTAAAGCTGTCATCCGTCGAGCCATCATCTATGCAGATAATTTCCAGATTTCGGTAGGATGATTTTTTTAGGGCTTTAATTAATTTCAGGCACGATATTCCCGTATTATGCATGGGGATAATTACTGAAACTAATGCCTTGTTTTGTCTATGCGCCGCCACGATTTATCTTATTTCCTATGTTTAAATAGTTGCGGACTAATTTCGCGCCATTTTGCCAAAAATAATTCACGATGTCTTTCAAGTAACTCTTTATGATTCAATTCGCCACCATTCGTAGTTTGATGCGGCAAATGAAAAACGCCAAGATATGGACAATAATGAATTTGATAATTCTTGTTTCTGATCGCAAAAGACAAGTCCGTATCTTCATAGCATGTTGGATCAAAGCGTTCATCAAAACCGCCTATTTCATCAAATACCGCTCGCCGCAGTAGCATACCGCCTGACCCTAAATAATCAACATCCCAACGCGATAACATATCTGCCCGCATCGCTCGATATGGATAATAATCTACGATTGGCGCCTCAATCGAACCCTTTTTGCCTACCCAGCCCGCCGCCCAGCCAATCGCGCCAACTTCATCGCGCTCAATTAGTTGCACAAATTGATCCAGCCAATAATCGTGCTTGATAAACTGATCGCTATCCAAAAACAATAAATATTTACCTTTCGCCGCCTTCGCGCCAAGATTCCGTCCGCTCGAACAACCATTTTGCTTATTTTTAATTAATCTAATCTTCTTGGCATATTTTTGTTTCAAAATCTCATAGGACCCATCCGTCGAATCGTTGTCTACCACAATAATCTCACAGTCCATGCCCGCCGAATGGCGCATCAAGCTATCAATACATTCACAAATACAATCTGCATTATTATGATTCAGGACCACAACACTCAATTTATCATCCAGCGATTGAGGTTTTTCACCTAATTCGCGCAAAATCTGCGCACAGCGACTGTACCATATATTTGAATCCATAAAACGATTTCGCGCCGACTCATCCACGTTATGTTCTTGTTTCAATAACCTACACCATTCTGCAACCGTATCACCGCATAAGGTATTTGGGTATTTGGTCACTTCTGGCAAACTCGTCGATAATACCATCGTATTCATCGAAATATATTCAAAAATCTTCAAAGGCGATACTGCTTTGCCGATTTTATCAACCTTGAAGGGAATTAAACTATAATCGCAATATTGCAAATATGCCGGCAAGTCCGCCTGCTTCTTCGTGCCAAGAAAATGCACATTTTTTGGCGCCTTATCTACGATTTGTCGAATATTTTCCTTTTCGCCAATCAATAGAATCGAATATTTCGGAAAAGCTTTCGCCACGCCGAATAACAAATCCCAGTCAAACCATTCGCCCCAGAGTGAACCATAGTAAAGCAAGGTTTTCTCGCCCTTTACAAAATCCTCCGGCAATTCGCGTTCTATTTTCGGCGCAAATAAAACATCGTCTACCGCATTCGGGCTATAAATTATCGGCACTGCCAATTTTAATTCTCTGCAGTATCCCTTCAACTGCTCAACCAAAAATTCCGCAGTCCCCACCAATAAATCCGCCAGTTTCAAAATTTGATTAAGATTCTTGCGCTCAAACATCGTCGCACCAAGAGAGGTCTCCCAGTTATCGATATTCTCGTAAACGATTTTTGCGCCTGCCGTCTTTGCAATTCGCAAAAACGGTAAAAATTTCTTGTTCGGAAATTCCACAATTACTAGATCATCCGCATCAATCAACTTGCCAAAAGCCGTTTCTGTATAATCATCGATAAATTTATGCGTCAGCGTCGGGATTTCCATACGATGAATCTTGCTTTCCGCGCAGTGATTGCTATAAATATAGTGCACGCGAAAACCAAATAAATTCAATGTCTTCGCCAGCTGCGCCGCTCGTTGACCGCCGCCAATATCATAATAGGGAATACTTGCAAAGATAAAAACTTGTCTGCCGGTTTTCGGAAGATGTCCTTTTAAGGTTTTATTGGTATTAACGTTTCCAGCGCGACGTAAATTAATTTTTAGAACTTTTTCCATCTTCATCATTGTCCTAAACCGCACCGCGCGCAAAAACCACACCGTGCCATGCACCGGTCCCAATTCGGCATAATGCCCTCTTAGCTTATCGGCATAACGTATAACTCTAGTCATCTTCCTCCTCTAATAATGCATCGACAATATATTTACTCGCAAAACCATCGCCATAAGGATTTTTCGCTTGCGCCATTTTACAATAAAAATCCGCATCCCTTAGCAGTTTTTTTGCATAATGATAAATTTTCTCCGTATCCGTACCAACTAATTTTAATGTTCCTGCCGCAATCCCCTCCGGCCTTTCTGTCGTATCGCGCAAAACTAATACCGGTTTGCCCAGTGCCGGCGCTTCTTCCTGAACACCGCCACTATCCGACATAATAAAGTCTGCTCTTTTCATGAAGTTATGAAAATCCAGTACATCTAGCGGCTCAATCAAGCGAATCCGCTCATGTCCGCCCAAAATTTCTTGTGCCACAGTCTTTATTTGCGGATTCAAATGCACAGGATAAATTACGCGCACATCCTCAAATTCATCCACAATTCTGCGAATTGCCGCAAAAATTCGCCGCATCGGTTTACCAAGATTCTCGCGGCGATGAACGGTTACTAAAATCAGGCAAACATTAGCCTGCCCCCCAATTAAGCACCGCATTATCGTATTCTTCGCTCACCGTCGTATACAGCGCATCAATCGCCGTATTGCCCGTCACAAATATCTTCTGTCCACGATTAAGTTTTTCCGCCAAATTCATTTTACTCGCAGTTGTTGGCGCAAATAAATAATCCGCCACACGGTCAATCACCTGTCGATTTATCTCCTCCGGAAATGGCGAATATTTATCATAGGTTCTCAGCCCTGCTTCCACATGTCCAATCTTTACCTGTTGATAAAAGGCCGCCAGCGCTGCCGCCAATGCTGTTGTCGTATCGCCATGCACTAGCACCACGTCTGGCCGCTCTTTATCAATAACCTCTTCAATCCCTTTCAATACCTCCGCCGTAATATAAGACAAAGTCTGTCCAGGGCGCATAATGTCAAGATCATAATCTGGTCAAATTTTAAAAATTTCTAACACTTGGTCGAGCATCGCGCGATGCTGCGCCGTTACACAGACTATCGATTCTATATTCTTGCGCGCTTCTAATTCTTTAACAACAGGCGCCATCTTAATCGCTTCTGGCCGCGTACCAAAAACCGATAGTATTTTCTTCATGTTTTTTATATTAACACTAATCTAGGAGAATTTAAAGCCAACATTCAGCTTTGGCTTAAACTTCCAAACAATACCAGCCACCTTTTTCCAAAAATCGCACAATCGCCACGTCTGAACGATGAGCAGTAATTAAGAAATCGTCGCTAGTACCATAATCTAGCTCGTTGCCATCTTCTGGGCATTTAGTACCCGTAATTACCCAAACCGTATCATAATCTTTTCGTTGGCGCGCATCGGCCAAATTCTTGAAGCGAAGTCGCACAGTATCTTTCTCGACATTATTTACAGTAATCGTACTAGTTACACCCCCCGCTTCAAGATCAACTAAATATTTTGCGAAGGTCGTGCCCGCCACATTATTCGCTTGGTAAGTCTTTGTAGTCCCCTCGTCTGTTTCTTCGGTCTTAGCCACAATACTCGTAGTCCTAGGTACATTGCCGCGATTATTTTTCATATAACTGCGCACTGCCGCCGCAATAATGGTTGAATCGTTCCGTCGCTGCGTGTCACGCTGTGATGCGCGCAGTGCCGGCAGGGCAATAAAAACCATCAAGAAAATTAAACCCGCAATCGCCAAAACCAATACCACTTCAATGATCGTAAATCCTCGACTTTTATCATTCGTAACATTCTTCGGCATAGGCGTATTTCCTCATTTATTTAGTATTTTTTATATTATATAACCATAAGGACAATTTTTCTGAAATAAAGCTAAAAATCTATAGACCAGGAATCGCCACCCATAATCATGGGTGGCTTTTTATTTTTATTTTGATTTTTATCTTCTCGATTTACGCGCCAATCCTACCACGCCGATACTAATCGCCACAATCAACCAAGCATATTTTGTTGGATTACCCACATCGGTACTCGGATTAACCGGCCCCGAATTATATTCATTCACGATATCGAAACTTGTAATCATGGAATCATAATCCGCAATATCGTCCTGCGAAATCGTGTAAGTATACAATTCGCCCTTCGCATCAAATTTCGGCAGATTAGTAAACGCAAAATGCCAAAGATCGTCCGCATCACCCTTAGTTGCTGCCACGTTATCAATTTCAATGCCGTTTCGATACAACCGAATCATCGCCTTGAGCGGCCGGCGCTTCGACGCATCGCCATTATCCATCCAGTTTATTGTGCCATTAATATCTATGCGGTTCAATTCGAATTGATTTGCCGTCATCGTAATTACGGGACGCACACCTGCACGCGGGATCGAATTACGGCAACTATCCGCATAGCATAAATCGCCTGCAGTCGAGATAAAGTATGTTGGAGTATTCCAATAATCATAATCTTTTAGGCTCGTGCCGACGGCGGTTTTTAGCCAATAAGTCGTATTCCAAATCCAAGCATAACTATTCGAGAGATATTGCGTTAGATCACCTAGCCGCACGTATTTTTCATCATCATCTCCAATCTGTTCAGTCTTTAGTGATTCGTCATACCAGTCAATTAAAGGCAACTCTTTACCACTAATCGCATATACTAATTCTTCAATATCTTCAATATTAAACATATCAACACTATCCACAACATAGCCACTATCGCTCAATATTGTTTCATATTCGCTAAAAACCTTCGTCAAATAACTATCGTTTACTAAATCAAAATTCATATAACCTTTTTTATATAAATCCGCTGAGTCTTTTCTATTTTCATGAATTCGCACCGTTGCATAAATTGGATAAGTTGCATTACCTTTTTCGCCATTAACGCCGCGCGCAAGCTCATTTTGTAGCGCATAGCCCTCGGTCTCTTCGGTAATTTCAATATATGGATATAATATATAAGTCATATTGCGAAAAAGTAAATTGTTCCAAACATAAACATCACCATAAACCTCTGTACTAATAAAATTCTCGCTATATTTGTCAAAAATCATCTTCTCCCACTCATAATAGCCGTCAATTTCTTGCCCATCAAAATAATAGGCCACATTCGTGTAACAGGACGAAACATCTTCCGTCTTACAACGGTAACGTATGAAGGTATTATTAATATCCAATACAATCTTGCTATAATTAGCACCGACATATAAGTTATATTCCGCCAACGCCGAAATCTTCCCGTTGGCATTTTTTGTTACATAAAAACATTCCTCGCCAATACAGAATTTGTCGCCAATTGAAATCGCATTGTCGCCATCATTGTCTGAGACAAGAATTTTATTCGTCGCCGCGACTACGCTAAAATTGCTCGACATCCAGCCCAGCACCAATGTCAGACAGATTAACGCCAAGGCGACTCTTTTTATTTTGCTTGTTTGTTTTCGTTTTTTCATTTTTGAGTTACTCCTTTTTTTGTTTGAGTAACTCCACAACTCTAAAGCTTATTTTAGGCTTTTTGCGATTGTTTGTAAAGTAGAAAAATCCTAAAGCTAGACTTTAAATGCGATTCTTGCTAATATAGACACGTAAACCCCTAAGTAAGGTTTATACAATAATCCAAATTGTTAGGGGACTATAACTCGCTTATTTGTCTCACGTTCCTATTAATTCAATGACGCTTATGGTAAACAAAATTAGCAAGTCATTTTTTTAATATCCCTACGTAGACTTTAATAATATCTGCAGAGATACCGAATTCTTGATCGCAAAAAACACTCACTATTTTCTAGTGAGTTTGATTATCTTGTGGTGGGACTATCGGAGATTAACTCGAAGAATTACAGAATAATCCTGGATAATATCAAGGAGTCCCATTCCATCACTGTAAATCAGCCAGTCGATCCAAATGTCACAGATTTATCTTATGACCCTAATTTTATCGTAAAGACCATCAAGCAACAGCAAAAACATTTCAGTCCTGAAGAAATAGAACAAATCGTCACGAAATATCAACAGGGCGAGTCGACCTATGAGTTAGCAAAAGAATTCAACTGCCATCGCAACACCATTGCCAATAGTCTCAGAAAGCAGGGCATTAAGGTCTCTATCGAAAAAATAAATCTTGAAGAAGCCATTAAGCTATATGAATTAGGCTGGACGACTAAACAACTAGCTGAAAGATATTCTATGTCGGATAACACCGTCAGTCGTAGACTAAAAGCCAACGGCGTAAAGATGCGTACGAGGTGGGATTATAAAAAATGATATAGAGACCTGGACAATATGTAGAAGTAGAGAGCTGGATAATACTGCCGTACCGTTTGGCAGATCGAAACATAGACCGGCTTTAATTTAAATGGCACTTATGCTTTAATAGGGTTAAAAGAAAAACCAGTATGTTCGGACGAAGATCTAGCGAAGAATTGCAGAATCAGGAAAACGTCAACGCAGACGGTGCGACGGATTCTTTCCCGTCCGAACAATCTTATTCGGAAGACGACGGTAAGTTTACGAAAGGTAATGTAGGAGACGAACATTACCATAACGTATTTGACCGCAATTCGCGGGCGGCGAACGGTTTGCGCGATGGTGAACAAGGCGCAGCGAAGATGTTGGACCAAAAAGGCGACGGAATTTTGGGTGCGCGCGAGTCGGAAAATAATATAAAATCTGGCTTTAGCTCGCCAACGTCGAGCTTTAAGAATATGGTGTCGGGGCGGAGCGATAATGAGCAGGCTAAGGGCAAGAGTAAATTCTCGGCGAGAAGCTTGATGAAGAAAATGATGCCGGCGCTGGTTGCGGGTGGCGGCGTGGCTGGCTTTGGCGCGTTGTCTTTCTTTGGCCAGATGGCGATGCCGATTAGTCTGATTAACCAATTTATTGGAAATTTTGATTCGATTAGCGTGAGTAATTATGCGCGTTCGTCTAGATTTACTAAATGGCAAATGCACTCTGAGAGTCGTAATGTGAGCGCAGAGGCTCAAGATTTCGTAAAACAACACTCGAAGATATATCAATTAGCAACTGGTTCTGATGAAAATTACTTTAAGATCTCAAAACGTCAAGCGGCTAAACTCAAAAAGAGCGGCATTAATGTCGTGTCGGACGGTGCTGGGAACCAGATTATGCGTTACACGAATGCGGATGGTAATGAAGTCGAGATTGTGGCGGATAAGGCACAGGCAAAAAACGGAAGAATTACGATTGACGAATTGTACGAGACAGATTCGGGCTTTCGTAATAGCTACTATGAGGGTACAAAAACCTGGCGACAGTCATTGGGGAGCTGGTTCGATAATCTAACTGGCGGTTTCTTGACAAAGATTAGTGTAATGAGGAATAGATTTTCAGATTTTAGCACTGGCGGCGATGATTCAAAAGCCGAATATGAAGGTACGGTAAAGAGTGCGGTAGGTGGAGACGATGTCTCTGGCAGTACCGGTGGTGGAGGGCTTCGTTCAGAAGAAGAGACCACTAAAAATGATGACGGCACCGATACGACGAAAGATGTTGCGAAGCTTGAAGATGGCGACGGAACTTCGGTAAGCATAAAACGCGGATCGTCTGCAAGTGAAATATCAACGAAGTTGCTGGATTTTGCTGACGGAATTGGTCAAAAATCTGTAAAAGTTGCTGGTAAAATTTCTGGAACGATTTGTTTTGTGACGAATATAGTTGGTGCTATTAATTTACTCATCATGGCCAATGAAGCGCTTCAAGTATTGCGAGTGGCGACTACAGTTTTCGAAGGAATACAAAAAGGGCAGATAGAGGATTCTAAGAGCTCGCCAATCAATGATATTGCTAATAGCCTGACTACGAAAAAGAAGACGACCTATAATACTGCAAATGGTGACGGCGGCACTACTTCCAGCGATGGAAGTGCCATGGAGGCAAATGCAATTAGTGCATTATATGGCAATACCGCCGTTGACGATTCGGATCCAAGCGTAAATAGCTTTAATCTGACAGATGGAATCACTCAGGTATTAAGTCACTTTGGTGGCAATTTGGCTTCTTACAGTACTTGTTTGGTCTCGAAGATTGCTGCGGGACTTGTAAGCGCAGGCGTTGATGTTGCTAAGACTGCTGGCTATGCTGCCGAGCTAGTGGCTTGTATTGGCGGGGGAGCAGAGACTCTTGGTCTTGCTTGTTTACCGCTATTAGGAAATATCGCCTTTAATATAGGTAAAGAAATTGTCGTTTCGGCCGCCTTCTCGAGTATAGTCGGTATGGTAACTAGCTTTGTTGGGCAATATTTGGTTCCAAAGGCGGCTACAATGCTTACTAGGGACTTAGCGGCAGATATTGGTGGCGAGGATTTTGGCAATGCATTGGTTTCTGGTGCAAATATGTATATGGGGCAGAATCATCAGTACGGTGGCGGGTCGGTTGCCAGTAAAGAAACTTTGATTACTTATCTGAAGCAGCAAGAGGTATATATAGCGGATGTGGCAAGATATGAGCGGGAGACCCTGAGCCCATTTGACGCATCGTCGCCGTATACTTTTATGGGGGATCTATTGTCAAAATCCGTTCCGGTATTAACGCAAACTGGTTCGATTATGAGTGGGATTACTAATGTGAGCTCGTTGGTGGGGAAATCAATTTCATCTTTGATACCGGGCGCTTCTGCGGTGACAGCGGCTACGACGGCAGAAGAGGCGGCAAAAAATACAGAATCTACTTGCCCTGAACTCGCTTCAATTGGCGCAGTTGGCGATGCGTTCTGTAACCCTTACTTTATTACGGATTTGTCGACGATGGATGAAGATCCGGCTGAAGTGATATATAAGGTCTCGGAATTGGGCTCAGGCGAGAATTTCGTGTTGAGTGATGATGAAGATAACCCGAAGATTAATACAGCTACTGAGCCGGATGCTGGTGGTAGTCGATTAATGGAATATATTGTGTATTGCAGTCAACGTACGTCGAACTTCGGTGTGGCCGATCAAAATATCGGTAACGCCATTGATTCCGGTGCGGGCACGCTAGAAGGCGCACTGCCAATTTGGGGTGGAGTCGCCGATGTCTTACAGAGTACTAATATTTTTAATAAGATTGGATATGTGACTGGCGAAGCTTGCGTTACGAAAAATTCTGGGGATGGAATTGGCAGCAATGCATTTACGTGGGAAGAAGCATCATATTACCAGCGCTATATCGAAGATCAGCGCATTGCTGAAAACGAAGGTATTATTGAAAAATCGTCGGTGACGGTCGCTTTAGAGAATTATTACGAAGAACATCCGATTGATGATTCTTATGAAGGTGTTCTGGCATCGAGAATGGGTGTGACTAAAGAATATCTTGCCAAGGTCATGGATACCATGGAGGGGCTTCTGTGGTTGGCGCAGTATGATCCATCGGATATGTATCCATATAAAGTGACTGACAATGACGATGAATCCAGAGTGGCTATTCGCGAGAATCAAGATATTGAAGTAGAGAATTATGATTCTAGACGAAGTGTATTTAATCTTTCTATGCGCAATGAATTCGCTATAGGAAATTGAAAATACGCCTCAAACTGAGGCGTATTTAGGGCTGGCTTTTACTTACTTATAGATCGTCCAAGTACCGGGGGTGTCGGGGCGAATTTCGTAAATTGGATCAAAATCGGGATTATCCTTCATGTTCTCAAGCAAATATGTCATTAGGGCGATTTGCTCGTAGTTCACATTGTAGCGGCCGTTCGGATTAACTTGGTAGGTGATTGTGTCCGGGTCTTCTCGGTCGTAGCGTTTAAAGATGACTAAAGCTGCGTTGTCTGTAGTGTATGCACAATATATGTAATAATAGGAATGGTCATTACACTTGTCGAACATAACATAGTAGGTATTATCGTCATCCCAGAAGCGGCCTGCAATGTTCGGATCGCCTTCATATGATGGGTCTTTAAAATGCCAACCGAGGTCTTCGGCAATCTCATCGTAGTAGAATACGTTGCCGTCATGGATATAGTCACTGATATTAGTTTTTAGTGTTATTTTAACGCCGTCTAAATCATGCGTATAAGTTCCGTCAGCGTTCTTTATGCCCGAGATGGAAGTGTTTGAGCTGAAATCGTCGGCATCGTCGACATCGTCAGTATTGCTGATTGGCGCATCCTGTCCATCTTGCCCGTCCTGCTCCGATTGCTCGGTGCTGTCCGTCGATCCAACGTCGTAGGTCTTGTCGTCCGTGCTTCTCTGCCCACAACCAACGAGGGTGAGGCAGAGGATAAGTAAAAACACAACTAAAATAGCGATTCTTTTCTTCATGGTTACCCCTCCTTTTTTTGATGCTGCGCCTCTTTTGAGGCGTCAGTGAGAAAAGAATTTCAAAAGTACCGCACGAGATAAGTTCAAAATTAACCAGCTTATCTGTACTTGCCGCAGATTATATCATCAATCTCATACGATTGAAAGCATAGGCGGTTATGGCGACGTTCATAGTATATTCGATTTAGCGAGAAAATACCCCACACAAAAGGGTAGTTTAATAAAAGCTATTCAACAGGAATATACATTTCATAAACCGATATCGCCCCCACAGCAGGGAAAAGATTACGCGAAAAGCAGTAATCCTCGTTTCCCTTAAATTGAAAAGATCCCGGAACGGCGCGGCAAAATTGCTCATGTTGATCGATGCGAACATCCCAGCGGAAGGACATTAGAAAATAAGCGTGTACATACGAGCGCCAGCAGGGAATTTATCCAAGTTGTGGTCAACATTTGATATTGACGGAATGGAAGCCAATCATATTACGCCATGGATCCAAGGCGGTAGAATTATTGTTAAAAACCGCTAAATGCTATACCGTGACTGCAAGCGCCACAAAAGTGATAAGTAACCCAACAAATTCAGGATACTTCTGAAATTCGTAAGTCGTTGTAAATATTACAACATCGATTTTATCGATATCACTAATTTGGCAAAAATCTTGTTTTTACAGAGGTGCACGTCGTCACATTACTGTATCCTTCGCTCCGAAAGCTGTAACTCGGAGCGGTTTTTTCTTGCCTAAAGTCGTGCTATGGTGCGATTAGGGCAACATCTCTACATGTCTGTCAATCTGTGTGACCGACAGTTGCCTATTGGCTTTGAGACGAGCAAGACTAAAAGATAATAAATTGTAAATTCTTCGCGAAGTGACTGGCTTTCTCTCTGGAAGAGAGCTATCATGCGATGACACCTAAGAAAGGAGGTATACTCTATGAGTACCGCTACTATGGCAAATATGGCGCAGGCACTGACGGAATCCATGACGCCAAAGTTTGCTGTTTCCTATCTCCGCGTATCTACTCGCGGACAGGCCGAGCGCGGTGGCGGGCATGATGAAGGCTTTTCCATTCCCGCTCAGCGCGAAGCCAACAAGAAAAAGGCTGCGTCACTCGGCGCGATGGTTGGCAAAGAATTCGTCGATCGCGGCGCATCTGCGAAATCTGCTGATCGTCCGCAATTGCAAGCCATGCTGGAATATGTCAAAGAGAACGCTGACCGTGTAGATTATGTGATCGTGCATAAAATCGACCGTCTTGCGCGTAACCGTGATGATGATAGCGACATCATGCGCACACTTCGAGAATGTGGCATTCAACTGGTTTCCGCATCAGAAAGCATTGATGAAACTCCGGCCGGCATGTTGCTGCACGGCATTATGAGCTCTATTGCAGAATTCTACTCGCAAAATCTCGCCACGGAAGTCAAGAAAGGCATGGGCGAGAAAATCAAAGGCGGTGGAACCGTCAGTCGCGCGCCGCTCGGTTACCAGAACGTCCGCTATGTCGATGAAAAGGGGCGCGAGGAGCGCACGGTCATCCTCGATCCGGATCGCGCACCGCTGGTTAAAATGGCCTTTGAGGCCTATGCCACCGAGCAGTGGACGGTTAATAGCCTTGCGGAGTATCTGGGCGCGTGCGGCCTTACAACGCGCGCTACGCCCAAAATCCCGTCCAAGTCTATCCCTTTCCAGTCGCTCCAGAAAATCCTGACAAATCCCTACTATAAAGGTATCGTGAAGTATAAGGGCGTAGAATATCCCGGCTCACATGAACCTATCATTGATACCGAAACGTGGGATAAGGTACAACTCATACTCGCATCCCGCGTCAATGGCGAGCGCACCAATAAGCATCCGCACTATCTCAAAAGTACCATCTACTGCGCCTACTGCGGTGAGCGCATGATCGTCAGCAACGAGAAAAAGAAGGACGGTACGGTCTACCCATATTTCGTCTGCGCTGGTCGGCACAGCAAACGTCGACGCGACTGTAAGACTAAGTACATTCTCATCGCGGCAGTAGAACGCGAAATTGAGAAGCTCTACGACTGCATCCAAATCTCTGATGACCTAAAAACCCAAATTGAAGAACAGCTTCAAAAAGTAGTCGAAGCAGAAAAGCAAAAATACGATACCGAAATTGAGGGGCTGTATGGCCGCAAGCATGAACTGGAGCACAAACGCGAAAAACTGATGGAAGCTCATTATATGGATGCTATTCCGGCAGACTTCATGAAATCCGAACAGCAAAAAATTACAAAAGAACTCTCCGCCGTCGAACATGAAATCCGGCAGCATTCTCTTACCTTTGAGCAAATCACGGAGAATCTCTCTTGCGCACTCGAAATGCTGAACGACTGTGGCAAATCTTATCGCAATGCCAGCGACAAGATAAAACGCCTGATGAATCAGGCGATTTTCAGTAAAATCTACGTCATTGCGAACGAAGAAATCCCGCTCGGCATTAAAGGAGAATTTCGTCCACCCTTTGATAGTATCCTTGCTCCAACCATAGGTGAGCAGTCCGAAACGAACATCACTCCGACATCTGAAGATTCAACTGTAGCAAAAAGCCGCATCCTTCTTGAGCCCGGATGCGACCATTCTGCGGATAATTCCATGTTTATGCGAAGTTACTCAAATTTTTTTAAGGATAAAAGTTCGAGTAACAAACTTTTGGTGGGACTATCGCAACTATACTCAAACATTTTTGTGAAAGTAGTCAAGTATAAGCAAAGTCATCCGATAAGTGATACCACTTCGATAAAAATAAGTATAACAGACAGAAAAGCTGAAAACAACTACGGCGAAACGGAAATTCATAGTATTTGCCAAAAGCAGAAAATATTATCTAAAGACGAAATCCAGAAAATTATTTCCAAGTACCAGGCAGGATCTTCAACTTATGAATTAGCCAAGGAATTCGGATGCCACAGATATACCATCAGCAAAGCATTAAAAGACAATAACATCCAGGTATCTAACCAAGTTGCCAAAAAGAAAGTGCTCGCCGAGATGATTATGCAAATGTATGCGGAATGGTATAAGCCTAAAGAAATCGGGGAAGCGCTTGGAGTAAGCCCTGATACGGTCAGGCGCATTCTACATCAGAACAACGTATATATTCGCAAAAGCTGGGAGTATTCGAAAAAATAATATATTTATGAGCAATTTTATTTAAAGAGTATGTTAATATTTTTTTATGAAGAGAATAACTGTTGCAGGAATTGGTTATGTTGGTCTGTCGCTGGCCATTCTCCTTGGCTCGAATAATGAAGTGACCGTAACAGACATTATCCAGAAAAAAGCCGACCTTGTTAACAACAAGAAGTCCCCCATCCACGACAGGGAAACCGAGTATTACCTGGCGAACAAGAGCCTCCACCTAAGGGCAACAACGGACGACAGTGCCTACAAATCCGCTGACATTGTCATTATTGCGGTTCCTACGAACTACGATGACGTACATAACCATTTCGACACGAAATCTGTAGAGGACGTACTCGAAAAGATTGCATCATTAAATCCATCTGCCTTAGTCGTAATCAAATCCACGGTGCCTGTTGGATATACAAAGGATATCAGCAGCAGATATAAATCTTTAAACATTATCTTTAGTCCGGAATTTCTAAGGGAATCGAAGGCGCTCTATGATAATTTACACCCAAGCCGCATTATCGTCGGTGCAGCCATCTCCCAACATAAAGATGCCATGATGTTCGCGAGGCTTTTAGAGGAGTCTGCACTGGACAGTCAGGTTCCCATTTTAATAATGGATTCCACAGAAGCAGAAGCTGTTAAGCTCTTCTCCAACACTTACCTCGCACTCCGTGTTGCATATTTTAATGAACTAGACACCTTTGCCGAACTCAAGGGGCTTAGAGCCCAAAGCATAATTGAGGGCGTTTCTCTTGACCCACGCATTGGTACACATTACAATAACCCTTCCTTTGGATATGGCGGTTATTGTCTGCCGAAAGATACCAAACAGTTGCTGTCCAACTATTCTAATGTCCCCCAAAACCTGATTGAGGCAATCATAAAATCCAATGAGACCCGGAAGCACCACATAGCAAATATGGTATTAAAAAGAAAGCCAGGCATTGTCGGTGTTTACCGCCTGATCATGAAAAGCGGATCCGATAATTTCCGTGCATCCGCCATCCTAGATGTCATAGAGCTCCTTCGCGCCAAGGGGATTCATAGTATTATTTATGAGCCCACCCTAAAAGGAAATAGCTTCAATGGCTTTGAGGTAGAACACGATTTGAACGTCTTTAAAAGGAAGAGTGATCTTATCCTTGCCAACCGCATGGGAGAAGCTCTAAACGATGTTAAAGAGAAAATTTACACCTCCGACATTTATGCAAGGGACTAAAATATATTTCCGGTAAAATCTCAGGCAAAAATATGGGTAAAAGCACAAAACAGATTTCTTCCACACCATTAGTTTCGGTCATAGTGCCTATTCACAATAGTTCAAAGACAATCCTTGAGTCTCTTTCGTCTATTCTCGACCAAACTTACAGCAATCTGGAGATTATCGTGGTGGACGACCATTCAACGGACGGTTCTGCGAATGTAGTAAAGCAGCTGATTGCGACGGATGACAGGATTGTCCTGAAAAAACTCAACAAAATGCAACATGGCGCAATGGAAGCAAGAAGCCAGGCAATGTCCATGGCGCGGGGAAAATATATTGCATTTTTGGACTCCGATGATATCTGGAAGAAAGAGAAATTATCTAGGCAGGTTGCTTTTATGGAGGAAAACCGGATTCCCTTTTCGTATTCCGATTATGAACTCATAGATGAGGAGGGCCAGGCGCTAAAAATTGTCCGGCATGCGCCTAAACGGATGTCCTATTTTCGCATGTTACTGGGAGACTCTGTAGGATGCCTGACAGTAATTTTCAGGCGAACCTATCTGCGCCAAATCCAATATGTACGTCTGGAAAAGCGCAACGATTATGCAATTTGGTGCCAGATCCTTAAAATTGCCAGATATGGCGCAAAAACACCCGGTGTCCTAGCTGCATACAGGAAAAGCCGTAACAGTCTGTCATCCGGGCGAAAAGCACACTTGATCAAGTACCATTACAGACTGCATAGAAGCGTGAATGGTTTCAGTCCAGTTACTGCAGTGTTTTTCACTGTTTCCAACATCGTCGTATATTTTTGGAATATAATCGTAATGAGAAAAAGAATATGAATCTGCAGGTTTTGATTTCCACGGTAAATGCTGACCCCCGTCGTTTAGTGAGGCGAATGAATCTTGGTTCTGATGCGATTATTATTAACCAGACAGATTCCGTTGGTTATGAAGAGATTACCTTTAAAGGCCATTGCATCCAGGTTTGGAATTTGAGCGAAAATGGCATAGGGCTGAGCAGAAATAATGCCCTGATGCGCGCTACTGCGGACATTCTTGTCTTTGCGGACGATGATGAGGTGTTCCTTGACGGTTATGAAAAACGTATCCTATCCGAGTTTGAGGAGCATAAAGAAAGTGATTTTATCGTGTTCAATATGGACATAGAGCACTGCAAGGAATCTCATAGAATACCCCAGGGAAAGTCTATGCATCGGACAAGGGTGAGATGGTGGAATTGCTTGAGATACAGCACCCCTCGCTTCGCAGTAAGAAGGGAAGTAGTTTTAAAGAACAATCTGTTTTTCTCGTTGCTTTACGGTGCCAGCAGATACTCGCACGGCGAGGACAGCCTCTTTATCCAGCAAAGTATATCCAAAGGGCTAAAAGTATACACGTCGGCAAAAATAATCGCCATGAATACGAACAAAGATTCCAGCTGGTTCACGGGATACGACGAAAAGTATTTTTTCGATTCCGGTGCCTTAATGTATGCATTACACCGTTATAGCTATCCCATCCTTTGCTTTGTGATGATATTTCGGCACCGCAAGGCTTATTGCCAGAATATGGGGCTGATAAAGGTTTGGCAATTATTCATGCGTGGGGCGGCAGATGCGAAGTAAAGCAGATGCCAGGAATCAGGGGATGGGGCTGTTGCTCGTTTGGATCGTTGTATCCTTCATATCATCCATATCGGTGATGGACATATCATCGCTATTTCCGGTCAGACTATTGCATCTCCTTTCCGTCCCTGTAATTGCCGTGCTCCTGTCCCGGAGGATTGACCGGAAAAACCATAAAAAAATCGGGCAAAAATTAATAATCCTTGGCTGTGTTCTTGTTGTTTTTGTCGCCTCTGCAGTTTTAAAAGGCTCTGGATTTTATTCGTCAGATATCACGAAGAACCTATATTACCCGGTAATGTGCGTGGCGTTATTCTTAATCATAAACGGCGAAGCAAGGATATCGTTGAACGACGTTGCTTTCCTCTTAAATGCAGTTATCCTTCTTGGCATTATTTCCGGAGTGTTCAATATTTTCTACAACATCGGATCCTTCAGTGAAATCTTTACCATGTCCTCATCCTACGCAGTAAGGTTCCAGTCCTTCTTTAATAACCGAAATATCTATGGGACTTTTATGTTTTTGTCGATTTTCGCATCATTCACCTTATACGCGCTTAAGGGAAAACAGTTCACAAAGAACGAAAAAACGATTTGGCTCTCCTCGGTTCTCTTTCTGGCCTTCAATTTGCTGTTGACATTTTCCAGGGGAGCCATTCTGGCCACCTTGCTGTTTTTGGGTATTACGGCAGTTCGTTTTGTCCTGCCGAACAAAACCGCCAGGCATACCTTATTTAAGATGGCCGGGGTCATATCCATCGTCCTGCTTATAATCTTCCTGATACCCATATCAAGGAACTACGTCCTGCAAATGTTTATCCGCCCCCATAACATTTCGACGCATAGGGACGAGATTTATAACTATGCCTGGAATTATTATGTGTCTCACGATGTGCTGTTCGGGTCAGGCGCTGAAAGATCTCTAGATGAGTATGGCAAAGCCTTTGAATTTAGCGGCTTTCATAATTCATACTTAAGCGTCCTAATAATGTTTGGATTGGTGGGTCTTGCCGCATACCTTGTACTGCTGGCGGCAGCGTATAAACAGATAAGAAAACTCCGGGTCTACCATATGCAATTAAGTTACATGTTGGAAGCTTTATTTATCTGTATAATAGTATACGGCCTCTATGAGAGCAGGCTTCCATTTAGTTATTATCACTCAGCAACCTATTCTATTCTGCTTTTCCTGCTCCCCAAATACCTTTACAACTGGTACTCGGTAAACATTGCTTCCAGAACAATACAATTAGTTTCAATTATTATCCCTACCTATAACCGCCCCCATACACTTAGGAGAGCCATTGACAGCGCACTGAATCAGGACTATCCCAAAATTGAAGTAATTGTCGTGGATGATAATCCAACCGGTTCCATAGCCCGCAGGAAATGCAGGGAAATCTTAAAGGAATATCCCTCAGTCAAATACATACGGAATCCCAGAAATATAGGAGGTGGGATGACGCGCAACATCGGAATAAGGGCAGCGAGCGGCGAGTATATTGCTTTTTTGGATGACGACGATGAATTCCACCGGGATAAGATTCAAAAGCAGATAGCACTGATGACCCAGAAGCTTAAAGAGGATAAAAATACTGCCATCGTTTATTGTGGTATTTGTTCCATAAAAACAAATGGACACAAAAGGAAGCGTATTTGCAGCAATTCCGGCAAGGCATTGTATGAACATATGCTGAATTTCACTATGCCGACCTCTACATGGCTCTGCCGTAAGGCAGTTCTGGAGGAAGTCGGGATGTTTGACGACATAAAGAGTCAACAGGATTTGATGCTGATGCTGCGGATACTGGATGCAGATTATTCCATATATCCCGTTCCGGAATGCCTTACAAATTTTTACATCCACAAACCAGGTGCCGGGATATCCGCTGTGGGAGATGAATTCATCGAGCAGGTCAAATGGTATCAGGATGAGTGCAGGAAACGATACGGCATCCTATCAGAAAAAGAAAAACGCTTTATAGAACATAACTTCAGGAACAGACTTTTCAATTGTTATCTGTCTAAAGGCGATGAGCAGACTGCAAAAATGTATCTGCTTGAAATGTTCAAGATGCGGCCATTTGCACCCGCAAACTTCAAAAACATGATTAAATTGGTAATACATGAAGTCCAAAATTAAAGCACTGTTCAGGCGTAAAACCCTCAGGAATAGCTTCTGGCTCATAGCGGAACGCATTTATCAGGCGGCTATCAGCTTCATTCTGACCGTCCTGACATCCAGATATCTCGGACCATCGGGGTTTGGCGTGTTAGACTATGGGGCAACCCTGACCAGCTTCTTCGCTGTTATCATGAAACTTGGGCTCGACAATACAATCGTAAATGAGCTCATAAATAACAGAAAAAAAGAAGGAAGCATCTTGGGGACAGCGGTTATTTTAAGGCTTCTGTCTGCTCTGCTGTCGATTGTGACGATTATTATTTTGGTCTTTGTTTTGCAATACAACTCCTGGCTGATTATCGCGACAAGCATTTTGCAGTCACTCGTGCTACTTTTTCAGGCAGCGACAATCCTTGACGGCTGGTTCTTATCCAGGCTTGAATCGAAAAGTATTTCTGTTGCAAAAGGCCTTGCTTATACTGCCATGGCTCTCTACAAAGGATATCTGTTGTTTAGTGGCAAGGGGATCATTTGGTTCGCGGCTTCTACTATTATAGAATACATGTTAATTGCATTCTTTATACTCGGTTTCTATAAAAAAAGTGGCGGCAAAAAGTTGACCTTTGACAAGAATATCGGAAAGAACCTCATCAAGAATAGCCACCACTACATCATCTCCGGTATTCTAGTCCTAGTCTATACGCAGATGGATAAGATCATGATTGGTACTATGCTGAACGAAACACAGCTTGGCTTGTACTCGGCTGCTTTAAAAATTTGCACAATCTGGACATTTATCCCTGAAGCTGTCATAAGTACCGCCAGAACCGTCGTCCTGGGGCTGAAGAGCAACAAGGAGAATTATGTCCGCAGGCTTAAGCAGACATATGCAATTGTTTTTTGGGGCTGCAGTCTTGCATCATTAATTATCCTCGCATGCAGTAATCTTATTGTTGGATTAATTTATGGCGATGCATACTATGCGTCGGCCCAGACTTTGCGCATTTTGATTCTGTTTGTTCCGTTTTCCCAACTGGGGACCGTGCGCAATATCTGGATGGTAGCCGAAAACAAAAGCAAATATGCAAAGAAATTTGCTATCTGGGGTGTATGTTTTAACCTGACCATGAACACTATCCTGATTCGGGTTATGGGTATTACCGGAGCCGCCCTTGCAACCGTATTGACTGAAATAGCCACCTGTTTCATAGCACCATTAGTATATAAGGACGCTAGGGAATGTCTACGCATTATGCTTAAGGGTATTGCATTCAAATGGAATTAATACTTTTTATGGGTATCGTTTTAACTCAGCTTGGTCTTATAATCTGCAAGAAGAATGAGTTTCCATCCCATTTCCGTACCACAAACACGCTCGAAATATCGTAGAATTAGACTTATTGAAGCGCGAGTACGCAATAACCTCCTTGTTGCCTTGCGCTAGCTGATTAAAGCCGATACCCATATACTTTTTCTAAACTATACGACAGAGAAGCTTTGATACGGCGTAGTTCATTAAAATCATTTACATTATGATGATTATCAATAAAATAATGCGTTCTTTCAGTTTTCTTAATCGTCCCTTTTTACCTCATTGTCAGCCCAGATAATTGCGCCAATAAATAAGCATCTTTATTAGAATTTCTGGCCTCGAGTCGCTCAAGCACGGATTGTTCCGTCTCCGGACTCCAATATATTTTGAGTTTATTCTTTGCACGCGTAATGGCCGTATAAAAAATATTGTGCGTGATCCGTTCTTCCGTCTCATTTGTAATTACGATTTTTACCGAGTCATACTCTAAACCCTGTGCCTTATGTATAGACACAGCATACGCAACTTGGAATGGCACTACTCTCGAATCATTATCGTCTTCGTCCTCGTCGGTGCTCCGATATCTATTAACGCTGAACGAGATTATCGAATTTCCATTTTCGGATATCCCGATAAGTTCAAAATCATAGTCCCCCGCATCGATTTCATTTATCGCTTCCTCTAGTTCAATATCAAACCAAATTCGCTGTTCTTCCGGTCTAATATCAACAATCCTCCCCTTTGAGTTGTTGTGAATGAGCGGCGAGAAGATATTGGATTCATTAAATAAGATCGGATCGCCAACTTTGTATCTTCCGATACCCCAGACAACAGATGGATTCGGATTGCTGTTTTGGAGAAAACGATTAATGTTATTAATGCCGTAAAGGCCATCGTAATTGAGGCACAGAATAATTTCATCATTGCCACTATGTTCAAAAATTGATTCGTCAAGCCTTGCCACATATCCGTTTTTTACCAAAGGCTCTAGAATAGCATCGTCCAGCTTGCGTACTCGATCCCATACCGTGAGCAAATCGTCGTTCGTAGTTCTATACGGATGAGCAAGCTCAAAAACAGATGTCGCTGGGACAAATTTCTGCGCAATGCTAAACCAATTTCCGAAATAGATGGATTCTATCTGGTAAACATCGCCCACTAAAACGAGGAGCTTAAAGTTCGCCTTTTCCAGCACTCGTCGCATATCATCATTGCTAACCGTACTACACTCATCAATGAAGAGAATATCGCAATCGACATCAGCACTGCGCTTTGAGAGAAATTTTGCAATCGTGCTATATTTGCTATTTCCAGCCATAACTTTACGGCGCATATTATCCACCGCAGGGTGCGTATTAGCCAGGAACAGTTTGTTTTTATCTGCCCAGAAATTTGAAATATGCTTGATTAGCGTAGATTTTCCGGTACCTGCAGAACCATAGATTAAGGCAACATGCGACTCAGAAAACATTCGCCGTAAAGCTTCTTTCTTGCTATCATCATCGATCACATAGGATTCTCTCAAAATCCACGAATCGATTGAAGAAGTATATTGAGAAACACCCGAAGAGGCTAACTCTTGCAACCTCTTAATTATCTCCGTACTATCATCAACATAGTTCTTGATATATAGATGCCCTTTGCATTCTTCAATTCTTCGTCCAGCATGTTTATAGTAAAGGGAAGAGTTATACTTTCGAATTAAAGCATCAATATTGTCAAATCCTTCTATTCCAGCCTTCGGAGTGAAAAGGTGTCCCTCGATTTCCGTATTATTTGTTATGAATCGCGCAAATAACTCGTGCTCACGGCCTTCAATAGGGATAGACTCGAATAAATCATATATTCTCGGGTTATGCTGTCGAAGAGAGGTACAATACGGCATTTTATCGAACGGAATACACCCGTAACTCAGATACAAATTAGACAGAGCACTGCATTGCTCGTTCTGGGATTGTCCTTTAATGACCCGATTATTCATCTTATAAAGCAGATAGCGCAGAACATTGGCTCCGGGCAAATTGCCCACAATGACACTCCGGCACCAGTCCAGCATCTCATAAATCTTAATTGATTGCCCATTAGCAATGATATAGGTCTTAATGCGATCGTAGTAGTCCTGATCACTGCTAACAAGTTCTGTAAGAGATATTCTGGTATTCGAAAGAAACCGCATCAACTCTCTGTACTCATTAGAGTTTGTGCTACACTTAGTCCTCAGTCCAAAGATTTTAGAAAAATTGTCCAATTCGCAAGGTCGGATTGATACCTCATAGCCATCTATTACGAGGATAGCCATATCCTTATCCAGAATCCGAATCATGTCATTATGTATCGAGAACTTAACTGCGTAGTTATCTACTATCTCGATTTGCGTAAAGGCAATCACGCGATCAAACTTGCTAGCATTGGCATTTGCCGCAGTGAAAGTCACCTCATAATAGATCTTCTGGTCTACGAAGAATGGCTTTACTTTCTGAACATAATATCGGTCATCGTATGCAACCCGAGATCTGTAAACGCTTGGAGCATCAATCCTTTCTGCGATTTTTTTATAGTAGTCCGAGAGTTCGGTATCTGTATTCAGCGGAAAATCATCAATGTTCTCTAAGACGTCAAGGCCAAAAGTCTGCTTTAGATACAGCTTTATTTTTAAAAGATGCTCGTAATATTTAAGCATAAGACGCTCAGAGCCATCTTTGTCGACAGTATAATGCGATACGGACTTCTGGAGCATTTCATGAAACCCATAAAGAAATCGCAAATTGCCATGTTGCTGCATGTCCTTCAAAGCGGCAACACGAAGTTCGTAATCATTGGGGTTAACATCTTGACCATTAGAATACGCCTTAATTGCGACATACTCCACGAAGTTTCGAATATGTCCAAGGATATTCTGACTAAGTAAGCCCCTATCTATCTCGCAAAGCTGTCTTATATTGCCACAAACCACTCCGTTTGTGTCGAGAATAGCTTTGTCGATTCTAAGCATATATAAAACCTCCTTGATTGTGGAAAAGATCGAGTTCCCGCATAATCACCGTAGCATATAGGCGTCCTAAAGTCTGCCTCGTATTTTATGCATTAACGATTTTAACCTTTCGCAATGAATCTCTCGCCTGCTACTTCTCCATGATATAATATCCATGCCGCCTTGTAGCGGCCATCAAATCATAGGTTTTTTGTTATTGTTCTATGATCTATCCCTTTCACGTGGTGAGTCCCGCATAACGTGGGACTCACTGTTTTTTTATAACATATCAGCCATTGGAATATGTTTCATACCGGGAACCATGTGCCTCCCGTCTCACGCGACCACAAAGTAGCCTTTTTCGAAGCATTCTTCGCTAACCGGCATAATTCTCGGTTCTATGCCATTTTCAAAAGCTACGAGAATATGACCTTCAAAAAATCCCACTACACACCCAACTTCATTCTTGTATGTATTCCGGATTTTAGTTCCAAAATAAATCCCGTAAGGGAAGCTATAATCCTTCTTTGTGCCATAGGTAGCAACACTATCCGCTACCTTTGCTACCACAGAGCGATTAGCTACCTTACTAAGTCCAAATGCCCCATTACGTACCGATGCGTCTATATATTCCTTCCATGCCGGAGCCTCCATCATGTCGCGCTTATTAACGCAATGGTCGATTAGCTCAACGAGCTTCTCTGGCTTTGCTTGCCGCGTTTTAAACATCAGCTCAAAATACCGCTGAAATTGCGCCAGCGTAAAGGGCACAATATTGAGCCTCTGGTACTCGTCGCCCTTTGCGTACCAAACACCATGCCGGAATGTCTCAGCAGTGTTCGTGTCTATCCGTATCGCAATAAACATTCCGTAGACCGGCTTATCGTAGTGTAACACTGCATCGGAAACGTGACGACGAACCGGTTCGCCTTCCATCGCCTCCTGCCGAGAAGAAGTCGACATCGTTACTTCTGTGAGAATAGTAAAGTCCTCGAACTCGCAATATAGATCACCCTTACCGCCACCCGCTGCATTAACTGGCATGAAATCAGCGTCAAGGCGAAAACCGCGCACCTCGTATGGCTTGTTCTTCATATGGTCGATTGCCAACGCCGCTCGCCATAGCACCCATTCAAGGTATGCCGGAGTTTCATCTTTAGGGACTTCAATCACATAATCTTCGTCATATTCTAACTTGCCGCCACCTTTTATGAGCAGCGTCATATAATCCGAGATTTCCTGCCACTTGTTTTTCTGATCGGCGGCATAATTTATTTCGTCTGTTTGGGACATAATTCCCTCCAGACGACGTCTAGCAATATTAACTTCTGCCGAGGTATTAAGCGACAAATCCGAGATATCAAACAGAATATGCCGTTCCCGCATCTGCTTCATTAAATCGTTTAGGACAGTCTTGGCGACTTCGATATCGTCCGTCGGAAGCGGTGCACCCGTAGTAAGCGCCTTAAATTCATCGAGCATCAGCCCTGTACTAAAAGTCGTCTTTGCCATTGCTTCGGCAATAACATGCTTCGCCGGAACAATAATTAAACCGCGACCTTTACGTTGCAGAATACCAGAGATTCTCAGATAGCGCATATTCATATCACTATAATCCAAGAAATTGGCACTTTTCTTGTCGTAATGTTCGCCTCGTGTCTCAATCTCTTTGCGATCAAACGGACGTTTCGCTGGAGCATTTTTCCGTCGTTCTCTCAGATCAAGAATATGGTCAACTACCTCGTCAATATCATAGCTCGGATTGGTCGTATGCCCCCACAGGCCAAATTCAATTCTACTCAGCTCCGAGGAGCCCGTCCTTCGCTCCAGCTCCAGCATAATTGCCAATATCCATCTGAACGGTGAATAATGCCCTGAACCATCCGGCAACCAATATTGCTCCACACCCAAAGAACGCAGAAAACACTCCTGCATCGCAGATACAGTGTCGGCCTTTAAGAAAGCCCGCCCAAACGGTGTAATCTCGTCTAATGCGCCGAGTTCATCTTGACTGAATCCATTCTGAGATTTCGCCTGACCATAAATGAATCCATAACGCTCAAACATCAACCGCCATTTCCGCGCATGGCTACCAGACGGGTCTTTGCCAGATTCGTTATTAATAACACCTTTCTCGTCCAGAAAGGCCATGAAACCGAGTTCATTCTCGCGTCTATGCAAATTACCGACAAAAGGCGACTGCGCAAAAGCAATAAAGCCGTCCTGGATTCTGGTCGGGCTGCGGAGGCCAGTATTACCAGCTAGCCAAATACTTATCTTCTCGTTTTCATCAATACGCATAGTCGCTCACCTCAAAATCCCACAAATAAGAATTCCTGCACATTATTCCGATGCGTTTTTGCTGTTCCTTGATTGCCGAACGCATAGATGTAATCTATCGGTACCACTTCAACGTGTTTCTTGTATCGCTGCATTATTGCAATCATCTCGTCCTGTGTCGGCAGACTGTTTGACGAATACGATACGATCAAAATGCTGTCCTTGTACTTTTCAAAGAGTCTATCAAAAGCCTCGGCGGCACCATTTCTAGTTGAAAACGGTGTCGGATAAGACTTAAACTTTTTAGTCTTCGTATGCTCCTGAATTTCGACACCCTGCCAATCTCGCGCCAGCCCCTCCACGAAGTGATACCGCCTCACATATTCGTTATCCGAGAGCGGGGAATAATACGGCGGATCAATATAAATTAAATCCGACTTCTCACCCGGCACATTCATAGCATCTCCATGAATGGAGACGTTCTTCTGGTGGTTATCGAAAACGGCAGCGTTCACAGCCTCGACCGCTTCCATAAATTGTTGTGCCATAGATATCTGCAGATCTCTGCGCCCATCGTTGTATCTTTCGCCAGTATAGGTAAAGATGCCACGTGGGCGTTTTTTCGTACATGCCCGAATCAGTGCCATAAGAGCAATTGCTCTCTTATATTCATCCTCAAGGCTCCAAATGTTGGTGCGGAGAGTGTCAATTAGTCGATTATCTTCATCAGAGAAGTATAGACCCCTAAAAGTCATCTCTACAAAATGATCAGACTTCTGTTTCTCAACGAGCAATTCACGCGCCTCATCTATTGGCAATATGACATTATTATTCTCGACCAGAGCCTTCGTAAATACCGCCGACATCGCCATATAATCATTACTTATGACGCGTTTTCCTTGTGCCTTAAACATGTAGCCCAC
>CAVFJY010000004.1:0-2717 GCA_963623365.1 bacterium | reverse complement strand
AATTAGAAGCCACACTCCAGATGTCGGACAACAGCTTACTTTTAGATCCCATAAAGCGCGTAGGTGGATACAGGCCGACCTGTTCTGGCAATTCCTTCCGGCTCACATCAAGTTGGCTCTTTTCGGGAAACGCCTTAACGATTACATCTTTACCTTTGCGGGAACTTCCTTTTGAGGATATGGCACGTCTGGTGTCGATAACTCGAATCTCAAAATCCGCATACAACTCGTGGACGAGTGGATGGTCGGAATTTGTCAGAATTACATAGCATCCCAGCTTCTGTAGCCGCTTAACTTCTTCTGCTAAATTCCGATGATCCTCTGCATAAAACTGCTCCTTGGTATACCTCTTAAAATCTGCATACTCAGATACCGGCACATAGGGCGGATCAAGAAAGACAAAATCGCCCGGCATAGCATATTGCCTCAGCACTTCCCGATAATCTCCGCAAAGAATGGTTGTTCTTTGAAGAAAATCGGCCGCAGCATGCAGCAGGTCTTCATTGCAAATCGTGGGATTTTTATAGTTCCCAAATGGCGTATTGAACTGGCCTTTTCGATTTACCCGATAAAGACCATTGAAGCAAGTTTTATTTAGATAGATTGTTCTTGCTGCAGCCTCGGTTTTAGATAGTGTCATCCAATCCAATGACCGAATCTCGTAGAACTTTTCTTCTACATTCTCATAGGTTCGCAGGATATCTATAACTCCGTCGACATCCTTTGCGACCTGAGTATACATATTAATTAGCTCTGGGTTGCTATCTGCAATTACGGCATTCTCGGGTCGCAGTGCGAAAAACAATGCCCCTCCGCCAAAGAATGGCTCAATGTATTTGCCGGAATACTCTGGTATCTGAGGCAGTATATCCTTGAGCATCTGGGTTTTCCCGCCAGCCCATTTCATGATAGGCTTGACGATTTTCGTAACAGACTCCATTACTCATGTGCCTCCTCATCAAAAGAAATCTCCATAATATCGTCGACAGTGCAATTTAGAGCTCTGCAGATCTTTGCCAGCGTATCCGTTGTGACATTATCTCCGTGCATGAGCTTATTCATCGTATAGTGGCTAATTCCTGCCGACTCTTCGAGATCCTTCTTTCTCAAATCTCGATCTATCAAGAGTTTCCATAGTTTTTTATAGCTGATAGCCATACGCCCACCCCAAAATCATCAAAAAGTAAGATTCTACCGTTTTTGTTCCATAAAATTAGCGTCACCTAGACGGTGACGCTATAAGAAAACCTCTAAGCAAAAATATTATACCATCGGAACGGAAAATAATCAAGAAGGTAGCAAACATTTGTTAGCCATAAAAAACATTTACTTTCCCATACATTCCCAAGACATCTAATTAGATGTCGCGATTACTTTTCGCTACGCGTATCTTCCTCTATACTTCTCAACTTTTCGATGCTGACATCAAATACCTCCAGTAATTCTCGTACCTCGATATCCTCCAGAGCGTCACCCTCGTCTTCATCCATCTGCGATTGGCTTACTATCCAAAGTGCCTCTATTTGAGCAACGAGCCAATCGCGCTGGATGAGCTTGAACTTCCTAAATGAAGCGACATCTTTCTTCTCGGCAGCAAGAGCGGCAGAAAATAAGGCTGAGCCAATAATCTCGAATAGGCAAAAGGCATCCGAAAGCTTTCCGCCGTCTACACTAAACCGCAAAGATGGCGCTCCGTCAATCCTACTATAAATTTTATGTTTAAGCTCACAATTAAGTATTGTGGCGTCCTGCATCAATAAGAAAGCGTCATTTATTCGCTTGAATGCATCCATATAGTTTTGCCCACCAAATGCATAGAAATACTCCATATATGCATATGCCGTCTGCGCACTCTTGTATCCATACGCTTTCTCCGTGAATAAAACATATCGCTCCCAGAGCCAGCTTTGCTTAGGATCGTCGTCATGTAATGCCCATGACATAAATCGGAATAACTCAGCTGCCTTTCTCTGAACCTCGCTATCTACGTGGCTAAATAGTTTTTGTTCTGCATTTTCAAGAAAAGATAGAAAGTCCGGGATAAGCGAATAATACTCTCCAGTCATTGCTGAACACTTGCATACTACCGCACGACAAAGATTTAGTCCTAAAACTGCCGTCATTCCATCCTGGTCTAAATAGTCTCGAACGATTTCCTGTGTCAATTTGTGACACTTCAACCTTTTCGTATCACCAAAATAAGCGAATCCTTTTTCACTGATATCTTTAATTAAAATCTGCGTGCACAATGAATATGTCTTTAATTCTTTTAGTATCCCATAGAAGCCAATTTCATCCATGAATGAGTCTGGCATAAGCTCGACGTTAGAAAGCCGAAATTTTAGTAGGCTAAGTATCTGCATGTCAAACCCAGCTTCGGGAAAATACGATATCAGTTTCAACATCATCTTCGCATCGTCTGATGCGATTCGCTCAAAATTCAATATAGTCGTCTCATAGAATGTTAATTTATTTCGATCATCGCGAATTAAGCTATCCGCGAATCCAAGCTTGCGCTCGTCAAGCAGCCGTAAGTATTCTTGTATAGTGACACCGGGATTAGCGAGCAAAAACGCACATGCTTCTTCAATCGCTTTCGGTAAAAAGCCCAACCTTTCAATCAGAGCGATTGCGTCTACTGGCGCTTTTCTTTTGTTCATACGTTTCTTTAAATACTCAATGGCACTTGCTTCGCTAAACACGCCTAAGTGGAACGT
>CAVFJY010000003.1:0-91171 GCA_963623365.1 bacterium | reverse complement strand
CGAACGACTCAAATTTTTTTGAGCCTAATAGTTCGAGTAAGGTACTTTTGGTGGGCGAGATGGGACTCGAACCCATAATCCGGTAAGGGAAGCAGATTTTAAGTCTGCCGCGTATACCAATTCCGCCACTCGCCCGCGGAAAATCTATGGAGGCGCGTACCAGAGTTGCACTGGTCTACGAGGTTTTGCAGACCTCTGCGTAACTGCTCCGCCAACGCGCCGTGCAATTATTATAGCACAGAAAGTGTCGCTGTCGCGATAAAGCCAGTTTACCCAAGGTGGTCCTGCCGACTAGCTATGATTCGCCACGACACCAAAACTCGTCGCCGCCCTAGACTAATCATCAAAAATATGGTATACTGTAAAGACGAGAAAGGAATTCGCCTTTCTTAGGCTGCCTAGCTCAAGGCAAAACTGCGTAGGAGGGAAACGCAATGAGTGAACATTTTCAGAACAAAAAAGGTAACTTGACCGGCTCTGGCCTGCAGGAATTGGCGCAGCTCGTATTAAGCATGCTGCCCGATGGTGCTGTTGTGGTGGCCGCTTCGGCGGCTTTGTCCTTTGATCCGGTTACAGATAGTATTTTGATGGAGCGCCCCCCGGAGGTCGTAACTGAGGCTAAGCATGCCGATGGTCCTTTGGCGATTTTGGCGCATTGCTTGGAAGAACGTGTCTGCGACGCGCTGTATGCCGCGACCGACAACGAGAATTGGATTTTTGATACGGAGGACAACCCTGTGATGCTGTTCTCGGTCGAGAGCGACTGTGATTACTATTTGCTGGTGGCGTTGGCTATCGATATGGAGGGTGGACTCGGTCTGCCTAGCGACGTCGACGAAATCAAGTTGATTGGCGCGGTGATTCATTACATCGACGAAGCGGCACCGGTGGCCGATTGCGCAGCTGAGTGCGACCCGACCGTGTACTATATGTATGGTGCACTGACGGATGGCGGTCTCGTCTATCAAGTCAACTTCGACCAAGATAAATAACCTTTTTGCCCGCCCCGGTCTTTGTGCCGGGGCATTTTTTATGCTCATGCTTTTAATCTGTTTGACCTTTGTCATAATTTGGGCATGTGCCATAGTTTCTTTCCCCAAACTTATCTCTCTTATCGTGATTTTCTTGCTTGGCTTCGTCGGCGCGGAATTCGCATCGGCAGTAGGCGCGCAAAATGACTCGCGGTCTGTCGTCGCTGGCATAATCGTCGATTTATCCGTCGTATGCAGCGTCGCCCTTTTCGTTGCGGCAAATTCTTGCTTGACCGTCAGCAAATCGAGGCCGTTGTTGCCTGCGAAGACGCCCAGCTTGTGCTAGCTTCTGCCGGTTCCGGCAAAACGCTCAGTTTGCTGGCGAAAATTGAATATCTTCACCGCGT
Source organism: bacterium (assembly GCA_963623365.1). Taxonomy (GTDB): domain Bacteria; phylum Patescibacteriota; class Saccharimonadia; order Saccharimonadales; family Saccharimonadaceae; genus UBA2834. The sequence goes on along the minus strand of CAVFJY010000003.1, from coordinate 89,793 downwards.
TCTGCGTATCCCCGCGCAAGATATTTTGGTAATCTCTTTTACCAAAAAGACCGTCGCCGAGCTCAAAGCGCGCTGCGCGGTTAGCGGTGTGCAGATTTGTACTTTCCATAGTCTTGGTTATGCAATTTTGCGGCACATCCGCTCGCCTACGCTCGGCCAGAAAGAATTAGTTAGTGACCAAGAAACTGCGTGCGTGTTGAACTCTGCTTTCGCGCGTCTATGCTCGTCCGATTCCGCCTTTCGGCGCGATTTGGCTGACTTTTTGTTACTTTACGACGACTTCGTGCATGGCAAGCAGGGGCAATTTATTGCGAACTGGCTAAACATGCATGGCGTCGCTTTTAGGGCGCGGCAGCAATATCCGCATATTAAGCAGCGTTATCTCGTCGATTTTGTTTGCGACGATATTTATATTGATCTCTTGAATGTCGACGCGCATGGTCGCAGTCCGCAGGGGCGCGAATATCTGCGCGATGTTCGCTGGCGCCGTCATATACATGCGCGTTATCAAACCAAATATATTACTTTGCGCATTGGCGATTTCGACAACGATACGCTGTATGTGGCCCTGCGTCAACAGCTCGAGCATTATGGCAAAGTTACGCGTCGTGTCCTTGATGAAACTATGTTTGAGAGCTCCAACTTCTCGGCTAATACTACTACCACGTCCAGTCCACAACACCCTCCAAGCGTCTCGGTCATAAACTTACTGCTTTCTCGCCTCTCCACTTTTCTCTCGCTCCATAAAAACGCCCAATATTCCACTGCCGAAGTTATCCAACGCGCGCGGCAGGGCAATGCTTTTATGCAACATCGCGCCGATTTATTCCTAAAAATCTACCAGAAAATCAAGCAGGCCTACGACAATCACCTCTTTAGTCAGCGTAAATATGATTTTGCCGATATGATTAATCTTGCCGCAGTAAGCATTCGTGAGGTCGCCGATTGCGCTAATCATTTCAAGTATATTCTGGTTGACGAAGTTCAAGATTTGTCGCGCAACCGTCAGCGTCTCATTCAGGCAATTTTGCAAAAAAATCCGCATTGCAAATTATTTGCCGTTGGCGACGATTGGCAATCCATTTACCGGTTTACTGGCAGCGACTTAACCCTCGTTCATGATTTCGCTGAGACTTTTCAATCAACCACGCGTAAAAGTTTTATTGAATCGACGCACCGTTTTGGCGAACCAACTATTAGGCTCAGCTGTGATTTTATTCGCAAGAATCCGCTGCAAACACCCAAAACTGTGCGTGGTGACCCTGGTCAGCGCACACCCATTTATTACATTTTTAATCGCGGTAAGCACAAACATGACGACACCGAATCACTCAATCTCATCTTATGCGCTATTATTAAGGCACATAGCTACGCTGTCGTACGTCGAAAAGAATTTCAAATCATCTCGCGCTTTAATCGCGACCTCGAACGGCTCACGCCGTCCGAACATCTCAGAATTCAATGGCATCCCGATTCCGAAACCGCCGATATTTATTGGCGCAATGCTCGTGCGCCTACCGAAATGCTCAAATTGGAATTCTGCACGATGCACAAAGCCAAAGGTATTACGCGGGATTTTGTTATTGTCCTTAATATGAATGACGATATTATGGGTATGCCCGCGCAGCGCGAGAGCGACCCGCTCATCGACAGTCTGCTTGCGCGCAACGACGCTTATCCTTTCGCCGAGGAGCGCCGCCTCTTTTATGTTGCTATCACGCGTGCCCGTATTGCGACTTATTTAATTGCCAATCTCAAGCGCCCGTCGCCTTTCTTGCTAGAAATATCTGAACAAAGTCGCCTTGATAGTCTATAATATAGTTATATGGCAGTTTCCATGCGCAAACAAATCGCGCAGAATAAACGCACTACAATTCTTTTGATGCTAGTTTTTGTCGCTTTCGTGACACTAATTGGTTTACTGTTTGCTTGGCTCAACAATAACCTCTCGATTATGGTTTGGTTTTTGCTAATCAGCGCCGGTTACGCACTCTTTCAATATTTTTACGCCGATAAAATTGCTATTCGTACGGCTGGCGCACGCGAAGTGCAAGAAAAAGATGACCCGCGTTACTTTCAAATCGTGCGCGAGCTCGCCGAAAATGCCAAGATTCCTATGCCAAAGCTCTATATTATTAACGATGATGCGCCAAATGCCTTCGCGACTGGTCGTGACCCCGAACATGCTTGCATTGCTGCCACCACTGGTCTGTTCGAAGTGATGGACAACCATGAACTGGCCGCCGTAATGGGACATGAGCTTTCGCATGTCAAAAATTATGACATTCGCATTAATATGATTGTCTTTGGTCTCGTTGCCGTGGTTGGTTTGATGTCCGATTTTGGTATGCGCGTTCTGCTCTATGGCAAACGTGATCGCGAAGAGAATTCGCCGATTGGTGCGCTTTTTGCTTTTCTGACGATTATTCTTTCGCCAATCATTGCTAGCCTTGTGCAGATGGGCATCTCGCGTCAGCGTGAATATCTCGCCGATGCCTCCTCGGCAAATATCACTGGCAGCACCGACGACATGATTAATGCTTTACGTAAACTCGAAATTCATACGCGTCCAATGCATCAACAAAATGTTGCGACTGAATCGATGTATATCGCCAACCCTCTCGCTAAATCTGTTTTGAGTCGATTATTCTCAACTCACCCGCCCCTCGAAGCGCGGATAGAGAGGCTCGAGAATGCTAAGAAATAAGCGCCAAAATATTAAACCAACAAGCATTAAACAAGAGAAGGATATGAAAAAGAAGCCAGCAGCCCCACTCGCAGACGTCGAGACAAGGAATTCGAAAACTAAGCGAGCTAAAGCGCGCAAAGAACGTAAACCGCGCAAGAGCTTCAAAGAGGCTTATTATGATTCGCGCGAAAAAGTCTGGGACAAAAAACGCGCTCGCGTCAAATTGCATCATTCCTTCCGTCGATCCTATCGCGAGGATTATCAGCGTGGGCTCGCCGTGCCGGGCTTAGTCGCGCATGCGACTTCAACGCTCAAGATTCTCTTTAAAAACTGGAAGTTGTTTGGTTTGCTGCTTATTTTTACGGTTGTCTGTAATATTATTTTCGTTGGTCTAATGGACCAAGCGACTTATGACACGGTCCAGGACAGCCTCGAAGAGAGTTATGAAATCGTCAGCGAAGATGGCGGTGTGCTGGGCCATCTCGCCAAATCTGGCCTTCTATTAGTCTCGACGATTACGACGGGTGGCCTTACTAACGGTATGTCCGAAGTTCAGCAGGTTTTTCTGATTTTCTTCTTTGCTGTAACTTGGTTGGTCACGATTTATTATCTGCGTCATCTCATGGCGGGAAATAAGCCAAAATTCCGTGACGGCATTTTTAATGCGCTGACTCCGCTCATGTCTAGCTTCGTGATTGTTGGCTTAATTTTCGTACACGCCTTGCCGATTTTGTTCTGTACGGTCGTCTATTCTTCCGCCGCCACTACCGGCTTTCTTGACCAGCCGCTCTATGCTTTCCTGTTCTGGCTCTTTTGTGGCCTGCTTGGTCTTTTGTCGCTCTATCTTCTGCCGGTCTCAATCACCGCACTGGTTGCCATCTCCGTTCCAGGCATGTATCCCATGACCGCCGTTCATGCCGCAACCGACCTTTTGCAAGGGCGCCGCACTAAATTCATAATCCGTATTGTCTTTTGTGTCGTCTTCCTTGCCGTAATTTGGGTGCTTGTGATGATTCCGCTGATGTGGCTCGACTTAGTACTAAAAGAGAATTTCGATATCTTCGCCGAAGTACCATTTGCCTCCGTCTGCCTCCAAGTCATGACCGTCTTTACGATGATTTATCTCGCTGCTTACGTCTATCTCTTCTACCGCAGGATGCTTGACGATGAGCACTAAAATCCCGTCCGATATCGTCGAGCGGGTGGCAAAGTTACGCGAACTCATCAATGATTATCGCTATCATTATCATGTACTCGATGAGTCGACCATGTCTGAAGCGGCTGCGGATAGTCTCAAACATGAACTCTCGCAGCTCGAGGAAAAATATCCCGAATTAATTACGCCTGATTCGCCGACGCAGCGCGTTGCTGGTCAAGCTCTCGATAAATTCCAAAAAGTCACGCATGCCGAGCGCATGATTTCGCTTGCGGACGTCTTTTTCGAGGCCGAAGTGCGCGATTGGCTCGACCGTATCGCTAAACTCGGCGCGATTAATCCAGAATTATTTGTCGATATCAAAATGGACGGCCTTGCCATGGCGCTGATTTATGAAGATGGTCTGCTCAAGCAGGCGGTTACGCGCGGCGATGGTAAAGTCGGTGAAGATGTTACGATGAATGTGCGCACGATCGAGAACGTACCGCTTTCGATTCCGCAGACCGAACACACCGAGGTGCGCGGCGAGGTGGTGATTTTTAAACAGGACTTTGAACAGCTCAATGCGAAGCAGCGCGCGCTCGGCAAACCCGAATTTGCCAATCCGCGCAATCTTGCTGCTGGCACGATCCGCCAGCTCGACCCCAAAGTTGCCGCTAGTCGTCCGCTTAAATTTATGGGCTACGATATGGTCGCACCTAATCTCGATACCAATGCGCATGTATATAATCGTCTCAAGGAACTAGGCTTTCGTATTTCTGGCCAGCAGCGCATTTATCATACGCTCCGCGAGACGATGGATTTTATTAACACGCTCGGCGATACGCGCCAGAATTTACCTTTTGGCACCGACGGCGCCGTGATTAAGGTAAATGACCGCAAAGTCTATCAGGCGCTGGGCATTGTTGGTAAAACACCGCGTGCCGCCATTGCTTTTAAATATCCTGCCGAAGAAGCGACAACCATTGTTAAAGATATTGTTATTTCGATTGGTCGCACGGGCGCCGCTACGCCTGTTGCTGTATTTGATCCCGTGCAAGTTGCTGGCACAACTGTCAAACATGCCTCACTCCATAATGCCGATGAGATTGCCCGCCTCGATGTTCGCATCGGTGATACCGTCGTAATTTATAAAGCGGGCGATATTATTCCGCAAATCAATCGCGTCCTTACGGAATTGCGTCCGCGTAAGTCCATCCCCTATGATTATGAGCAAGCGCTACATGAGCAATATCCTGAACTTGAATTTGAGCGTCCTGCCGGCGAAGTTGTTTACCGCGTCAAAGGCAGTAATGCCAACGAAATCTTGAAGCGCGCAATTGAATATTATGCCAGTAAGCCCGCGCTCAACATCGAGGGTCTCGGTGAAAAGAATGTCGAGGCGTTGATTGATGCGGGACTCATAAATTCCATTGCCGACCTCTATACAATTACTGCCGCCCAAGTTCAGGCACTAGATCGTTTCGCCGAAATTTCTGCGCATAAACTAGTCGATAATATTCAGGCTAGCAAACAGCCACCGCTTGCGCGCTTTATTACTGCCATTGGCATTCGTCATATCGGTAGCCAAACGGCGCTCGACCTTGCGGCGCACTTTAAGTCATTTGATGCCTTGCGTGAAACAACGGAGACGGAGCTACTCGAGCTGCCGGGGATTGGTAAAATTGTTGCCGAGTCGATTCTTGCCTTCTTTGCCGATGAAGATAATCTCAAATTACTCGATGACCTCAAGGCCCTCGGCGTGGCGCCGGTCTATCAAGATACTTCACATGGCCGCCTGAATGGTTTGTCTTTTGTGGTGACGGGTACGCTCGATTCGATGGGGCGTGATGCGGCTGCCGAAAAAATCCGCGCGCAAGGTGGAGAATTCCACAGTACTGTTGTAAAAAATACTAAATATTTGGTTGCCGGACATAATACCGGAAAATCTAAACTCGACAAAGCCGCTAAGTATGGAACAGAGGTAATTGACGAACAAAAATTCCTAGAATTGCTTGGCGTCTAATTTTTCCACAGAAATGTTGTAAAAAATACATAAAATTTGTAAAAATTACAACAGTCATAATTCAAGACCAGCTGAAAATCTAGTCAAAATCTAAATTAGCACTCTTGACTTGCGAGTGCTAAGTGCATACAATAGAGTAGAGCTACGCCGAACCGATGAATATGCTGAATGCAAAGGGCGTTGCCAGAGGAGATAAGATGGACGAATTTAGTGAAGTTATGAATCATTTGAGCGAAAATGCTCGGTTTGCGCTGCAAAAAGCTGATTTGTATAGCAAGCGCTACAATCAGGGCTATATGGGCACCGAGCATCTACTCATGGGTATTCTTGCTCAAGACACCTCAACCGGCGCGCGCGTGTTGCGTGACGAAGGCATTAATGTTGAGCAGCTCGAGCGAGCGCAGGGTAAAGTGGCCGTCGATGTACCAGCAGCGCCGATGGCGATGATGTCGCTCTCGGAAGCGACTGTATTAACTTTGCGCATGGCGATGAATTTTGCGCACGAAAATGGCCTCGATATGATTGGTACTGAGCATATGGTTTATGCCCTCGTGCGTCAGCCAAATTCTCGTGCGGGCGTACTGCTTAGTCAGCTCGACGTAAATCTTGATCGGGTCGCCGACAATATCGAAACGCTTGTCGAAAAACAAGCTAGCGAGGCGAAAGTCGAAGAACAGAAACGCAAAGCTGGCAAGCGTCAGAATTATCGTTTTCTTTCTAAATTCGGTACCGACCTCACCATGCTTGCCAAGGAGGGTAAGCTCGATACGGTGATAGGTCGCGAGCAAGAAATCGAGCGTACTGTTACCGTCCTCTGTCGCCGCACTAAATCCAATCCTGTATTGATTGGCGAAGCGGGCGTTGGCAAGACTGCTATTGTTGAGGGGCTCGCCATGCGCATTGCCAAAAATGATGTTCCCGGCATGTTGATTGGCAAACGTATTTTCCAAGTTGATCTTAGTTCGGTTGTGGCAGGAACCAAATTCCGCGGCGAATTCGAAGAGCGCATCAAAGGCATTATTGACGAAGCCGTTGGTGACGAATCGGTGATTCTCTTTATCGATGAGTTGCATCTGCTTGCGGGTGCCGGCTCGGCCGAAGGTAGCATGGACGCTGCGAATATTCTCAAACCGGCCTTGGCGCGTAATTCGATGAAACTGATTGGTGCCACCACGCTCGACGAATATCGCAAGAATATCGAGAAAGATAAAGCATTGGCGCGTCGTTTCCAGACTGTCATCGTGAATGAGCCTTCACCAACGATTACTTTGCGTATCCTAAAGGGCATCAAAAAGCATTATGAAAAATATCATCAAGTCGTAATTTCTGATGAGATTCTCGAAGAGGCGATTACTTTGTCGCAGCGCTATATCTCTGATCGTTTTATGCCAGATAAGGTGATTGACGTAATTGACGAAGCGAGTGCAATTGCGCGCGTGACATTAGATAAAAAAGGTGGCAGCGCCTACAAGAAATATAAGATTGAGCTTTCGGACTTGCAGGGTAAGATTGAGCAAGCGGCCGAAAAAGAAGATTATGAAAAAGCCGCCGTCTATAAAACTCGCGCCGCCCAAGTTGAGGAAGAAATCAAAAAGCTCGAAAAGGCCAATAAAAATATCGACACCGCGCCGAGTGTTACTTCGGACGACCTCGCTACGGCAATTAGTCTCAAAACTGGTATTCCAGTCAGCCGTGTGCATGGCTCCGAGCAGGAAATTCTTGTTAATCTCGAAAAATATCTTAGTAAAAATATTATCGGCCAAGACGAGGCGATTAAAGCCGTCAGTAAGGCTATTCGTCGCGGTCGTTCCGGTATTGCTGATTCGCACCGACCAATTGGCTCTTTTATCTTTATGGGGCCAACCGGCGTCGGCAAGACTGAACTTGCCAAAGTGATTGCTCGTGAAGTTTTTGGTGGCGAAGACTCCTTGATTAAAATCGATATGTCCGAATTTGGCGAAAAACATAATGTTAGCCGTTTAGTCGGCGCGCCGGCTGGCTATGTTGGCTATGATGATGGCGGCAAACTTACGGAGCAAATTCGCCGACATCCATATTCTGTTGTGCTCTTTGATGAAATTGAAAAAGCGCATCCTGATGTTTTTAATATTTTGTTGCAAATTCTTGAAGATGGCACGCTGACCGATGGGCAGGGCACTAAGGTCAAGTTCAATAACGCTATCGTGATTTTGACTAGTAACCTCGGCGCCGAAGATATGTATCGCGAGTCCGAAATGGGCTTTGCCGCCAAGACTAAGCAGGACGCGAAGTCGCTCGCTGCCGAACACGCTGCGAATGCCGAGTCTGCGATGAAAGCTTTGCGTAAAGTTATGCGCCCCGAGCTAGTTAACCGCTTCGACTCTATCATTACCTTCAACGCGTTGAGCGAGAAAGACGTCGATCGCATCTTTAATAACATGATTGAGGATTTGAAGAAGCGTCTAGCCGAAAAATCGATTGGTTTGCAACTTACCGATGCCGCCAAAAAACAGCTAATCAAGAAGGGCTACGATACTAAAAATGGCGCGCGGCCACTTCGCCGCGAAATTGAGGATGACCTCGAGAGCTTGCTCGCCGACTATATCCTAATGGCTAAACTTGATAAAGGCGACATTGCTAAAGTCGACTTTAAAAAAGGTGAATTTTTGATTACTCGGGCCAAAGAATAATATAATAAAAGCGTGAACGATTTACCTATTTCGCCAAACGCTAATGCAGCCGCTACGTCAGCTGCGCCGATTTCACCAACGCCAGCTCCGTCAGTGTCAGCTATGCCTGTTGCTGCAGCGCCAGCTGCGTCTCAAAAAACCAAACAAAAGCCACGACCACTCATTATTTTTATCGATATCATCTGCGTTATGCTATCGCTAGCTTTTATTGCCTGGCTAATTTGTGGCCAAGCTATTCGCGATTATTTTGTCGGGCTAAATTATACGCCTTCTCCCGAAATGGCTAGCACGATTGAGAAAATCAATCTAACCTGGCGCGGTAACTTAGTCGTGCAAGCCGTGCAGCCGACTTTTGCTAGTGCCGATGATTTTAATGCCAATTGTCTTGATGGCAATGAAGAGGGCAATATTACGACCCTGGGCTGTTTTCTACCTAGTGATGATCGAATCTATATCTATGATATTCATAGCGATGAGCTCGAAGGTATTAAGGAGTCCGTGCTTGCACATGAGCTACTACATGCAATCTATAATCGCCTAAACGGCATTGAGCGAAGTAATTTAAATGCCGAACTTAATAATTATTATCAAGCACATCAGGCTGATTTCGGCGATTATATGTCTAGCTACAGCGAGGATCAATATTATACCGAGCTACATTCGCTCATTGGTCAGTGCGTGCATTATCAGGATTTAAGCGCGTCGCTGCGAAGTCATTACGCCAGCTATTTTGCCGACCAAGACGTCATTGTGGACTTTTATGATCAATATCATGACACAATCGACAAGTTGACGGCGCAAATTGAAGCTGGTAAAGCTGAGATAGATACGCTCTATGCGGAATTGGATGCCAAGCGCACGCAGTTTCGCCAAGAGCTAGAGCAATATAATACGGATGTCGAATATCATAATACGCAGGTTGAATTGGGCTATTATAACGAATCGCGCTACCGGTCGCTGAAGCAGCGTGAGACTCAGCTTGATTCAGACCTAGAAACGCTCAATCAGCTAATTGATACGTATAATGCCAAGGCACAGGCTTATAATGAATTGCTCGAACACCAGCAACAGCTCTATGGCCGCATGGACAGTCGCGCTAAGATCCAGACGCAGGAGCCTGAATAAAGATTGAATCCGTCCGACTAGCACTCTTGACTTGCGAGTGCCAAAACTCTACAATTGTCTCATGAACAAGAAATTGCAAGATTATTTAGTGCCAACCGTCGTCGAAGAAACGAATCGTGGCGAACGGGCTTATGATATTTATTCGCGGCTCTTAAAAGAGCGCGTTGTCTTCTTAGGCGATCAAGTTACTTCCGATACTGCCAATATCGTGATTGCGCAGCTACTGCATCTCGCCTATGAAGATTCCAAGAAAGACATTAAGCTCTACATTAATTCTCCCGGCGGTTCGGTCTATGACGGTCTCGCGATTATCGACACTATGAATTATATCGAACCCGATGTCCAGACGATTGGTATTGGCCTGCAGGCTTCAATGGGAGCAATGTTGCTTTCTGCGGGTGCGAAAGGAAAACGTTTTGCGTTGCCGAATGCGCGCATTATGATTCATCAGCCGAGCTCTGGTACGGAGGGCAAGATTACTGACCAAGAAATTGCGCTCAAAGAAGGTATCTATTTGAAAAAGGTTTTGATTGAAATGATGGCCAAAAATACCGGCAAATCCGTCAAGGAAATCGAAAAAGATATGGACCGCGATAACTGGATGTCTGCTGTCGAAGCTAAACAATATGGCATCATTGACGAAGTGATTGTGAGATAGCTGTTTTCTGCTAAAAACCGAGCTGCGTTATAGTGGCTCGGTTTTTGTGCTCATGCTTTTTTCGCTAATTCAGCGTGCTAAACTTAGATTATGGTAAAAGCAAAATCGAGATTTGTCTGTCAAAATTGCGGTGCAAGCTTTGCGAAGTGGGCAGGGCGCTGCGAAAGTTGTGGTGAATGGAATACTTTGCTTGAGCAACTCGCGCCAAGCGAAACGGAGGCCAAAAGCGCGCTTGCCAAAGGTGCGATTTCTGGCAAAAAATTAGCTGCCGTTTCAATCAATACTATTGAACCATCTGACGCCGGCAGTCGTTTGTCGACTGGTTTTCCGGATTTTGATATCGTGCTCGGTGGCGGCATTCTGCTTGGCTCCGTTAGTCTGCTTGCTGGTCAGCCGGGAATGGGCAAGTCGACAATTTTGATGCAAATTTGCTCCAATATTGCCGATGCGGGGCATCAGGTTTTATATATTTCTGGCGAGGAATCGGCTGGGCAGGTGAAATTACGCGCAATGCGTCTCGGCGCTAAGTCCGACCAGCTGCATTTTGCTAGTTCCGCCTCTGGTAACAATATTGCCAAGACGATTGAGGAGGGTGGCTACGATTTAGTCGTCGTCGATTCAATTCAGACGCTTTCTATGGCCGAAATTAGCTCCGCTCCGGGTACGGTTAGCCAGGTTAGTAACTGCGGTAATCTGATTATTCGCGCTGCCAAAAATAGCGGCACAGCCGTTGTGATTGTTGGTCATGTTACTAAAGATGGCACCTTGGCGGGGCCGAAAGTACTTGAGCATTTAGTTGATGTGGTTCTAAATTTCGAAGGCGACCGTTATGGCGGTTTTAAGACGATTCGCGCCATTAAAAACCGTTTTGGCTCAACGACCGAAGTCGCGATTTTTGAGATGACAACAAAGGGTCTGGTCGAGGTAAGAAATCCGTCAGAAGCGCTGCTGGCGGAACGGCAGAATACGGATGGCAGTATCATTATGGCAACTATTGAGGGTACGCGTCCGCTTCTAGTCGAGATTCAGGCATTGGTTAATCCGACGAACTTTGGCTACCCAAAGCGCACCGCCTCGGGTTTTGACTTGAATCGCCTCAATCTCCTGATTGCCGTGTTGGAAAAACGCACTAAACTTAGTCTGCAAGATAAAGATATCTTTATTAATGTTGTTGGTGGCATGCGCCTGAATGATGCTGCTGCCGATCTTGCCATTTGTATGGCGATTGCGAGCGCCGCGGCTGGTCGCAAGCTTGATGAAAAAGTGGTTGTGTTTGGCGAAATTGGGCTTGGCGGCGAAATTCGTAGTGTGATTGCTTCTGATCGGCGTATTGCCGAAGCGAAAAAGCTCGGTTTTGAGCACGCTATCGCACCAGCAACCGTCAAAGATAAGTTCGTTCTGCCAGTCAAAGACCTGCGTTCTGCCTTGGTCAAATACATGAATAACAAATAGCGCAGCTAACAGATGTTGCATCTTGACGATTTTTGTGCTAAAATCTGCTCAATATGATTACTAAAGATAACAAAGCTAAGGCGATCAAGAAGCTCGCCCGTAGTGATAAGGATGTCGGTTCTCCAGAGGTGCAGATTGCGATTTTGACGGATCGGATTAAGGAAGTGACCGAGCATGTCAAAGCCAATCAGCACGATTTTATGGCTAAGCGTGGCCTTATTCAAATGGTTGGTCAGCGCAAGAAGCTTCTGAAATATCTTGAACGTACTAACTTCGAGACTTATAAAGCTACTGTCGCAAAACTTGGTCTGCGCAAATAGAAAATCTGGCCTCTCGGGGCCAGTTTTTTGTCGGAATACATGAAAAAGCCCGGCTCTTGTAGCCGGGCTGGAGAATGACAGGGAACAGAGTTATGGTATTAGTGCATCGGTATCAATGAAGCGTAGGCCTTTAGCCCAGTACCCGCTTTTGCGTTTCCTCAAAATCGATTGCCTCCAAACGGTCGCAAAAATTCAAGGATATCACGTCTACCAAGCGGGCGCAGTCTAATCTTGGCGCATCAATATCGCTCACTAGCTTACGCAAGCACTCGGCGATTGACTCCGCGGCGCGATTCAACGTATCCGTTTCTTTTTCCTTGTCGTGGCGGAAATCGAGAATAAAACCGATTTCTGTTACGACGTGGCCAGAAGCATCAATCTCGGTACGTACCGGATTGTAGGAAGTGCGAACCGGATTATACATCACGGCCCACTGCAGTTCATCGTGTTCGCGCTTTGCGCGCTTTCTGATCGGCATCCAGCAGCCATCGACGACATCGTAATCGGCCGGCAGAATGCCCGCGATACGAATCTTGCGCTCTTCTGCGGCCGGAACCTTATCCAGGCCTACGGTGTTGATGATTGTGTAGATACGGCAAGGGTAAATCAATACTCTTGTCATATCGCTTTCGCGATCGTAGCTAGTCTTCATGGAAAGCAAATGCTCTCCGCAGACTTCGTCAAAAACTTCCTTCAACTTGTATGCTGGAACTTCGCCGTTCAGCATAATCTCTGTTTTGTCAATTCTAGTAATACTCATATTAAAACCACCCCTTTCAAGATATGAGCAGCTCGCTAGGCATTTTGCCCAACGCATTTATTATTGTATCACAAAACGCGCAAAAAGTCAATATATGCTATAATGACGGTAGCTAAACAATCGAGAAAATGATAGACATCCGCAGCGGAAGTCATCCGATTCAGATGCTTATTATTTTCTCGAAGAAAGGAAAAATATGGATATTATTAATCCCAGCGGAAAGAAAACTTTCAAGGTGGAGACGGATTTTTGTGGTCGTCCGCTTACGCTTGAAGTCAATCGTGTGGGCTTTCGCACAACTTCGTCGGTGCTAGTCACTTACGGCGATACGGTTGTGCTTGGCTCTGTCGTGGTTGGTCAAAAGCCAGTTATGCAAGATTTCTTTCCGCTCTCAATTGATTATGAAGAAAAATATTATGCTTCAGGTAAAATTAGTAGCAGCAAATTTATCAAGCGTGAGGGCAAGCCGTCCGATAACGCGGTTCTGATTGGTCGCTTGATTGATCGTCCGATTCGCCCGCTTTTCCCGAAGGGCTATCGCCAAGAGGTGCAAGTGGTTGCGACTGTGTTATCGATGGACCCGAATTTTCGCCCAGATATGGTGGCAATGATTGCCGCTTCTAGTGCCTTAATGCTGGCAGGCGTGCCGTTTGACGGTCCAATTGCTGGCCTGCGTGTCGGTCGCATCAATGGCGAATATAAGGCCTTCTTGACGCCGGCTGAACGTGAGGCTTCCGACCTCGATTTGGTTGTGGCGGGTAAAGAAACCGGCATTACCATGGTTGAAGCGGGTGCGAATGAGGTGCCAGAAGAAGTCATTATTGGCGGTCTCGAATGGGGCCTGAAGATGATCCAGCCGGCAATTAAGCTTCAGAATGACTTGCGTGCCGCACTTGGTATTGAGGATAAGGAATATACTCTGGTCCTGCCAGACGAGGCTGTGCAAGCAAAAGTCGATACCTGGTTTGCGGGCAAAATGGATGAAAGCTTCCGCATCAAGAATACAATCTTGCGCGATCAAATGATTAAAGATCTCAAAGAGTGCATGCATGCCGATTTTATTGCGGAAATTTCTGCTGAAGACGCCGGTATTACCGCCGAAATGAATGAGGAAGAGCAACTTGCTACTAGGGCCGCTTATTACGAAGCGCATGGCAAAGCTGATTATTCCGAAGCTTTCGAGCTCGCCGTTAAGCACGACGTGCGTCAGCATATTATCGAGGATGGCATTCGCCCAGATGGCCGTAAACTCGACGAGGTGCGCCCGCTCAGTTCGCAGGTTGGGATTTTGCCACGTACGCATGGCTCCAGCTTGTTTACGCGCGGTGTTACCCAAGCGATGAATATTGTAACGCTGGCGCCGCTTAGCTATGCTCAGCTGGTTGACACAATGGAAGTTACGGATGGTACGCGTCGCTATATGCATCATTACAATGCGCCAAGTTACACTGTTGGCGAAGTTGGCCGCATTGGTAGTCCCGGTCGTCGCGAGATTGGTCACGGTTATTTGGCTGAACGCGCGCTTTTGCCGGTTTTGCCAAGTGAGGAAGATTTCCCATATGCAATTCGCAGCGTCACCGAAATTATGTCCCAAAACGGCTCGACGTCGATGGCGGCAACTTGTAGTTCTTGTCTAGCTCTGATGGACGCGGGTGTGCCGCTTAAGCGGCCGGTTGCGGGCGTTGCGATGGGTCTGATGATGGACGGCGATAAACCATATGTTCTGACCGACTTGATGGACGCCGAAGATTTTGCTGGCGATATGGACTTCAAGGTTACCGGTACGACGGAAGGTATTACAGCTCTGCAGATGGATATGAAAGTGCATGGCTTGCCGGTAAGCGTCCTTGCCGAGGCCATCAAAAAAGCGCACGCTGGCCGCATGTTTATTATGGACCATATGCTGAGTGTGCTTGCTGGTCCACGCGACCATCTTAGCCCATATGCTCCGCGCATCGAAAAACTGATGATTAATCCAGACAAAATCGGCACTGTGATTGGTAAAGGTGGCGAAACGATTAATAAGATTACTGCTGAGACGGGCGCCGAGATTAATATTGAGGAAAATGGCTTGATTACTGTCTCTGCGGCCGATAATGATAAAATTACCCGCGCACTCGACTGGATCAAATCGCTAGTCGAAGAGCCAGAACCGGGGAAGATCTACAAAGGCAAAGTCGTCTCCATCAAAGACTTTGGCGCATTCGTGAATATTTTGCCAGGCATTGACGGCATGTTGCATATTTCGCAAATCAGCGAGCAACGTATCGCTAAGGTAACTGATGTTTTGCAACTTGGTGATGAGATTAAGGTGCGTCTAGATGCTATTGACGACAAGGGTCGACTCAGTTTATCGATGAAAGGCGTTGACCAAAAAGCTTAATTCTAAGCAAAAGCGAATACCCCCTGAAAATCGGGGGTATTTTTGTTATAATAAAAATATGGCTAGTAAAAAGCGAGGTAAAAGTAAAAAATCCAAAGAAGTCGTGCGTAGTCACGAACTGCCGGGTGGATTTTGGCGCCAAATCATCGCCTTCTTGATGATTGTTTGCGCAATTTTATTTGTTGTAACTTGGCTAGGCAGCGGCGGTGCTTTGCTCGAAAAAATCAACGAACTTCTGCTCGGCGTGTTTGGCTATACGACTTATTTTCTGCCCTTTATTTTAGTTTACTTAGCGGTTCTAATTTTTCGCGCGCCCGACAATCGGCTAGATGCTAGTGTTTGGGTGGCTTCGGGTTTAGTAATTATTTGGCTATCGGGCGTGTTTGGCGTGCCAAGCTATGGCGGAACGGAGCAAACAGGCGGCTTCTTGGGTGAGGGTTTAGATAGTCTTGTTGTCGCCAATCTTGGTACCGTCGCCGCCTATCTGATTTATTTTGTTCTAATTATTATTACGGCGCTCTTTATGTGTGCCGAAACGCCAGCTGAGCTCTTCCGTAAACTTGCTAGCATCTTTAAGACCAAAGAAAAAGAAGATGCCGAGAATGCTAATGTGATTCGTCGCACGAAGGCCGTGGCCGATGATGGCGCCGAACATGGCACTATGCGCAATTTTAAAGTTAATTCCAACGTTGAAATCGTCGATAATAAAAAAGACAAGAAAGATAAGCACGGTCTTGCCGTTAAAAATAATACTGCCAGGGCCGAGAAAGTTGCCGACGAACCAGCTGCGATGTTGGCCGTGAATGACCCGAATTGGAAAATGCCATCGCTCGATTTACTCAGTAGCAAGCACTCGCCCGCCGACCCAGGCGACACCCACAATAATGCCGAAATTATTAAAAATACGCTCGAAGATTTTGGTATCAATGTTGAAGTCGAAGGCGCCAATGTTGGCCCACGCATTACTCAATACACGCTTTTGCCGCCTGCGGGCGTAAAAGTTAGTAAAATTGCTCAGCTCGATCGCGACTTGAGTGCACGGCTTGCTGCCGATAAAGTTCGTATCGAGGCGCCAATTCCGGGAACGCGCTCGGTTGGCGTTGAAATTCCAAATAAAAAAGCTGCCAGTGTTGGCTTGCGTGAACTGCTCAAGTCTAGCGATTGGTCGCATATCATCGCCGAAAAGCCACTTGCTTTTACAGTCGGCAAGGATATTTCTGGCCATGTTATCCTTGGTAATCTCGCCAAGATGCCGCATCTTTTGATTGCTGGTACGACTGGTTCGGGTAAATCTGTGATGACTAATACTTTGATTATGTCGATGCTCTATCATAATTCGCCTTCCGATCTCAAACTGATCATTGTCGACCCAAAGCAGGTTGAGATGGCGGCCTATGACGCCATTCCACATCTGCTTACGCCGGTGATTACTAGCGTCAACGAAGCGCTTAGTGCCATGGAATGGGCTGTCAAAGAAATGGAAAGTCGTTATACGCTCATGAAAGAAGAGCGCGTTAAGAACATTATTGACTTTAATGCCAAAAAAGCGCGCCAAGGTGAAACGGTTGTGCTGGCTGACGAAGATGGCAATGAGCAAAAACACGACAACGGTAAAATGCCATATATCGTAATTATTGTCGATGAGATGGCGGATTTGATGATGATGGCTGGTAAAGAGCTCGAGAACCGCATTGTTCGGATTGCCCAAAAAGGTCGCGCCGCTGGTATTCATCTTGTGCTTGCGACGCAGCGTCCAGAAGTAAAAGTTGTGACGGGTTTAATTAAGGCCAACATCCCAGGACGTATTGCTTTTGCGGTAAATAATAATACCGACTCGCGCGTTATGCTCGACATGGGTGGCGCCGAAAAATTGCTCGGTTCTGGCGATATGCTCTATCTGACTACCGAAATGATGGGCAAGCCAGTCCGCGTGCAGGGTGCTTTCGTGAGCGATGAAGAAATCGCCAATGTGACGGATTTCCTCCGTCGTCAGGCACCAGCCGACTATAATCCGGAAGTGATTTCGCAAACCGTTGCGATTGGTGGTAAGCCAACTAGCGTCGGTATGGACTTTGGCGACTCTGGCGGCGGTGATATTACCCGCCAAGCTGCCGAAATTGCTATTCGCGACGGCAAGATTTCAACTTCACTCTTGCAGCGAAGACTGCATGTCGGCTATGGTCGCGCCGCTGCGATTATCGATGAATTAGTTGAGAAGGGCGTAGTTGGTGACTCTGGCGGCGGTAACCGTGGCCGCGAAGTATTAATCTCTTCGATGGACGAATACCCCGATTAGCTGCGAATAAAACAGCGCAGCCATACTACACCATAAACTTTAAAACTAGCAAACTTTATTGTATAAAGTGAAAATTTTATGATAGGATAATAATTATGAAGTTAAGTCAATCATTTACTAAAACTACCAAGACTGCGCCAGCCGATGAAGTTAGCAATAGTGCTAAGTATCTGTTGCGTGCTGGCTACATTTATAAAGAGATGGCGGGCGTATATGATTACTTACCGCTCGGCATGCGCACGCTAGAAAATATTATTCAAGTTATTCGCGAAGAAATGAACGCGATTGGCGGGCAGGAATTGCGCATGACTAGCTTGCAGCCAAAAGATGTCTGGGAGGCGAGCAATCGTTGGGATGATGAAGTCATGGATGTTTGGTTCAAGACACAACTCAATGCTGGTGGCGAACTTGGTCTTGCGCCAACTCACGAAGAACCGCTCACGCATCTAATGAAATCCTATATCTCGAGTTACAAAGACTTGCCGTGTTATATTTATCAATTCCAAACTAAATTCCGTAACGAACTGCGTGCTAAATCTGGCATCATGCGCACACGCGAATTTATGATGAAGGACTTGTATAGCTTCTGCAAGGACCGTGCCGAGCACGAAAAATTCTACGAAATTGTCGCAGATTCCTATGTTAAGATTTTTGCTCGACTCGGAATTGGCGATTATACTTTCCGTACCTTTGCTAGTGGTGGCTCGTTTAGTCAATTCAGCGATGAATTTCAAACTCTCTGCGATGCGGGTGAAGATATTATCTACCTCGATCGCGAAAAGAAAATTGCCGTCAATGAGGAAGTTTATAACGACGAGACACTCAAAGAGCTAGGGCTCGATAAAACTAAACTCGAGCAATGCAAGGCTGCTGAAGTTGGCAATATCTTCACGCTCGGCTATAAATATGCCGACGCGCTCGATCTGTGCTTTAATGATGAAACTGGCCAGCGTCAAAAAGTCTTTATGGGTAGCTATGGGATTGGCCCAAGTCGCGTTATGGGCGTCATTGCCGAAAAGCTTAGCGACGACAAAGGTCTGGTTTGGCCAGAAGAGATTGCGCCATATAGATATTATTTGGTAGGCATTGGTGAGGCTGGAATTGCTCAGGCTGCTAAGCTACACGACCAAGCGCCTGAAGCGATTCTCTTCGACGATCGTACGACAGCGCGCACAGGCGAGAAGTTCGCCGATGCCGACCTGATGGGGATTCCGTATCGCGTTGTGATTAGCGATAAAACTCTGCAAACTAATCAGGTTGAAGTTAAGCATCGCAAAACTGGCGAAATAAAACTCTTGACCTTAACCGAGTTTGCTAGTAAACTTTCTTAGAAATAACTACAACCATCCCGGTTTGAATGGGAAGGAGGATGATATGGCTAAGACAGTTAGTATAACTGCCGAAGGTCGCGATGACCTCGAAAAAGAACTCGAACAGCTTATTGCCCGTCGCCCAGAAATTGCTGAAAAGATAGCCCTTGCGCGTTCTTATGGTGATTTAAGCGAGAATGAAGATTATAGCGCTGCACGCGGCGAACAGAAAGTTGTCGAAGGACGTATTTTAGAAATTCAAGATATTTTGCTCCACGCTAAAATTATTAAAGGCGGCAAGAAGCAGAAAGTCGATATGGGTAGCGTCGTTACGCTCGAAACTAGTGGCAAGACTAATACTTATACGCTAGTCGGTGCCGTCGAGGCGAACCCGCTCGAAGGGAAGATTAGTAACGAATCTCCGATTGGTAAAGCCATTTTTGGCAAGAAAGTCGGCGAAGAAGTGACTCTGCCGAACGGCAAAACCTTCAAAGTCGCCCAAATTAACTAAGAATTTCTTCAAAACGCGTCGTAAAATATTAAAAAACCGGCGCGTTTTTATTCGCGCTCAAAAAATAACATAAAGGAAAAATATGACACATCACTCTAGCAAGCAGCGCGCGTCAGTTGCGAAGCGCACGCTGTACTACTATTGGCAAAGTTCCAAAAAATACAAATGGTATGCACTCGGCACTATTATTTCCACACCGATTGTTGTCCTGATTCGCACTACGCTCATTCCGCTAATTTTCGCCGAAATGATTGACGCGATTTCTGCTGGCCTTGCGACCGATCAAATCATCCCAGTCTTACTGCCAAAAGGCATCCTACTGGTTTCGCTCTATCTCGCCGGTAGCGCGGTGCTGGGCTGGCTGCGCGTCTATTGGTGCTGGAAGTATGAACTTCTCGTGCTCTACGACCTAGGTAAACTTTGTTTTAACGCCATTAGTACGCAGTCGATGCGTTTTCATGGCCAACGTTTTTCCGGTTCGCTCGTTTCGCAAACGAATAAATTTATCAGTTCCTTCGAGCGTTTCTTCGATCTGATTATCTTTGATATTCTCTATTTAGTTTCGATGGTGACTTTTATCATGATTGTACTCGTGCCACGTTCGCCATTGTTTGCTTTTTCACTCTTGGCTTTCATTGCGCTCTATATTTTGTGTTCCGCATTGTCTTTCCGCAAAATCTCGCATTTAAGTAAGGCTCGCGCCGAGGCCGAGAATGAGCAGATTGGTCAGCTTTCCGATTCCGTTTCGAATATTTTGGCCGTCAAGTCTTATGGTCGTGAATCGCATGAACGGCATCGCTATGCCAACTTTAACCGCGCGAGTTATAACGCCGGCATCGCGCAATTAAACGCAACCATGAAACGCGATCTTGCTTTTAACTTTGTTAACATCGGTATTATTGCCGTAGTCGTCGCCTTTATGATGGCGGGCGGCCCTATTTTCGGTCTGTCGGTTTCATCGCTGATTCTTATTGTGAATTATTCGATGACTATCATGGGCGAGCTTTGGAACGTGAATAGTATTTTTAAGCACATTAACCGCGTTTTTGGCGATGCTTATGAGATGACAATGATTCTTGATACCAAAGATGATGTGAAAGATATTGCGGGCGCCAAAGCCTTGCGGGTTTCGGCTGGTAAGATTGAATTTAAGGACATTCATTTCCAGCACGCTGATGCTAAAGAGGCAATCTTTGACCATTTCTCGCTCTCGATTCAGCCAGGTGAAAAAGTTGGCCTAGTTGGCATTTCCGGTTCTGGCAAAACTTCGCTCACGAAATTATTATTGCGTTTTGCTGATGTTGAAGCAGGCGAGATTCTGATTGATGGCCAAGATATTAGCAAGGTGCAGCAAATTTCTCTGCGCGAAAATATTGCTTATGTGCCACAGGAAGCGTCGCTTTTCCATCGCACGATTGCTGAGAATATTGCCTATGCCAAGCCGGATGCGACCGAGAAAGAGATTATTCGTGCCGCTAAGCTTGCTAATGCCCATGATTTCATCAAGACTTTGCCGGACGGTTATCAGACTATGGTAGGCGAACGTGGCACGCGTTTGTCGGGTGGCCAACGTCAGCGCATTGCTATTGCGCGCGCCATCCTTAAGGATGCTCCGATTCTTGTGCTTGACGAAGCCACTTCTGCGCTCGATTCTGAATCCGAAGCGCTAATTCAAGACGCGCTCGAAAAACTCATGCAGGGGCGCACAAGCATTGTTGTTGCGCACCGTCTTTCTACTATCGCCAGCATGGACAACATTGTTGTGCTGGAAGATGGCAAAATTATCGAGCAGGGCACGCATCGTCAGCTAACCAAAAAAGGTGGCGCCTATCATAAGCTCTGGTCGCGTCAATCGGGTGCTTTCCTCGAAGAGCAATAAAGTCATTGAACTGCGCCTTCGCGTCAATCGGTCTGAAGACTGGCCGCGTTCGCCAGAAGACTAAAAATATGTTATTATTTATGTCATGGCAACTCTTAAAGATTTTCGCGATGAAAGAATTCGCAAACTGAACGAACTTCGGGCGGAAGGTATCGATCCTTATCCGGCTCATTCTAACCGTAATACTAAAATTTCGGAAATTCTCGAGAGTTATGATAAGTTTGCCGATCGCGAGGTCTGCGTTGCTGGTCGAATTACGGGCATTCGTAGTTTTGGCAAATTAGCCTTTGTGGTAATTGCCGACGATTCCGGCGCAATTCAAATTTTCCTTAAAGACGCTGCGGCAAAATTCACTAAAAAGCTCGATACGGGCGACTATCTTGAGGCTAGCGGCAAAGTTGGCCAAACGAAGACGGGCGAAATTTCGATTTTTTGCGAAATGCCGCGTATTCTCACCAAAGCTCTACGTCCTTTGCCGGGTCGTGATGGTTTTACAAATAAAGAAGAACGCTTACGTCGTCGCTATGTCGATATGGCCGTTAATCCCGAAGTGCGTGAGCGTTTTATTCGTCGTTCAAAATTCTGGACGGCTACGCGCCAATTCTTGAACGACCATGGTTTTGTCGAGATTAATATCCCTGTGCTAGAAGTCACTACTGGTGGTGCTGATGCTAATCCATTTGTGACGCACATGGACGCGCTTGACCAAGATTTCTATCTGCGCATTTCGCATGAATTGCCACTCAAACGCTTAATTGGCGGTGGCTACGAACGTGTCTATGACATCGGTCCGCGCTTCCGTAATGAAGGCATGGACGAAGAGCATTTGCCGGAACATGTTGCGATGGAATCCTATGCGGCTTACCAAGATTATCATGACGGTATGGCGCTTTATGAAGAGATGATTAAATATGTCTGTCTGCAAACTTGGGGTACGCTCCAATTTGAGCATGATGGCATGAAAGTTGACCTCGACTGTGCTTGGCCGCAGATTAGCTTTGCGGATATTATTAAAGAGAATTTCGATGTCGACGTCTTTAATCCTGACCTTGAAAAAATTAAGGGCATCTTGCGTGCGCATAAAATGAAATTTGATGAAAATGTTGGTGCGTCGCGTTTGCTCGATTATCTTTGGAAAATTATTCGCAAAAATTCGGCTGGCCCATTTTGGCTAATCCATGAGCCAGTCGAGTTGTCGCCATTGGCGAAGTTGCATGCCGAAGACCCGCGTGTAACGGAGCGCTTCCATCCGGTAATTTTTGGCACCGAGATGGGGAATGGTTATTCTGAGCTGAATGACCCGCTCGATCAATTGGAACGTTTTCAACGTCAGCAAGCCATGCGCGATGCGGGCGACAATGAAGCGCAAATGCTCGATATGGATTTTGTTGAAATGCTCGAATATGGTATGCCGCCAACTTGCGGCTGGGGCAACTCTGAACGCAATTTCTGGCTCTTCGAAGGCGTTTCTGCGCGCGAAGGCGTGCCATTCCCGCCAATGCGCCGCGACGACTAGGCGTCCCTATTGACTTTTTGTGTAAAGTGTGCTATAATAAAAAGACAGATGCGTTTTCGGCTTGCCGGAGCGCGTTTTTCTTTGTACTTATGCTTTTTTGTTCGCGAAAATTCTATTAAGCTGGCGGCATGGACTATTATGAAACCGATTTAACCCATCCTTATCTCGCTCCTATGACGCCTTATCCTGATATGCCGCAGCAGCTGTGAATTCGCGGAACCTTGCCGGATTGTGTGCCGACGCGACCTAAAACCGTCGCCATTGTGGGTGCGCGGCGCAGTACTACTTATGGTGAAGATGCGGCCTATCGCTTAGCTTATCAGCTTGGTTTGCACGGCGTGATTGTTGTGAGTGGTCTGGCGCTTGGTATCGATTCTTGCGCACACCGGGGCTGTCTCGACGCGGGCGGCATTACGCTGGCTGTACTTGGCACGGCGATTGATGAAATCTATCCGCGTGCTAATCTTAGCCTTGCCCAGCGCATTCTTGCAAAGGGTGCCATTATTTCCGAGCATAATCCCGGCGAATCTGCCAAAAATTTTTATTTCCTCTATCGCAATCGCATCGTCTCAGGGTTGGCAGACGTGGTGGTCGTAATGGAGGCAGCTGAGCGTTCCGGCACTTTGTTTACCGCCTATGTCGCCGACGTTGAGCAAAGCAAATTAGTCTACGCCATGCCGGGTGATATTACTCGTCCCATGTCGATTGGCTGTAATAATCTCATCAAGAGCGGCTGTATTCCTTATCTTGGCGTCGAAGATATCCTGCATGAGCTCAAAATTACGCAACAGCAGACTCAGAAAAGCTATGCGGATTGCAATTCCGCCGAGCAGAGTGTAATAAATTGTCTGCGCGAAGGAAAGCAAAGCAATCTTGATATTGTTGCTAGCACGAAAATTTCCGCCAGCGAGCTCGCGCAAGTTCTCACTAGTCTCGAGATGAAAGATTATATTAAGTCTATCGGCGCCGACCGCTGGGCACTTGTTTAGGAAAATGATTATGCTAAAATAGAAACAGATAATAAGGTCAAACAGGGCATCATATACACATGGCAAATAAAGTTATGATTGTTGGTACTGGCAACGTCGGCATGAGCTACGGCTATGCGCTTGTTCACCAACGTACGAACGTAAACGAGCTTGTGCTCGTTGATATTAATGCTGAAGACGCCGAAGGTGAAGCGATTGATTTGCGCGATACTTTGGCGGTCTCGCCGAGTTACTTAAAGGTTCGCAGTGGCAGTTATGCCGATGCGGGTGATTGCGATCTCGTCGTAATTACTGCTGGCGTACCACAGAAACCGGGCGAGAGTCGCATGGATCTACTTAAGAAAAATGCCGCGATTTTTAAGGATATGATTGGTCAAATTATGGCTGCCGGCTTTGATGGTATTTTCCTAGTCGTTAGTAACCCAATGGATGTGCTAACTTACTTAACTTGGCGTTATTCGGGTTTGCCGTCTGAGCGTGTAATCGGCTCGGGTACCGTGCTTGATTCTGCGCGTTTGCGCTTTCGCTTGAGTCAACGTCTGCATGTGCATCCAAAGAATGTCCACGCTTACCAAGTTGGCGAGCATGGCGATACGGAATTCGCCATCTGGAGCAGCGCGAATGTGGGCTGTCAACCAATTATGGACCTAATTTCTAAGAATGAATTGCTGGAAATTGAGGACTATGCGCGCAAAGAGGCCTACACAATTATTCAGAAAAAGGGCGCAACCTATTATGGCATCGGTAGCTGTATGGCCGCCATTACGAACTGTATTCTCAATGACGAAATGCGCATTCTTTCCGTCAGCTCTTATGATGAGCTTAGCGGCACTTACTTCGGTTATCCAACTGTTGTTGGTCGCAATGGTGTCGTTCGCCGTATTGGCCTAGAGCTTAGTCCAGAAGAGCAGGAGAAGATGAACGTGAGCGTTGCCGCGCTCAAAGCTGCGATTCGCGACGTCGAATCTGGTGAATAAACCAAAATGACACTAGAATACCTCCGCTAACGGAGGTATTTTTTTTGTGCGTATGTGCATTTTTCCGAGAATATTATATAATATAAGAATGGAATTATTTAATATTATTACGGTTCTGCTAATTCTAGCAGAAACCACTGCGCTTTGCGCAAAAACATTCACTAAACAAAATCTGCGTCTGGGCCAAAACGCGCGCCGCAAAGTTTTCGTCGATACTTCCACTTTGATGGACGGACGCATTCTAGCTGTCGCAAAAAGCGGCTTTCTCGGCGACGAGATTTTGATTCCGCGTTCCGTCATCCGTGAGTTGCAATTGCTGGCCGATGGTGCTGATAGCGAAAAACGCACTCGGGCGCGGTTTGGCCTTGATGTTGTGAATGAGTTGGAACGGGTTGAGCTGGCAAATGTTGAGATTTATCCCGACGACACACATCGCGTCAAAGTCGACGAGCGCCTGCTCGAGCTTGCTAAGGCTAACCAAGGTATTATCCTTACGAACGATTTTAACCTCGCCAAAGTCGCCGCTACCGAGCAGGTCGATGCCATTAATATCAATGAGCTCGCGCAGAGCCTGCGCAGTGAATATCTGCCGGGCGATCGTTTGAATGTGAAGATTATTAGCGTGGGCAGCAATGCTCATCAGGGCGTCGCCTATCTGCCCGATGGCACCATGGTCGTGGTAGATAACGCCGAACGCTATGCTGGCAAAAACACCAAAGTCGAAATCGAATTTGTGCGCTATCTTCAAACCAATGCCGGCAAAATGATGTTCGCCAAGTTAGTTCAGAAAGAAGCCAAAGCGCCGCGCCGCAAAGTCGCTGAGCGCAAAACTGGTCGCAAGCCAAGAAACTCGCGCTAAGTGTCGTTATTATAACAGCCGCACATACAAAAATCCCTCCGTCAGGAGGGATTTTTTAAAGATTCGTTAGCAGTTATTTCGAGGCTGTCGCTGTGTAGCCGCCTTCGTCGATAATCTTAAAACTGACACTTGTTGGCTTAGTCGTTGTTGTGTATTCGACCGTGTTGGTATATGATTCGCTCTTCACGAGTACGCCATTCACGCGCAATTCGTACTTAGATAGAGGGAAAGTTCCGCGCGATGCACTCGCTTCAATTGTCCACGTACCGCTCGCTTCATCGTCGTCATCGCTTGGGTTTGGGTCGCCCGAAACTTTCACGCTTGCTGTTGGTCGCACGTCGCTACAACTATGCACCGTATCCTCATTTTCGGTATCATAATCACTCGAGTAAACAATCTCTTTTTGTGTCATTGGGTCAATGATTTTGCTGATAGATATTTCCACCCGAGTTTCGGCTGGCGTACAATCGGTCGCCAATTTGCGGCTAATTGAATCAAAAGTCATTGTTTCGGAAGTGATACCGCTCTTTTTCTGCGAATACCAGCTTGGCCAAATGTCGTTCTTTCCATTAATAGTTTGCCGAGTCATGCCCGACGGCATCGCAATTTCGTCGCCCGCTTGCCACTTACCGTCCGCACCATAAACTTGCTCATGCACCGCTTCAATATAAGCTGCGCTAATCTTCCAGGCTACGTTGTGACTATCATTTCTCAGTACACTGCCATTGTGATTACCGTTCCAAATCGCTGTTGCGAGCACCGGCGAGTAGTTCAACACCCATGAATCCTTCGCTTTGCCGGCACCGTTTTCGGTCGTACCCGTCTTGGCTGCCATCCAGACTTTCTTGCTATAGAAACCAGCTGCATAAGATGAGCTACCCCAAATCCAGCGGCGCGCCTCCACATCCGATAGGATACTGGTGGTCATATAAGCTGTTTGTTCATCGACTACGCGCGTGCCTTCAGTGTCAGTCCACGCATCAATCACGTCGCCTGAACTATTCTTGACCTCTAACCAATAAGCAATTGGTTTGTAGACGCCACCACGCGCCAAGGACGCATATGCATTTGCGTGTTCGACTGGGCGTACCGCACAACCACCACCAATCGCCATCGATAGGCCAGCATTTTCGCCATTCGCACAATAAGATACATCGCCTAGTCCATGCGCAATTTCCAAGCTATTTTCAATCCCGTTAATATAGAGTGCTTTTACGGCCGGAATGTTTAGCGACCCTGCTAGGGCTTGACGCAAAGTAATATTGCCATTAAAACGTCCATTCGCATTTCTCAGTGAGCATCTGCCCGTCGTGCCTTTACAATAAATCGAATCTATATTTGTATCGGAAATAATTGAACCAGGGGCATAATTTACGCCATCCCGCTCCACAAACAGTGGCGTATAGTCCAAAATCGGTTTAATCGTTGACGCAGGTTCGAGCAGAGAAGTGGCAGCATTAACTTGGCCATAGCCTTCCTTGTTCCAGTCGACACTCCCCACCATTGCGATTACTTGGCCCGTCTCGACGTCAATTGACACTAGCGTAGCGTTATCAGAGCCATTAATATAGAACAATTTTGAGCCTTCTGTTACGGCCGCTTCCGCTAGACGTTGTGCGCGCATATCGATTGTTGTCGTAATCGTAAAGCCGCCTTCACGCATTGTCTTGATGCCGTATTTCGCTTCTAGCTGTGATTTTACTTCCAGCACGAACCAAGGCGCTTGCATGTCGTTATATTGGCTCTCCTCCGGCTGAATGCGCGCCAGAATATCGACTGCTTTGGCTTCTTCGGCTTGTTCTTCAGTAATATAGCCCATTTCGACCATCGAATCGAGCGTATAATGTTGACGCCACAACAATTTTTCATTTCCAGCTGTATTGTATGGATTAAAAGTGCTTGGATTGTTTGGGATTGAGGCCAGCAATGCCGATTCGGCCAAGTCTAAATCTTTCGCGCTCTTACCGAAATAAGTTTGCGCTGCCGATTCGACCCCATTACGGCGACCGCCATATGGCGATTCATTCAGATACATGGTAATGATTTGCTCTTTGTCATACATCTTTTCGACTTCAATCGCCAGAATCATTTCCTTAATTTTGCGTGGCACGCCTGACAAATCGCGATTACCCGCCTCATCTGAAAAATACACCTGCTTAATCAGCTGCTGTGTTAGCGTTGAGCCGCCTTGGACTTGCCCGCCTTTAACTAGTGTTACATACAAAGCCCGCGCAATTCCGCTCAAATCAATGCCGATATGGTTGTAGAAATTCTTATCCTCAATCGCGACAGTCGCCTGGCGCATATAAGTCGAAATTTCGCTGCCATCTACCACTAAACGATAATCGCCACTGCCTTTATCTTCCCACAAGACTTCGCCATTGCGGTCTAGATAAGTATTCACGGTATTTTGTACGCGATTCGCCAGTTCTTCTGGGTCGATTTCGGCAAGATCCTTCTTGAAATATAGGAACAGACCGCCGATGCCGATAATCATAATCAGCACTAATGCCGCCAGACATTTTAGAATAAAGATTTGTCCCTCTTTTGAGAACCAGGCCCGAAGAACTCGGTCTGGACGCAGCCTTGCGAAGAAACGCAAAACAGGATTTTTCGGTAATTTAGCCAGCTCCTCCGCTTTTTTGCGGGCGCGCGCATCTGCTTTGACGCGGCGTTTATAGGCTAAGTTGGAATACAGGCTCATCCCAGTTTTAGAAGACTTATTGTTCTTCTTTTTTGTGACAGTCTTCTTGACTGAGCTGGCCTTCTTTTTACTCGCAGTTTTATCTTTCGCCATTACTACATTATACACTACATCGCGTTGCTTGTCGGGCAAAACATGAGCATTTTACTATATCTGTTATTTAGGTTAAAATATGTAATTATGAGTCATTATGAGCCATTAAAAATAGAAGAAAAATGGCAAAAGCGCTGGGAAGAAGAACAGCCTTTTACCGCCAAAGACAACGATAAACGTCCGAAAATGTATCTTGCCGAGATGTTCCCTTATCCGTCTGGTGCCGGCTTGCATGTTGGCCATGTTCGTAATTTTTCCATTGTCGACTGTCTCGCGCGTTTCTATACTCAGCAAGAAATGAATGTCTTGCGACCTTTTGGTTACGATACTTTTGGCCTGCCTGCCGAAAATTATGCAATTAAAACTGGCATTTCGCCACAAGCGGTGACTAAAACCAATATCGATAATTTTCGCAAACAAGCCAAGCGCTTAGGTTATGCGATTGACTGGTCGCGCGAAGTTAACACCTCCGACCCCGCCTATTATAAATGGACACAATGGTGCTTCTTGCAACTCTTCAAAAAAGGTCTCGCCTATCAGGCTGAGAGTTATCAATGGTGGTGCCCGGTCGATCAAACCGTGCTAGCCAATGAGCAGGTCGAAAATGGTTGCTGCTGGCGCTGCGGTCACGAAGTCGAAAAGAAGAAAATGAAGCAGTGGTTCTTTAAAATTACTGCTTATGCCGATGAATTGCTCGACGAAATCGACGCACTGGATTGGCCAGAAAAAATCAAGACGATGCAGAAAAATTGGATTGGTCGGAGCGAAGGTGCTGAAATTGATTTTCAGATTGCCGACAGTGGTGGCAAGATTACCGTTTTTACTACGCGCCCCGATACGATTTTTGGTGCAACATTTATGGTACTTGCGCCAGAAAATGAATTAATTAAGGATTTGGTCAATGACGACACTAAAGATGCTGTTGTGGCTTATTGTAAAACGGCGTTGAAAAAATCTGAAATTGAACGCCAAGAAAACAAAGACAAGACGGGCGTCTTTACCGGGTCCTATGTAATTAATCCGGCTACGGGCGAAAAGATGCCGATTTGGGTGGCAGATTATGTTCTGAGCGGCTATGGCACTGGTGCCGTTATGGGCGTGCCGGCCTGCGACGAGCGCGACCATGAATTTGCCACTAAATTTGATTTGCCAATTGTCAAAGTAATTGAGAAACCCGAAAATTCCAAAGACGATTCGCTGTGCTACGCAGGCGAAGGTGAGATGGTTAATTCCGGCCCATTCAGTGGCAAACAAAGCAGCGAAGTGCGCGAACAAATTAATGATTGGCTCGAACAACAGGGTATTGGCCGCAAAAAAGTGACTTACCGCATGCGTGACTGGTTGATTTCGCGCCAGCGTTATTGGGGTTGCCCAATTCCGATTGCCTATGATAAAAATGGTCAAGCACATGCTATTCCTGAAGATCAATTGCCAGTAATGTTGCCGCAGATTGATGACTATAAGCCGGATTCAACTGGCCGTTCCGCCCTAGCAAAATGTCCAGAATTTCTAAAAGTTACGATCGATGGCGAAGAAATGACCCGCGAGACTGATACGCTGGATGGCTACGCTTGCTCGAGCTGGTACCTCTGGCGCTATACCGATCCGCATAATGATAAGCAGGCATGGGATCCTAAGAAAGTCAACTTCTGGGCGCCGACGGATATTTATTGTGGCGGCGACCATGCTGTCGCGCATCTGCTTTATGTTCGCTTCTGGTGCAAATTCTTTGCTGACGAAGGCTACCTGAACTTCCGCGAGCCAGTCAAGAAATTACTTTACAACGGCTATATCAATGCGCCTGATGGCAAAAAGATGTCGAAGTCCAAAGGCAATGTGATTGATCCACTCGATGTCATTAATCAAGGTTACGGCGCTGATACTTTGCGCACTTACGAACTATTTATCGGTCCATACAATCTTGATGCCGCCTGGAGTACTGAGGCAATTGGTGGTGTCTATCGTTTCTTGAATCGTTGCTGGACGCTAACTTTCGACAAGAAGACTTCCGTCGAGGATAAAAATATTGTTTATCGTCACAAGACTGTCAAAAAAGTCACCGAAGATATGCATCGCAATAACTTCAATACTGCCGTTGCTGCGCTGATGGAGTTCGTAAATGAGCTTTATAAAAATGGCGCGCATTACGACGATTTGGTTGTGTTGGCGAAATTACTCAAACCTTTTGCGCCTCATCTCGCTTCAGAAATGCTCGAAGCATTGGACGCAAACGACATTTGGCCAAAATGGGACGAAAAATTGTTGATTGCTGACGAAATCGAAATGGTCGTGCAGATTAACGGCAAATTGCGGGCGCGCATTATGTTGCCCGCTGCTGACGCCGAAGACTCCGAGAAGATGCAGGCCGCTGCGCTCGCTGACGCAAAAGTACAAAGCTATACGGATGGTCGGCAAGTTGTTAAAGTAATTGCAATTCCGAAGACGCATCTTGTGAATGTTGTGGTTAAATAAAACTCAACTCAGCTAGCGCGGAATCGCTGGTTTCCAAAATAGATTAAGCGCCCGGCTATTTCGCTTGGCGCTTAATTAGTTTCGCGTGCAAAACTACGCGTTCTTTGCTGTTGTAGCAAGTCGACAAAGTTAAAATCTGATCACTGCCGCTGACACTTGCACCAAAATCTTGCGCGCTGCGGTCCTTTAGCATATTAATAAATGTCTCAAATTGCGCATCGCTCGTGAAGCTAGTCTGGATATAGTCCGTCGTCACCTCGATTCGGTAGACGCTAAACACTTGCCACAGTGCCATTTCGTTGTCTGTCGCGGTGCGCACGATAAAATTATTTGCATTATTTCGCCAACCATTCGTCAGAATTGTTCTGAGCGTACCGAACATGGTGCCGTCATTGCGTCCATGCGCATACAAAATCAGATTCTTATCGCTACCATCATTTTTATTGCGAAAATCCTCAAATACCCAACCGGCGGTATTGTAACTCTTATCAAACGAATGTTTCAGATAAAAATCATTATTGCTCGTTTGTACATATGGGTAATTAATATTCGTACCGCTGAGCGAAATCCAGCCTGCTGTTTCGTTATTAATTTTGCGCAGTTCGGTGAAATCCACATCTAGCAGATTCGTCTTCAGGTATTGCCAATAGGGTGCATCGTCTGGCTCGCCCGATTCAATTACCTCTGTACTTGAATTATCTGAAATTTCCCGCGTCGAGGCGATTTCATTAATTGCCGTAGTTTGTTCCTCGGTGTCGATTGAGTCTAGTGCCCACTCATAAATCTTATATCCCGAATAGCCAATTCCAATTACGCAAATCAGCGCCGCGATGCAGCTAAGCACTAATTTGACGCGCGATTTTGTTTTCCGAATTTTCATACCGCAATTATAACATAAGGAAAATCGCCCGCAGCCATGCACGCCCCCTCTTGCGAAAGAGTGCAAAATATAGTAAACTAGCACAAAGTAATCTATCAAAGAAGGAGCATTTTTACATGCCTGAACCAAAAAAACAGAGCAGTCCGCGCAAGACCGGCCTTCGCCGTAGTCATCTTCGCCTCAAGCTCGCTCGGAGCGTGAACGCACATTCACCAGTCAAAGCTTTTGAAACCGCGAAGAAGACCCCAAATCTCAAGCTCAAAGCTTGCAAAGCATGTGGCAGTAAGCCATGCAAATGTGACAAAAAGTCAAAATAAATAGGGAGGCAAAATAATCGTGGCAAGCAATCGACATCTCGGCAGAATTATCGCACTTCAGAGTCTCTATGAATATGAGTTCCGGAGTAAGGCAGGCGACGCCTCGGCCGACATCGATAGTATCGTCGCAAAAAATATCGTACCCTACGAAAAAGCCTTAGGGGACGTGGATTTTGTACATGATCTTACTCATGGTGTTTTTGATGAGATGGATGTACTAGACCAAGAATTACAACCAATGGCGCCCGAATGGCCAATTGCTAGTATTTCTTCTGTTGATCGTAACGTCCTACGGATTGGTCTTTTTGAGCTGACTCGCCGAAAAGACAGCGTTCCGCCAAAGGTAGCCATTAATGAAGCCGTCGAATTAGCTAAAGCATTTGGTTCCGATAACTCTTCCAAATTCATTAACGGCGTGCTGGGTACGGCTTATCGTAATATTGGGGGAGAGGAACAGAAACAGCATGCAGAATCAGACCAAACAGAAGCTGCAGGCGACGTCAAAGACGCAAAAGAGGATGAAGCCTAAAGCCAAAAACGCGACATCGCGAATGTCGCGGTCACCGCGGCCAAAACCGAAGAAAAAAACGAACGCAAGAAATAAACGGGGTAGTTATAAAATCCCTGAAGCCTTGCCGACCGAAGAATATAAGGAACCGCGACTGGAAAAGATCCGCCAGGTAGTTTTTCGCAAGAAGCCTGAAATTAAGGAAATCGTGCGCGAACCAACCGCAGGTGGCATCGTCTTTCGCATGACGCCAGATAATCGTGATATTGAAATTCTGCTAATTCAAGACAGCAAAGATCGCTGGACAATTCCCAAAGGTCATATCGAGCCTGGTGAAAACGCCAAACAGACCGCCGTGCGCGAGATTGGCGAAGAATCGGGACTTAAGGATGTCGATGTCTTGACCTGGCTCGGGAAAATTCATTTTAAATATCGTCGTTTGGATAAATTGGTTTTGATGACTACGCAGGTTTATCTTGTGCAATCGACTAATAAAAAAGAACATCCAACTAAAGAGAAATGGATGAATGGCATTCGCTGGTTTAGCTTTAGCGAAGCGCTCGATGCTATCGAGTACGCCGATATTGAAAAATTGATGTTAATTGCCAAAAAGAAGATTCGTAGTGGAGAATTTAATTAATGAATAAAGGGCAGTTAGATGCTTATGTGGCTTTTGCGCAAACAAAACTCGGTATTGAATTTCATGATATCAATTTGTTCGTGACCGCACTGACGCATCGTTCGTACGTAAACGAGCATCGTGATGCAATTGAACATAACGAGCGTCTCGAATTCTTGGGCGACGCCGTGCTGGAATTAGTTTCGTCTGATTTCTTATTTAAAAACTATCAACAGCCAGAAGGCATTATGACTTCATGGCGTGCCGCGCTCGTTAATACTGAAGCTAACGCCGCAGCGGGCGAGCGGCTTGGCTATCGTGATTTAGTTCGACTTAGTCGCGGCGAAAAGAATGGTTCCGAGCGGGCCCTGCATGTGATTATGGCAGATTGCTACGAAGCGATTATTGGTGCAATTTATCTCGATCAGGGTTATGCTGCCGCCGAAGCCTTTATTCAGCAGAACAGTCTTACGCATATCAATGAAATTATCGAGAATGAATCGTGGCGCGATGCGAAATCCTTCTTACAGGTTCTCTCGCAGCATATCGATAATGTTACGCCTAGCTATCAGGTCATCAAAGAAGAGGGGCCCGACCACGATAAGACTTTTACACTTGGCGTCTATATTGGCGGGCACCTAAAGGCCGTCGGTATCGGTCATAGTAAGCAAGAAGCGCAAGTCAAAGCTGCCGCCGAAGCTATCCGGCTCTACAAGAAGGAGCATCCTAAAGAGGTTGCCAGCTTCAATGTAATCTGATATAATATCTAGAGTTAATTAATTAAAGGAGAATTATGCTTGCGATTCGCTTACAGCGTAATGGCCGTAAAGCTTTGCCGCTTTATCGGATAGTCGTCCAAGAAGCGCAACGTCACCCTCTTTCGGGTCGTATCGTCGCTCAGGTCGGCAGCTACAACCCACATACTAAAGCCACAACTTTGGACAAAGAAAAAGTTGAAAAATATTTGAGCAATGGTGCGCAGCCAAGCTCCCGTGTTGTTCGCATCCTGACCAAGGAAGGTATCAAAATGCCAAAATGGGTCAAGGCAACGACTGAGAAACACGCTACCGCCAAACATGCCGATAAGCTCCGCAAAAATCAGCCAAAGGAAGAGCCGGCCGCTGAAACAACTGAGGCTTAAATTCAGGCAAAATACCTCGGAAAATAAAACGAGGTATTTTTATGCTTAATTTTAGCTGAAATATTATATACTAGTATTGTAAATATTTAATATGGAGAACCTATGGCTACTATAGACCAGCAATTCGTAGAATATATTGTAAAGACTCTCGTGAATAATCCAGACAAAGTTACAATCGATCGTACTATCGACGAAAAAGGTGTTCTGCTTAGTCTCGAAGTCGACCCAGAAGATGTCGGTCGCATTATCGGCCGTCGTGGCGCGACCGCTCAGAGCATTCGTACGCTCTTGCGCGCACTTGGCACCAAGAATGATGCGCGTTATAACTTGAAGATTGTCAACAATGATGGTTATGAGGGTGCACCAAAGCAAGCAGCCGAATCCGTCGCTGATGACAGCTTCGTCAGTGAAGCTGCGCCTGTCGCCGAAATCGATGTGGTCGATGATGACACCGATGAGGCTAGCGAAGAGAGCAGCGAACTTGCCAAAAAAACTCGCGCAGAGCTTGCGGATTTGGACGATTTGGATATATAATATCGCTAATGCTTTTGTTCAGGCATTAAGCTAACTGCGAGTCAGCTTTAAAAACATAAAAGTTGAGAGCTTATATGCTTAAAAACCACCCAGGGTATCGGGTGGTTTTTAGGTGCTTTTATTTTCGCTTATTTCTCTGAATCCTTGGGATCTTCTTTGGCTTCCTCGGGTTTTCTCTCGGTTCGCTCGAGTTCTGCGGATTGTTTGGGCTTATTCTGTTTGCTCATTTGCCAAATCACTACCGCAATTAGCGCAATGCCAACTATCGCAAAGCCCATCCAAGTATAGACGCCAGTTATAGTGAGCATGTTACCAACGATAATTATGATACTCGACCAAATTAGCCAATCGCGACCAGTCGTTGCGGCGTAGACTAGGAATCCTGCTTGTGTCATGGCGCTTAGCAGCAACCATTCGCTGTTTCCGCCCATGCCAAGCATAATCAATGAGATACTTAAAATTATGTAGCCTAGAATGAAGCGCCAGCGCGAGGATTCTGCGATGCCACGTTCTCGCCAATAGCTAACGCCTAGTAGGGCAATTGGAATAACGTAGCATCGAACCGCGTCCAGTATCGTAACCCGTCTGCGGAAGCTCAATTCGTTAAGATAGCTCGAGGAAGCAGTAGTATCCATGATTGTGCCGATCAACGAAAACACACAGAGCGCCCCGCCATAAATGCTGGCCTCCATTAAGTTGGTTGATTTGCGCAGATAGCCGAAGCCCGCTAAAAACAAAGAGACAATTAGCCAGCCCAATTCTGGGTAGTTCAGAACGGAGGCACTAGCTAGCACGACTATACTCGCAAGGGTTAGCGCTAAAACTGTTAATACCATTGTTTCTTCTGGTTGTTTTTTGCCAAGGTAATTATAGGCTAACAGTACAAATGCACCATAAAAAGTGAAGTAGAATAAGTTCCCCACATTTGACCAATTGCCAATGAGACCAGTCGCAAGGGCACTTGGGATTAGTGCGGCTCCAACTAGAGTTGCAACCCCCCAGAAGATATTTTTATTAAGCTTTGTATAGGTGACACCTAGCGCAACTAGTATCAAATCGACAATCAGTGATATGGCTCCTATGCTGATGTCGTTACTGTTGTCCATTATCAGCGCAGGCGTTATAAAAAGACCTACTAAAGAAACGATTTCGGCGATATGCTCGATCTTCGCGTTCTTCTTAGATTTCTCGATTGCGAATATCGACAAGAGTGCCTGCGCTAAACAGCTGATAATCCAAACAATACAGATAATTAATTTAGTATCATCGCTAGTTAAGTTTAGCCAGTGGTATTCTCGACTAGTGTGAGCGGTAGACAGAATTGTCGACCTCGTAGGGCTAAAAATTGAGAAATTAATTATATCTGCAATGCAGGCACAGAGAAGACATTGTATTGCTATGCGGCAGGCAATTAGCCAAGCGTGGCTGCGTTCTTTTGACCAAAAGATTAATGCGTAGACGACTGTGGAGAGCGCCATAAGCGTGCGTAGTATTGGTGCTGTTACGGCGACATTTGGCATAACATATAAAGCGAGCGACCACAGAAAGAGTAGTGGAAAAAGACCAAAAGCGGCGATTTTGGTGGCTGGGCGGAAATTTTTCGGCAGCCAAGTTGGTCGAAAACAATAAAGCAAAACTGGAACAAAGCTCATAATGGTAGGGGCAAGATAAATCCAGTAGTTCTGTAGGGCTGTATTCCAGCTCGGTGTGCATGTCCATGCGATAACCGGCAACCATAAATAGCTTAAAACTGGCAATATTTTAGTCTTAGTTAAGAGCGAAGTTCCCGTGAATGCGACGAAGGAGAAAATCGAACAGCTTATCCAGGCGCTTTGCGTATCCATGCCGCATGAACATAAAGCGATTACCCAAAATGGGAAAACGGCGGTGGCGGTGTAGATGAAAGTCAGACCGACAGGCTTCAAGTAATCGACTAGTTTATAGATTACTAAGCCCAATACATAGAAGAGTAATGTTAGCACAATAACGCTTGGTGCAACTAAGGAGTCGTCGACAGTATTCATGAATGAGACTATCGCAAAGACAAGGAAGACGCTGCCACAAATTAGGAGAATATTATATTTAGCGTAAGGGTCCGTCTTCTTGGGTGCTGCCCTCGTTGGCGTCGTATTTGGAGTGGGCTGCGTCGTCGGCATTGCGCTTGAATTTTGCGGCGCTACTGCTGGTGCCGCGCTCGCATTCGGTGCAACGTTCGTCTGATTTTGTTTAGGTGCGCGATGCTTATTTACGAGATGGTTTATTAAGAATACTATCCCGACAATAACCCCAATAAATGCTAAACCGATAAATAAGTAATAAAGTATTCCTATCAATAAAAACACCTGCAATATGTTCACTAAGCCACTCATTGCTTAATCTAACCTCCTATATATTTTCATTTTAAATGCTCATGTTTGAACGCGCAAGCATAAAAATTTATATTTTTCAGGCAAGAAAGAACTTGTGAAACTTGAAAAAATCTGCTAAAATATCTAGCTAAGAAGTAGTGTGCTTTGATTATTTTGAACTTCTGCTCCGGCAATGCAGAATGGGGGTCAAAGCGGTGATCTTCCGGCCAGAGTATCAACACTAATAAACAGCGAGGGAATGTGGCAGAAACTACAAATACCGCAAGGAGTGGTAGCCGGGTATCTTTTACCGAGGGCGACCAAGTTCTTCCAATACCAAACTTAACCGAGCATCAGACTAAATCATGGCAAGAATTTGTCGATTATGGTCTGCAAGAAGTCTTTAATGAGCTCAATCCGATTGATGACTATTCCGGTCAAAAATTGAGCTTACGCTTTAAGGACTATTATTTCAAAAATCCAGTTGAAAGCGACCAAAGCGCCAAAGAAAATCTCACAACTTATGAGGCGCCGCTGCATGTCAACGTCGAATTGACTAACAAACAGACCGGCGAAGTTAAAGAGCAGGATATCTATTTTGGCGATTATCCATGGATGACCGATCGCGCCAGCTTTATTATTAATGGCACTGAGCGTGTGATTGTTTCGCAGCTGATCCGTTCCGCTGGTGTATTCTTCCAGGCTGATACGGTCGCGGGCCATAATTATTATGGTGCAAAAATTATCCCAGGTCGGGGCGCCTGGCTCGAATTTGAGACTGATACTAAAGGCGTTATCTATGTCAAGATTGACCGCCGCAAGAAAGTTCCTGTTACGACACTCTTGCGCGCTCTTGGCCGCAAGAAGAGTGAAATCGTTGCCGATTTTAAGGACATCGACACTGGCGACGTCCGTTATATCGAAAACACGCTTGAGCGGGATCCATCCGACAATCAGGGCAGTGCTCTGCTTGAGATTTATCGCCGGATTCGTCCAGGTGACCTCGCGACGGTTGAGAACGCCAAGAATATGATTGAGCGTACTTTTAATGATTATCGCCGCTATGATTATTCTCGAGTTGGCCGCTACAAGATTAATCAGCGCCTTGGCTTTGATACGCCAAACGACGAAGTGCATCGCACGCTTCAGATGAAGGACTTGATTGCGATTATTCGCGAAATTATTCGCCTAAACAATACGCAGGATCCAGTTGATGACATCGACTCGCTTGCTAATCGTCGTGTTAAATTGGTTGGCGAATTGGTACAGCGCCAGTTCCGCCTTGGTATGTTGCGTCTGCAGCGCAATATTCTCGACCGCATGTCGATGAGTGATCCTGCTACCGTTACGCCAGCGCAACTAGTTAACTCGCGCCCGGTGACCGCTGCCGTGAAAGAATTCTTTAGTAGCTCCCAGTTGAGCCAGTTGATGGATGAAACTAACCCATTCAGCGAACTTTCGCACAAGCGTCGTCTCTCCAGTATGGGTCCAGGCGGCTTGACGCGTGAACGCGCCGGCTTCGAAGTTCGCGATACGCATCCAACTCATTATGGTCGCATTTGTACGGTTGAAACGCCAGAAGGTGGCAACGTTGGCCTCGTGTTGAACCTTGCGACTTATGCGCGCATTAATGATTATGGCTTTATTGAAGCGCCATATCGTGTCGTTAAAGACGGCAAAGTTACCAACGAAATCGTTTATGTTGATGCTGCCGCTGAGGAGAACATGGTAATTGCTGATACTAGCGCCAAGTTGGACAAAGATGGCCGCTTCCTTGATGAATATGTTTCCGCTCGTAAGGCTCTTCAGCCAACGCAGGTAATGGCTAGCGAAGTTACACATATGGATGCTGCGCACAAAGAGATTCTCGGTGTCGCTGCTTCGATGATTCCATTTGTCGAGAAGAACCGTGTCGACCGCTCTTTGATGGCCTGCGCGATGCAGAAACAGGCTGTACCACTGATTAAGCCAGAAGCCGCAATTGTCTCGACTGGTATCGATGGCGAAGTCGCTAAGAACTTGTCTCAAATCGTCTTCGCGGAAGCCGACGGCGAGGTTATTAAGGCCGACTCTAACGTTGTCGAAGTTAAATATGCCGGCAAGAAAGACACGAAGAGCTACAATTTGATTCACTTCATGAAGACCAATGACGATCGTTGTTATGATGAGCGCACTGTCGTGAAGCGTGGCCAAAAAGTCAAGAAAGGCGATGTCCTGATTGAAGGCGCCTCGGTTGACCACGGCGAGTTGGCATTAGGCAAAAACATGTTGGTCGCTTTCATGCCATGGCGTGGTTACAACATGGACGACGCAATTGTCATTTCGAAGCGTCTTGTTCAAGATGATGAACTGACTAGCATCAACATTCGCGACTTTGATGTCGAAGTGCGCGAAACTCGAATTGGCCCTGAGCAAGTAACGCGTGATATTCCGAATGTTTCTGAAGCTGCTCTGCGCCACCTTGGCGAAGATGGCATTGTTACGGTTGGTTCCGAGGTTCGTCCAGGCGACGTCTTGGTCGGTAAGATTACGCCAAAAGGCGAACAGCAAGAGCTTAGCTCCGAGGAACGCCTGCTTCGTGCTATCTTTGGCGAGAAGGCTAAAGACGTTCGTGATACTTCTGTTCGCATGAATGGTTCGGATGGTGGCAAAGTTGTGGGCGTAAAAATCTTCACTCGTGAACAGGGTAACGATCTCAAATCCGGCGTTTTGATGCAGATTAAGATTTATGTCGCCGAAATGCGCAAAATTTCCGTTGGCGATAAGTTGTCTGGTCGTCACGGCAACAAGGGTGTTGTCGCGCGTATTTTGCCAGTTGAAGATATGCCATTCATGGAAGACGGTACACCAATCGATGTTTTGCTCAACCCAATGGGTGTGCCTTCCCGTATGAATCTCGGTCAGCTCTTTGAGACACATCTTGGCATGGCTGCTCGCGCTTTGGGCTACAAAGTTACGACTCCATCTTTCAATTCCGTATCCGATGAAACGATTTCGGCTGAGTTGAATAAGGCAGGCTTTGAATCTGATGGTCGCGTTAAGCTCTATGATGGTCTCACCGGTGAACCATTTGAAGAACGCATTACCGTGGGCGTGATGTATATGTTGAAATTGCATCATATGGTTGCCGACAAGATTCATGCGCGCTCGACTGGTCCATACACGATGGTGACCCAGCAGCCGCTTGGCGGTAAAGCTCAGAACGGTGGTCAGCGCTTTGGCGAGATGGAAGTGTGGACGCTCGAAGCTTATGGCGCTGCATCCACATTGCAGGAAATGCTCACTATCAAGTCTGATGATGTTTACGGCCGCGCTAAAGCCTATGAATCGATTATTAAAGATACCGATATCGAGGGGCCAAAACTCCCAGAAGGCTTCAATGTCTTAGTTAAAGAGTTGCAAGGTTTGGGTCTGAAGGTTGACTTGATCGATAATGGCGATGCTAAAGACGCCGATCGTGTCATCGAAAAGACGACCGAAGAGGTCGAACATCAACGTGACGATTCGGTTATTTACGCACAAAAGGGTGACATACCGCCAGAGGAATATGTCGACGAAGACGGTCTCGACGAAGTTGAAGCCGAAGCCACGTCTGACGTCGACGATGAAGATTACGATGAATACGATGCTGAAACGGAAGCCGATGACAGCGTCGAAGACGATATAACAACTGATTTAGGGGAGGATCTCTAATATGGCTTGGCAAGATAACTTTATTAGTGCGAACGATTTTGATTCGATTCGTCTCTGTGTCGCTAGCGAGGAAGACATCCTCAACTGGAGCTACGGCGAAGTCTTAAAACCAGAAACAATTAATTATCGCACGCAGAAGCCGGAACGCGATGGCCTCTTTTGCGAGCGCATCTTTGGTCCAGTCAAAGATATTAATCCAAACGACCCCAAGCTTAAGGGCGTACGCTCGCGGGAAGCTGCTGTCGATAAAGAAGGCAACTTGGTAACGAAGAGTATTACTCGTCGTGAACGTATGGGGCACATTTCGCTAGCTGCACCTGTCGCGCACATTTGGTTTATGCGCGGTACGCCATCGGCACTTAGTCTCTTGCTCGATATCACTGTTAAGAATATCGAAAAAGTCGTCTATTTTGCCGCCTATATTATCACCGACGCCGATACTGAAGAAATTGCGAAGCGACTTGAGGACCTCGAAACTGAGACTGACCTCGGCCGCCAAGCTATCAAGGCTCGTTTCGAAGCCGAAATGAAAGATAAAG
Organism: bacterium; assembly: GCA_963623365.1. Lineage (GTDB taxonomy): Bacteria > Patescibacteriota > Saccharimonadia > Saccharimonadales > Saccharimonadaceae > UBA2834. The sequence goes on along the minus strand of CAVFJY010000003.1, from coordinate 48,391 downwards.
ATAGCGATACGATTAAAAAGCTCGACGAAGACCAGACTAAGGAACTTGAGGAGCTTGAGAATAACTACCGCAATAAGAAAGCGATTTTAACCGGCTTTGTTAAGGGGGCCGTTATTAATGAAATCGATTATCGCAACCTCGAGGATATGGATGAGGGCTATGAAGACCTCGTCACGGTTGAAATGGGTGCGAATGGCATTCGGAAACTGCTCGAAGAAATTGATCTCGACAAGATGGTCGAAGAATTGCACGAAGAAGCCGAGAACAGTAAAGGCCAGAAGCAGAAGCGCATTATGAAGCGCCTGAAGGTGCTCGAAGGCATGCAATCTGCCGGCATTAAGCCAACTGATCTCATCTTGAATGTGATTCCAGTTATTCCGCCAGATTTGCGTCCAATGATTTCGTTGGCGGGTGGCCGCTTTGCTACAACTGATTTGAACGACCTTTATCGTCGCGTAATTAACCGCAACAATCGCTTGAAGAAATTGATTGACCTGAACGCGCCAGAAGTGATTCAGCGCAATGAAAAACGTATGCTTCAAGAGGCGGTTGATGCTTTGATCGACAATAATGCCTCACGTGGTGGTCGTACTGCTAATTCGCAAAATGGTCGCCGTAAGCTGAAGAGTTTGTCTGACTTGCTCAAAGGTAAGCAGGGGCGTTTCCGCCAGAACCTGTTAGGTAAGCGTGTCGACTATTCTGGTCGCTCCGTAATTGTGGTTGGCCCAGAATTGCGCTTGCATCAATGTGGTCTACCAAAACAGATGGCACTGGAACTCTTTAAGCCATTTGTGATTTCCTGGTTGATTAAGAATGAATATGCGAACAACATCCGCTCTGCTTCGCGTATGATTGAGCAGGGCGAAACCGTAATCTGGGATGCGCTTGATGAGGTAATTGAAGGGAAGTATGTGTTGCTCAACCGGGCTCCATCTCTTCACCGTCTCTCCGTTCAGGCTTTCCAGCCAAAGTTGATTGATGGCAAAGCGATTCAGTTGCATCCACTGGTTGCTAACGGTTTCAACGCCGACTATGATGGTGACCAGATGGCGGTCCATCTTCCACTTTCCGCCGAGGCTCAAGCTGAAGCGCGTGAATTGATGGCCGCAGGTAAGAACCTCTTGAAGCCAGCCGATGGCGCACCGGTTCTTTCGATTACGCAGGATGTCGTGCTTGGTAGCTACTATCTCACTTATGAAAAACCATCCGCTCAAACAGAGCGCAAGGCTTATACGAGTGTTTATGAAGCCGAGCTTGCCTACGATATGGGCCTGATTCAGCTTCAGACACCAATTCGTGTCCATACGAAGGGGCAAAAGCGCGATACGACCCTTGGCCGCGTCTTCTTTAATGAGATTCTACCAAAGGAATATCCATACGATAACGAAGTCCAAAACAGTAAGCACCTAAAGAAAGTAATGGCAAACATCTTGAACCAATTTGGCGCCGATGCTGCCGTTGCTACTGCTGACGCGATTAAGGACCTCTCCTTCAAATATGAAACTATCGCGGGCGTTTCAACCTCCAAGGACGACTATCCATATTATCCAGAAGTTGAGCCAATGATTGCCGAGGGCGAAGGTGTTGCTGCGCAGATTAATCAGCAATTTGAGGATGGTCTCATTACTGAAGAAGAGCGCTATCGCCTGACTGTCGCTGCTTGGCGCAAGGTCGATGACCAGATTTCGCAGCTCGTGAAAGACAATCTCGCGCATCTTGATACGAATATTTCTATCATGACAAACTCGGGCGCACGTGGCTCTGCTGGTAACATCAAGCTTGCTTCTGCTACGATTGGCATCATGGTGGACGTCTTCAACCGTGAAATTGAGCTTCCAGTCAAGTCTAGCTATAAGAAAGGTCTCAATACGCTTGAATCCTTCATTGCTACTCGTGGCGCACGTCAGGGGCAGGTATCAACCGCTCTGCGTACCGCCGACTCTGGCTACCTCACACGTCGTCTCGTTGATGTCTCGCAGGATGTCTTTACGGTCGAAACCGAAGCTGTCGATCCAGGCTTCCGTATCTACAAGAGCGAAAGCGATATTACTGGCATTAATTTTGCCGATCGTATTTATGGTCGCTATTCGGCTGAAGCGGTTGAAAAATATGGCTTGAGTGTCGACGAACTCATTACGCGCGAAATGGCCGACCAACTCGCCGCAGACGACGAGATTGATAGCCTCAAGATTCAAAGTATTCTGACAACTGAATGTAACGACGGCGTACCGCGCAAGGCTTACGGCATCGACATGTCGACGCGTATGCCAGTTGCTTACCATGAGCCAGTTGGTGTAATTGCTGCCCAATCTGTTGGTGAGCCGGGTACTCAGCTAACATTGGATACCAAGCACTCTAGTGGTGTTGCGGGTTCAGGCGCTATCTCGCGTGGTCTTCCGCGCGTCGAGGAGTTGCTTGAAGCACGCAATCCAAAGGGGCAAGCCTTCATTTCGACTATTGCTGGTGTTGTTAATACGTGGGAAGAAGGACGCTATAATGTCGTTCAGGTTACGCCTGATGCAGGTAAAGCCGAGCACTTCAAACTCGACGGCCGTAAAGCCAAAGTTAAAGATGGCGCAAGCGTTAAAACTGGCGCAGTGATTGCTAGCAAAACCAAAGGTGCTGAGCCAATTATTGCCCCATTCGATGGCGTCGCCGAACTGACACAAGACGAAATTGTGCTGGTCGCCAATGCTGGCGCTCCGCTCAAGGTCTCTGTACCGATGGACTTCGCACTCACTGTCAAAGATGGCGACCGTGTCGAACCGGGCGATCGTCTCTCTGAAGGCTCGTTGAACTTGCAGGATTTGATGAAATATAAGGGCATCGAAGAAACTGAGCGCTATATCTTAAATGATATTCTTACAATTTATGCTGCTCAGGGGCACGAAATTTCCGCTAAACATCTCGAGATTATCATCCGCCAGATGTTCTCGCGCGTGATGATTGAGGAACCGGGTGATACTAGCTTTGTGACAGGCGATATTGTTAGCAAAGCTGCCGTCTCTGAGGAGAATGCGCGCGCTGTCGCAGAGGGGAAGATGCCAGCTGACTATACGCAGATGTTGCTAGGTATCTCAAAGGTTTCGATTTACTCCGATTCCTTCCTTTCGGCTGCATCCTTCCAGGATACGACTCGCGTCTTGATTTCCTCGGCGATTTCGGGTCGCGTCGATCATCTCCGTGGTCTCAAGGAAAATGTGATTATCGGTCGCAAAATTCCGGTTGGTACGGGTATCGAGTCGCTCGCTGCCTATACTGGCGCCACTGACACGGCTGATAATACAGGGGATGTCGAATCCTCTACTGAGCCAGCCGCCGAAGAGCTCGAAGCTGCCTAAAAATATCGGCAAAGCATAAAAACTCCCCGTTTTGGGGAGTTTTTGGCGTCACGGCCTTTTGCTATTTTGACTTTTCATCCCGTTTGTGCTATAATTATATTGTGGGCCTTTGCTGCCTGCAAATTGCACCTTAATAACTCTCGAACACTTTAGGAGGTGGTTTCTGTGAAGAAGTTCCTGATTTTGTCCCTTGCACTGATGCTGATGCTGACTGGTTGCGGACAGAGTACAACCGCTCAAACCGCACAAGCCGAAGGAGAATTGACCAACGAATACATCGACAACGGGGCTGATGCTAGCAATGGCGACGTCGACGACTCTGGTGAGTCTGAAGACGAAGTCTACATGTCTGGACAGGCCTATCTCGAAGAAGAAGTTGGTGATGGTGACTATGATGAAGATGAAGAATATTGGGATCTTGACGAGATGGGTGTTGAGCCACAAATCTGGTTAACGGAGGATGAGTACGACGAAGAGCTCTACGAAGAATATTACGGCAAGAAAGACGTCGACAATAGCACGCTTCCGTCGAAGGTCGAAAAGAACGCCACTTTAATAAAGCGAACGCCTAAGGGCACAATCGTGGTCGGTGAAGATCAGTTTGGCTGGATTAACCTCTATATCGACGGAAAGTTTGAGGATAAAAAGGACCTCGAAGTGAGCTATGATCCTTATATTTCCGATGACCTAGAGTCTTATCCGGACTCAAATTATTGGGCGTATGGATTCGTTGGGGACTATTTTATCGGGATTGAAGGTGACGTTATACAAATCATCGAAAAATACTGCAGAGAAATGATTAATACTGATGGAAATGTTTATTGTTACGCAATAAATGGCACCACCATGTTTTTGAGTACGCTAATGTATAGGAGGTATGAAGTTGGTAGTCACATATTATCTGTCCGCGTTGAGGGGGATTACACGCTTATCGCTAAGCGAGACGGAACTTATGTCCTGAATGCTTCGCCCTACGCAATTAGCCACATGAGCGGAGAATATCTCTTTGAACATCCAATTCCTATGGTCTATCTTGGCAACGGTTCGTTTAGCTACTATCGCGCTATGCTAAACCAAGACGAGACCGGAGAAAGCGATGAGGAACTGTCCGCTAAGCTCTATGCCGAATATGGTGTAGATTTCTCGAAGTGGGGCAATCCACGCTACGATTTCAAAATCGAGGACATAGAGTTTATGAATGGATTGGGGTACCAGGAAGTCTACGACAATTACTATATCGGCGAGCATGATCCATATAGAACTTACCTCAATCTTGAGAATATCTCTTGTGGCGACTACTACGGCAACTTACGTTATAACTTTAACAAAGGCGGCTACAAGGTCAAAAGCGTGAGATATGAAGTACCAGATTGCGATGAGGCCGACTTTGAAGAATTTCGTGCTTATCTTCAGCGCGCAAGCTCAATTGAAGGCATTGAGACTCGTCTCGGCTACAACGCTACTGCGGGCTATCGTTACATCATAAACGGCAGGCATGTCTTCTTGGAATATACCGAGGGCTCGGCTAATAAGTCCGGCACAGTTACGATTTTCGCAGCATACTAAGAGAGTTAGAGGCGTCCATCGGAAGATGGGCGCTTTTTCATGGGGAGCTACTTTTTAAGCCAGCGGCGGATTAGTATAATGGCAACCACCAAACATGACAAAGATAATATCAATATAGCTACGTAATATAGAATCTCATCAACTGTTTTGGAATTATTCGGTGTTGATTCGATATTGTCATTTTTTTCCGAGTCGTCCGACGGCGTTGGTTCGACAATCTCGTCATCTTGGTAAGCCTCAGCCATAAATACCCAGTCTACCTCGCCGACTCGGTGCATATATTCATTACCGAGCGATTTTGGCACGGACAGCTCAATCTTAATCGTCGTCGCATCGCCATTATGGTAACTACCAAGATAAACATTGTTCGCAAGACCCGCTGGCTCACTGGGAGCAGCGTCATAAATCAGTTCATCTTTATTCCACACCCTAAGCCTGAGTTGTGTTAGAAAATCTTGCATGCTTGCGGTCGTCTCGGACGCTGCGACTGTTTCGCTGAGCGGATTTTCGTCATCATCATGCGCATCGGCGCGCAGATAAAGTTTAATATAATCATATTCTGGCGCGGCGTTGCGTATCTTGAATTCTTCATCTAAAGTATCACCTGGCAGGGCATTTTTTAGCTCACTAAACAAATCCGTCTCCGACCATTCTGACCCAGGATAGAAGGTAAAGTTCTCGGCGTCACCTTCGAAATAAATTCCCGCGCGTAGCGCTTGTACTGGTGGCATAATCATTAAACTCGAGCAGATTGCCATTGCGAGGGCTGTCTTAATAAGTTTCATTCCTGCTCCTCTGGCCAACCTTGTGCAGTAAAAACATCTGTACCATTATTGGCGGCCTGCACGGCGCTGGCTTTAATTTTTAACGCAAAAGTTGCATTCTGAAAAACATCATCTATCTTGCGCGAAAGTGTGACGGTCGTAAATAATGGCTCCGTCGTCTCGCCGGCGCTCAATGTTTGATTATAGTAATAATAATCGCCTTTTGGTGTCCATGCCGTAGTATTAATATCGAACTCAAACGACCCTAAATCAACCGCATGCTGTTCGCCATTGGCTAATTTCGCGCTTGCTTGCGTGCGAATGCGCACATAAACTGCGCCGTCGTCAACATTCTTTATTTTCGGAATCTTACTAATCACGTCCCCTGGCAATGCGTCCTCGATATTCGTAAACGGAATCGCGCGGCTATCTGTGCCGATTTTATCTGTGTCTTCAATTAACTCAATCGCGACGCCACTCGTCGTAATGATATTGTGCGCTCGCCTTGAAAAAGTAAAATATGCTGAAGTTCCGCCCGCGGCTAGCGCTAACAAAATTACCAACAGCGAAATTATTAAGCTTATTCGCCGTCGGGCCATCTTTACATACCCGCAAAGTTAAATGCCGTTGCGGCCGAATCGAAGCCATAGGCTTGTACCGATTCCGCCTCTGTTTTTACGGCCAATTTGCCATTCTCATCAACAAAACCGCTCAGGTCGACTCTCTTGCTAACAGCCTTTTGTGTGAGACCTAGCGCTGTAATTGGTGGCGTAGTCGTAAACGCCCCCGCCGTAAGCGGCGTCTGTAATGTATAAGTGTAAATCGTATAGTCCATGCCGTCGATCGTTCTCACGGTGCTGCTTAGGGTATAATCGCCGTCAGCTACCGCATCGCTCTCAACGATATTTATATAGCCATCGTGTAGTAGCGAATATGGTATGTAGAGCTTAAGTCGCACGTAAACATCAATATTGCCGAGATTTGTAATATATGGCCGAAAAGCAATATCCTTACCGCCTTGCATCACCTGCGAGGCGTCTGCGAGCCAATTTTCGTACAGCCCATCTACCCATGCGGCATTCTCTGCGGAATAGCGGCTACCAATTAAGTCCGTATAATAGCGAAATAGTTGGACGTCCGTGCTGCCAATCGTGAACTTATTTATTACAGTCGAGCTGTCCGTGAAATATGATAAGCTTAGCGTCGAAGACGTCGTCGCCATGGCGATAACCGCCAGCGCTATCGCTAAAATTTTATGTTTCATTTATGCTCCTTTCCTTTGTTCATAGCTGGTGCAATTATCATTGCGAGTAGTAGCACGCCCACCGCAAGGGCGATATATATACCAGGTGGTCGTTGAATATAATAGGCAAGATAGCCCAGCAGAGGCACTTGTGTTGTTGGCGTGCCGAGCACGTTTTTGTAATGCACTAATTTTGCGTCCGCCACTTCATTTGCGTCACCTTTGGTTTGGAACTTTAATGTACCGTCATCCTCCTTGACTACTTCATCGATTCGGTGTGTCACGACTGTATTGTTCTCGTCCGCCACAAAAGTAATCACGTCGCCTTTTTGCAGGGTATTAGTATCGACATTTTTTACATAAATTAAAGCTCCGACATGATAAGCTGGTTCCATTGAACCCGACATGACAGTATAAAGCGAGTAGCCCATAAAACGCATAATTACAAGAAAAGCGGCCAGCACAACTACTAATGCCACCAAGATAGTGGAAATAATCCCCCAACACCTCCGCACAATCCGCTTTTTATCCACGATTTTATTATATATTGTGCTTGCGATTTTTAGCAAGAAAAATCCCGCCGAATTGGCGGGATTTAGGGCCTAATCGCGTCGTCCGTCTCCTACGATTGATAAAATGCGCAAGAATAGATTAACGATATCGAGGTATAGACCGACACAGGCGTCAATTGCATTGTCGAGCGTATGCGGGCGCAACTGGGCATTCGCCCAATCGTAGCCAATGTAGCCACAGAAGATTAGCGCCACCAGTGCGTCCCAGATTGTCGGCAAGTAAAACTTGAGCAATAAGCCGCAAATCAGCTCTACGATAATCACGACGAGTAGGGCAATACCTAGTGCGCGCTCCATCGACAGGAAAATGCGCGGAAATAAAGTGCCGCAGAGCGTCATAACAAATGTAACTAGCACTGTCACGATTGCGGTATTCGCAATAACGGTCGCGCCATAACCCGCAAGGCAGACGCATAGCACCATGCCGAGCGGTATCACCACTAGCGTGTAGCCAATAAAGCTCAGCAAAGGACTATCGCTGAATCTACTCATGCATATGCCGATTAACGCCAACACGAAGTAGGCGACTATCAGCAAAATCGGATTCATGTCGAGAAAGTAGGGCGTCGCAAACCTAATCATCAAGTAGTTGACGCCAAAGCCGTATAGCAGAATTAGTCCAATCGCTAAGTTGTAGTTTGCTAGTTCGTGGTCGGAATCGCCATAGTCGCGAGCGCGGCGATTGTCCGTGCGGTAGTCGCGGAAATTATATCCTTCGCGACGATCGCCTCCGTAGTAACTACGAGATCCTTTTGTCCTCATCTTATCAGCCTCCTTAAAGAACATTTGCATGAATTGGCAAAAAATTCGCGTGATTCACCCGAATATTCATATTATAGCACAAACGACATAAAAAGTCAATAAACTAAGCTCTCGCCGAGCAGCGAACATAAGTGTTATAATGAAGGCGATATGGAGGATTTTGACTATTTGCGCGACGGGGATGTTTATCTCGATGCTGCCTGCCAATCTTTGCGGCCGCGCCCAGTAATTGATGCTTTGAATCGTTATTATACCGAACATAATTCTTGCGGTGAACGTGTGAAATATGCTTGGGGACGCGAGACGGACGAGTTGGTTGAAGAGACGCGTGTGCAGATGCTTAAATATCTCAAGCTCAAAGTACGGGATTATTCAATATCCTTTACGCTTAACACGACTTACGGTATTAATTTATTACTTAGTCAGTTCAAGCCAGGCCTTTTTAAAAAAGTGATGACTTCGGATATTGAGCATAATTCACCTTTTCTTGCCACTATGTCTTTTGCGCGCAAAAATGACGTGTCTCGCGAAATTATCACCCGTGCGGCGGACGGCTCAATTGACCTAGCTAACTATGATTTCGAAAAAGCCCTAGTCGTTGTTAACTGTGCTTCAAATATTGATGGCCGTAAGTTGTCAAATCTAAAGGATCTAGTTAAAAAAGTTCATCAACAAGGTGGGGCTATTATTATCGATGCCGCACAAGCGCTCGCGCATAGCCCCGAAATTCTCTATAAAACCGAAGCGGATGCAATTTGTAGCTCGGCGCATAAGATGTATGGTCCTTCGTTGGGTATAATGATTGTGCGACGCGATTTGTTCGCGAAAATTGATACTAGTTTCATTGGCGGCGGCATGGTTGACGATGTATTAGCTGATTCTTATCAACTCTCCGCCGAATCGGAGAATCATGCTTATACTAAATTCGAATCTGGTCTGCAGGCGTGGGGCGAGATTATTGCTTTTGGCCAAGCTCTGCGTTGGCTAAATAAAATTTCCAAGCAGGATAAACAAAATTTCGCAAATTGCTATACGCGCTTGTTTGAGTACTTGGCGAGTAATCCCAAGATTCACCTCGTCAATACTAAAGCTAATCCGACCATGTCGTTTTATATCGACGGCGTCGATTCGCATCTGGCGGGCGGCGCACTCTCAAGTCGCGGTATCATGGCCCGCACGGGCTATTTCTGCGTGCACTATTATCTCGACCATGTCATGCATTATCCGCCTTTGATTCGCTTCTCGTTGGGCTATCATATCCGTCCCGCTGACATCGACAAGACCATTGATGCGCTCGAGAGGATGACGAAATAATGGTTTGTATTGCAGCATTCATAATTTTAATCATTGTCGGCATTTTTGTAGCTTTTATCTCTATCTTCAAGCCCAAAGTCGGCAAACGCTATCTTAAAATCCTTAAAAAATCGTGGGGTTGTGTCGGTAAGCGGGTGACTCTGCAAAAATGCGAGACGGGCTTTGGCGAAGAGGTAAAAAATTCGCTACTCAGTCGGGTATTAATTAAAAAACCGAAGCTCGTAAAACCGCTCTCGGCTGCGATTGAGGTTTTGTCGATTTTATTAGTTGTTATAACTATCTGGTCCTTAGTCGAAGGCGCTAAGGCCGGGCTGGCATTGTGGTCGCTCGGTACTTGTAATGTTCAGCGTCCCGAGGCTTGCTCGCTTGGCGCCGAAATTTGTAGTATTGATGGTAATAGTGGCCCGCAAAATTTGCTCGAGTCGGTTGGCTACTGGTTCTCTGATTGGGGCGAGATTTTTAGCGCTATCCCTGACAAATTTCGCAGTTTCAATGCTGACGATTTTGATTTTAGTGGCATCGCAATTGGCGGCAGCGGCGACATTAAAGCGGTCGATATTTTCGACCCCGGCTGCGTAGTTTGCTTGCAGTCTTTTCGCAATCAGTTGAACGCCGGTTATTTCAATACTGATGGAAAAGTCTTGCTTGTGCCATTTCCGATTCAGGATGCCGAAGGAAAGTTTAAATATACGAATTCTAAATTGATTGCTGGCTATATGTTTGGCGCCGAAAAATATGATGAACATGCGGACGGTCAGCAAGTTGCTTTTGAAATAATTAAGCGTATCTATACCGAGAAAGACGACCAGCATCGTTCCTATCAAGATCTCTTCAATGATTATTATTCCGCCGACGAAGCGGAGCAGACTCTGAAAGATTGGCTTTTGGAATTTGGCTTTTTAGATTCGCAAATTGAAGCGGTCGCAAGCTATGCACATTCGGAAGAGTATGATGCGCTAATTGCGAAAAATAATGATATCGTCGTTAACCAGTTGCATGCAAAGGGGATTCCGACGATGCTCTATGATGGGAAAAAACATACAGGAAGGTGGGAAGAATAATGCAAGGATATGAGGCTTTTTGGCTCGGTTTAACGCAGGGATTGACGGAGTTTATTCCGGTTTCGAGCTCGGGACATTTGGAGATTCTGCAAGAAATTATGGGCGGGCGCAGCGCAGACTTTCATCTCTTCTTGGAATTCATTAATCTTGGCACCTTACTTGCCTTAATTATCTATTATCGCAAACGTATTTGGGAAATTCTCATCGAAATTTTCGTTAAGCATAATTTTAAATTTACGTGCAATATTCTCATCACTTGTATTCCGGTCGTGTTTGCGGGCATTCTGCTCTCAGACTTCATTGAATCTAATTGGTTCTTTTCGAGCATGATTACGATTGCCTGTGCGATGGCGCTGGTTGGTTTTGCGATGATTTTTATCGAAAAAATCCCGAAATTCAAAGCCGTCAAAAATGATCGCCACCTTAATTGGCAGCGTGCGCTTGGCATTGGTTGCGCGCAATGCCTTGCGCTCATTCCTGGTACGTCTCGTTCGGGCGCAACGATTGTCGCGGGGCGAATTGCTGGTCTGAATAATAAGTCCGCCGCAGACTATTCCTTTACCGTGAGCATAGTTGTGATGGCGGGCGTCATGTGTAAGAGTTTGCTCTCTAGCTCTTCGCGGGCTTATATTGCTGCAAATTGGCAGATGTTAACCTTTGCTAATATTGTCGCCCTAATTTCGGGCCTGCTGGCGATTAATTTTGTGATGAAATTCCTCCAGAAGAAAGGCTCACTCGAGGCTTTCGGCTATTATCGCGTCGCGCTTGCGGCCGTAGTTATCATTTTTGAGTTGCTCAAATAAGCGATCCGATTGGCAGTACGATTATCTGTAATTTCGCTTGACAATATGCTAAAATATTCTCTATGGATATAGATAAAATCCGTAATTTTTGTATTATTGCGCATATCGACCATGGCAAATCGACCTTAGCCGACCGCATGCTTGAGCTTACTGGCACTGTCGAGAAGCGCGAAATGAAATCGCAACTGTTGGATTCGATGGAGCTAGAGCGCGAGAAGGGCATTACAATTAAACTCACACCCGTGCGCATGCAGTATAAGAACCATATTTTGAATCTGATTGATACGCCGGGCCATGTGGACTTTTCTTATGAAGTTTCGCGTAGTCTTCAGGCAGTCGAGGGGGCGATTTTAGTTGTCGATGCGACGCAAGGTATTCAAGCGCAAACGCTCGCAAATGTCTATCTCGCGCTTGAGCAAGACCTGCAAATTATTCCTGTTATCAATAAAATTGATCTACCTGCCAGTGATGTGCCGCGCGTGACGGCGGAAATCGTTAATTTGCTAGGTTGCAATGAAACGGATATTATTAAGGTTTCGGCTAAGACTGGTAAAAATGTCGATCAAGTTTTGGATGCAATTATCGCTCGCGTACCAGCGCCCGCCCAACCAAGTGGTGAGCAGACCCGCGCGCTTATTTTTGATTCCTATTTCGATGATTATCGCGGCGTGATTCTGTATGTGCGGATGTTTGATGGCTGTTTACCCAAGAATGCCAACATTCATATGATGGCAACGGGTTCGAATGATATTGCGTTGGAACTTGGCGTGCTTAATCCTAAAATGTCTGCCCGTAGCGAGCTTAAAGCTGGCGAGATTGGCTATATTGTCACGAATCTCAAGGCAACTCGCGAAGCAAAAGTCGGCGATACTGTAACGCTTACAAAAACACCGGCCAAGTCTGCCTTGCCGGGCTATAAGAATGTTCGTCCTTTTGTTTATGCTGGTTTTTTCCCAGTTAGTAATGACCAATACAAAGACCTCAAAGAAGCGCTGGAAAAACTCGCATTGAGCGATTCAGCTCTGCAATATGAGCCCGAAAATTCACCCGTGCTTGGTTTTGGTCTGCGAATTGGTTTTCTTGGTTTGCTCCATATGGATATTATCCGCGAGCGCCTCGAGCGCGAATTTAAACTCGATTTGATTGTGACGAATCCTTCGACGGACTATCATGTTTTGTTAACGACCGGCGAAGAACTTGATATTCGTTCCGCCTCCGACTTACCAGATGTCACGCGCATTGCCGAAATTCGCGAGCCGTGGGCGAAAGGCGAGATTATTACGCCTAAAAGTTTCATTGGCGCGATTTTGGAGTTAATCGTGAGCAAGCGGGGTGTTCAGAAGAATATTTCTTATATCGATACGCGGGCCGTGATTGATTTTGAGGCGCCGATGGCGAACTTGCTCACCGATTTTTATGATCAGCTTAAATCGGCTACATCGGGCTACGCGTCCTTTAATTATGAACTGGGCGGTTACCAGGCCGAAGATCTCGTGCGGGTTGATTTTCTAGTGGCGGGCGAACGGATTGACGCATTAAGTGTTATGGCGCATCGCAGTGAAGCGGATGGTATCGGTCGCGCCGTTACAAAAAAACTCAAAGAAGTAATCCCGCGTCAAAATTTTGAAGTTGCTCTGCAGGCGGCTATCGGCGCACGCATCATCGCTCGCGAAACGCTCGGCGCTTATCGCAAAGACGTAACCGTTAAGATTCATACCGGCGATCGCGACCGTAAAGCGAAACTAGTCGAGAAACAAAAACGCGGTAAAGCGCGCATGAAACGTTTTGGCAAAGTTGATATTCCGTCCGAAGCTTTTACTGTGATGCTTAAGCGTGATTAAAAAATACCCCTGCAAGGGGGATTTTTTATTGATTGAGCGGAATCTCTCGTCCTTGATGGCGTAGCGCCATTTCGTATAGACCATTGATAACATTATTGAAAACTGCTTCGCGATCAGTATTTGCACTTACGGGCACGAGCAAATCGCGTTTACGATAAGTTTCAATTACGGGCATTGTCTTGGTGATAAATTCTTCGATGCGCGTATCAAGGATTTTTTCGTCGCGGTCATCTTCGCGTTCACCGCGGTCCTGCAACTCCTTGGCGGTATTCCAACGATTCTTTACCTCCGCTTCCGAAACATTCAGTAGAATTACAGCCTTGATAGGATGGTCGTTAACTTCGCAAGCATTAATCACTTCATATTCTTCGCCTTCCCAGCGCCCCACGCTGCTCAAGATTAGCGGAAAAGCTTCAAGATCGGCACGGCCAAAATATGGCAGAACGATGCTTCTGAATTTTTCGCTCGGCGCAAGATTGCCGGCACTCATTTCACGCAGTAAATCTTTATCTTCCGCTTCGGCGGCACGCAAAATTAGACCCGAACTCAAAAATTTTGCTCCGAGCAACTCTGCTAGCCGTACGCCGATAGTGTCTTTGCCAGAAAAAGGCAGGCCAAAAATATTCACACTACCAGTCCCTAGCCATTGTTTGATTGTTAGAATTCTGTCGTCCATTTGTTACAATAATAGCATATATGGATAATCAAGATGATAACAAAGCCTCGGGCGGGCTGGCGAATATCTCTAAAAACTTATTAGAGGGTAAGATTGGTCCAACCGAACAAGTCAAGAAACTAACTGACGCCAGCGGTCAAGACGGCAAAAATAGCGTGATCGTGCAACCAGGTAATCTCGAAAATGTGCAATCGCAGAGCCTTGTTGAGACTACGCGCGAGGGCGCAAGCGAAGAATTGGCGCAAATCAAAGCCTTCAACCAAGAGATGGAGCGTCAACGCAAACTACAAGAACGACGCGATAAAGCGCGACGCTTTCTGATTTTTCTGATTCTGGCTATTTTTGGCCTAATTGTTGTCGGCGTGTTGGTTTGGATGCTCGTTAATACCTTCATCGCGGCGCGTCAATCGGTCGCCCCAGGTGCTAGTGTCGCCCCAGAAGAGCAGGCTCAATACGATACAATTGATGGCTATCAGTGCAAGACTAGTAATTGCTATAAAGTTACCGAATTGCCAGACGAACGTATCTTAATCCGTGACGACAATTTCTATCTCTACGATACGAATCAGAAACAGGTTGCACTTACGACTATTGAGAATCAGGAATATCACGATATTAAGCCATTCAAATGGGGTGACAAGATTTATCTCGAACTCGATCCAGAATCAGACAAAGCCGGTATTTATTCTGTGACGGACAATGCGCAAGTAATTAGTTTTAAATACGATACTTTCTATACCGATATTAGCAGTGACGTTTATAAAGAAATGACTTGGGTTGAGGGGCAATATATCGTCGCGCAACTTAGCGGCTCCTACCGTCTAGTGCGTGTCTATGATGGCCAGGAAATTATTCGTGGTTCCCAGCACGTCTTTATTCATGATAATTTTTGTATTAGTTTTGAGCAGGGCGGTGAACGACGAATCTATACTAAAGATGGTGAGAAGTTTAAAGTCGTCGAACTCGGTGCATATATTTTTATTCATAACGATACTATTGTTTATGTCCCAGCTAAAGGCAGAAGTTTCGAGCTTTATGACGCGACCGGTACCAAGTTGCGCAAAGGTGGCGATTACGATACGCTTCGAAAGATCAAGAGCGACGCTCTGCTCGGGACCTTGCAGCAAAATTCCGAATATTACCAAGTCTTCACGCTAGATTAGCAGACCTTGACCTAGAGTGCTAAAAGTCCTAAAATATCATTATGACCGATCGTCAAAGAGAAATACTTTTTGCTATCATTGAAGAATATGCCGAATTAGCCACGCCTGTTGGCAGCGTGACTCTAGCGAAACTATTCGATTGCTCGTCTGCGACAATTCGCGCCGAGATGGTTAAGCTTGAATCAATGGGCTACATTGCGCAGCCGCATACTTCCGCTGGACGCATCCCGACCGATGCCGGCTATCGCCTCTACGTGAATTCGCTACAGCAGGCTATCGACGAAGAGGGTGACCTTTTGCCGGAGCATGCGCATGCCGAGCCGGCCGATCGACCAACTCGCGCGCTTGCAACGCGTATTCAGGCCCAGACGCGGGCAGATTTTGCGATTCGCGCCGCGGTTGATAGCTTGGTTAATCTGACTGGTAATCTCGGCCTCGCCACCATTGGTGACCAAATTTACATTTCTGGCTTCAGTAATCTCTTTTCGCAGCCTGAGTTCTTGCAAAATGCGCAAGTTCAAGCTGTTGGTAAGTTGCTTGACAACATCAAGCCATGGCTTAAAGAGGTGCAGCCAAATGAAGCAATTAATGTTTATATCGGTACCGAGAATCCCGTTGGTAAGGCCTCGAATGTCTCTTTGATTATCTCGCGCTTCCGCTCGCCTTATTCCGACCGAAGCTATATTGGCGTGCTCGGCCCTACTCGTCAATCTTATAAACGCGTCATGTCGCTGGTGCGGCATGCGGGAATCATGCTGGAGGATATTATCTTATGAACGAAGACCAAGACTTAAATGAATCGCTAAACAGTGAACGCACTAATCTGGAGAATGTCGAAAATCAAATTACTGATGCTAATGCTGCTCAATCCGAGAATCTCGGCGAAGCGCTCATCGACGCCGCTAAGACTAATGCTAAAGCTTCCAAACTATTTAAAAAGCCAAAGAAATCCATTGATGACCAACAAAATGAAAAGATTAATGAATTAATTAATGATTTACAGCGGACACGGGCAGATTTTGAGAACTTTCGTCGTCAAACGGAGTTGCAGAAGACCCAATATGGTAATGTTGTAAAATTTACAACAGTTAGAAAGATGTTACCTTTGCTCGATGATATCGAGCGGGCGATTATTGCTAATCCCGATACGCTCTCGCCACTTAGTAAAAGTCTTGAAAAAACTGTCAAAGACTTAGGGCTGAGCAAAATTCCGTCCGACGCGGGTGCCGAATTCGATCCTGATTTGCATGATGCTGTTATGGTCGAGGGTGACGGTGATACAGAGCTGGTCGCCGAGACTTTGCGGGCGGGCTATTATTACGATGGCGAAGTTTTGCGCCCTACGATGGTTAAAGTTGTCAAACAATGAAAATTTCGATAATTACGCTCTTCCCAGAGATGTTTGATAAAGTTTTCAATCAATCCATGCTCTGGAAAGCCCAAGACCGTGGCCTGGTTGAGTTCGAGTTAGTTGATTTGCGCCAATTTGGGCTTGGTCCGCGCCGTCAAGTTGATGACACGCCCTACGGTGGCGGTGATGGTATGCTGCTTAAACCTGAACCAATTTTTGCCGCCGTCGAAGACGCAAAGACGCGCAATGTCGACGCCAAGGTTGTATTGATGACGCCAAAAGGCATGCTCTGGAATCAGGCGCATGCAGATAAATTCGCTAAATCTGGCGAGGATTATATCTTTATTTGTCCGCATTATGAGGGCTATGATGAACGAATTCTAACTTTGGTCGACTATCAAATTTGTCTGGGTAAATTTATTTTGACAGGTGGCGAGATTCCAACAATGGCCGTTGTTGATTCAATTGTGCGTTTAATTCCAGGGGTATTAGGTGGCGAAAACTCTGCCGAAATCGAAAGTTTTTCGGACGGTGATAATTATGAATACCCGCAATATACTCGCCCCGAAGAATTTCGTGGCCTGCGTGTGCCAGAAGTTCTGCTTAGCGGCAATCATGGTGAAATCGCCAAGTGGCGCGCCGAAAATGCGCCAAAGACACCTCAAGAATAGTAAAATAGAGCTATGGATTTAGCTGCGCCGATTCAAGAGGTGAAAGGCATTGGCCCCAAAACTGCCGAGGTCTTACATAGGGCAGGTATTTTTACGCTACGCGATTTGGTTTACCACCTTCCGCGTGACTATGAGGATTATCAGCAGGCCCAATCGATAGCTAGTCTTCAACCGGGTAAAGTTACCGTGCGTGCAAAAATCGAAACTATTTCGACGCGCCGTATGCGCCGTAATCTTGCTTTAACTGAAGCGACTTTGCGCGACGATACGGGCGCAATTAAAGTAATTTGGTTCAATCAGCCTTATCGTGCTAAGCAATTTGACCAGACTAAAGAATATTATTTTTCCGGTACGATGGCGCTAAGCTACGGTCATTATCAAATCTCGAACCCCTCTGCCGTGCTAGCCAGTGAGCATGATAATGCCGCAACGGACGCGAAAATCCAGCCCGTCTATCCTGCGCGCGGCTCGGTTAAGTCGCAAGATTTTAAGAAGTTCCTAATGAGCATCAAAAATAATATCGCCTTAGTTCCCGATATGATTCCGAATTTTGCCGGCCGTGCTGATGCGTTGTTTGATGTACATTTTCCCGAAACGCTCGCACAGGCTCGTGCTGGCCGCGAATATCTTGCCACGGAAGAATTATTCAGTTTATTGTTGGCGGCGCGGCTGAATCGCGAAGCTAATCAAAAATTACGCACCGCGCCAATTCGCGGCAGCATGGATGATTTCAAACAATTCATCACGAGTCTACCCTTCAAACTAACCAATGCGCAACGCCGTGCGACTTGGGAGATCCTACAAGATATGGCTGAGGATATTCCGATGAATCGCCTATTGCAAGGCGATGTTGGCTCGGGCAAAACATTAGTAGCGGCACTGAGTGCTTTTATGGCGGCTAATGCTGGCTTTCAAGCGGCCCTAATGGCGCCGACTGAGGTGCTCGCCACACAGCACGCTGAATCGCTCTCGAAGTTGTTCGGTAATCGCTTGCGAATTGCATTGTTGACTGGCTCGACTAAACACAAAGATACGCTCAAGCAGCAGATTAAACGGGGTAATGTTGACCTGGTTGTTGGTACACACGCACTCATTACAGACGACACGGAATTTGCACAGCTCGGTTTAGCGATTATTGATGAGCAACATCGTTTTGGTGTTGCGCAGCGTCAAAAATTACTCAGCAAAGCTCATACGATGCCGCATTTATTGTCTATGACCGCGACGCCAATTCCGCGCTCGCTTCAGCTCACGATTTTTGGCGACCTTGCCGTCTCGGTGCTCGACGAATTGCCTGCTGGGCGTCAGCCAATTGCTACCAAAATTGTCTCGCCTAATTCTATGAAGCAAATGTGGCGAGCGATTGCGCGTGAGCTCGACGCCAAACATCAGGTCTATTACATTTGCAAAAAGATTGACGATAAAGGTAACAGCGAGCTATCTAGCGTTAAGGCTGAGGTGCAGAAAATTGCGCATCAATTCCCAGAGCGTAATGTCGCTTATCTGCACGGCAAAATGAAGCCGTCCGAAAAAGACGAGATTATGACGCTGTTTGCTCGCGGCGAGATTGATATTTTAGTTAGTACGACCGTTGTGGAAGTAGGCGTGAATGTGCCGAATGCGACTGTTATGGTGATTGCTGATGCTGACCAATATGGCCTATCGCAGCTACATCAGTTGCGCGGTCGGGTTGGGCGGGGCAGCGCGGCATCTTATTGTTATCTAATTAACTCCAATTCCGACGCACCTACGCGACGTTTGCGCGAAATTGAGCGCTCGCAAGATGGTTTTTATCTCGCCGAAGTTGATCTAAAGCTGCGCGGCCCAGGTGAACTCTACGGCTCATTGCAGCATGGTGCCCTTGATTTGCGCATTGCGACGATTACGGATACCAAGCTAGTTCATAAAGCTGACCAGCTTGTTCAAGAATTCTGCCGGCAGCACGCCGATATGCTAGAATATAAAGAGTTAAGCGCCTCTGTGCGTAAATATCAAAGATTAACTATTCTAAACTAAAAATGTATTCTACACTCGGCGTTAATACGAATTCGAAACATTCTGGTGAATTAATTGGTACGCATCAAAAACTCGACCGCAGCGCGCGTTGGCTGCTCAATAAAAACCTACCCATCGCCCAACGCAATTTTCCTTCCATTAAGGAAATTCTGCATTTTGAAGGCATTCGTGGTCCGGACGGCCTTAAGCGCAAGTCTCCCGGTGTCGACGAGCCTGAACATTTCATCAATCCTGCGCATGACGATGGTGTTCTAATTGGTTACTTGCGCGACCATTATTATAATCTCGTCCAAGCAATAAAAAAGCATAACCATGAACGGGCTGCTTTTGAGGCGGCTTGGCTGGCGCACGTTATTACCGACGGTCTCACGCCTGCACATCATTACCCTTATCGCCAGGTGGTTGACGAACTGATGAGCGATAAGGACTACAAACGTCTGTTTGGTATTGAGATCAAAGGCATTATGCGTGGCGACAATCTTGCTCAGGCGGCACGCAATAACTGGCTGTATTGGGGCGCAGGCGGCGTAATGACGAAACATATTGCTTTCGAATATGGCGTTGCTTATGTAATTACGCCAATTCCACTCAAGCGACTTGCGCCCAAAAATTTGCAACGCGCCGAATTTAAACATCCTGACTGTGAACAGGCTTTCTATGCCGCCCTCGCCAAAGTCGATGCGATGAAAATGTATGATCGTTTTCTCGAAAAGGGCTGGAATACCGAACTTGTCATCGAGACGCGCGAAATTCTAATTCCGGAAATCGTCCGCGCAATTACGCTAGCGTGGGCGGCGGCCGTCCTGGAGGCGAAAAATGCTTAGCGCCCAAAAACTCAGGATTGTTTCGGGTGTTTTTGGTGGTCAATATATTGATGCGCCTAAAACTAACAGCACGCACCCGATGGGCGAGCGTGAGCGCATGGCGATTTTTAACCGCCTACGCGCGGAAATCGCTGGGCGACGCATTCTTGATGCTTTTGCTGGTAGCGGCGCTCTTGGCCTTGAGGCGTTGTCGCTCGGTGCTAGTCATGTCGACTTTATGGAAAATAATCATAAAGCTACTAAAACCATTCGGCAAAATCTGGCTAAACTTAATTGTGCTGACCGTGCCAACATTCTCCGTGTGCCCGATGGCGATTATGGCCTAATTTTTGCTGACCCGCCTTACGATCGTCCTCAATATGAATTGGTCGCTGAACTAATTCGCCATCTCGTTCCGGGGGGATTCTTCGTTCTATCACATCCTGCCCAGCCGACACCGCCCGATTTCATCTACCTAGAGCTGCTTAGTGATAAAAAATATGCCGCTGCGCATATCAAAATCTATCAAAAACGCTAGTTGCAAAGTTAAAAAGCCACGGCAAAAACCGTGGCCAGTAGCTGGACTTATTCGACAACGATTGTGTCGCCAAAACTAAAAAAGTGAAGTTGATTGTCTTCGCCGCAAATCATGTCAACGAAAACCATCAAGTCTCTATCTTTGCCTGAGCGGAAACATAAATGTAATCCCGGTCGTCGTTTAATCTCAACGACAGCCTCATTGTTGGCTTTAGGGTCATAATAATACAGCTTCAGATTCGAACCTTCGCTCACTTCGAGCATTCGAATAAAAAAGCTACCATCATTATCAACGCCTCTAATTAGATCTTCAATGCGGCGGCGAAAACGCCAAAATGGACCAGATTTTACCGTATAATCAGAGCGCTTTAGCTCATTGTCATAAACGATCTGTATACCAAATTCTTCGGCAGCCGCAAGTCGGTCTTCGAGCTTTGTGTGTGCCCTAAAATCGTCCAGCGCGGTGAATATGAAAGATCGGTGTTTATAAGTCCTCATATTGCACCCCTCCTTTCCAAAGTACCTTGACAAGTTGCCAACAATATTATTTTATCATAGTTTCGCAAAAAAGTCAAGCCTTCCGGCAGACGACTGACCGATACTAGAATGACCGAGTTTTTGCTCGGTCATTCTATTTAAAGCGTAAAGCCTTCGCGTCGAATCGCAATTCGGCTAGAATCATCTCGCTTCTCAACGATGTTGATTTTCATTTTTCACCTCTATTTTTTTTGCTTTTTTGTCTCTCAACTCAACACTCATTATTATCATAAGCTTTTCTCGCAAAACATACAAGCATTTTTTGGAATATAACGGTTTTTGGCGACGCATATTTCGATGTCGCGCAATCTTCGTGAATCGACGACCCGGATGCAGTAATCATTAGCCGCATCATGTATAATAATCACAAAGGAGGTGTTTATGTTTGATTTGAAGGGAAAAGTAGCGGTCGTGACCGGTGCCAGCTCGGGGCTGGGCGTGCAGATGGCGACTGCTTTCGCGCGCCAAGGCGCTAATTTGGTAATTCTGGCGCGACGCTTTGAGCGGCTTGAAGAATTCGCCAAGAAACTAAATAAAGAGTATGGCGTGGAAGTTTTACCGATTCGCTGCGACGTTACCAAAACGGAAGATATCGAGGCTGCCGTCAAGCAAACCGAAGCAAAATTCAGCCGCGTAGACATTCTGCTTAATTGCGCCGGATCATCAAAGGATGCGGGTGTGCTTACGATGACGGACGAAGAGTGGGATTTTACCATTGCCGTTGATGAGACTTCGGTCTTTAAGATGACGCGCGCATTTGCGAGCTTGATGAAAAAACATAATTATGGTCGGATTATCAATATTGCCTCAATGTATGGCATGGTTGGTAATGCTAAAATCCCTACGGTCGCCTATCACGCTTCGAAAGGCGCCGTTGTGAACTTTACGCGTGCCGTTGCGGCTGAGTTGGCTACTTCTGGTATTACCTGTAATTGTATCTGCCCTGGCTTTTTCGAAACTGAGCTAACTAAGCCAGTGTTAGATACGAAGGACTTTCAAGATTTTGCGCATGAACATGTACCAATGCAGCGCTACGGCAAGCCGGGTGAGCTAGACGCAGCGGCGGTCTTTCTTGCGTCCGACGAGGCGCGTTATGTTACGGGCACAATTTTGCCAGTTGATGGCGGCTATACTTGTGTCTGATATATAAGTGGATAGTATCGATCTTGGATTATACTCGCATGAGTAAAGATTTTTACATTATTCTGAAAATAACATAAAATAAAATCAATTTCTTTAGCAAAAAGAATATCAAGGCTAATATCGTGTCCCTGTGGGGCATAATTGTAATAATAATTATACTAATGGGCACTGGTATACTTTGGGTGCGCGACGCAACCGTTAATGTCGGTGGCTACGGTCAGACCGATGTATATTCAGCTAACTGTCTTCAATACGACGATGTGTTTAGTGAGGAAGAGATGGCGATGTGCAAAGTACAGGCCTATAATGCCGAAAACTTGTCTATTCAGCTCGATTATTATTTCGAAACTGCCGTGATTGCCTTTGCTTTGCTTATTGCTACCCTCACAATTATGCATCGTTTGCGTGTTGAATAATATTAATCGGAGCAAAAATAGTCGCCCCTGCGGCTATTTTTTCTTAGCTTGCGACAACAAAATCGCTTATATATAATTAGCTTATGATTAAGTCTGTTTTAAGGAAAGGGCTACAATTTTCTAAAGTTTGCCTCATTTTTCTTTGTATTTTTTCTCTGGTCTGCGGCCAGATGGTTTACGCCATCACCGATGATCTTCTTGATAAATATGCCGCAAACAATATCATGTTCTATGATCCGGATTCTTGCGCTACCGACGATACTGAGGGCTGTATTTCTTCCGACGGTAGCAATCTCACAGTGGTGGGTGATTCGATGGCGGTGCGTCTCGAAGATTCTATGAAAGAGAAATTTGCCAAGCTTGCCGACGATTCTTACGACGCCCTGAGCGGTCGCACGTGGGATGAAGGTCTCGCACAGGCTAAGACGATGACGCTAAAAGAAATTGTCGTATTTATGCATGGCTCAAACAATCATAGCCCGACACTAACGCAGTCTGATATTCAGAACGCCATCGACGCAATTGGCGCCAATAAAACTATTGTTTTTGTCACTAATTTCATGAGCGGCATCGATTATGATGCGAACAATAATCTCTTCAAGAAGGCCGCCGAATCTAGCGACAACATCATCGTAGTCGATTGGGCAGTAATTGCCAAGGACCACATTTCCGATTATCTGGAGCCAGACAAGGGTCACCCAAATCCGACCGGCGCCGCTAAACTTACAGAAATGATTTACGATACGCTTAATCGTCCTTGTACGAAGAATAATGTCGGCGCTCCTGAAAATGCAACTCTCATTGCTTCAATGGATAAAGTTACCTTCTATAGTAGTGACGCAAGCGAGAATGGCGGCTACGCTGGGCAGAATGCGAGCAGTGCCTATAATAATGGCAAGCTTGCTGATGGCCAAGTTGCTGAGTCGAATTCTGAACTCGAGTTAGGCGACCTTGTTTATGTCGAGACCTCCACGAGCGGCGAAGGCAGCTATGCGAACGGCAAATATTTTCTCGTTACCGATACTGGCCCGTCTGCAGATACGCTTGATGTTTTTCATGACCCCGCTTCCGAGAACGAATCGGAGCCATTCGGCAAAGGCAAAAACGCTAAAATCTATAAAGTTAAAAGTAACGTTAGTTGGGAAGACTATCTGGCGCAATACTATTGGGGCAGCGTCGAAAGCTCCGCTTGGAAGAGCAACAACAGTGCCACAAATCTCAGCGCTGGCAGCAATAAGGACTATGAAGGTAATCAGATTTTAAGCGACGACCAGCTCGCACAAATTAAACAGAATCAGTCCGTCTACGAACAAGCTGCCGCCGAGGTTGGCATTCCTTGGCAAGTTCTGGCTGTTTTGCACCTACGCGAATATGGGCTAAAAGTCGCGAACCCGTCCAATGGACAGGGGATTTATCAGCTTTATTCTTATACTAATGGCGGCACAAATTCAAATCGTTTTCCGGAAGGTAAGGTGACGCAAGAAGAATTCTTGCGTCAAAGTAAACTGGCTGCCCAAATTTTCAAAGACAACGAGCCAGAACTGACCGAAACTTCGACGGGTGATATCGTGAAGCGTGCCTTCTTCAAATATAACGGCACGGCGAAAGCCTATAAGACGCAAGCGCGCGACCTTGGTTTTAGTGAAGAAGAGGCTGAAAATGGTGAAGGCTCGCCATATGTCATGAACAAAGCCGATGCAAAACGTGATCCCGCCAAGCACCAGAACGACAATACTTGGGGGCAGATTAAAACAGATGGCGGCGGCATAGTTTATCCTGCCAACAATGATTACGGCGCCTATGTTGTCTTTGCTGCGCTTGGTGGCGGCACGGGCTCGTCTGTTTGCTCGAATGGTATGAGTGCCGGCAATATGAGCCTAAATGACACCGCGATTGGTCTTGCTTGGCCCGTCGGCGACCCGCATGTTGGTACGATGACACCAACCGATGAATATGAAGCTGCCTATAAACAAGTTGGACTAGACGGCATCATGCCGGGCGGTTCGAGTTGCGATGTTTTTGTCGCAACCGTGGCGCGCTATTCTGGCGTCGACCCAGATTTCGCTTGCTGTAGCGTGACAAATAAGCAGATTCCGTATCTCGAGAGCTCAGATAAATGGGAAGAGATTACCTATAGCGACCCGAGCGACACCTCATTTTTGCGCCCAGGTGATATCTTAACCGTCGCGGCGATTGGTTCGGGACATGGGCATATTAAGATGTATGTCGAGAAAGATGGCGTTGGCCTGTCGGCACAGGCTTCTTACGGCGACCATTCCGGCGAGCTATCTAAAGGTGTTCGTCTTACGGATTCAAAACGGGGCAATTATCGAGTATGGCGTTTTAAGGGATAATAGGAAAGACTATGAAGAAAAATTATTTATTGCAAAATTTAAATCCCAAACAAAAAGCCGCACTTTTTGCACTTGTCGCCTTGTTGGTCGTTGTGTTCGTTGTCGGCATCATCTATACAATCCGCAGCAGCATCTATACGGTAAGCGTCGAAATTGCCGTTGCGCCGAGCGATGCGACAATTATGATTGGGGACGCACGATATCATAATGGCAATATAAAACTAAAAGAGGGAACTTATCCGATTTCGATTGAGCGCGAGGGTTTTGAGGGCTATGCCGACGAACAGACCTTTGAAAATGGCAAGAGCTATAAAATCTATCAATGTCTCGCACAGATTGATTCGAATGGTACTTTTTATGTTAATAATGCCGCCGAAAATGATATTTGTTATAAAGTCGAAGAATATCAGCTCAGTCGCAGTGAGGCAGAACTCTTTTCCGATCCAATCTACGAAGTAGCGCCATACCATAGTTACGATAAAGGTTTTAACATCGATCCATACCAAAACGACGATGGGAGTATTACCATCAAAATCACGACTCTGTCCTGCAATACTGAGCGTCGTCAAGCACTTTACCGAAATGCCTTGGAATATTTGACCGACAACAGTATTAATTTGAATAATTATGTCGGCATTGAACATCTGAATGGTTGCGAGTAGGATGCTAATATGTCGACATGATATGTGATAGATGAGATAGTGGAGGCGCGCTCAACGAATGGGCGTGCACATTATTGGCGAGAAATTCTAAAGAGGGGGGTTACTTATTGAATAAAGTAGTAAAAAGAATTTTTGCAATCGTGTTGGTTGCAATTGCTCTAGTAAGTTTGTCGATAAGTGTATTAGCAAGCGCTAGCGGCACCTATACTTACAGCTGGTTGCAAGCAACGAAGCCAACGATAAATGGTATATACGGAACGATATCGGCGAACAATGGCGAGACTATCATATTTCAAGGCGTAGCAACATCATCGGAGTCTGGACAATTTAACGTAAAGCTCCAAAAACAAGTAGGGATTTTCTGGTTTGATGTTAGTAATAGCTATGTTGTTCAATAGCATCATGGTAGATCTTATGACACGGTAAACAATAAATATGTCATTGGTCAATTCGTTAGACTTTATTGGAATATTGGTAGTTCTACGGATTATCGGGTAGTATTATATAACCCTACAAATCCGCAAGTATGTGGACTTACGGAGATGAAATTCTATATCCAGTAGTATTATTAATTAGCGATGCCACATTCGCCGATAAGAGCAGTACATTAAAATACCCGTCACTGACGGGTATTTTTTCTGCCTATTTTGCTTTGGATATAATATAATGAGAAACATGAAAAACACGAGCACTATTGTTCGTTTGCAAAATGTTTGCAAAAGCTTCAAGAAGAATGGCGACTCGTTGCTCGTATTGAAGGATATTTCGTTGACGATTGATCGAGCATCGTTTACGGTTTTGTCGGGATTGAGTGGCTCTGGTAAAACGACCTTGCTTAAAATTATTGGTGGCTATGAACGCATCGATTCGGGTGTAATATGTTTTAACGAACGTGATATTGGCAGCTTAAGCGATACTGAGCTAACAAAATTTCGCCGGCAGAATGTCGGCATGATTTTTCAGGATTTCTGCCTTGATGAGAATCTTACTTTTCGTGAGAACATCGAGCTATCCGCCATGTTTGCCAATCTCACTGATATGGAAATTGAACAGCGTACAACTGAGCTGGTTGCCGACACTGATTTGGCGAAACGACTCGACCATTATCCGACCGAAATTTCGGGCGGACAAGCACAGCGCGCCGCAATTTTGCGGGCGATTTATTTACAGCCAGAATTAATTCTCGCCGATGAGCCCACGAGTAATATCGATGATTTGAATGCCAAACATGTGCTAGACGCCTTCAAAGAGCTTTAACAAAAAAGGTCATACAATTCTGGTTGCTAGTCATGATGTGCGCGTGCTGACATATGCCGATACGGTCATCAAGTTGGCGGAAGGAAAAATTGTATGAAATTTAAGAACGCCAATAAACTTGCGCGCAGCAAAATTAAGCGCTATCGCCGCCGCACATTCCTGATCTTAATTCCGATTAGTCTGTTCTTTGGCGTGATTATGTCGCTACTTTTAATTCTCTCTAGCCTTAAGACGACTGCTTTTCGTGCTGCTAGCCAGATAGATACCAAGGTCTATTTGAATATTGCTGTCGATGCGAGCGAGCTTAATATCTTACGTCAACGCGTAGAATCGGTCGGCGGCGAATTGATGGCTGAACAAAGCCGACAGGCGCACACGACCGGTACTTGGTTGTCGAAAGATGGGACCTTTCAACAAGTTTATAATGATCTCTATGGCCTTATTGTATATCCGCAAACAATCGTGCAGAAATACATCACCGAGAACTATAAACAAACCGAAGTGCCGATATTAGTCAATCTCGAAACAGCGGCCAATCTCGCTGGTTTTCGTTTTGATACGAACGACAGTAGTTTGATTGCAGAAGTCTATAAGCGTGTCGTTGGTTTGCGGTTTAGTCTCAATGTTTGCGAAATTGCCTACGACGAATATGGCGTTCCGAAG
The DNA here is from genome assembly GCA_963623365.1 of bacterium. GTDB lineage: Bacteria > Patescibacteriota > Saccharimonadia > Saccharimonadales > Saccharimonadaceae > UBA2834. The sequence continues at coordinate 20,875 of CAVFJY010000003.1, read as the reverse complement.
GACTTGGATTCGGACGAAGGTCTAGATTGCTTCGATACGATTGATTATAAAATCGTGGGCATCATTCCGAACTTTCGCGCCATTGCGGCATCAGGTCATGACGATTCGTCTGCGGATTTCTTCAAAATCGTACTTAATGGCATGTCGAATTCAGACGAAAGCGTCGTTCTTGCCGCTCAAACGGTTGCATTTAAACAAAAATACATACTTTTCGAGGATGAAACTATCGACGCTGTTGCGAAATTTGACAGCTACGACGCTGTTGTGGAGTTTCAAAAAAAATATAGTTGCCGTAGCGTAAATAAAACATGTTTGGTCTACAAAAACGTTTCCGAAATACTCGGCAATCGTTTGGATGCTACTGACGCAATCGACTCAACCATGAATATTTGTTTCGGTGCAATTATTATTCTTGCTATCGTGGCAATGATTGCGTTCGTAGTGAACATTGTGAAAATACTAGACGACGAAGAGCCGCTGATTAATCTCTATAAAATCCTTGGCGCATCCGGCAGTGATCTTTTACAGGTTTACTTTCTCTATGTATTAAAGGTACTTGCCTATACGATGTTACTTTCGGTCGTTATTAGTCTCATTATTGCGGCTATTGTATTCACCCTCGGTTCGGCCACGCTGCTTACGGGTTTCTCATTTATGTATAGTTCTTCGGTCTCACCAGAGCTTATCTCAGGCATCAGTTATGCGGCCGATTGGCGTTATTTTGGCATTATGGCTAGCATTGCGCTATCGGGTCTAATTTCTTTCCTATTCTCGATTAGGAAATTACATAAGATTAAAAGTTAAATATCCGTACAGACCCATTTGCCGGACTCGTAATAGCGATAAATTCCGACATCGTATTTCGAGATAGTCGCATCGTAAATTAAATATAGTTTATCGTCGTAGAGCTTAGGGCCACCATCATAACATTTTGCGCCAACAACAATCAATACAGCTCTTGTACTATTTTTGCCCGTCATCATCATATTTACGCCGTCAGAAAAGCCAACATAAAATCGATACCCCTTGCCGATCGCAATCTTTACATCTGTAATGTTCTCGACTAGGATAAAGTTTGTAATTTCGGGGTCAACTGTATCTTTAATATATTTCTTGAAGTCGGGATTGTCGGGATAATTAGCGGAATCATTGCTGATAGAAAAACTCTGTACATCTGGCGGCTTGCCTTTATTGTGGCGCATATAGTCTCTTATTGCGGCGGCGATAATTGCTGCATCATTTTTGCGTTGGCGATCACGTTGCGCGCGCTGGAGTGCTGGCAGCGCAATAAATACCATCGCGAATATTAATCCGGCAATAGCTAAAACTAATACAACTTCAATAAGTGTAAAAGCGTGGTACCTCTTTGGCGTTTTACGTCCACCCCCCCAATTGTTTTCTTGCTGCATTTATAGATGAAAGAGGAATTTTTCATGCTATTTTCAGCTTAGCATAAGCACAATGCTAATACAAGTGGCGGTCTCATTAGGATATAATCTAATTAATTTTCGTACCGAACATCTACATGATAGCGCTTTCCCCAGGCAATCAATCGCGCCACCAATTCTTCATATCTGTCATAAACCGCCGCGCCGGTCTCCTTAGAAAAAGCATCGATTCGCCAGACATAGTTATCGCCAAAATTTAGAATCTTCAAGCTATGAAAGGCGGGACTATTGCGTTTATTTTCTCTAGTCGTCTCTGGATTGGAAATTGTAATTCTCATCGATGAATTTGCTTGAAAGCGACAATCGTCCACAAAAATATTATCGTTGGAGAAGATAATTTTTCCAGGTAGTGATTTCTTGTATAGATCATAGACTACTAATTGGGCGAGCAACGCTATGCTAGGGAAAAATAACACGGCAAGGAAAGCGACGGGGATTAATTCCGAATCGACGCCATAATTAACGCATTGCCAGATAGTTAATCCTGCGGCTAAAACCGTTGTTAGTACTGCCGTGCCGCCAGTTATTTTTGTCATGCGATTCCGCTCGGATTGCAACAGCTCCGCTCTCGGCAGACTTAGCTCACAGGTCGCGGCATTGATTTCCGCCGCCAGTGCGGAGGATTTGTCCATCATATCTTGTAGTGTTAGACTGACTATCTCGTCGCGTTGCTGTTCTTTTCTTTCTAGCCACCAGTCAGCTAACCATTGCAGACCGTTGATGATTGCGCACGAACCAGTTATTAGAGCCAATTCGCCCGTCATCCAGTTCAAATCCCCATCTCGAATTAGACACCAAGCCAAAAAACTCAGCACCGCAATCGTGCTAGAACTAATAGTTAGAATAATATGGACTGCGCGCCCAGCTTTGATTAGTTTTGTGATTGTCATTTTTATTGCCGTCCTTTTATTTTAGATTAGCATGAACAGCAATCACCTCAAAATTTCCATAAAAAAATAGCCAAATCCGCTCAGAAAATGGCTAAAAAATCTTGGTATGTTAGGACGTCACTCTGATAGCGAAATATGCAATTCTCACGGCTTTGCTATGCGGTTACGTTTAAAACAAAAGCCGTGAGAAAATGAGGATTTACACCAATTTTCGTATTGGCTTGCGAGTAGTAACATCTTATTTCAAAGTATCTGTCCAATTTTGAATATCGGCATCAGATGCGCTAGAGCTAAATCTAATCCCCTCTAACCAGCTACCGGTACCAGCGTCTTGCATAAGAAGTTTTCCGCTTTCGCCTAGACCAGATGATGCAGATGTGCAAAACGGTATTACGGTCTTGCCGCTAAAGTCATTTTCTTTTACGAAACTATTTACAGGCCATGCGGCAATACTCCACCAAATTGGATAACCAATCAATACCGTATCGTAATCTTCCCAATTCTCTACTTTAGAACTTTTTAGTTTAATATTTCTAAGTGATTCGTCATAATGTTCTTTGACTACTCTCGAATCTTCATCTGTCCAATCCAAATCAGAATTCGTATAAACTTCTTCTGGTACAATCTCAAAAATATCCGCATTTAAATTTTTCGCTACTTTTTCTGCTACATTTTTTGTGTGATTTTGAGCAGAGAAGTATACTACCAAAACCTTGTTATTGTCATCCAATTTATTCATTGCAATATCGCTTTCTTCATTTTTATTTCTTAGTATTATTGGCGGGGTAATTAATATAGTCGCTATAATCGCCGCAATTATTAAAGCTTTTTTATTCACGCAATTCTTACCAGTCCTTTTTATCTTTTCTGCAGTCCTCATTTGTCCTTCTTTCTTTGACGATATTGTTAAACCATTCAACCATTTTAGGATCTTGATGATTAAAGAATAAACTATTCTTCGTATCTAATTTATTAATATTTTCCATATCTTCATCTGACAGTTCAAAATCAAACACATCAAAGTTCTGCTCCATCCTTTCTCTGTGAGTGGACTTGCAGGCAATAATAATACCTCTTTGGATAAGCCAGCGCAATATAACTTGCGCCGAGCTCTTGCTGTATTTTTTACCAATATTGACTAGAGTTTCATTTTCAAAAAGACCATTTCTGCCTTCGCCAAATGGCGCCCACGCTGCAATATGTACGCCATATTTTTTCATATTTTCTTGCGCTTCAAACTGAGCATTTAGTGGATTGGTTTCTACCTGGTTTACTGCCGGTATTATTTTTCTGCCAAACAGGCACATATCGCTTAGCCTGTCTGGATAAAAGTTCGAAACGCCGATTGCTCTAATTTTCCCTTCTTTATATAAATCTTCTAAGGCTCTATATGCACCGTAATAATCGCTAAACGGCTGATGGAGCAAGACTAAATCGATATAATCAGTTCCTAATTTCTTTAAAGATACTTCTACTGATTTTTTGCAATTCTCGTAGCCATAATTATCAATCCATACTTTTGTTGTAATAAACAACTCATTTCGTTGCACTCCGCATTCTGTAATAGCTTCGCCAACCTCCGCCTCATTGAAATAACTTTGCGCAGTGTCTATACTCCTAAAACCTACATTTATGGCATTCAGTACACATCTTTTTGTTTCTTCTTTGGGTATTTGATATACTCCAAATCCTAAAATTGGCATTTCTACGCCATTGTTGAGTTTTATGTATTTCATTTTCTCCTTTCCAAATTGACGAAGCTATCAATTTACATTACGGCTTATAAAAGCCGTGTGTTAGACACGGTCTAGAGTTTTTTATTGCAAATAGTGCATTAGGAGATAAAGATGGTAGATACAGAGAAATTATATTCAATGAAAGAAACATGCAATAAGACAGGTTTAACCTATGATGCTTTAAAATTCTATTGCAACGAAGGGTTAATCCCGAACGTCAAAAGAAATCAAAGCAATTATCGCGTATTTGACGAGAATGATCTCAATTGGATCAAAAGCCTATCTTGCCTCAAAAAGTGCGGCATGAGCATTGTGGAGATGAAAGGATATCTAGGACTGTGCCTAAAGGGGCAATCCTCTATAGCCGAAAGACAAGAAATTTTAGACGCCAAGCTACGCGAGCTAGAACTTAAAAAACAAGAAATCCAAGACGCCATCGACTTCGTTCAATGGAAACATAATTTTTACAAAGATGTCCTGTCTGGCAAAAGAGAATATTTTAGCTACTTAATACCAAAAGGGCAAAACAAAGCCAAAAACTAAGCGTGCGAAGCATAATAAAAAATCCCCACAAGCTTAAGCTTATAGGGTAATAGCCTATATGGTGCGCGAGACTGGACTTGAACCAGCACGCCGAAAGGCATATGCTCCTAAGGCATACGTGTATACCAATTTCACCACTCGCGCATGTTAAAGACTGAGCAAATTTTAGCATAAAATCCGCCAGCATAAAAGCCCTGTCGTGTCAGCTACATTGACATTCGCCTCAGTCTGTGATATAATTAGAAATGGATACTCTATCCGTTAATTCTTAGAGCGTACATTTATAGGGAGGTATGAAAATGGCTGTATTGTCCAATTGGGAACCCGTTTTTAAAGAAGATATTGATCCAGCTCTGCGTCGCGGAATTTTGATTGAAATCTGGAATTTCTTCCGCGATTCGGATTATGGCGATTGTATCGAGTTCGATTGTGCGGAACTCTTCCGCCTCGAGGGCGATGTCTATAATCGCGATAATTTTGCTAATGGCAGTCGTATCACGACGTCGGTCGTACGGCGACTCAGTCGTGCACAGCGAGGCGATTTGGTTGCATCGGTTTATGATTTTATTTTTTCGACCAAGAACACCGATTATCATGTCGCACGTTGCGATATGCGCGCCGATATTGCCGATGAATGCCGCGTGCTGGCCAATTATCGCGTGAGCGAGCGCTAAGTTTTAACCCTTCAAACCACCCCCGCCCCGACCAGGTGTCGGGGCATTTTTTATGTAAAAATCATATATTGCTCGTGCTTTAAATATGCTAAAATTGAATTAATGTTTAAGGGTGGCCTATGAACCGAATTGCGATTTATCTCAATCAGCATATCGACGGCGTTGCGTATAGTGCGCCGAGTATTTTGGAGGCATATACAACCGACCGTTCGCTTTTAAAATATCGGCCACGCTTGGTTGCCGTACCTGTTAGTGTGATGGATTTGCGTCGACTCGCAAAGTTTTCTAATCAGCTTGCTAGCAAACAAGTGGCACTGCCAATTACCATGCGCGGTGCCAGCTGTAATAAAACCGGTTCGAGCATTGGCGCTGGCTTAGTTGTTTCGACGGAGCGCCTGAATCGCATTCAGGAAATTGATGTGCGCCAGCGTCTCGTGCGCGTGCAAGCGGGCGTAACGATTGGCGAGCTACGCAAAGCACTGCTCTTAGTTGGATTAGAATTGCCAATTGTCGGCGACAATCGTGAAACGATTGGCGGCCTGCTCTCGAAGAATGCTTGCGCGAGTGATAATACCGAGCCGCGTACGATGATTGAATTTGTTCAACAAGCCGAAGTAGTGTTGGCGGATGGCTCCGTGATTCAGACTGAAAAACTCAGCCATCGCGGGCTGCGCAAAAAATTGAAGCAAAAGGATGTTGAGGGCGAACTCTATCGCGCTGTTAATGAATTAATCGAGACGCATCGTGGTGTAATCGAGAATATCACGCCGGTTGAGCAAAATAAAAGCGGCTATGCGGGCATTACACGTGTCAAAACTAAGCACGGCTTCGATCTTTTGCCGCTCTTTTGTGGCGCCGAGGGTACGCTGGGCATTATTACCGAAGTTATTTTGAAAGTTGAGCCGATTTTCGAGTCGCCAAATTATCTTGCGATTCCATGCGAGAATGCCACTCAATTTGCGCGTGTCTGCAATGAGCTGCGCAAGCTTAAATTTACCGATATTGAATTCTATGACACCGAGCTCTTTAATGAAGCGCCAAATACTGGCAAATCTTCTAAAATCTTCCGCAAAACCAATGATGATGGCTATTTAATTATTGCAAATGCCAAAGATGATGTTCTCCGCGAACGTCGGCGCAAGCTCAAGAAGCTCAAAAAACATTTGCCCAAAAACATGCGCATTATCGAGGAGACTGCTGAGAATGCCGATGATTTTGTTGCCTTTAATGAGAATGTTGTCGCTTACTTGAATGATTCGTCGACTAGCTACCATTTGCCGATTATTGATGGCGCCTATATTCCCGTCGACCAGCAAGTGGACTTTCTCAACGAAGTTACCACTCTTGCGCACGAGCTTAAGCTCAAACTAGCGATTTATGGCTCGGCCGATTTTAACACTTTCACCGTTCGCCCTAGCTTCACGCCGTCGACGGCCGAAGGTCGGCGCACATTGATTGCTTTCATGCGTCGTTATGTTGAATTAATTCATGCTGTCGGTGGCTCCGTTTGTGGCGCTGCGCCGGAAGGACGCTTCCTTGCCATGTTTACGCGTAGCTATACTGATGCCGAAGTGCTTGACCTCTATGGCAAAATTAAGAAACTTTTCGACCCGAACGATATTTTAAATCCGGGTCTTAAGCACGAAGTCGAACCGAGCGTCGTTTTGCGCCATTTTCGCACCGATTACGACCAAGGTATTATCTCGAAAGACTAAACTTGCCTACGCTTTATTCTGTTATCTGTTTCATGCTATAATTTTTAGCATGAAATCTACTAAGAAAATTTTAAGCACGTCTGTTGAATTCACAGTTGAATTCAATAAGGACGATTTTGAGCCAGCGCGCCTGAAAGCACTCGAGCGACTTGCTCGCGACGTAAAAATTCCTGGTTTTCGCAATGGCAAAGCGCCTGCCAATGTGGTTGAGCAACATGTTAACCCGAACGACCTCGCTTCGCATACCTTAGACCTCGCTGTACGCACGGCAATCCCGAAATTATTTGATGACGCGAATGTTGTGCCGGTATCGATTCCGCATGTCGATGTAAAGAAATATATCCCTGGTGAAATGGCAGAAATTGTGGTGAAGGCTGATATTATGCCAGAGGTTAAGCTCGCTAAATTCGACCAGCTAAAAGCTAGCCGCGAACAGCGCATCGTGGCTGACGAGGATATCGAGGATGTACTTAAGCGCATTGCTGAGAGCTATGCCGAGCCAAGCGTTGTTCAGCGTGCCGCCGCCGCGGGCGATGAGGTGATTATCGATTTTACCGGCAAGAAAGACGGTGTCGCTTTTGAGGGCGGCTCCGCCAAGGATTATCATCTTCGTCTCGGTTCAGGTCAATTTATCCCGGGTTTTGAGGATGGTATTATTGGTCACGAGGTTGGCGAGAAGCTAAATCTTGACCTCATTTTTCCAGCAGATTATGCCAGCAAGGAGCTCGCCGGCGCCAAGACGGTGTTTGAGGTGTTAATTAAGCAAGTAAATGAAGTTAAGACGCCAGAGATCAACGATGATCTCGCCAAGAAATCTGGCGCCTTTGCCACGCTTGCTGAATTGCGCGAAGATATTAAGAAAAATCTTCAGGCTCAAGCCGACCACGAAGCAGAAGAGAAATATAAAGATGACCTTTTGAATGAATTGGTTGATGGCTCGAAAACCGAAGCGCCAGAGACTTTGGTTGAGGAACAAGTTGGCCGGATTAAGGAGGACATGCTCCGTAATTTGCAAAATCGTGGCCTGAAAATTGAGAACTATCTTGAACAGAATGGGCAGACGGAAGCGCAATGGACCGAAGAAGTACGCAAGAATGCGGAACGCCGTGTTATCAGCTCGATTATTGTGCAGAAGTTGGCCGATGAGCTGAAAGTCGAAGTCGATGATGCCACCGTCGAGAAACAGGTCGCCGAGATGCGTGCAGTCTATAAGAACGATGCGAACGCCGTCGCCCAGCTGAACGATCCGCAGGTTGTGAATAGTATCCGTAATCGTATGCGCATTAACGCGACAATGGATAAGCTGATTGAGCTCAATAAAGATAATGCCAAGGTGATTAAGCGTCCAGCCTTCCCGAAGACTGACGCTGCTAAAGGTGGCAAGAAGTCCGCAAAAAGCGCTAAGACTACTAAAGCTGCCGCTAAGGATGTTGCCAAGGCTGGTAAAAAAGCGACAAAGAAAAGCGCCGCCAAGAAAGACTGAATTAGGTCTGGCTCTTGAAAAAACAGCCCCTTGCTTCGGGGTTGTTTTTTGTTTGTGACTAGCGTGGCGGCCTCACTACGTCCCAGACTCAGCCAAAAATGGCGCTGCACTTCGGCCTCAAGTTTAATCGCGTCGGTGCGCCAAATGCCAATGCTCGCCATACTCACATTTATAAACCGTCAGAGAATTTGCCGGCAAGCCATGCTCAGATTCGCTCAGTCGCGCGCTCATTTCCGCCGTTTCAAAATCAGGATAACAAAGCTTATGTGTCTCGCCGACCCAGCATTTCTTCGGCTCGTAGGCCTGATATTTAGTCTTCATCAAAAAATCTCGCAAAAATCATCTCTCCATTATACTACTATTGCAAAATAAGCAAAAGTATGATATAATAAAGATATGGACGTGTTTAAGTATTTTATGAACTTATATCGTGGGCGCAAGCAGGTAATTTTACTCAGCTGGGCCTATCTTTTTATGGCAGTTGTCTCCGTACTGATTGCTGGCATCTGTGCGCTCATTAATCAATCCGTTGGCGTCGGCATGCTTATTCTACCGCTCATCGCCGTCACGGCGCTCTGTGCTAATATCGTCGTTTGGTCTTTTGTGCGCTTTATTATTGATGTGATCACGATTCGTATTCGCGAAAAACAGCTTATCGATGCGCGCATCGCCGAGCGAGCTGCCGAAAAGGCTGCCGAAAAAGCTACCTCAAGAACAGGTAAATCTGGCAAATCTACCAAAAAATAAGCTACACTAAAAAGCATGGAAGCTGAGACCGACTCGCGCAATCTTATTGATAAATTCAAAGGCATGCCCAACGAGGCAATTGTAGCTGAGCTAGATAAAACCCGCATTCCGCTCGAGATTGCCATCGAAAATCTCGCGCACGATTTTAATATTGGCACTATCGTCCGTAATGCCAACGCCTTCAATGTTACTCGCGTGCATATTCTCGGCAAGCGTAAGTATAATCGGCGCGGCGCAATGGTTACAGACAAATATCTCCACATTGACCATTTTGCTACAACGGCGGAATTCATTGCCGATGCACATGCGCGCGGCATGCAGATTGTCGCCGTCGACAATAACCGCCCCGAAGCGCAGCCGCTCCAGCAAACTAGGCTCCAACCTAACTCGATTTTGGTCTTTGGCTCCGAATCGGATGGCATTTCCCAAGAATTGCTCGACCAAGCCGACGTCGCCTTCTATATCGAGCAGCTCGGCAGCACGCGCTCAATTAATGTTGGTTGCGCCAGCGCAGTCGCCATGTATGAAGCCGTGCGCCAGCTAGGATTTTTACCGCAAGATGCGTAAATATCAACTTTCTCAACATTTTCTGAAAAGTCCCAAGCTTGCGGGCTTTTTGATTGGTCACAGCAATATTAAAAAACGCGACATTGTCATCGATATTGGCGCCGGTTCAGGCGTAATTACGACTGCACTCGCGAAGCGTTGCAAAAAAGTTATTGCCGTCGAGCCCGACCACGACACCGCCGAACGTCTAAGAAAAAATATAGCGGGGCTTGAAAATGTTCAGTTAATCGAGCAGGATTTTCTCACCTTGGCGCTGCCGGATGAACCCTACAAAATCTTCGCCAATCCGCCTTTCCATCTCAGTTCTGCAATTCTGCATAAGCTCGACGAAGCGCCTAATCCGCCCGAAGCGATTTATCTTATTTTACAAAAACAATTTGCGCTCAAGCTGCTCAATAACGATCGGCATTATACCTCGCAACTCGGTAAGCAACTTTTTGTGCATTACGCGCCGCGTATCCGTCTACCTCTGAAGCCGCAATATTTTACGCCGCCGCCAGCCGTGCCAACCGTACTGCTTGAGCTAAAGCGGCGTGATATAATGAAATAAATGACGATTATTTTCAGGCTAAAAAAGAAATTCTATTTTGTTGCGGCCGCTTATTTTAAGTTTTTTGCCAACATTTCGCTCAAGCGCTGGCATCCGCGCATCATTATCGTAACAGGTTCCGCCGGCAAGACAACCATGCTCAACCTTATCGAGAGTCAGCTCGGCACCAAGGCGCATTATTCGCATAATGCCAATTCCGCCTTCGGCATCGCCTTTGATATTCTCGGTATGCGTGGTATTACTGGTAGTAAGCTCAAGTGGTTGTCGCTAATCATTAAAACTCCACTGCGCGCTTTTACATTCCGTCACCACCAGCCATTTTATATCGTGGAATGTGACGGTGAACGCCCGCACGAAGCCGAATTTATCGCCAAGTGGCTCAAGCCAGAGGTAAGCTGCTGGGTTTCGCTTGGGCGCTCGCATGCAGTCTTCTTTGAACAGGAGGTAAAACGTGGCAAATTCAAAAATGTCGACGAGGCAATTGCGCATGAATTCTCGACCATCCCGCGTTGCACTAAAAAGCTGGTCTTGATTGACGGCGCTAGTGCCAAAATGCAGATATGCACGCAGGACATTAAAGCGGAGGTCATCGCCGTCGACCATACGCAGCTTCAGGGATATACGGTCTATCCCGACAAGGCAATTTTTGATTTTGGCAGGCACAAGTTTACTTTTCATGAGCCAATGCCACGTGATGTAACCACGCAGCTGTTGATGTTGGTTGAGTTAATGAATTATCTTGGCGAGCCGCTCAGCTACTCGCTCAAAGATTTTAAAATGCCGCCGGCGCGCTGTAATCTTCTGCGCGGCAAGAAAGGCATCAAGATTATCGACAGCAGCTATAATGCACATATTATCAGCATGACAACTGTGCTTGATATGGTGAAAGTATTGCAAGCCGATAACAAGTGGCTAGTGATTGGCGATATCATTGATCAAGGTAAGCTGGAAAGTAGTGAGCATAAAAAACTTGCTGAGCTTTTGCTGGACACCGGCGTCGAAAACATTGTCCTGATTGGTCGCCGCACGAAAAAATACACTTATCCGCTACTAAAAGGCAAAATCGCCAACGTTCAGACCTTTGATAAACCGCAGGCGGCGCTTGAGTATCTGCAGGCGCAATTGACGGGCCGCGAAACGGTCATCTTCAAGGGGAGCCAATATCTTGAATGGATTATCGAAAAAATGCTATACGACCCGCGCGATCGCGAGAAGCTTGCGCGCCAAGATGAAGCGCATCGGCGACGTCGGGCTAGTTGGGGGTTAGAATGATGCAAAAACTATATATTATTCATGGTTGGACTTATCAACCAGAGCCGTGGCTGGATGTTATTCGCGCGCTCAAAAAACAACATATCGACGCTAAATTACTGCGAGTTCCAGGGCTAGGGACTAAATCCGACCAAGTCTTTACCGTTGCCGATTATGCCGATTGGGCCAAGCGAGAGCTGCCACAAGGCGCAATTGCGCTCGGACATAGCAACGGCGGACGCATTCTCTTGAATCTACTCGCTCGCGAGGGTTCGGATTATCTCAGTGGCTTAATTTTGCTTGACGCTGCCGGCATTTATGAACCATCGCGCAAACGTGAAATGATGCGCAAGCTTTCCAAGACTTTTGCGCCGCTTAAAAAAGTGCCGCTCGCGCGCAAAGTCGTACATAAAGTTTTGCATGCCAGTGACTATGGTGAAGCGCCCGAAAATATGAAGCAAACTCTTTCTAATATGATTGATTCTGACCAAAATCTCAACATTGGCCAAATTACTACTCCGACGCAAATCATTTGGGGCAGCGAAGATCGTGTTACGCCACTATGGCAAGGCGAAAAGCTGCATGCCTTGTTGAAAAATTCTGAATTAATCGTTAAAGAGGGCTGGCGCCATTCGCATTACCTTGTTAGTATCGACGAGTTGGCCGCCGAAATTGCCAAAAGTTGCGAAAAGTTACAAACAAAGGGGCAAAAATGACTCAGTTAAAACCCATCGAGTCAAATGACCTCGATAATTTTGTTGCTCAAAAACACCCCGAGGCGAACTTTTTGCAAACCTCCAGTTGGGGCAAAGTTTATGAGATTGATGGCGAAAAAGTTTTTTACCTTGGCCTCTACGATAATGACGATTTGCATGGCACAGCCGTCGTCATCGTCAAGAATGCCAAACGGGGACGTTATTTAGAAATTCCAGGTGGACCGATACTTGACTGGGACCATGAGCCACGCTATGTTAAAGAATTTATGAATCAAATTAGCGAAGTTGCTAAGACAGAGAATTGTGTGTTCGTGCGCATGCGTCCGAACATTAGCGATACCGACGAGCACCGTAAACTTGCTCAGAGTTGTGGTCTCAGGTTGGCGCCGATGCATTTGCACGCTGAGCATACGGTCATGCTTGACTTGCGCTATTCCGAGGATGAGCTCCTCAAAGACATGCGTCGTCAAACGCGCTATGAGGTGCGTCGGGCCGAGAAGCTTGGTATTACCGTTACCTTTGATACTAGCAAGCATGCTTTTGCGGAGTTTTACGACCTCCAGCTCGAGACCGCCAAGCGCCAAAACTTCATTCCGTCCTCGCGTGAATTTATTATGGCGCAGCACGATGCTTTTGCCGGCGCTGCGCGGATTTATACCGCCTCGCTCGACGGCAAAGCACTCGCTAAGGGGCTAGTTATTATGCAAGCGCCTGAAGCAATTTACCACGAAGCCGCATCGACCGAAGAGGGGCGCAAACTACCGGGGGCTTATGCGTTGCAGTGGCAAGTGATTCGTGACGCTCGCAATCTTGGCTTTCGACGCTACAATCTTTTTGGCATTGCACCACCAAATTCGCCGCACCATCGCTATGCTGGTGTCACTACCTTTAAGACGGGCTTTGGTGGCAATCAGGTGGCCTATTTGCCCGCCCAAGACCTTGTTGTGCGCAAAATTCATTATCGCTTTGTGCATCTACTTGAAACTATCCGCAAAAAACGCCGACATTTATAAGGAGAAAACTTGATGAAAATTATTGATGCTACCGACCAAGTCCAGTGGGACGAATTCGTCACTAGTCATAAAGACGCTAATTTTTTGCAATCATGGGCATGGGGTGATTTTCATCGCGCGCGTCGTAAAAAAGTTCTGCGCCGCATTGCGCTAGATGAGCATGATCAAATCGTCGCCGCCTATGTCGGCCAGGTCGAAACTGCCAAGCGCGGCACTTATCTGGCGATTGCGGGCGGGCCAATTATGGACTGGGCTAACAGAAAGCTACGCAAGGCGATTTTTGCCGATATTAAAGAGCAGGGCGCGGCTCATGAATGTGTGTTTGTGCGCATCCGGCCACAAATTATTGAATCAGCCGAGCACCGTGCACTTTTTAAAGAGCTGGGGCTGACACCGGCGCCAATTTATCTTTCAGTCGAATATGCTGGTATTCTGGATATCGCGAAATCCGAAGAGGAAATTCTCGCTGGCGCCTCGCAGGGGCTTCGGCGTAAAATTCGCAAAGCGCAGAAAAATGATATCACCGTCTCGACCAGCACTGACCCGCAGGATATTAAACAATTTTACGAGATCGAGCTCCAGACAGCCGCGCGTCACCATTTTGTGGAATTCTCGGAAGATTTTCTGCGCAAGCAATTTGAGGCTTTCGCCAAATATGATGAAGTTAAGCTCTATACCGCAAAACTTGGCGACGAGATTCTCGCCCAAAACTTCATGATTTTTTATGGCAACGAGGCTTCCTATCACTACGGCGTCTCTACTGAGCTTGGCACTAAATATTCTGGCGCGCCGCTCTTGCATCTGCAAGCCATGCGCGACGCTCGCGAGCGAGGTATTCAGCGCTATAACTTTTGGGGTATTACTGCGCTCGACGATACTCAGCACCGTTTCTATGGCGTCAGTCAATTTAAGCGTAGTTTTGGCGTCGAAGAATTGATTTATTTGCATGCGCACGACCTCGTCATTAAGCCCGTGAAATATAAATTAACCTATTTGCTCGAGAAAACTCGCGCCAAGTTGCGCCACGTCTAGGCGGAGCTCCTTGCAAAACCCTCGTGCTTTATTTATACTGAAAGAAAAGAAATAGGAGCTTTTTGAAGTGAGCACGAAACGTAAATTTATTGAGAGCCACTGGCTGACTTTTGCCCTTAAAGGCGTAATTTCCCTGGTCGCTGGCCTCTGTATGATGTTAACTGGTAAGACGGAGTTGTCGTATCTGACTCAGATTGTTGGCTGGACTATGGTCTGTCTCGCGGTGATTGAATTGCTAAATTGTCTGCGGCGTGTTCGACGTGCCCAGAATCTCGGTTTTCCGCTCTTTCTCGGTCTAGTTGAGCTTGCTATCGCCATCTTTTTGCTGGTCGCTGTTATCCCAGGAATGGCAACTGAACATATTACTTGGATTCGTATCGAGCTGCTCGCTGCCTATGTCCTCTTCGCCTCAATCATCACGATGATGATGGGCTTCAAGAGCTTTAGTAATATGACCGACCGCTTTATGTGGGTCGTTAACGGTATGATTGGTTGTGTGTTGGCTTTCGTGATTTCTGCCGACAGTGGCTTAAGTGAGCTCACGCATATTAAGGTCTTTGGTACTTATCTGATGGTTAATGGTTTGACTGACCTCTTCTTTGGTATCCATTCGCGCGACGAAATGGCCGAACTCCATGCCGAACGCGCCAAAAAACGCGAAGAACGCAAGAAGATGCGTGCCGAAAAACCTAGCCACAAGAAAACAGCGAGGAAATAATGCTTTTCTTTGACAGTCCCAAGCGGAAAATTGAGAAATACGTCAAAAAATATCCAACAATCAAGACCATCGTGGTAACCGGATCCTATGGTCGTAAATCGGCCATCCGCGCCCTCGGCACCGTGCTTGGCCAAGCTCTCACGGTTACCTTCGGTGTCAACAAAAGCGTGCTCGAGGATGTCATGATTCTCGACTATAACTCCATGGCGGACTTTCCTGAGATTAAGCCCGACATCTGCGTCATTACCTCTTGTGAGACCGACGAAGAGGCGCAAAAATATTTTGCCATCGCCAATCAGTCCCGCTATGTTTTCTTAAATTTTAACGACGTGCCGCAAAAATTCGCCAAGTATCTGATGAATCCCGACGTTTACACTTATGGCGACGAACATCCTGCCGATTTTTACTACGAAGAAACCGAAGCGATGACGCTGAATGGCTTTAAGGGCAATTTTATTGACCCTGAACGCGATAAATTGCCGGTCAATATTAAAGTGGTTGGCGAGCATAATCTCCGGCCGATTATTATGGCCTGCGGCGTCGCCCGTCAATTTAAAATTCATCGTGACCTTATTACTGCTGGCGCGGAAGCGATTCGGCCTTTGCATGGTCGCATGTCGCCCGCACGGGGCTTACGCGGCTCGATTATTATCGATGATAGCGCCGAAACTTCTGCGCTCTCCGTTAAGTTTGGCCTGCGCGCCATCTATGGGCTAGAAGCAAACAGTCGCATTCTGATTACGGACGACTACGCCAAGATTCATAAGATTAACTACGAGCTCATGTCCGAGGTGTTAATTCTCGGTCCAAAGCCGCAAAATGCCGCAATTGACCCGAAGGTCAAGTTCTTTAATTCTGAGCTCGATCTCGTTAATTACCTCGGCACGCGTTACGAAGAGCAGCTGATTATCTTGCTCGAGATTCCGCTGCCGCAAATCATTGAATCTTATCTGTGGTAGTTTCTCTTTAATAATCAAGGATTTTATCGTAAAATAAATATATGGCAAAGGTAATTACTGTTACCAATCAAAAAGGAGGTGTTGGCAAGACGACCACGTCAATTAACTTGGCGTTCTATCTTGCAAAAGCTGGCAAAAAGACGCTAGTGATTGATTTTGACCCGCAAGGTAATGCTGGCTCGGGCCTTGGTATTGATTTGCGTGAGCTCGATAAGTCAATGTGTGATGTGATGCTGGGCGAATGCGAGCTAAAAGACATTATTATTCCGAACAAGACAAAGCGCCTCTTTGTTGCGCCGACTATTCCTGAACTGGCCGATGTGGAGGTGCAGATGACCGAGATGAAGAACAAATTTCTCTTGCTCAAGAATGCTATTGCGGCCGTCGCCGATGATTATGATTTTATTATTATCGACAGCCCGCCGAGTCTGTCGCTGTTGACGGTTAACTGCATGATTGCGTCCGAATATGTGCTGGTACCAATCCAGACCGAATTTTATGCCATGCAGGGCGTTGAACAGCTGCGTGAGACCATGAAATTGGTGCGCAAAGCTATGAATCCGAATTTGAAATTATTAGGCGTGTTGGCGACTATGTATGACCGTCGCACAGCGCTTAGTTCCGAAGTGCTTGCCGAAGTAAAAAAGCGCTTTAAAAATCTTGTGTTTGAAACGACTATTCCGCGCAATGTCCGTCTCGCCGAAGCGCCGAGTCACGGGATTCCGATTGGTCAATATGACCGGTTTAGTAAAGGTGCCAAGGCCTATAAAAGCCTTGCCGAAGAAGTCATGGAGCGCACGAAATGAGTGCGCGCAGACTAGGCGCGGGCTTCGCCAACTTGATTCCGACTGATGATTTTGATGATTTCTTTGACCCAACTGCCGCCGAAGACAAAAAAGACAGTCAACTGCGTGAGATTCCATTGGCAGAAATTGTGCCTGACGCCGACCAGCCGCGTCGTAACTTTGATTTGGCTGAGCTAGATGCGCTGGCTAATTCCATTCGCGAGCATGGCGTGCTGCAGCCCTTGGTAGTAACTAAAGAGGGTGATCAGTATAAGATTGTCGCTGGTGAGCGGCGTTGGCGCGCCTCCAAACTGGCTGGGCTCGAAAAAGTTCCCGCCATTGTGCGTAGTCTCGAAGCACAAGAACGTCTCGAAATTTCCTTGATTGAAAATGTTCAGCGCGAAGATCTTAATGCCATTGAAATCGCAACTGCCTATGCAAAATTAAAGAATCAATTTAATCTTAGCCCCGCCGAAGTGGCTAAGCGCGTAGGAAAGAGTGAATCAGCCGTGATTAACAAGATGCGCCTGCTCACCTTGCCCGATGAGGTTAAGCATTTAATGGTCGAGCATAATTTGTCTGAAGGACAAATGCGTCCACTTATCACTGCGACGCCAGCGGAGATTGAAGCTGTGCTGCCGCAGATTATTGCAGAAGCTTGGAGTGCACGCAAGGTTGAGCAGTATATGGTCGAACTAAAAGCGCGCAAAAAAGCGCAGGCGCAAGCCAAAGTACGACCAGCTAGCGCTTCGAGTGATGCGCGGGCGGAATCGCTCAGCCAGCATCTGGGCGCAAGGGTTAAGGTTCATACTAGCGCTCGTGGGTCGGGCGACATCGTAATTAAATTCAAGAACGAAAAGGAGTTTGAGAGACTATGTTCAATACTAACAGCATAAAGACTAAGATGAGCGACACGGTCGAGCATTTCAAAGAAGAAATGAAGAAAGTGCGCACGGGCCGCGCTCATCCCGACATGCTCGCCAGCGTTAAGGCCGAAGTTTATGGCCAATACACACCGCTTAATCAAATCGCTAATGTAACCGTGGCGGGTGGCACCATGCTGATGATTACGCCTTATGATGTCGCCAACATCGCCAAAATTTCTTCCGCCATTCGCGCCGATCAAAGTTTGGGCCTAAACCCATCCGACGATGGCCGCGTGATTCGCGTCCCTGTCCCACCACTCACCGAGGAACGTCGCAAGGAAATCGTTAAGAGTGCGAGTACTAAGGTCGAAGACGCCAAGATTGCTTTGCGCAAAGTGCGCGACGATGCCCGCAAAGATATTAAGGCTGCGGAACTCGCCGAAGACGCCCGTAAACGCGCCGAAAAAGAAGTCGACGACATGATTAAGAATTTTAATACCGAAATCGATAAATTGTTTGCAGAAAAAGAAGCAGACATTATGAAAATTTAAGCGAAGGGAAAGACAATGTCGAAAAAGGGTGGCAAACATAGCAATAAAAACGTTAAGCAGGCAGGGCAGGGCGAAACGGCCGAGCAAAAGTGTAGTATGAAGCATGCGTTTGATACTAAAGTAATTTTTACGACCGTCATTTGTTTCCTCGCGGGCGCTGCGCTCGTGCTGGGTATGGTCTTATTTGGTATGGAAGCCAATCAGCGCTACAACGCCATGGTGGCAGCCGATGAGAATGCCGCAAAAAGTGATGTGATTGATATCATTTCCGTAAAATATGAGACGCTCAGCTTTAGTTACGACGTTGACGATACGAAACTTGCGGATCCTAGCGCCAGCAAGCAGCAGACTTTGCTGAAAAAACTTGGTTGTATTGATGACGGCTATTGCTTAATCAAGAGTAATTCGGAATATCAAGACATTCTGAGCGAGATTAAGAAATTTGGTGGCCAACTCAGCGAGGACGACTTGGTGCTGGACGAAGATTTCTTTAATTCTGGTTCGGTTATTCTAGTGGCCTCCGAGATGCCGGGCTTGTCCAACTTTAGCATTAATTCGATCACGCGCGACGGTAGCTATAAGCTCTATATCGATACTAGTAGTATTGCTGCCAATGATACGGTCGACGTTACGGGTAAAGTTACGCTCATCAAGATTGAGAATATTCAGCCGAAGCAAGTTGAATTAACTGAGCGCACGGAATAGGTTATGGCGAATTCAGCGGGCAAGATGCGTAAGAATAATGCGGGCGACAAAAATGCTGCTAGCCCGCATCGCTTGCATAATTCAGAGTCCGTCAGCCGCGTCGCCGGTTCGAAATCACAAAAGACATCCCTCGGCAGTCGCGAGGTCGACCCTAAGTTGGTTAAGTTAATGGCGCGAATTGTTTGTGGCCTGATTGTTTTGTTTGCGATTGCGATGGTGGTGTTTGTGTTTTATGCCCAGACGCAGCTGACCGACGATTCGAGCAGCGAGCTGAATGGTAATTATACTTATTCAAACTAGCGCTATCTTTATTTTTTGCTCCCTCTGTGCTAGAATAACAGAAGTTGCCGCGATAGCTCAGTTGGTAGAGCGCATCCATGGTAAGGATGAGGTCCCGGGTTCAAATCCCGGTCGCGGCTCCATTTTTTTAGGCACGAATTTGCGGAGTACTATGGCACTTTTGTGCTATCGATTTAGGATTCGAATAAAGGGTGAGATAGACACTGCTTAATGCTGGTATCGCGATTAGTATTACGGGCAAAATGCTGTTTTTGAAAATCAACGATATTATTAAGGCAATCATTGCAAAAAATATTTCCTCTACATTTAGCTTAATCGCGTCCAGTAAGGTAATTTTGCGAGTTGTCTTTGGAGTGACAATAAAAACTGCTTTCTTTCCTACTAGAGCTAAGAATGACGCTTTTATGCTCTGATACAACATTGAACCATATAATAAAAAGGTAACTAACATATAATGAAGCAACTCAGTTTTTTTGATTTTTGTAAACCATGATATAAAATCATTCATCATCGGCGCAAAGAAGAATATTATTGTTGGAATCAAAAGCCAAATAGGGTAATGAAGATTATATCCTAAAACTGGAAAAATAACTATGTTCATGATGATATAAAATGAGAACAATGCCTGTAATGGTAAGTTGTATGTAAATAAAAATATATCCATTTTTTCATACCAATTCATATCGGCGACAATAATCTTCTTCGTATATTTCTTTATGAATTCAAAGTTCCCTTGTGTCCATTTACTATGTCTTTTTTTGAATGCGATGTAATCTACTGGGTATTCTTCTTCGCAAATGATATTTGGTGCAAACGCCACATAGTAACCTTTATTTCTGGCTTCAATAGAAAAACATAAATCTTCGGCAACAACCTCCGGCAAGCCGTTTGTGGCTTCAAAACATTCTCTGCTTATCATTGCTCCATGGCCTAGAAGCGACATGAATCCGTTGTTATGCTTCGTGATTTGGTAAGTCGGCCAATGGCTATTAACGCCGATATGGAATGTCTGCATGAAGCGATTCGTATTTCTGGTGGCAATATGATTACATTGAACGATGCCGACATTTTTGTATGTTTCAAAATATTTTAGACATTCAGACACGAAATCAACTGGTATGATTTCGTCGCTATCCAAGATAACAAAATAATCATAATCTTTTCTGCCACTTAGGTAATTGTTAATATTTCCAGCCTTAAAACCTTTTCGGTCTTTTCGTCTTATGACTTCAATATGCTCTTTGCTTGCAAAAGAATCTATTTTGGCCTTATATACTTTATCGTTTGAATCGTCCAAAATGATAGTTTTCGTATATGGATATGATTGTTTAATACATTTCATCAGAGAGTTTTCTTCGAAATCATTGCAGGTGCAATAGACCAATAGAACTCTTCGATTCGAGTTCATGAGAGTCTTCTTTTGGATTCTTACTGCATAATTTGACAAATAATCTAGATTTAGGAAATAGTAAATTACATATACAATATCTTTTGATCCGTTTAGCCAGAAGTAGCATATAAATATTGCATTTGCGGTCAATAGTAAATTGATACCAATTGAATTCGTATTAGCTATATAATATTCATTAATAACTGACGGAATAAAAAAAGCGAGCAAACTAACCC
>CAVFJY010000002.1:66330-111520 GCA_963623365.1 bacterium | reverse complement strand
TGAGAATCCACGCCTAAAGGGCGAGAAGACGGATGAGTGGATGCAGCGGCTGGAGAGAATCTTGGGCGCGAGTGCGGGCGAGAATCCGAGTGCAGGGGAAAACCCTGATGCGGGGGAGAATCCTGAAGCAGGCGCGGAAGCAGGCAGCGAAGCGGGTGAAGCAGCCGAACATGAGCGCTTAATTAATGGTATTTTTGATAATTATGCAACGAAGATTTATGATGCGGCGGGGCGAATCGGTATGTCGTTGGATAATATTATGGATTTGCGTACAATGGGCAACGATGAATTGGCGGCATTATATGCAGAGTTAAATAAGGCTGATGCGGGAACTGCAGAAGCGGGCACTGATGGCGCTGATGCTAGCGGAGCGGAAGGCGATGCGGCTGGCGCGGGCGAAACTGGTGCCGACACAGGGGGCGCTGAGACTGGTGGAGCTGGCGTAGCGGAAACTGATGGCGGCGAAGATGGCGATACGGCGGGTGAAACTGGCGGCGCAGAGTCGGGCGAACGCGTTATTTCGGATATATTGATTCATCCGGACGGTACAGAAGAGCCGATATTGGCAGAAGGTGCAGGAAGCGGCGCAGAAAGCAGTGCGGAAAATGGCGGCGACGAAGCGGAAGAATTAGAAGAGCGCAAAGTAGGATTCTTTAGAAAAGTTGGTCGCAGAATGGGTGAATTCATTAAAAAGAATGGTAAGCGTTTGGGAATCTTAACATTAGTAACGGCATTAATGTTTACTGGTGCGACGCAATTACGCAAGAATATGCAGAACAGACAGCCTGGAATTGCGGCAACAGAAACGGATGATGGTGATTTTGATAGCCGATATGATGAAGCAATGGAAGCGATGGAAAGCCAAGGTATTATTGATGGTTATGGCGAAGAGGGCATGTGGAGTTGCGAGACAAAGACGGGGCAATATAACTTTGCGGACGCAGAGGCAGTAGCAGAAGCCGTAGAAACGGACGATGCGCGCGAGATGCTCAAGTATACAGCGCGAAATCAGTCGGAGTCCTTTGCGGATTATATGGTATGTATGCCGGATGAGGTGCGACCAGAAGCGCTACGCGGAATTACAGATATTCGCGAAATGGAAGATGCGATCGAGGATTTGAGTAATGATGAGCATAAAGCGGTGTTTGAGAACTTTAGTGACGTATTAGACAATGCAACAGTGCGAAACATTACGTTGAATGGCCGTTATGATAATGCCTATATGCGCTTGAAAGATAGCAGGGGCGAAGTAACGCATGACAATATGGAGTTGGTGCGTTGCACGACGACAGAAAATGGTACGCATGCGCAAGAAATTACCCTGCACGATAAGGAAGGTAATGTAATTGGTACATTTATCGTAAAAGCAAATGCGGATACATCGATTGGCAAGAAAGGTTGTATGCAGGTAGTGCGTCAGGAAAGTTCGCCGGAGCTAAGTTCACTGGATGAAGTACCGGAAAATCCGGATGAGCCTGGTGAGCCAACGCCAACACCAACGCCAGAGCCAACACCAGAAACACCGACACCGGAGCCAGATAATCCGACGCCAACGCCAGAAACGCCGACGCCAGAGCCAGATAATCCGACGCCAACACCTGAACTAGAAGCAAAGGATCCAGGAGAAATTGAAGAGAATATGGGCGTGAGTGATGATGAATCGACGAATGACCTGACGCCAATGGACGCGGGCGATTTAACGGAACGACCAGAAACAAATGGTGATTATAATCCAGAAACACAGAGCTTTGGTGATACGAGTCCAGAAGCAGGCACGGGTGATACGAACGGCGATGGTGTAGTCGATTCGAGTTCGGAACAAATAGGCGCGCAGGATACTTCACTAGAAAGTGCTGACGGTTCAGGTCGAACAATTGAGCAAGTTATTCAAGATGCGGATACTTCGGCAGTAACGGATACGGGTGAGCGTGTGTCTGAACAAGAGAATCGAACACCGGAAGATACGCAGGCGCAAGCACAGCAAGAAGCAGCGCATGCAGCGGAAGAGCAAACTGTTCAAGAACAAGCGCCAGCACAGCAAGAAGCAGCAGATCGAGAAGCGGGTCGAAGCCAACAAAGTGCTGAAGACCAGGCGCAGGAACGCGAAAACGTAATGCAAAATTTGGAGAATTATTAAAGACCGTAGTGACTGAGCGAGGATAAAATGAAATTCGGTTTATTAAAAGGAGTAATAAACATGCAAAAACAAACAAATAGCAAATTTAAACGGAGGCTGAAGCTGGCGGGAGTGAGCGCATTCGCGTTGACGATACTGCTGCCAGCAACAAGTTACGCATGGGGACCGGATCGTGATACTTATACGATGGAGAATCCGGCGGACCATGTTACCTTTAATTCCATCACAAATAACAATGTGTTGGGCGATGAACGCAACTTCGTGCGAGTGGCGGAAGTAGGCGCGAATGGTACTTTTACGGATGAAATAAAAATTGAGGCCGGCAAGGAATATGAAGTCTATATTGGCTATCATAACAATGCGGCATCAAATCTAAATAATGTCGATGGGGCGCCTGGCGTCGCGATGGATGTGCGGGTGTCGTCGCAATTCCCGAGTACGGTAAGTGCTTCAAAGAAGGGCAAGGTTAGTGCGATTATTTCGTCATCTAATGCTACCCCGAATGAAGTTTGGGATGAAGCGTATTTTACGACTGATTCAGAAGCGGACATCGTGCTGAAATATGTGGAGAATTCGGCTACGATTTATAACGGCGGAAAGTTAAATGGCACGAAGCTGGGTGGCGAATATCTCTTTAGCGAAAAGGGGATTTACATTGGCTATAATCAGTTGAGCGGTTATTTGCCTGGTTGTGCGGAATATTCTGGTCATATTATTTATCACATTAAGGCCGAACAAGTGGCAGCGACAGTCAGCAAGACGGCTTCGCTAGATGGCGAGAATTTCTTCGAATCAGTTAGTCCAAAACCTGGCGACACGGTGACATATAAGGTAGTGCTAACAAACACGGGTACGACAGATCTGACGAATGTAACTTTCCATGACGTGCTACCAACGGGCGTAAGTTTGGTTGAAGGAACAACGATTTTAACAAATGCGAGTAATCCGAATGGCGTGAAGATGCCAGATTTGATTGGCCAAAATGGATTTAATACAGGTTTGTATGGCGCAGGCGCGACTGCAACAATTATTTATCAAGTAAGAGTAAATAGCGATATCGTGCAAAATGGTGTGTGTGGCACGAATACATTTACGAATACAATTTTTGTAGACCATGATGCGGGTGAACTACAAGATAGTTCAACTTTACAAATTGAACGCGCATGTACGAACGGCGAGGAGCCTGGTGAGACGCCAAGCGAATTACCAAAGACTGGTCCTGGCGAAATTGCATTGGCGGTTATCGCAGCCACGAGCGTGATTGTGGGGATTTATTATTGGTATCGCAGCCAAAAAGAAGTAGAAATGCTACAGAAGACAGCGACCGGTAAAGCGAAAACTACTGGTAAGAAAGATATAAATAAATAATTTGCTCCTTTGATAATAATATAGCCATCAGCTTGGGTATCCTGATGGCTATTCTTGTCTTTTTAGGACATGTTTGATATAATATGGCAAGTAATAAAGGAATTTTATGAAAAAAGCAGTCGTAAAGATCGGCGGCAAACAATATATTGTCGCTGAAAAAGAGACCCTCCGTGTGGACCTCCTCCCGGAAGGAAGCAAAGAGCTCGCTTTAGACGCTTTGCTCGTAATTGACGGCGATAAGACCACCGTAGGTGAGCCAGCCGTTAAGGGAGTGAAGGTAAAAGCGAAAGTTGTAACGGCGAAAGTTGCCGGTGATAAAATCCGCGTGATTCGCTATCACTCCAAAAAGCGTGTCCATACCGAGACGGGCCATCGCCAAAAATATTCTGAGATTGAAATCGAGAGTATTGGCAAATAATATTTAAAGCCACTCCACGCGGGTGGCTTTTTGCTGCGCGAAAAAGCTAGGAATGTGCTTATGGTGTGGTATGATAAGAGTAATTATGAGTGTGATATTGGGTATAATCATTGGTTTATTCATGCTGATGTTGCTTGTGACGGCGCATGAATTTGGGCATTTTATAATGGCACGGCGCAACGGTGTCGAGGTGGAAGAGTTCGGCATTTGTTTTCCGCCACGGGCGATAGCTTGGCGCAAAGTTAATGGCAAGTGGCGACGTTTGAAAAAATCAGAATGGGAAGATGCGCCTGGAGAAGGGACGATTCTGTCGCTGAACTGGTTACCGATTGGCGGCTTTTGTCAAATGAAAGGCGAAAGTGCGAGCGACCGAGCGAAAGGTAGTTTTGGACGAACGAGCTTTTGGCAAAAGACAAAGATTTTGTTTGGCGGTGTGCTAGCAAACTGGATTGTGGCGGCGGTAATTTTTACTTTTCTGGCGTGGGCGGGGATGCCGCATTTTATTGAAAATCAATTCCAAGTTGAAGCCGATACGGAAGCGGTGGGACTAAGCAATGTGACGATTAATAGTGTCGAAGAAGATAGTCCGGCAAAATTGGGAGGACTAGCAGAAGGCGATGAAATTATTGGCGTAATTACAAATGATCATGAGCGGGTAGATATTACGACGGTTGATGAATTGCTGAATTTCAATGAACAGCATGCGGGCGAGACGGTGTATTTGCGGATTTTGCGCAACGATGAGGAAATGACGGCACCAATTGATTTGAATGAAAATGATGCGGAATATATATTAGGTGCGACGATTAGTGGTGAAGTGGTATATGCAAGTACGTGGAGTGCGCCAATTGTGGGCGTGGGTATAACTCTACAATTGACGGGCGAGACTTTTAAGGGCGTAGGCCAGTTGCTAGGCAATTTGGTGAGCGGAATCGTGAAACAAGTGAACTTTAGCGAAGAAGTACGTTCGAGTGGCGCGGAAGAATTGAAGGAGGCTGGCGACTCAGTGGCGGGACCAGTCGGAATTGTGGGCGTGCTGTTTCCGCGAGTGGCGCAAAATGGTGGGCGAAGCTTATGGTATTTAGTGGCATTAATTTCGATTTCGTTGGCATGTATGAATGTGCTGCCGATTCCAGCGCTGGATGGCGGACGTTGGTTGCTGATTGCGATATTTAAGTTGCGCAAAAAGAAATTGACAAAAGAAATTGAAGAAAAAGTCGTGAGTCGCGCTTTTATGGTGATTCTAGCGATTGCATTTATTGTGACGATTCTGGATATAACGAGGATTTTTGGATGAGTGCAGGACGTAAACGCAAAAGCGGAATTGGGGAACTACGCGAAAAATTAGTGAAGAAATCGAAGCAAAGCAAGCAGTGGGCGATTGCGCTGAAAGTTGTATGGGCTTTTATGATGCTGGTGTGGGTGGCAGCAGTGCTATATGCAAGCCAATATGCAGTATCATTCGTGATGGTCTATATTTTGCGACTGGACGCCTCGACGATTTTGACTTCGACGGCCTTACAGACGTTATATTCGGCAATCGTATACGTACTGTGTTTGTTTATTACGATTTTTGTGCCATGGAAAATTGCGCATAATAAGACGACGCGAGATGAGCTGGGTCTGCGCGGTGCGCCAACTTGGACAGATATTTTGTTGGCGCCAATTGGTTTTATCGTTTTTATGTTGGCGACAACGGCGATATTGATGGTAATGCAAGCGGTGCTGCCTGGAATTGATTGGTCGCAGAGTCAGGATGTGGGCTTTGATAATCTGCTAACGAATGCGGATTTTCTGATGGCATTTATTTCATTGGTGGTAGTGGCGCCAATTGCGGAAGAAATTATTTTTCGGGGCTGGCTGTATGGCAAGATGCGGGCAAAGATGCCAGCCTTGCCGGCGATGCTGTTAGTGTCAATATTGTTTGGCTTAGTACATGGACAATGGAATGTAGGCGTAACGGTTTTTGTGATGAGTTTGGCGATGTGTACGCTGCGTGAACTGACGGGTACGATTTGGGGCGGAATTTTGATTCATATTATTAAGAATGGTTTGGCATTCTATTTGCTATATGTGAATCCGATGATGATACAATAAATGTATCATGCCGGAGTTGCCAGAAGTTGAAACGATTAAGCGTGGACTAAATAATTTTGTATTGAATAAAAAAATTAGCAAAGTTGCAGTACTGAATGAAAAAAGTTGGCGAGGGAATAAAAAATTTGTTGAGGGGCAGAAAATTGTGGCGTTGGAGCGACACGGTAAAGCGTTGCTGATACGGTTAGAAAACAATTTTTGGCTAATGATTCATCTACGAATGACCGGGCAGCTGATTTATGTGGGGGATGGGCGTTTTGCAGCAGGGCATCCGGATGGCGGTTTTACGGAAACGATGCCGGGGCGACATACACGCGTATATTTTGATTTCGAAGATGGTACGCAGTTATTCTTTAACGACCAGCGCAAGTTTGGCTTTGTGACGGTGTTGGACGAGTTGGGTGTGGCGACGGACGCCTTTTTGCTAAAGTTGGGACCTGAACCGTGGGCGATGACGAATGAGGCTTTTTGGCAAATGCTACAACGGCATTTGGCGGCGCCAATTAAGGCGGTGATATTAGATCAGCAAAATATTGCGGGTGTAGGGAATATTTATGCAGATGAAGCATGTTTTTATGCGGGGATTTTGCCGTGGCGAAAAACGAAAACGCTGACGCGGACGGAAGCAAATTTGTTATTAGAGGGGATTTGTCGAACGATGCAGGCGTCAATCGATAGTGGTGGCTCGACGATGAAGGATTACGTGCGCGCGGATGGGACGAAGGGGGATTATTTGGAAAAATTTGCACAAGTGTTTCGACGTGAGGGGAAAGTGTGTCGGCGCTGTGGCGGGGAAATACAAAAAACGCGCGTGGCGGGGCGAGGTACGCATTATTGTGCGGGGTGCCAAAAATAATGTTACGGATTTTTTATGGGAATGATCGAGTGCGCGCAAGAGTAATGGCGGAGAAAATGCTAGGCGCAGACTATGAGGTACTAGAAGCGGAGAACTTGGGACGCGAGGATTTGGATTCGGTATTTTTCGGTGCATCATTGTTTAGTGCACAGCGGAAAATTCTAATTAAAGCGTTGACGGAAAATAAAGAATGTTGGGACGCTTTGCCTAATTATGTCGAGACGCCGCATGAAGTTGTGTTACTGGAGAATAATGTCGATAAACGCGCAGCGACCTATAAGACACTAGCGAAAGTGAAGTCGGTTGAATTCAAAGAATTCAAATTGGCGGAAACGGTGGATAGAAATATAGTGTTTGATATTTTTGAGGCGGCATATAGGAAGCAAGGCGAGCGGGCGATAAAAATGTGTGAACAAATTGAGATGACAAATGAGCCATTTATGTTTATTGGCTTAATGGTGTCGCAGGCGTTTAAAAAGTTGGAATTGCGCGAGCGTAAAGCGCCGGCGGTAGTGAAAATTTTGGGAGAGTTGGATTTGGCAACAAAGACGACGGCAATTGATGTGTGGACGCTGATTAAAGCGACGCTGTTGAAGATTGCGAACATTTGATAAAATATGCTTATGACTGAACGGACGCAAGTAGAGCGGAAAAGATTGGGGCGAGTGTTGTTGGGGAGTAGCGCGATTACGAGCGTGCTGGCGATTGTTTATTTGATTCGCTTTATCTTTTTTGATAATGATGCGAATGGCTTTATTGCAGCGGTGGCCTTTGCGGTAACGATGTTATATGGTGCACTGATGGGCGTGGGGATGAATTATACGATTCGGGTACAGCGGGGCAAAGACGAGGATAAGAGTCAGATTATAGCGGGAATGATAATGGCCTTGCTGGGAACGGTAATTTGCGTGTCGATGCAGATTTTGCTAGGGATTGGCGATTATCAGATTTTGGCGTTGGCATATTATGCGCAGACGGCGGTTATCTTAATTGTGGGTGTGCTAGCATTGAAATTCTATCGTAGATAGAAAAAATCTTCCCTTAGCGGGGAGATTTTTTGAAGCGATCTGTTCGGGGCTGACTTTTAAGCAGCGTGAACTTCGACGCGAGTGCGTGGCACGCTCTTGCCGGAGAAGTGGCTCTTCTTGGTCTTCACGAAAGCAACTTTGCCATCGATTGCGGCATGAATCGTGAAGTTGCGGCTCATGAAAGTGCCTGGGCCAGCGAGCTTAGTAGCGCCAGTTTGGCGGACGAGAACTTCGCCAGTCTTGACCTGTTGGCCACCGAAACGCTTAACACCAAGTCTTTGACCGGCGTTGTTGTGTAGGTTCTTGCTGGTACCGCCAGCTTTGACATGTGACATATTCTACTTTTTCCTTAATACTATTATTTGACGCGCAACGATTTGGTCCTCTCGATAATATAAGAGGTCATCGTAAGACGCATAACGATACTTTATAGCATTATAGCCCAATTTTTCGACTTCGTCAAGGATATTTACCCCTTGATAGCTGCCGTCGGGGCGTTTCCAAGCGGGGGTAGCAAGTGCGAGTTGAGCGCCAGCGGGAAGCTGGTCGCGAAGGTTCTTAAGAAAAGCGGTGAGTAGATTTTTGGCATCGCCTTGGAGAGTGCGAAATTTGATTTCGGTAGGCGGCGCAGAAAGAGGGTGACCAAGATAGATTTCAGAAGCAACAAAATTGATAGGAATGGCAGACCAAGTATGATTGGTGGCGTCGCCAAGTTCGAGCTGAAGTTGGGGTGCGGACTGTTTTTGAAGCTTAGGTGTACGAGTGGTGAGCCAATCGAGATTTTTTTGTGAATACTGGATCATTTTTTCGGACAAATCGCTACCGTAGGCGGAATAGCCCATAAGGACGGATTCTTGCAAGATTACGCCCGTGCCACAGAAAGGGTCGAGGATGGTGCCGCTTTTGGCGCCAGCGGTTGCGAGATTAATGAGGATTTGGGCGAGTTTTGGCGGTAACATGCCGACAAAAGCGTCGCGTGCAGGACGAGCTTGATCGCGCTTGGCATAGGCGGTGATATTTTGAGTGCCAATGGAAGTGGCGGTATATTTGCCGAATTTGAGAATTTCGATATGATTGGCTTTTTCGCCAAGCTGATTGTGATGTGAAGTGGCAGAAGGCAATACAGGATTTTTGCCGTTTGGAACAAGGCGCACACTACGACCGTGGCGACGCAGGAGATTTTTGTATTTGAGGGCGAGTTCCCAAGTTTTGCGCGGATTAGCATGAGTAGAATAGTCAGAAATGCCTAGCGTGATTTTGCCAGCAGGCAGATGGGCGAGATAATCTTGGACGGATTGCTCGAGAATGAGGCCAGCCTTGATGGTGCCGCCAAGACGGTCGAGTGAAAAATTGGCAGCAGTGACGATTGCGAGTTGAGGGGCAATAGATTTAACGTTGGTACTCGAAAAAAGCGCCTCGAGCTCAGCGAGGGAAATGCGCGGTTCGCGACCTAGTATCACGAGATAATTCATATGCTATAATTCTAGCATATGTTTAAAAAAATCTTGAGTGCGATTACCTTATTGTTGGTAGCATTAGTGGCTTGGAATGCCTTTTCGGCAAGTTCGGGCGTAGTAGTAACAGAAGAATTAGCAGCAAATAGTCCACTGGCGGCGCAATTTACGACAGTAACGGAACAAACGGAATACCTAACTTTCTTTGGCGCGACGATTTATTCGCTAAAAACAATTAATATATGGGTATTGCTTTTGCTGATTCCGGAACAAATTTTGATGTATTATGCGGCGGGGCAAATTTATTTTGCATTTTTGCGCCAGCGCAAAAATTTTAAAATTTCGCAGACAAAGCTGACGCGAATTTCGCTGGAAATTAATTTTGTGAATCATGCCTTGCCGAGCGGCGGGGCGAGTGGCTTGGCATATTTAATTTGGCGTTTGAAAGATTATAAGGTGACGGCGGGGCAGATTAGCTTTATTCATATTTTGCGCTATGGAATTTGTGCGGTAGGCAATGCTCTGCAGACGATGGTGGCGATTGTGATTGTGCTGGCAACACATCAGGTAATACAGGGCGGTTATTGGGCGCTGTGGCTAGCGGCGCTAGTAGCGGGTGGCATTATGGGACTGATTGTGGTGGCGTGGCTGATTGTGCGAAAGCAGAAGAATATTGATTGGTTATCGGCAACGGCGACGAAATTCATTAATAAAGTGGTACGCAAGCTGTCGCGAGGCAAGAAACGCAAATTCCTGAAAGAAGAGAATGTGGTGAAATTCTTTGCGGATTTGCGGGAAGATTACCTGAATTTGAAGAAAAATCGGCGAATTTTGGGTAAGCCAATGATTTGGGGGCTATTCTATTCATTCTTAGAGCTGGCGACGTATTGGATTATCGCGTGCGCATTGGGACATCCGGAGATTTTGCCGCAGATTATGATTGCAGAGGGGATTGCGAGCGTAGTGGGGACGGTGATGGTGACGCCCGGTGGAATGGGTGGTTATGAGGGCGCTTTTGTAGCGGCTTTAGTGGCGACAGGTGTGGATTTTCAAATTGCGACAATTACGGTAGTAGTAACGCGAATCTTTGTGTTGGTTGGTACGGTGGTGAGTGGCTGGGGCTTTTATCAGCAGGCATTAATGTCGCGCGAAGATAAATTTACTGATCCGAGCACAGAAAAGAAGGCATAAAAATGGAGCCGGTACAGGTTTATAGCGTATCGGATTTTCAAGCGGTCTGTAACCAGATTATGGAGACGGCTTTTGCGGGCGTGGTGATTGAGGGGGAAGTTGCGAGTTTTAAGATTAATCAGAGGAAGTTTGTCTTCTTTGATTTGAAAGACGAAGATGCGAGTGTGAGCTGTTTTATGATGAAATTCGCGTTGCGCTTTCCGCTAGAAGATGGCATGAAAATTCGGGTACGAGCGCTGCCGAAGTTAACGAAGTGGGGGAAGTTTTCGCTCACGGTCCAGGCAATTATGCCTGTGGGCGAGGGGAGCTTGAAGAAGAGTTTTGAGTTGCTGAAGAAAAAGTTGGACGCAGAAGGATTGTTTGCGCCGGAGAAAAAGCGAGCTCTGCCGGAAAATATTGTGAAGATTGGAGTGATTTCGAGTACGCAAGCGGCGGGTTATGCGGATTTTTGTAAGATATTAAATGAGCGCTGGGGTGGACTAGAAGTGCAAGTAGCGCATACGCAAGTGCAGGGTATGGCAGCGGCGGATCAGATTATCCGCGCTTTGCAATATTTTAATGAGCGCACAGAAGTGCAAGTAATTGCGCTGATCCGTGGTGGCGGTTCGGCGGACGACCTTGCGGTATTTAATGACGAGGCGCTAGTGCGAGTAGTGGCCGCGTCGAAAATCCCGGTAATTACGGGGATTGGACATGAAGTAGATGAAAGTCTGTGTGACTTGGTGGCAGATGTAGTGGCATCGACGCCATCGAATGCGGCACAGATGTTAACACGGGATAAAACAGCGCTGCTAGCGGAGATTCGAGACGAAATAAAACGAACAAATAATTTGCTCAATGCAAAAATTGAAGAGCTGATTGATGGTAACAGGGGTGAGATGCAGCGAGTGGGACAGGAAATTGTTGTAAAAATTACTACAACAGAGAGCGAGGTAGCGACGCAACTAAAAATGCTCGCGCAGCTGAATCCCGAAAAAGTATTAGAACGGGGTTATGCGCTGGTACGGGGCGAAGTGAAAATAGGTGAAACGATTGATGTGGTTATGCGGCGAGCGGAAATCAAGGCAAAAATAATGGCAATAAAGGAGCGATAATGGCGAAAAGTAAAAGTATTAGCGAGAAGATTACGAAACTAAAAACGGGGGTAGATTGGTTTTATGGAGATGAATTTAAATTAGAGGAAGCAAGCGAGCGCTATCGGAAGCTAACGGCGTTAGCGAAAGAGATTGAGCAGGATCTGAACGAAATGAAAAATGAGATTAAAGTTATCGCGGAGGATTTTAGCAAATAAGTGAGTGCTTGCGAAAAAGCTTTTGCTAAAATATAATCGTAGTATGGACCAGAATTATGGTGGGGGAGCCCCACAAAACCAAGCGACGGGGCCAACAATGCCTCCAGTGAATAATGCGGCGCCAAATCAAGGTATGCCGAACCAAGCAATGCCAATGCAGGGAGCGCCAGTACAAACAGCGCCAATGATGCAGCCTGTACCAAATATGGCTGCGCCAATGACGGCAGGGCCAGTTGGGCAGTCGAATAAGAAAGGCTCAATTGCAGAGACGATAATTCTGGTGATTGTCTGTTTAATTGCGGCGGCGGCGATTGTGGCGGCGGTGATTTTCTTCATGAAGTGGGATGAGTTAAATACGAGCTACGAAATGCAGGTAAGCGAAGAGGTGGCGACGGCGAAAAAAGAACAGAAAGACCTTGACGAGAAGAACTTCACTGAGCGCGAGAAGGAGCCGAATACGCAATTTACTGGTCCGAGTGATTACGGCTCGATTTCCTTTTACTATCCGAAGACTTGGAGCGTATACATTGAATCGGATGGTTCGAAAAATAGCGATTTTAAGGCCTATTTTGCGCCTAGTCAGGTAAATTCAGTTAAGGATGATACGGCACGATATGCTTTGCGCTTTTCGATTTTGGATAAGCAAGCGGATGATGTATTGAAGACCTACCAAAAGAAGGTAAAAAGTGGCGAAATGACGTCGCGAACTTATCAGGCGGACAGTAATAAGATTTCTGGGACGCTATTTGAGGGCGCGATTGATAAAACGATGCAAGGGATTGTGTTGGTGATAAAAGTGAATGATAAAACTGCGGTGTTGCAGACAGATGCAGAGACTTATCGGGCAGACTTCGAAACACTGATTGAGACTTTGCGCAAGAATAGCTAGTGATGTAGAATAGGGGGCATGGAGAGTGAGGTATTTGGCGCGAATGCGGGCGTGACAGTAGTTGCGCACGAACTAAAAGCTCCGTTGAGCTTGATGCGCCAACTCGCTCTATCTTTGGATTTGGAAGAATCGGTTGAAGGCGCGCGCGAAGTAGGGCGGCAGATTGTGTCGACTTCGGAGCGAGCATTGCAACAAGTGAATGATTTGACGCGGGTGGCGCGGTTGGATGATGCACTGTTTGAGATGGAGCCGGTGAATCCACGAGTGGTGTGCGACGAAGTGGTGGCAGAATTGTGGCAGCTGTTTAAATTTAACCGGCGGGAAATTGAAATTGATTACCGAAACAAGCGACGGTTGGTGGTAGCGAATCGGCAGTTGCTCTATTCGGTTGTTTATAATTTTTGCCTGAATGCGATGAATTATGGTGGCGAAGAGTTGCCGAGTCGGATTGCGGTGAGTGATAGGCGGGATAAAATTCGGATTGATGTGCGAGATTTTGGGCCGACAGTGCCGACCAAAGTGTGGCGCGAGATTAAAAACGGCTTTGTGAAAAAACCAGTTGAGATTGCGATGCGACCTGGGTCGAGCGGGCTGGGTTTATATATTGCGGCAAAATTTGCGAATTATATGCAGGCGGAATTTGGCTTGGTGCGTCACCGGGATGGGACGAGTTTTTATATTGATTTGCCAGTTAGCGGGCAGTTGAGCTTGATATGATTTTGGTGATTGAGGACGACCGGGGCTGGGAAGCGTATTATCGGCGGATATTAAAGGGGCATGAAGTTAAAATTTGTCATGACGGGATTGCGGCGATTGGCGAAATGGATGCGCGGGTGCCGAATTTGGTAATTTTGGATATTTTACTAACAGGTCCGACGGGCTTTGCGGTGCTGAATGAAATGCGAAGTTATCCAGAGCTGGCGGAAGTGCCGGTGGCGATTGTGTCGAGTGTGGCAATGAAAGATGAGCTGGCGCGAGAATATGGCGTGGTGGCGAGTTTTGACAAAGGTGAATTGTTGCCGACAGAGATTGTGGCTTTGGCGCGGAGATATGACTATGAAAAATCCGCGTGACTTACGCACCGAGGCAATTGTCTTGCGACGGACGGATTATGGTGAAGCGGATAGAATTTTGCAGCTTTTGACGCCGGAAGGCAAGCGGAGCGTAATTGCGCGAGGTGTACGCAGAGAAAAATCAAAATTGGCGGGCGGGATTGAACTGTTTTCGGTGTCGGAAGTGGTGATTCATGAGGGGCGAACGGAAATGGGGATTTTGACGGGGGCGAAATTGCTGGAATATTATGATGCCTTTGTGAAAGATATTGAATTGATTGAGATGGGTGGTGCAATGATGCGTGGCGTGAGTGCGCGGGCAGAGCAAGCAGAATCGCCAGAATTTTATGGAATTCTGAAGCAGGCACTGAAAGTAATGCAGCGACATGCGACGGAAGAGTCGCGCTGGAAAGATGTGCTGCGAGCGTGGTGGGGAATAAATTTAACGCGGGTGGCGGGCGAGGAAGTTAATTTACAATTTGATACAGACGGCGAAAAATTAGCAGCGACGGGGCGGTATTATTGGGATGAAGAAAATGCGGCGCTAGGCAAAGCGACGGCGGGGCGAATTGGTGCGGACCATATTAAAATGATGCGTTTGATGGCGGCGGGGCCGGCAGAATTGAGCTTGAAGGTGCAGGGCGCGGATGGACTGATTGATGAAGTGCTATATATTGCGCGCTGTATAGAGAAGGCGACCAAGATATAGTGCTATAATAGATGTAATTGTTTTTTTGGAAATGAAGGAGAGCAGATTATGGCGAAAATGGAAGAGATTGTAAGTTTATGTAAGCGGCGCGGTTTTGTGTGGCAGGGGTCGGACGTGTATGGCGGTATGGCGGGTACTTGGGATTTTGGACCGCTGGGCGTAATGCTGAAAAAGAAAATTATGGACGCTTGGTGGAAATATTGGGTGGAAGATCGCGAAGATATGTATGGGGTGGATGCGGCGATTATTATGAATCCGCGCACGTGGGTGGCATCAGGACATACGGCGACTTTTGCGGATCCGCTAGTGGAATGTGGCGCATGTCATGGGCGTTTTCGGGCTGATAAGATTGCTGAAGGAATTTCGGAAAGCGTGACGACGGAAGAGTTCCGGGCGCTGAAAGTAAAATGTCCAACTTGCGGCAAAGTTGAATGGGGTGAGATTCGTAAGTTTAATATGATGTTTCAGACACACGTGGGGCCGGTGGACGATGATAGCTCGATTGCATATTTGCGACCAGAGACGGCGCAGGGGATTTTTACGAATTATAAGAACGTGGTCGACACCTTGTATCCGGATTTGCCATTTGGCTTAGCGCAACAGGGAAAGGCTTTCCGAAATGAAATTTCGCCACGCGATTTTATTTTGCGCGACCGCGAATGCTCGCAGATGGAAATTGAATATTTTATTGACCCACAAACTTGGGAAGCAGAATTTGAGAAATTATTAAAGCAACAGCATGAATTTTTGTCAGATGTAATGGGATTAGATAATGCACGAATTCATGACCGCGAAGTTGAGGCGGCGGACCGGGCACATTATTCAAAACGGACGGTAGATATTGAATTTGATTATCCAAATGGGCGTGAGGAATTGATGGGCTTGGCGTATCGAACGGATTTTGATTTAGCGAATATTCAGCGCGAGAGCGGCAAGAATATGGAATATATCGTGAAGGGAACGAAGGAACGCTTTGTGCCGCATGTGATTGAGCCGTCGATTGGGGTGGAACGCTTATTCTTGGCGGTGTTGACGTCGGCGTATCGCGAAGATGAAGTAAATGGCGAGAAGCGGGTAGTATTGACGCTGAAAGAAGATTTAGCACCGTATCGTTGCTGTGTGTCGCCACTACTAAAGAATAAGCCGGAGTTGGTGATGAAGGCGAAGGAAGTCTATACGGCGTTGCGCCAGAAATATGGCAACGTGACATGGGATGATTCGGGAAATATTGGCAAGCGCTACCGCAAGCAAGATGAAATTGGCACACCGAAGTGTATAGTGATTGATTTTGAGACTTTGGAAGATGAGACAGTGACGGTGCGTGACCGCGATACGACGGAGCAAGTGCGCGTTAAAATTGCGGAGCTGTAGGAAAGGTGGGGGAGAAAAAACAGCCGACAGCAAAAAACAGCAAGGCGAAAAAGGCGAAAGCGGGGCAGCCGCGAAAGAAATTGAATATTCGGGTGCCGCAATATTCGCTGGGCGAAGAATTATTTAATTCGATTTCACATGGCTTGGGCGGGGCTTTTGCAATCGTGGCGTTGGTATTGATGGTAGTGAAAGCGCAAGGAGCGCTGGCGGAAACTTGCGTGTCGCTATTTGGTGCAACGATGATTGTATTGTATACGATGTCGTGTATTTATCATGCGTTGTCGGCGCGGCTAGAGGGGAAGAAGGTACTGCGGGTGCTGGACCATTGTAATGTATATTTGCTGGTGTTCGGCACTTATATTCCAATTGCATTGCTGGGCGTGGGCGCTTGGTTAGGCTGGGTGCTGTTTGGCTGGGTAGCGGCGGTGACGACGGTAGGAATTGTGTTAACGGCGGTAAAAATTGATAAGTTTACGGTGCTGGAGGTGATTTGCCATCTACTGAATGGCTGGTCGATTTTGCTGGGCGTGCCGACGCTGCTAGCGAACGCGGGGACGAGCGGCGTGGCGTGGTTGTTGGCGGGCGGCGTAATGTATACGCTGGGCTCGATCTTATATGGGGTCGGTGCGCGGAAGAAATATATCCATTGTGTATTTCATGTATTTTGCTTGCTGGGGACGGTGTGTCATTTTATCGCGGTATTTGGCTATTTATTATAGATAAGCAGAAAAATTTTTAAGTTTTTTTCAGTTTTTAGTGTTGCATTTGATATGATGTTTATGTTTTAATGAAAACATAAACATAATCGAGGTATGGGAATATGTCAAGCAGGCATATGGGGAAACAATATAGGGGAATATCAAAAACAATATTAGTCGTAGCGTTGATGGCTATTTTTATTGCTGGCGCGGGAGTGGTGCAGCTGGCGAGTGCAACTGGGCTGGATAATCCTCCGGCAGGGGGCGATAGTCAGCCGAGTGGTGCTGGGGACAATAATAAACCAACGGGCTATGTACTAAAGATAGAATCTTGGACTTATGGCGAGACGGCGAAAAAACCAAGTGTGACTTGGCCGGATGGTACGACTGGCCTTCAGGAAGGAGTAGATTATGAGTTCAAATACTTTAAAAACTTTAATCCGCTAGAAGGTACACCAACGGATGCGGGTAACTACACCGTTCGAGTGAATATTCTTAACGAAGATATGGCTAACTTAACGGGTTCAGCTGTGGATTTCGAGATTAAGAAAGCGCAACTGGAAAAACCAAGCTTGAAAGAGAGCAGATTTGTGCTGACTGGGAGTGAGATAAAAGTTGAATTGAATGGTTTTGATGGAGAGACGATGGATAAAAGCGGTACTTCGAAAGCTACGAAAGCCGGTGAGTATACGGTGAATGTTAAGCTGAGAGATGCCGCGAACTATGAATGGAAAGATGGCACGACCGAGAAAGTCGAATTAGCATGGTTGATTGAAGAAGTAAAAGAATACGAGGTAGTTGAAGGTGCGGAACAAGTCTATGTAATCAACAAGAGCACGGAAGCGCGCTTTAAGATTGATGCGGAGTTCAATCTGTTCGATGGCGGTGAAGTGCTGGTTGACGGCGTAAAACTGGAAGAAAGTGTCTATACGGCCAAAGAGGGTAGCACGGTGATTACGCTGAGCAAAGAAATGGTTGATAGCTTGAAACTCGGCGAACATAGCTTTGTAGTTAACTTTAATGACGGCGGCGTTGCGAAAACGACCTTTACAGTAACGGACAAAGAAGAGACCACGGAGTTACCAAAGACGAGCGATAACATCGTAGTCTACCTCGCAATTGCAACGGTGGCGACGATGAGCTTTGCGGGTGCGGCGCTATATCTAAACAAACGCTAAATCCAGGCAAACGCTAAAGAGTAAGCGAAAAGGTGAGCCGGAATAAATCTGGCTCACTTTTTGAATTTGGGAATGATTCCCATTTTTATTTTTTGGAATTTTTGTTGCTAGATTTGGTGGATTTTTGGGTAGATTTCTTGTCGGACTTTTCGGCTTTGACCTCGGCGGCGGAAGTGGCGGCGGAAGCTTTCTTGGCGGCAATTTGTTTTTCGCGGGGTGATTTTTTGTTGCGGCGAGTGCGATCTTCGCTAGGTTTAGGGGTAAAATCGGGCAAAAGCGTGCGCAGTTGGCTAACAAGCTTGTGACGAGCGTGCTTGCTGAAAACTTTGTCGAGCCAGCCCGGATTAGGCTTGGCATTTTTCTGCGTAATAATCTCGACAACATCACCTTGCTGGAGCTTGGTCTTCAGGTCGACCATTTTGCCATTTACGATAGCACCCGTACAGGCGGCGCCAATTTCGCTATGCAGACGGTAAGCAAAATCAAGTGGCATTGAGCCTTTGGGGAGATCGATAATATCGCCTTTGGGCGTATAGACGAAGATTTTATCGGCGAAAAGATTGAGCTTAAGCTTGCGCTCGTCAATTTTTTCGCCAGCGGTGAGCTTAGCGGCGGATTCTTGAAGCTCTTTAATCCAGAGCAGATTGGCGGGAAGCTTGCTAATGCGGCCTTCAGTGTAGGCGGAGGTGAGTTTTTGTT
The DNA here is from genome assembly GCA_963623365.1 of bacterium. Taxonomy (GTDB): domain Bacteria; phylum Patescibacteriota; class Saccharimonadia; order Saccharimonadales; family Saccharimonadaceae; genus UBA2834. Next base: position 93,084 of record CAVFJY010000002.1, on the reverse strand, counting down.
CGTTATAGAAGAAGGTAGCGGCAAGACCGCGTTCGGCATAATCATGCATCTCGTTGGTGCGAATCTGGAATTCGACGATTTGTTTATCGTTAGTGATTACGGTGGTGTGGAGCGACTGGTAGCCATTTTGTTTGGGCATGGCGATATAATCTTTAATGCGACCGTCCATCGGATGAAAAAGGAAATGAATAATGCCGAGGACGAGATAACAAGTAGTTGTGTCGTTTACGATAAAGCGCAAGGCGATAATATCGTAGATACGATCGATATTTTGGTTGTATTTCGCGAGTTTTTTGTGCAAGGAATAAATGGATTTGACGCGACCGTCGCATTTGTAGTCGATATGTTCTTGTTGGAGCGCTTGTTCGACGGCGGACTGGGCGGCTCTGAGCTTTTTGTCGGCTTTTTTGAGGCGGTCGGCGGTGAGATTCTTAAGCTCCTCATAACGGCGCGGGTCAACATAGCGGAAGCTGGTTTCTTCGATTTCGACCCGGACGCGGCCCATCTGGAGGCGGTCGGCAAGCGGCGCAAAAACTTCGAGCGATTCGCGAGCAATTTTCTTTTGTTTCTCGGGCGGCAGAGCGCCGAGCGTGCGCAGATTGTGCAAGCGGTCGGCGAGTTTAATAATGAGTACGCGAATGTCTTGGCCAGTCGCGATGAGAAGCTTTAGGAGATTGCTGCTAGTGCCTGGTAGATATTCGTCGAGGTCGCGCATGCCTTTGCGGGCCTTACCGAGTTTAGTAACGCCATTAACAAGAAAAGCAACGTCTTTGCCGAATTGGTCTTCGATTTCTTTGAGCGTAAGGTCGGTATCTTCGACGGTATCATGCAGAATGCCGGCGATAATAGTATCTTCGTCCATGTTCCATTCTTGGAGTAGCTTCATGACGGCGAGGGGGTGGATAATATAAGGCTCGCCAGTCTTGCGAAGCTGGCCGGCGTGAGCTTTGGTGGCAACAGCAATGGCCTGCTCGAGGCGGGGCGACGATTCGTTCATGCTTTAATTATAACACTTTAGGGATAGAGATTAGGACATAAGCGCGGAGAGCTGATATTCTTTGAGAGTTTGCTGGAGTTTAGCGCGCGCAGAGATGGGTAGGGCGATGAGGGGCTGGTCGGGGAGCTGGGGAATGAGAATAATGGCATGTTTGCCGCAACGAATAGTTTTAATATCTTGCCAGTCGACACATAAGTCGCCAAGTTCGGCGAGATGGAGTGTGAGAGACTTTTTAGAAGTGGTGAGTGTGGCGCAATGATGAGCGGCGCCGAGTTTTTTGAGATGGCTGGCAGTAATGAAATAGGCGGCGAAAATGGCAATAAAGGCGAAAATTGGTAGAAAGAGATAAGGCAAGAGTGAATGGTCGAGCAGCGCAAGGCAGCCAACGATAATCGCGAGAAAGAAGGCGGCATAAACAGAGGGGATGAGCTGCTTGGTGACAAATTTGATTTTCCGATTGGGGCTGTGGATGAATTTGTTGAGATTAACGAGAACGTAATAATATTCTTCGAAATAGTTGCGGCTGAGATGTTTGAATTCCATGTTCATTAGAGTTGAATCCTGATGGTTCTGCCGCTGGCCTGGTATTGGATGAGTTTAACGCCGCATTTTTCGAGCATGAGTTGGCTGGCTTTGATACCGTCTGTGTTGGCATATTTATTATCGGCATAAACGATGGTTTTGATGCCGGCCTGGATAAGGGCTTTGGCGCATTCATTGCAAGGAAAGAGCGTGACGTAGAGAGTGCAGCCCCCGAGATCGGCGACACTGTTGAGGACGGCATTGAGCTCAGCGTGGCAGACATAAGGGTATTTGGTGTCGAGTGGGTCGCCTTCGCGCGCCCAAGGCATCTCGGCGTCGGCCACGCCTGTGGGCATGCCGTTATAGCCGACGGATACGATTTTATGTTCGGAATTGACGATACAGGCGCCAACTTGCGTGTTGGGATCCTTGCTGCGTTCAGCAGCGAGATGGGCGATACCCATAAAGTATTCGTCCCAGCTAATGTAATCTTTGCGCATTTTGTCCTCCTAGATTAGTTCTAGTATAATATAAGCAAGATGAAAGGTCTAAAAATTTATTCTTGGAACGTAAATGGACTGCGGGCGATATTGAAGAAGGGGAATCTACAAGAGTTGATTGCAGTGGAAGCGCCCGATATTTTGTGTTTGCAAGAAACGAAGGCGCAGCAAGGGCAGGCGGAAGTAGATTTGCCGGAATATGAGGAAATATGGAATTCGGCCGAACGGGCAGGCTATTCGGGGACGGCAATTTTTACGAAAATTAAGCCATTGACGGTGCGCTATGGTTTTCCGGAAGAAATTGTGGCGGAAATTGCGGATTGGGAAGATGAATTTGGGGATGCGCGCAAGGAGGGGCGTGTGTTGATGGCGGAATTTGCGGATTTTTATTTAATAAATGTGTATGTGCCGAATGAGAAAGATGACCTTGGGCGGATGAAATACCGAGAATTAGTGTGGGACAGGGCACTGCTGGCGTATATACGGAAATTAGATGCGGTGAAGCCGGTAATTGTGTGTGGTGATTTTAATGTGGCGCATGAAGAAATTGATCTAGCGCGGCCAAAACAGAATGAAGGGCATGCGGGCTTTACGCCGTCGGGGCGGGCGGGCATGACGAATTATTTAGCGAATGGCTTTGTGGATAGTTTTCGCTTGCTACATCCGATGGAAGAGCGTTATACCTGGTGGTCGTATCGGGGTGGCGCCCGGGCAAAGAATGTGGGTTGGCGGATTGATTACTTTTTGGCGTCGGAGCGACTGCGTGAACGAATTAAGAGCGCAGAGATTTGCGATGCGGTGATGGGATCAGATCATTGCCCGATTAAATTGGAGTTGGCTTGATGGCGGAATATGAATATTGGCAAAAGCAGGGGCTGAGGCCGCTGTTTGGCGAGATTGACATGGAACGACCGGAGCAAAAGCGTTTGGCGGGGAAAATGTTGATTGTGGGTGGAAATAAGGGGGCATTTTTTACGGTCGCGAGCGCGATGAACGAAGCGGAAAAGTTAGGTGTAGGCGAAGTGCGGGTGTTGTTGCCGGCGTCGTTGCGCGGGCATGTCCCGACGGCGCCAGAAGTGTATTTCGCGGAGGCAGAGGCGTCGGGGGCGTTTGGTAAAAGAGCTTTGCCGATGTTGTTTGAACAGGCGGCGTGGGCGGACGTAGTGGTGTTAATTGGCGATATGGGCAAAAATGCGGAGACAAGCGTGGCACTGGCGGAATTGATGCAGAAATGCGAGAAGCCGATTTTTGTGACGCGCGATGCGGTTGAGGTCGTGACGCCCGACGTGATGAATTGGGGGGTGCTACGCGAACAGGAAACGGTGCTGTTATTGACCTTGCCACAGCTACAGAAATTATTAAGAACGCTATATTATCCGAAGATTATTACATTATCGATGCCAACGAATCAGCTGATTGAAACTCTACATAAATTTACGATTAGCTATCCGCAAATGGGACTGGCAACTTATCATAATGAACAGGTGATTGTGGCGGCGGGTGGTGCGGCAATTTCGGAAGCCTTGCACGATATGAATTTTACGCCAATTTCGCTGTGGGACGGGATGTTGATGGTGCGGATGGCGACGCTACGATTATGGAATGCGGCGGCAGATTTGCAAAAGCCGCTCGCGACAGCGATTTTGATGTAGCTAAGATGAAGAATTAAAAACCGCCCCCCTTGGGGGAGCGGTCATGGTCAGGTGTTGTCGCGATCGCAGTTCTGAGAGCACTGAAAATCGTGAGACTGGGGCGGACTGGTCGGCTTGACTTTGGGCGTTTTGGGCACTTTGGGTGCTTTAGGCTTGTCAAGCAAAGGACGAATGCGATGATAGTCAACGAAGAGGCTAATCAGACTTAGAATAGCGACGAGACAAATGCTGACAAGTCCGGCAAGGGCAAGACGCGGTTGCTGACCGGTAAAAGTCAGAGCAAAAGCGGAAGTGCCAAGCCAGACGCACATCGCGGCCATACGGACTTTATCGACAATGCCGGCGCCAATACCGTTTGCGCCAAGGCGACGGTAATAGACGAAGAACCAGATTGTGAAAATAAAGTCACGCAAGAACATGATGCCAAGACAAGCATAGAACGCAATGCACAGTGCTTCGGCGGCGAGATAAGCAGTACCTTGAGTGGCAATCACGAAGGCGATGGCGGTAGGGTAGAAAATAACCTTATCGCCAAGCGGATCGAGAGCCTTGCCGGCTTTGGTAGTCTGATTAAAACGACGCGCGATATAACCGTCGGCAGCATCAGTTGCAATAGCAGCAATTAGGGTGCAGCTAGCGATGAGACTGCTAGCTGAACCAAAAGGCTGCACAGCATAAAGATGCGGCACGAGCACGCTGAGTGCCATACGAATGATTGAAATCCAGTTAGGGATACCGATACGTCCTTGGGTGCCCGCTAGCCAGCTGGGATTGGATTCGTGCATCGTTAGCAAGATGCAATAGAAAGCATGACAGATGGCGGCAATGACGACGATATACCAAGCGTAAGTGCTAAGGATACTGTCGTCGTAATGCTCGTAGGCAAGTACAAATAGGATGGTGAACGAAGCGAGACGGATGAGCAAGGACGCAGGTGTGCGCCAAGGACCGAAAACACGATCGCCACCATTATCGACCCAGGCACCATGAGCGCAGACGACCATAAAGTCGCAGAGCGCGATAAGTAGCCAGAGATAGAAGACTTGCGATACACCATAGAGAATGAAAGCAGCCACATTGAGTGCGACCGCAAACAGCTCGAAACCAGAAATCTGATAGATACCAATTGCGAACCAACGGGGGATTTTTTTCAGCATTTTTTGATCAACTCCTTTTAAGGTACGAGAATACAAAGACCCAATAATATAATTATAGCATAAATGAGATTTTTTGTCAAAAGAAGGCAGGAAAAACCTCGGCAGTTGATGGCCGAGGTGAAGTTTTAGAGGCAGAAATAGGCAATTTCGCCATTCTTCAGGTGAAAATGCTTGAAAAAATTGCCGGTACGCGTATGCTCTTTGCTCAGCAAAGTGTAAATTGTTGTGGCGATGCCGCCATGCGAGAAGACTAGAACGGTCTGGTCAGGGTGGGCGAGACGCAACATCTCAAGGAAATCTTCGACGCGCAGCTCGAGTGCAAGCAAAGTTTCTTCGCCGTAATGCGTTTTGATATAACTGGCGTCGTAATTCCAGATTTTGCGTGCGGCGAACGGAGCGAATTTGCCGTCGAGACGGCCGAGGTCGCGTTCGATTAGGCGATCATCGATGACGATTTCGGGACAGCCGGATAAGTTGAGCGTGGCAATAGTGGCGGTCTGGCGGGCGCGGTACAGCGGCGAGCAGTAGATGGCATCGAAATGGATTCTACTGAGCAGATAACGACAATCAGCGGCCTGATTGGCGCCAGTAGTGGTCAGTGCGGTGTCGATGTGCCCGCTATGCTGCAGGCGACGGTTGGTAAGGGTTTGGCCATGGCGAATGAAGAAAATGCCCGTGGACATATGCTACCTCCTTTTAATGTGCAAGAATGCGAATATTATATCACAACAGTATTTTCCGATAAAGTCAAAAATGCCGCAGGAGTGCTGCGGAAAAATGAATTGGTGGGCGAGGAGGGACTTGAACCCTCACGGCATTGCTGCCAACAGATTTTGAGTCTGTCGTGTATACCAATTTCACCACTCGCCCGAGTGATTAGATAGGCTTATTCTATCACGAAAAGTAGCTTTATGCTAGAATATAGGCAATGAATAATAAGAATGGTGGGCAGGCGAGTGCGAATCCGCCGAGTTGGAATGCGTGGGGGCAGGCAGCGGCTAAAAATGCGGCGAGCGTGAGTGACGATTCGACGCTTTCGTCGGCACAACGGCAGCAGCAGACGGCGACGGAATTGGCGCGTAAGAAAGTACTAGAAGCTTATAAGACGCGACCACAGGATTATAAAACGGCGACGACGAATACGGCGACACCGCAAGTGCGGCAGGAAGATTGGCGAAAATATCATTCAGCATGGCAGGATTATTACCAGAAATATTATGGTGAATATTATGGTAAAGCGGCGCAGGAATATGTTGCGCGCGAAAAGATGAAGTTGGAGCGCGAACTGGCGGAGAAAGCGCGCAAAGAACAGGGTCCGACTTTAACGAAAGTGGTGAGTGGCAACGGTGCGGCTGGCGCGGGCGAACCGAGTGCGGCGGAAGTTGAAGAAATTCAAAATAGTTTTCGGGAGCGAATTCGTAAGACGGCGGAAAAACGAGCACGACGCACGAATGGCAAAGCGCGGAAGTGGATACCGCTAGGGATTGGAATCTTTGTGCTGATTTGTGGGGTGCTGCTGCAATATAATCAGGTAATTGCGGCGCATGTGGTGGCATATATGTCGCCTGGTGATAATACGAGCAATACGATTTCGGCGCTGGATCCGACTTTGACGGTGGCGACGCACGATTCGCCCTATTTAATGATTCCGAAACTAAACGTGGAAGTGCCGGTGGTGTTTGGTTCGAAGACGGATGTATCGTCGATGAATGTGGCGATGAGTAATGGGGTGGCAAATTTCTCGGTTCCGGGTGCATCGGCGAAGCCTGGCGAGATTGGGAATTTTGTAATTTCGGGACATTCGGCAGGGAATGTGTATCAGAATACGAATTATAAATTTATTTTTTCGGGTTTGCCGCGCTTGGTGGAGGGGGATTTGATTTATATGGATTATGAGGGGGTGCGTTATACTTATAAACTGATTGGTACGATGATTGTGGACCCGTCGGACGTGAATTCCTTGGTGCGAATTGCGAATGATAATCCGGATAAACCTTTGATTACTTTGTTGACTTGTTATCCGCTGGGAACATCGAAGCAACGCTATATTGTGTATGCGGAGCAGATTAATCCGTCGTATGAGAATGCGACAACAGCGGCGCCGAGTACGGGCGGGGATTCTGACGATGCTTCGGATGATTCGTCGACGGAGAATGTGATGCCGCAAGGTGACCCGTCGCCGTTAGAGCAGCTGTGGAAGTGGCTGACGGGACAAGAGTAGAGCGCCTGACTTCTTGAGTGGGGGCGCCTGGGGACGGTTGATGACGAGCTGCGGTTAAAGGGGGGGTATGTCGTGTATGGTTTTTGTTCGGGCACGACGTGTGACTTTGGGTTATGCGTCGTGCCCTATAAGAAAGTAGGGCGGAGGTAAGAATGTTTTTTGGGAGGGGGTGGCGGGTGCCAAGAAAAGTGTTTTAGATATTGAGTTTTTCGCGCTTAAGAACGTATCGAACGGTTTGGGTTTCGGTCGTAGCGTCAGCGGCGGAATTATCGGCGGTAGAGTTGTTAGCGGGGTCGTTGGCGCTGGTCGACTCATTGTTGGTTTCGCTGTCGGTGACAGACTTATCGTCAGCCGTAGGTTCTTCAATTGTAAAATAGAATAGCCATTTATTATTAGCGGTGAGGCAAAGTGGTGACGCGCTGCTTGCGTCGGTAATTAATTCGCGATAATTGTTGCCATTGAAATCGCGAATAGTAATTTTATTACCTTCATTTTGCCAAATAATATAATCATCAAGCCAAGAGGCACCGGTATCGGAGCCGAGCTGGATGTCATAATAGTCTTTGGTCTCAAAGTCGAAGGACATGACGCGATTGGCGCTAGTATAGGCAACGATGCGTTGTTCGTTAGTAAGCGAGATTTGATTAGGCGAATAATCGAGTTCGCGTTTGAGCGAAGTTTTGAGTGCGTTTTTGTTGTCTTTATTGTAGGTTGGATAATTGCCAGTGAGAATAGTCAATTTATTGTCGGCACTGTAGGCTAGCCATTCTTCACTCCAATAAGTGCCGAGCGCAAGAGTGAAGTTGCTAGGATTTTCAGCGGTAAGGTCGGCGATTTTGGATGCACCAGCTTCGCCTTCGCGGAAAATCTCCAGCAGGCGCACGGTCGATTCGTTGCCATTTTCGTCGACTGTGATGCCGGTGCGCAGATAAGCGACGACATCATCGTTGTTGGCAATATAATTTACACCAGTTGCTTTGGCAGGTGAAATAGTGGCGCTGCTAAGGTCAATGAGATGGAGATTGCCGTTTTCGACTGCCCAGAGCTTGGAGGCGGAATCGTTGGCGATGAGAATCTTATTGAACACTAAATTAAATTTCTGCGTTAAATTAATGCTGTTTTCGGGTTTTTCGAGGTCGGCGAGAACCCATTCAGTAGTATCATGAGTCCAGTTGAGCAAAACTTTGTTGTTAGAATCGTTCCAAGCGACGACGCTAAGATTGGCAGATTCAAGCGTAGCTTGGTCGGTTGTATCGAGAATGGTGGCGAGCTTAATTTTGGTGGTCTTAATCGAGTCACCTTGGAGATTGATGAGCTGGAATTTGGTGTCGCCTTGTTCGAGATAGAGGAGATTTTTGCGATCAGGAGAAAAGCTGAGCAGACGCGCAGCTTGGTAAGTCGCAACGTCTTCGATGATAGGGTTGAGAGGGAAGAGACGAATCCAGCTGATATGCGTGAGTAGGCCGGCGTCGACGCGAATATTGGTTTCCCAGGTGTCGTAGCCGGACTTAGTGACTTTGACTTGGTGCTCGCCAGCGCTGAGCATTTTACTAATTTCAGTACGGCTAAAAAGTGTTTCACCGTCGACTTCAACAGTGGCGCCACTAGGATGCGATGAGAGCTGAAGTAGGCCGGATTGTTCAAGGTTGCCGCTCTCGTTAAAGGAAAAACCCATCGCGATGAGCATTAATATAAAGACGATTGCAACGACAGACAGCCCCATAAAAATATTAGTCATGACAACACGGGTAGCCTGTAATTTTTTAGCTTTTTTGCGATCCATTGATCAATTTACTCCACAAATTCTGGATATAATTATATATCATTTTAATGCTTATGTTTAAAATTTGTTAGCGCACTTGTATACATTTTTTTAAAACGCTATTGATTTCCGCAAGAGAATGTTTTAAGATAGCTTTAGCAGTATAAAGTGAGGTAAGATGGACGGAGTTAAAAAAGTTTCTAGAGGCGCTACGGTGAATCATGCGAGCTCGATGGATCACCGTCGCGTACAAAAATCTGCCACACTGAATCGAAAATTTGTAAAAAAGCCGGTGGCGCAACCAAAGATTAGGGCGGCGGCAGGAGCGGCTTCGCGTTCTTTACGCTTGCAGCAGAATCAGCGTCAATTAATTCAAAAGCAAAATACAGTTAGATTGCAGCCGAGCCAAAAATTTACTCAGCAACAAGCGCAGCAACGAGGACGGCAGCAGACACAACAGACAAGACACCAAATTGTGGGCACGAATCAGCTTAATCAAGCAGGTCAGATTAGCCGAGCGACGAATGCAAAGCAAACAACGCGACAACAATTGACAAAACAGCAAGATTTGCCAGCACAGAAGCATCAGACAGTCGAGATTGCAAAAGCGAGAATGGCAGCACGCAAGAAAGCTGCGCAGCCAGAGCATTTGAGTGCACAAGAGCTAAAGGAACGCGCAATCCAGCAGGCATTAAGAAAAGTTGATAAAATCGACAACGATGCGAGTATGATGGCGCAATTTAAAGATGCGGGGAGTGGCAAGTTGCACTTCTGGCAGAAGCGAGGTTTTGCGATTGCAGCGAGCATGGCAGTAATTTCATTGGCACTGCTGGGCTATTTGGTACACTTAAATTTGCCAGATATTTCGGTGCGCGTGGCAGCAATGCAGACAGGAATTGAAAAGATGTATCCGAGCTATGTGCCGTCGAACTATCGGCTGGATGGACTAGTAAAAGAAGATGCGGGACGCGTGACGATGAATTTTAAGAACAATGAAGGCCGGAAGTTTTCGCTGATGGAAGAGAAATCGAGCTGGGACTCGACGGCAGTACTAACAAATTATGTGAAGAAGAATTGGGGAAATGATTATACGATTGCAAAAGGACAGGGGCTGACAATTTATGTGTCGGGTTCGAGTGCGGCATGGGTGAATGGCGGGGTCTTCTATGTAATTTCTGACGATGAGGGGAATTTGAGCGCAGCTGATTTACATGATATTGCGGTGTCGTTGTAGTCGTTGCGGTCGTCGTCGTAGTTGATGTAGCCGAGATTCTGAGCGAGAGCCACGCTGAAATAAGCGTGACTTTTTGCTATAATTTAGGGATAGATAAAGGAGGCGGAATGATTGAATTCAAGTATGCAAAGCATCAGCTAATTGACGAGGGACGCTACCAGGAAAAAATTGATGAGACGCGAAAGTATGTGGCGCGGGCACAGCAAGATGATTTTGGCGGCTGGGTAGATTTGCCAGTAAATTATGACAAGAACGAATTTGCACGAATCAAAGCGGCAGCAGAGAAAATTAATGCCGACTCGGAGGTGCTAGTCTGTATTGGGATTGGCGGTAGTTATCTGGGGCACAGAGCGGTAATCGAGGCTTTAGGAGGCGAACGTAGTCGTACAAAAATTGTATACACGGGCAATTCGCTTAGTTCGCGTATGCTCAAGCGCGCATTGGCGGAAGTTGAAGGAAAAGATTTCTCGATTAATGTAATTTCGAAATCGGGTACGACGACGGAGCCGGCAGTAGCATTCCGAATTTTCAAACAACTGTTGATTAAGAAATATGGTGAAACAGCTGCGGCGAAGCGGATTTATGCGACAACAGATGCGCGAAAAGGAGCTTTGCATGACGAAGCGATAGCAAAAGGTTACGAAAGTTTTGTGGTGCCAGATAATATTGGCGGACGCTATTCGGTGCTGACAGCAGTGGGTCTGCTAGCAATCGCGGTGGCGGGCTTTGATATTGATAGATTAATGGATGGAGCAGCCGAAGAACGAATGGCGTTGATTTCGGATGGTGGCGCTGCGGCAGAATATGCGGCACTGAGAAATGTCTTGCTGGAAAATGGGCGGGATATTGAAATTCTGGCGAATTTTGAACCGCAATTTGGCCAATTTAATGAATGGTGGAAACAGCTGTTTGGTGAGTCAGAAGGAAAAGAGGGCAAAGGTATCTTTCCAGCGAGCGTGATTGATTCTACGGATTTGCATTCGATGGGGCAATATATCCAAGAAGGGCGACGGGCTTTGTTTGAGACTTTTGTGGAAATGAAACAGGATTTTATGGGCGTGGTTGTGCCGAAGTTTGGTGAGGACGTGGATGGTTTGCAATATCTAGAAGGCAAGGAATTGGATTATATTAACAAAACGGCGAATGCGGCCACGCGCGAAGCACACCTAGCGGGCGACGTGCCGGTACTGGAAATCGTGATGCCGGAGATTGATGAGCGTTCGCTGGGGGCTTTAATTTATTTCTTCGAAATGAGTTGTGCGCTAAGCGGCTTTACGCTAGGGGTAAATCCATTTAATCAACCTGGCGTTGAGGCGTATAAGACGCGGATGTTTGAATTGTTGGGCAAGCCTGGGTATAGTAAGTAGATGGTCTTAAAATATTTGCAGTTATTATTAATTTCGATGCTGCCTTTGGTGGAACTAAGGGGGGCGATTCCGTATTCGCAAATAATGGATTTGCCAGTATTGCCATCTTATATTGTTTGTATTATTGGCAATATGATCCCGGTACCGTTTATTTATCTGTTTGCCGGTAAATTCTTGAATTGGGGAAAGAATAAAAAAGGAATTAGCAAGTTTTGTAAATGGTGCTTGACAAAGGGCGTGAAAGCGGGGGAGCAATTGGCGCAAAAGGCAGGACGAACGGGGCTATTCTTTGCATTGATGATTTTTGTGGGGATTCCGCTGCCTGGAACGGGTGCTTGGACGGGGATTTTGGCAGCAAGCTTTATTAAAATGGGCTTTAAATCGGCGACAGCGGCGGTGACGCTGGGCGTGTTATTAGCGGGCGCAATTATGATGACGGCGTCGTATTTGGGCTTTAGCTTGATTTAGCTTGCTTAGCTTGTGCGAGTGTCACGAATAGTTTAGTTTTGGTTCTGTTAAGAAAAGTTGCAAATAAAAAATCTCCCCTTGCGGGGGAGATTTTTGGGGGAGAAAGAGATTTTTTATTTTTTGAATGGATTTTTGAGGCCAAGCGTGCGATTGGACTCAGCAATGCGCATAAGCTCGTTGTATTTGGCGATGCGTTCGGTGCGGCTGAGTGAGCCGGTCTTGATTTGACCGGTACCAAGCCCAACGGCGAGATGCGCAATTGAGGTATCTTCGGTTTCGCCAGAGCGATGCGACATGACGCAAGTGTAACCGTGCGCCTTGGCAAGTAAGACGGTATCAATAGTCTCAGTAAGTGAGCCGATCTGATTTGGCTTAATGAGAATAGAGTTGGCAGCATGCTCGTCAATACCGCGTTGGAGTAGCTTGGAATTCGTAACGAAGAGATCGTCGCCAACGAGCTGAGTGTTGTCGCCGAAACGATTGGTAAGCATCTGCCAACCGGTCCAGTCATTTTCGCCAAGACCATCTTCGATCGAGACGACAGGATAATTTTCGATAATCCATTGATACCAGTTCGCGAGATCGTTACTGGATTTCCAATCGCCATTAGTTTTGAGCTCGTAATGGTCGTCTTTGGCAAATTCGGAAGCGGCAATATCCATCGCGATAGCAATATTTTCGCCGAGTTTGTAGCCGGCTTTTTCGACGGCGAGCTTGATTAGCTCGAGTGGCTCATTGTTGCCGTCTTTGACGAATGGCGCATAACCACCTTCGTCGCCAACAGTAGTCGCATAGCCACGCTCTTTCAAAACACTTTTCAGGGCATGGAAGACTTCGGCGCCCATGCGGACAGCTTCAGCAATGTTGCCGGCGCTAACAGGAGTAATCATATATTCTTGAAAATCAGTAGACCAGTCGGCATGTGCGCCACCATTCATGACATTCATCATTGGCATTGGCAAGCACATTTCATCGGTTGTGCCGGCCAATTCGGCGACATATTCATAGAAGCGTTTACTTTTGGCGTGCGCAACGGCTTTGGCGGTTGCGAGCGAGACGGCAAGAATAGCATTCGCGCCGAGATTGGACTTATTGTCGGTGCCATCGAGGTCAAGCATGAGTTGGTCGATTTGGCGCTGGTTGCTGGCGTCATTGCCAATCAATACATCGCTAATTTTATTATTTACATTCCAAACGGCTTTAAGAACACCTTTGCCACCAAAAGCTTTGTCGTCACCGTCGCGTAATTCGAGCGCTTCGCCGGCACCGGTAGAGGCGCCCGACGGGACCGCGGCACGACCAGCATGGCCGCCTTCGAGTACGACGTCGGCTTCGACGGTCGGATTGCCACGCGAATCAAGAATCTGACGGGCATGGATAAATTTGATATTGAATTTCTTTTCTTGCATAGATACTTTCTCCCTTTATGCACAAAATCTCTTGAGTTAATTATAACATAATGCTTGTGATTTTTTGGCGTTGAACAATTTTTGTGTTATATTTAAGCTAAAGCACAATAAAGGAGGGCATTTTGCTATGGCGACGAAAGTTGCTCCAAAAAAGAAAAGTACTACTAAGGCTAGTAGTAAAAAAACAACAAATAAAATGCGGGAATTGCCTGTAGGTATTCTAACAGAGCGTAATCCAGAGAACCACAAGGTTACGGGGAAATACACATTCTTCTATGCTTTGTTTGCTTGTACGACGCTGATTTTTGCAGGGATTGCGGTCTGGCTATACGTCTTCTCGAGCGAACTATTGAATAAATATGAAGATGTCGTAAAAGACCATACGACAACCTGCCAAGAAGTAAGCGGTTACAACGAAGATTACACCGAAGACGGAGAATAGTTTTCCATGCCTGACGACAGCAACGCCAGAGAAATGGAAGCAGCACTGAACGAAAGTGATGAGCCAGAGATTGTCGACGGAAAGACGCGAGCAGAAAGGCTTGTCATTGAGGAAGAAGCGATGGCGGAAGAAGAGTTCGTTGCTGACCAGGAAGATACGGTCAATCCACTAATTTACGATCAAAAAAAGTCTAAGTCGGATGCGCTTGGGGAGTTGGAAGGCGCATTTGGCTCGGAAGGTTTGGCGGATGAAGTGCCGGTAAAACCAATTAATAATGAAGAAGAATTAAGAAAGGAAAGCGTGAACGAAGATAATTTAAATCCTACGCTCAAATCCGATGGTTTTGACACTGATTCCAATCCGGATTTGACTGTAAATGAGCTTTCTGGACTCGAAACGGAGTTGTCAGGCGACAACGAGGTTGCGATGTCGACAGAAGCGGGGAATGTGACGCCAGAGGTGGTGACCGCAAACACGACAGCCACTGACGCGCCGCTGGCGGACGCGATTACGAGCGAAACAATGGGCGCAAATACTGCGCCGGCAGATGTAAATATGTCGGCAAACGAGGCGGCGCCGACGATGAGCGCGATGAATGCGGGGCCGGCGGAAAATGCGGTAGCGCCAGAGAATGCGGCAAAGCCAACGATGTCGGAAGATATGACGACACCGGAAAGTACGGCGATGCCAGAAACGGCAACAACGCCTACGTCTATGACAACGCCAGAAGCGACGATAGAGCCAGCGACGGTGACGCCGACGACGCCTACGACGACAATGGAGTCGATGCAGGCGGCAGTTGCAACAACGCCGCAACCAATTCCAGCCGGAATGCCAACGAGTTCGACGCCAGCAGCAACAACGGCGCCTGCGCTGGGGGCGCAGCCAAAGAAGAAAAAGACAGGGTTGATTATTAGCTTGATTGTATTGTTTGTGCTGCTAGTTGGCGGTGCGATTTTTGGCGTGATTTGGTACAACCAACACGAAGCACCAGAACGCCAAGTAGGTGATGCGATTGAGAATTTGCTGAGCGCACCAATCTTAGGTGCGACGTCGAGCAATGCGACGACGGCAAATGGTAATTTGCCGATGCTGAGCTTGAATGTGCAGTTTGAAGAAGAACCATTCAATGGCGACACGCTTAATGGCGGCATTGTTCTTAGGGATGCGAATTCATTTTATTTCCGAACGGGAGATGTAAGTAAAATTGTGAATTCTAGTACTCCGAGTGATGTAACGGAAGAACAGAAGGAGCTTGCAGATAATTTTGCTAATAAAATTACGGAGATTCTGAGTAATAAATGGATCGCAGTTAAGCTGAATAGTGATGAATTCAAAGACTATGAATGCTTGTCGGAGGCAAGCAATAATTTAATGAGCGAGACTTTCCGGAGCAAAGTAGCGGAGCTATATCATGCGAATGAATTTGTGTCACTGAAGGAAGGTTCAGTAGTCGAATCGCGCAACGGCGTGAATTATTACGAAGTTGAAATCGATGAAGATAAGAGCGATGCTTTTGGCGAGGCGCTAGAAGAAACATCGGAAATGGAAGAATTATCGACCTGTGTGTCGGAGGTAATATCTGGTGTTTTGGGTTTATCGGGCGTGAGTAGTAGCAAGAGTTCGGCGATTAAAAGCTCAATGGATCTAGATGACGAAGATGAAGATTATGACCTAGATGATTACTGGGACGATTCTGATTCGATGATAAATACGAGCGATACAACTGACGAAAGAATTTTCTTAGGTGTTACGCCGTGGACGCACGAGCTGAAGGCGATAGAGATTAAAATTGCAAATACCGAAAATAATGAGAATATTGGTAGTGTCGCAATTAACTTCGAATCGATAAGCGAAAGTGAGCTAGATAATGCAAAGGATATCAAAAGCGTAGTTGAAGACGTAATGAGCGCCTACAATGATGTGATGGGCGAATATATGAAGTATTCGTATCGGGAAGTTTGCGAAGAGTATGAAGAAGAAGACTATCTTTCTGTACTCGGTTACGACAGTGTAGATAAATGCGTAGATGCTATGATGGAATATTATAACGAATACGATAATTCAAGTAGCAGCAGTGTGCTAAATGCGTTAGGTGCAAGTTATAATTTATCTGACGTAGAAGCGATTGATGATTTCAATCTTTTGAATTTATAATTTCTCATTATGATAAAAGCCACTCAGAGATGGGTGGCTTTTTGTGCGATATAATAAGACTATGGCAAGCGTAAGTTTAACGCCGAAATTAAAAGCGAAACTGAAAGAACTCCCGAAAGAGCCGGGGGTGTATTTTCATAAAAATCGCGAGGGTGAAGTAATTTATGTGGGCAAGGCGGCGATTTTGCGAAATCGTGTGCGGCAATATTTTCAGTCGCCGGAACGTAAAGATGCGAAAACGCGGGCGCTAGTCGCGGAAATCGATGATACGGATTGGATTGTAGTTGAGACGGAGATGGATGCACTGTTTTTGGAGTCAGAAATGATTAAACGCTATATGCCAAAGTGGAATATTTTGTTGCGCGATGGTAAGACGGTGAGCTATGTACGAATTGATATGAAATCGGCGGTGCCATATGTATCGATGACGCGCAATCCGGAAGATGATGGCGCGGAATATTATGGGCCATACTACGGCAGAGTAGCGATTGTGCGAGCCTTGCGGATTTTGCGGAAGATTTTCCCGTATTATGACAAGCCGTATACGGGACGAAAAAGTTTGAATACGGATTTGGGGCTAACGCCTGGAATTGAGACGGGGAAGATGACGCCGCAGGAATATAAGCGGAATTTGCGGCGGATGATCAGTTATTTGAAAGGCAATCGAAAGAAGTTGATACGTGAGCTTGAACGGGCGATGTATGCAGCGGCAAAGCGAGGTGACTATGAACAGGCGGCGGAATTTCGAAATCAATATTTTTGTCTGAAGGAAATTGGTACGAAAATTGTGTTTTCAGATAAAGAATTGCTAGACATTTCGTCGGATCGGGCGCTGGAAGATTTGTGCGAGCTGCTTAGGCTAGCGAAACCGCCGGTGCGGATTGAGGGCTATGATATTAGCCATCAGGCGGGGATGAATGTGGTGGGCTCGATGGTGTGTTTCATAAATGGCGCGGCGGATCGAACGAAATATCGACGGTTTAAATTGCGGAAGCAACAAAACAATGACCCCGCGAGTATGCGTGAGGTGTTGGAACGACGTCTGCGACACTTGAAGGATTGGGGGAGACCGGATTTGATTGTATTAGACGGCTCGGTGGGGCAGCTGGCGGCGGTGCGCGATTTGGTGGCGGTGGAAAAAATCCCGATAATTGGACGAGATAAGAGTGGTGACCACAGTAGGAATGCGCGGGTGCGAATTGTGTTGTTGGAGGGGGCGGAAGATTATCGAATGGTGGAACTGGCGGTGGATAGCCATATTGCAAAATTGATTGCGCGTATCGACGATGAGAGCCATCGTTTTGCAATTCAATACCACACTTTATTGAAGCGAAAAGATGCGCTAAAATAATTAAAGTTATTATGATTAAGAATCAGCTGCTCGGTTTTGTTTTTCGTTGGTTAGTATCAACGGCAGCGATGTATATCTGCATTAATTTATTTTGTGGTTTTAAAGATGGCGCAGAAGGTTTGCGTAATTCGGTAGGACTATACCTATTGGCGGGATTTATTTTTTCATTAGTAAATTCGGTAATTCGGCCGATTGTAACGATTTTTGCGTTACCATTTATGATGCTAACGCTGGGGCTGTTTACGGTTATCGTGAATGCGACGATGGTGGCGCTGACAATTTGGGTGATTCCTGACGTGACGATTGATTTTTGGGGCTGTATTTGTAGTTGCTTAACGATCTCGGGTATCAACTGGCTTGTCAATTTAGTGATATCTGATGTAAAATAGAGCTATGGAACTAGGTGTGTTTTTATCTATCGTAACTTTTGTATCGGCAATTTTGCTGATTTTATTAATTCTATTGCAGCAGCGAGGCGCGTCGCTAGGTGCGGGTTTTGGTGGCTCGGGCGAATTAAATATTGAACGCCGTGGTTTGGAAAAATCGTTATATAATGCCACGATTGTGATGGCGTTTATCTTTGTGCTGTCGATTTTAGCGATTTTAATTGTAGGATAAATGAAATTACAATTGAAAAAGAGTGGGCGAATGAAAAAGCAGCGAAAGAGTCTGGCGACGCGCTGGCATGAGATGCTCGATCGAATCGGGAAACATTTTACGAGTCGCTTTATGGGGCGCCTACAGAATGCGCGAGAAGTGCGACTGTGGGTAGTAGAGTGGGCGCTGCTGGTGCTAGTAGTGCTATTATTTGCGGTTGTGCAAATTTTTTGGTATAGCGACGCTTATGAGACAGAGGCTTATGTAGCGGGGGGAGATTATAGTGAAGCGACTTTAGGGAAGGTAAACTCAATGAATCCACTATATGCGGCGACGAGTTCAGAAAAGACATTGGCGAAGTTGCTGTTTGCGAATGTGGTGTCGCCGGATACGACGGGGCATATGAAAGGTGAGCTGGCGAAGTCGGTAACGATGGATGAAACGGGGAAAATCTGGACAGTGACGCTGCGCGATGAGATTTATTGGTCGGATAATGAGCCGATTACGGCCGATGATTTAATGTATACGGTAAAATTGATTGCGGATCCAACGGCAAAGACAACGATTTCGGCGGATTTTTCGAAGATTAGTTTGAAGAAAATTGATGAAAAAACAGTTGAGTTTACGTTGCCGTCGGCATATTTAGAATTTATGGATTCGCTGGAATTTCCATTGTTGCCAGCACATGTCTTGGAAAATATAAGCCCAGCGCTAGTATATGAAAGCAATTTTTCATCGAATCCGGTTTGCTCGGGGCCATTTGTGCTGAATGCGATTCAGGCGGCGAGTGCGAATGAAACGAATTTGCAAACGATTTATCTGAATCGGAACGAAAATTATTTCCTGAAGGATGCAATGTTATACTCGTTTGCAATAAAGACTTATGAAAATGAGGAAGATATTATTGCGGCATTAGGGGCGAGCGATGTGCGCGGGACGGCGGAACTGAGCGCAGAGGATGCGGACGAATTGCCAGCGACAATCGGTAAGAGAACGGCGCTAATTAATGGTGGAGCTTATGCTTTTATGAATACGACGGGAGCGGATCTTAGCAAAGTGAAAGTGCGCAAAGCAATCCAGCAGGGTGTAGACATGGCGAAGGTGCGAAGTGAAGCGATAGATGAGTCGCAGGAATTGGATTATCCGATTTTAGCAAGTCAGATGGAACTGGATTATCCGGAATTGCCAGCATATGATCTTGAGGCGGCGAAACAGTTGCTGGTGGATGCGGGTTATAGTTATGCTGACGATGTGTTGCTGAATGAAGAGGGCGAGCGCGTGCAGATTTCGCTGGCGGTAGCAAAACGTGACACGATTGCGGAGGTGGCGGAACGCTTTGCGACAGAATTAAAAACCTTAGGTTTTGAAGTGTCGATGAGCGTATTTGATGAAAGCCTGATGTCGGAGGATTTCTTTGTAACCGTAGTGCGGCCGCGCGATTATGACATTTTGATTTATGAAGTAGATTTGGGTGTGTCTGCGGATCCGTTCGTGTATTATAGCTCGACGCAGGCATCGGGTTCGGGATGGAATTTCAGCAATTATAGTAATGCTTTGGTAGACGATGCGCTGTTGTCGGCACATATCACGACGAATTTGGCGACAAAAAAGACGAAATATGAGACTTTCTTGAAATATTGGGTCGAGGAAGCGCCAGCGCTGGGAATTTATCGGTCGAGCATGAATTATTATTATGATGAGCAGGTGCGAGTGTTTGCGGATGATGTAGTGATGACGGATGCATTAGACCGTTTTGCGGATGTGCGCTATTGGGCATCGGCAAAACAGATAGTGAATATTACGCCATAGCAGGGCAGGGATTTTACAAAAAGAGAGAAGCGTGCTAAAATATGACTATTGCGCCCGTGGTGGAATTGGTAGACACGCTAGCTTGAGGTGCTAGTGGCTAATCAAACGGCTGTGCTAGTTCGAGTCTAGTCGGGCGCACCAAAAACTATTGGCAAATAAATGCCAAATAGCGTATAATAACAACAACCTTATGCGGGTTTAGCTCAGTTGTTTAGAGCGCTTCCTTGCCAAGGAAGAGGTCGAGAGTTAGAGTCTCTTAACCCGCACCATATTTAGAAAACAGCCATGACGGCTGTATTTTTGTGATTGCAGTTTGTCTTTGATTGTTATATAATACGTTCACTCAGGATGGAGTTCTTTAGTATTAATAGGGGGGTGGTAGTATGGAAAGAGTTAACTCTACATGCTTCTATGGCGGTGATTTGGTAGTGCTGCCGTTGAGTGACCTCATCAAGCCTGGTAAGGGCGATGATATTATGGTAACAATTGAGGGCGGTAACTATGGTTGCCTGAAGGTTAGTGATTATCCCGGCGCAATGGAAGCAGCAAAGAGGCTGGCGGCAAGCCTGAAGCTGAAAGTGCCGGTAATGATTGCGGTTGAGGATCCGGAAAGCGGTTCACCGATGGTGCTGACGCGCGAAGTTGCGCGCGGGGGGAAGAAGCACTACTTGGCTTTAATCTTTAATGCGGTATTTTCGCATCCAGAAGAGAACCGAAATGGCAGCTTTTGCTTGCGTATGGGTGAGCGCTATGATCCGGAGAGAACTTTTTCGGAAAGGATTATGTTTGCACCTGGCAGGCAGATTGTCTGGCAAGACATTTGATGCTGGGTTAAGAATATCCGTTTGAGCTGCCATCTTGAGAGGTACCGGGGCAATGCTAGCCCCGGTTTTTCATGCTGAAAAATTAAGCTTGTGGTATGATAGAAATAACTAAAGACGAGGAAAAATGAAAAAAACTTGGTTGATGGGCTTGGCAATGTGCGCAGTGATGAGTCTGGCGGCGATTGGTCCAGTATTTGCCTGCATCGATGAAAATGGCAATGTATTAGAAGGTACGGACTGCGCGGCATGGAGTGAGACGGAGGGCGATGCGCAGAATGAGACTACGGAAAGTGAGGTGCTGGCTATCAGTGCGGACACGATTGACTACGGTTATTTATCAGAGCTGGGGCGAACTTATACACAGACCTTTACGGTTGAAAATAAGTCAACCGAGACACATGCAATAAAAGTATCGGCAGAAAAGCCGAATATGGATAAGATTAGCGATGAGGCGAAACTAGCGGCGAGTTGGCTCGCATTTGTGGGCGGTGTGCGCTATTTTGAGATTCCGGCGGGCGGAAGTAAGCTTGTGAGTATGCGTGTGACCGTGCCAGCGGATGCGAAATGTGGCTCGCAATATGCAACGATTAAAATCGAAGATACGACAACTAATGAGATAAAAGAATTGTCAGTGCGAATGACGGTGGCGACGGATGGTTTGGCTTATGGTGGTGAAGTAATAAAGAATTATGCAAGGCCAATCGATTTAAGTGACAAAGTGCATGCAGGCGTGACGATAAAGAATAGTGGCAATGCGGGCTTTGTGGCGACTTATTCGGTACGCGTATCGCCGCGCTTTGGGTTGCAAGATTGGCAAGATATCGTAAATGAGGAGATGCAGGAGGTTTATCCTGGGGCGGAGATCGAGTTTGCGGTTGATGATGACGATGCGACGATTGGTTATGGGATTTTTACGGTCGAGCAGCGAATTGTATATGTGAATAGCGACGGCTCGCAAGTGGAAGAAGTGTCGACACGAACAGTGCTAAATGCGCCAATTTGGCTAGTGGCAACGATTGGCGGGGTGCTAGTGGTGCTGATTTTGGTAATGGTTATTCTGAATATTATCAAGAAGAAAAAAGCGGAAGATGCTGAGCAGCCACGAACGGTGCCGCCGAAAAAGAGAGCGAAAGAAGGTGGCGCTGAACAGTCGCGAGCGGCAGCAACGAAAAAGACGAAAAAGAAGATTGAGATTCAGATGTAAAAAGAGCGCCCTACGGGGCGCGATTTTTTCGCTCACTTTTTTTGTCCAAAAAAATGGTGAGTCCGGTTTCGATTTTCAAGTGTTCAAATCTTCCGGCCTCACTTTTTGTCCAAAAAAATGGTGAGTCCGGTTTCGATTTTCAAGTGTTCAAATCTTCCGGCCTCACTTTTTGTCCAAAAAAATGGTGAGTCCGGTGAGACTTGAACTCACGACACCCTGCTTAAAAGGCAGGTGCTCTAACCGGCTGAGCTACGGACCCAATACGCTAATTATACGCTTATCTGATAGAAATGCAAGAGGTTGAGGCGAACTTGCGGGATCTAGGGGATTATGCTAAGATAGATAAAGGCTGAGGGCGGTTAGCTCAGTTGGCTAGAGCGCGTCTTTGACGTAGACGAGGTCATAGGTTCGAATCCTATACCGCCCACCATTTAGTCTATAATTTCGCCGAAAGGCGATTTTTTGTTGTTGGGGGGCGGCTGCAAGGTGGCAAATAGCGAGCAGACTAAGTGCGGGTCTTTACGACACAAGCGTAATCTGTTATAATTTAAATAAGTTTTTATACCAATCGCAGGGATGAGCGAGACTCGTTCCTGTTTTATTTGCAGAAAAGGAAGGGCAATGAACGATAAATCAAAGATTCGCAATGTGGCGATTATTGCGCACGTTGACCACGGCAAGACGACGCTCGTGGACGCGCTACTGAAACAGAGTAATACTTTCCGTGAAAACCAAGCGGAAATGGGGCAAACTTTAATTATGGATTCGGGCGATCAAGAGCATGAACGCGGAATCACGATTACGGCAAAACAGACAGCGGTATTTTATGATGGCTATAAGATTAACATTATTGACACACCTGGGCACGCGGATTTTTCAGGCGAGGTTGAGCGGACGCTGAATATGGCAGACGGCGTACTACTAATTGTGGATGCACAAGAAGGGCCGATGCCGCAAACGAAATTCGTGCTGCAAAAAGCGTTGGAATTAAATTTGACGCCGATTGTGGTGATTAATAAAATCGACAAGCCAGCAGCGCGTTTAGGCGAAATTGAAGATGAGATTGGCGATTTGTTCTTGGAGTTGGCGACCAATGAAGAACAGCTGAAATATCCGACTTATTATGCGATTGCGCGGGACGGCAAAGCGGGGAAGACGCCAGAATTGGATAATGACTTGCATGTGATTTTTGAAGCAATTATTAATGAAATTCCAGAACCACAGGTAGATGTAGATGATGCGAAAGGTGCGCAGTTGTTAGTGGCGGCGCTGGCAGCGGATAGCTATTTGGGTAAATATGCAATTGGCAAGATTTTCCGAGGTAAGCTAAAACGCAATGAAAATGTGTCGGTACTGAAAACGAACGGTGAAGTTGCGCGCGGTAAGATTGATAGTATTTATACCTATCGTGGTTTGGGGCGCGAAGAAGTAAACGAAGCGATTGCGGGGGATATTGTGGCGATCGCGGGGCTGGGAATGGCATCGATTGGCGATACGATTGCGACGGGCGATAAGCCGGAGGCTTTGCCGACGATTGAACTGGAAGCGCCAACGCTGAGTATTTATATTGGGCCAAATACTTCGCCGCTAAAAGGACGTGAGGGTGAATTTACAACTTCGCGACAGATTGGTGACCGCTTGAAGAAAGAATTAGAAACAAATATTGCGTTGCGGCTAGAGCCGCAAGGTTTGGGCTACAAAGTGTCGGGACGAGGTGAGTTGCACTTGTCGGTCTTGATTGAGACGATGCGGCGCGAAGGCTATGAGATGGAAGTGGGGCGGCCAGAGGTAGTATATAAGATGGAAAACGGCGTCGAAATGGAGCCAGTTGAGGAGCTAACAATTGAGGTTGCGTCGGAATATGTCGGTGCAGTATCGCAGGAGTTGGGGATTCGCAAGGCGGAATTAGTCGAGCAGGAAATCACTACGACAGGTGCGACGCGCTTCCGCTATAAGATTACGACGGCGGCGTTGATTGGCTTGCGTAACAGCTTACTGACGGAGACAAAGGGTACAGCAATTATGAATACTCTGCCAAAGGGCTATCAACCGGTGACGGCGCATTATCGCCAAGAGCGCAATGGCGCTTTGGTAGCATCAGAAGCGGGTCAGAGTACAGCCTATGCGCTGGATGCAGCGCAGGCACGGGGCGTGTTATATATTCCACCACAGGTGGATGTATATATGGGTATGATTGTGGGCTTATCAAAGAAGGATGAATTGGATATTAATGTTTGTCGCGAGAAGCAGCTGACGAATATGCGGACGCATGCGTCGGATGGCGCGATTCAATTGACGCCATATACGCAGTTGTCGCTAGAGCAATGTTTGGATTTCTTGATGGATGATGAGTTGCTGGAAGTGACGCCAAAGAGCTTGCGACTAAGGAAGCGCGATCTTGATCCGGTTATGCGCAAGCGTAAGCGCAATCATGCACTGTAGAGCTTAAGTTTGACTTTAGGTACGACGGCGTGAAAAAATAAGATACGGAAGCACGCGAGGAAAAACAAAGGAGGTGATCTTTGTGCTTAGTATCTTATTGTTTGGGTTATGGGCGGTGATTTTTGGCGGATTGGCGTATTTTTTACTAAATGTAATTATGCGCGCAATTGTTTATCCACAAGTTTGCAGCTTTTCATTAGGTACGGCGCAGAGCTATCTGATGGAAAATGGACGCGGATTCTTTGAGAGCAAAACACTGGAAGCGGTAATAATCGAGGCGCAAATTCGGAGCTTCTTGGTGCTGCTGATACAGATTGTTGTTTTAGTGTTGGTGCTGGTTTTGGTGCCGAGCAACTGGGTTTTCTTGAATGTGCCGCAGGGGGCAATTAAGGTCGGCCTAGCGGGCGGCGTCGTAATAAGTGGCTATTATGCTTTGATTGAATCGCTATTTACGCGCACGCTAGTCGGACGCCTGGAGACAATCGACAAGGATGGTAAGGCGCATTTTGCGGGTATCTGGGGTGAGAGTTTTATGCTAAATGTGAGCTTATTCTGGCGGCCGGAAGATTATCCTGCTGAGGGAACGAGATATATGGTGCTGGAATATGGCGCTTATGCAGGCTTAGCGACCTTGGAATTACAAAATTAGTAGTAAAACAGACATAACCACAAAAAATCCGGGGTCGCCAAGATCCCGGTTTTTTATAGGCCTATCCTCTAGATACCAATAAGCAGACGGCGGTAAAGATAGCGAGACAGAGCAGCGTATGCTTGAAGAAACGTAGCAGACGCGTACGGCGGCGACAACGGCGAAGTTCGACGGAGAAATAATCGTCGTCATCGAAGGGGTCATCGAAAATCCGGGGCGAAGAATTATAGATATTCTTCATGATAATGCATCTCCTTTTTTTGTGGTCGGATAGGGTAAAAGTGTGCATCTGGGTTAAAAAGCTCAGATTCTTTTATTGTAGCATAAACACTTTAAGAAGTCAAGTCGAGATTGGGGAATATCGTACAATATTTACGGCGTTTGGCAAGGGGGTAATTGTTCGGTTTTTAGGTCATGAAATGTGAAAGAATGCAAGCGTGGAAAAGTCCTGGGAAAAAATTATGACTGTTCGGTTTTTCCTCTGTTAGGGCAGGGATTTTTGCACTAAAATGTGGAAAACTTGGCAAAAATGGTACTTGCAAAATTCTGTGAACTTGCTTAAACTAAGGACAAGTGGAAACAACATAAAAACCACGAAACAAAAATAAAATCAGTAGGACGATTGGAAAACATCACAATGAAAAAGAAGATCGATATCAAAGACCAATCGCGCAATTATCAGATAGTTACACTCGTGAAGCGTTAACTGGTCTTATTTTATAGCACATTCACATCGTTCGAATCCGGTCATCTAGGAGTTTTGGGCGCGTTTAGGATACGCGAAACCGAATCCATTCGTACATTCATGAAATACACACCTCCCAAACATATAACTCCACCTCACACAAATTAAGTCTCTCAACGCTACAAAAATGAGTCGGCTATACGCTGGAAGCATTTGT
Source organism: bacterium (assembly GCA_963623365.1). Lineage (GTDB taxonomy): Bacteria > Patescibacteriota > Saccharimonadia > Saccharimonadales > Saccharimonadaceae > UBA2834. Next base: position 67,418 of record CAVFJY010000002.1, on the reverse strand, counting down.
AGTTATCTTAAATGTGTTAAGGACAAAATAAACAACAAAAAACACAAACACCTAAAATTTCTAGATGTTCGGATTCGAACAAGATATAATGAAGAGATGAATGAAGTTCATATTCCAGTATTATTATCGGACGTTTTGAAATATCTGCAGCCGAGCGAAGGTGAAACATATTTAGACCTTACGGCGGGATATGGTGGGCATGCTGATAAGATTTTGGAAGTAACGCGGAATTATAATGGTGCGGTCCTGAATGACCGTGATCAAAATGCGATTGATTTTCTCGAGGCAAAGTACCAAAAGGTGAAGCCAAAATTAATGCATGATGATTTTTATAATACGGCGCTACGTTTAGTGGAGAGTGGAATTAGCTTCGATATGATTCTGGCTGACTTCGGCGTTTCTTCACCGCAATTAGATATTGGGGAAAGAGGTTTTTCGTTTGCAAAAGCGGCACGACTAGATATGCGTATGGATGAATCGCAAGATTTGGATGCGTGGACGGTGGTGAATAAGTGGAGTGAACGTAAACTGGCGGAAATTTTTGAGAAATATGCAGAGGAGCGTCGTGGCCGTGCAGAATTGCTAGCCCGAGAAATCTGCGGACATCGGCCACTCAACACAACTACTGAGCTCGCCGATTTGATTAAATCAAAATCGCCATATTCGCATACGCATCCAGCAACGCGGATTTTTCAGGCAATCAGGATCGTCGTGAACGATGAGCTCGGCATAATTGAGCGAACTTTGCCAATAATACCAAAGTTGTTGAGGCCTGGGGGAAGGGTAGCGATTATTTCTTTTCATAGTCTAGAGGATCGGCTCGTCAAAGAATTTTTTAAGGACGAAAGTAGTATGGGGATTGAGTCGACGCTGCGCATTTTAACGAAGAAGCCAATTGTTGCGGATAATATTGAAAATGCTAATAACCCACGCGCACGCAGCGCAAAGCTAAGGGTGGCCGAGAAGATTTAATCTTGATGGCGCCTGAGACTAAGCGAACTGGGCGCTATCGTAAAAAAAACAAAAAACAAAAAAGGAGCTAATATGGCAAAAATCATCGTAACGAATCGTTCTCGTGCACAACAAGT
>CAVFJY010000002.1:0-66320 GCA_963623365.1 bacterium | reverse complement strand
AGTGAAAGTTCACTTCCGCTAAAAAATACACGCTAATAGATTTTTAATTTTATTTTGACCGATAAAATAATCTTTTGAAGCAAAAACAACTGACATGCCCCTTTTGACCGGGGGTACCATGAACAGGTGAAGTTTTTGTGGAGTGTGTAATAAAAACATTTTGACCTCCTTGGTAGGAGCTGGGCGTTTATCTCTTGTCGCCCAGCTACCGCCAAGCCTTGAAAGTAGAAAAAATTGAAGGGAAAAATGGCGAAAGTACAAAAACAAAAATATTAACTAAAACGGAATGATTTTTGATGCCAGCATATAGAACAAATTATGCCACAAAAGGATCGTATTCAGGGCGCGGAGCTAACTCCGAGACTTGGGCGCGAAATCGAAATGTGGTGCGACATAATTCAAGAATTACGCTGGGGCCACTAACTCACACAATTGTAATTGGCGCAATTGCGTTACTTATTGGCTTAATTTTCCTATCACAGAGCTCGAAAGTGACGAGCTATGACCAGGCGATTTCGAGTACGAATACGGAAATTTCGAATCTCGAGGCGCAACGAGATGCATTGAAGGTTGAGAATGCGAAGATTACGGCGGCGGCAGCCGACGAGGATTACAACGAGGTGGCGGCGGCGATGGCGACGGCAAGCTCGTCAGATTATGTCAAGGAATAGATGATATAATACCCTTATGGCTAAATTCGAGCTCAAATCGAGTACGCGCTATATTTTGTTAAGATTTTTTTTGGTGGCAGTGTTAGCTGTGTTTGTGGGGCGTCTGTTTCAAGTACAGATTTTGGAACGCGATAAATATGTGAGCGAAGCTGATACGATGCGAGTGAAACAGCGGGAATTAGTGGCGAAGCGCGGCGAAATTTATATGATGTCAGGCGAAGACGAAGTAGTGCCGCTAGTGATGAATGAGCGAACCTGGACGATTTTTGTCGATCCGAGCTATGTTGGCGATAAGAATACGGTGCAGGAGAAACTGAGTGAGATTTTGGGCGAGCAGATGATTACGACTTGGGATAAAGTGTGGTCGAATATGAAAAATATGTATGTGGAGGTGGCAAAGAATGTGGATTATGAGACGGTGTCGGCAGTAAAAGTGGCGAATTTGAAGGGGGTTGGCCAGAAAGAGACTTCGCGACGGGTATATCCATACGGAACGATGGCGGCGCAAGTGGTGGGTTTTGTGAATGCGGAAGGTGTTGGCACGGGAATTGAGGGCTCATTAAATAATCGCTTGACGGGGACGAATGGTCTGCTCAAAACGGTGACAGATGTGAATGCGGTGCCGCTGTCGATTGGCGATGATAATATTGAAATTCCAGCAGTGGATGGCGAGGATGTTGTTCTGACGCTGAATGAGAATATCCAGCGAAAGACGGAGAAAGTGATTGAACAGACGGTCGAGAACAGCAAGAGTACGATTAAGAGTGCGAGCGTGCTGATTATGAATCCTAACAATGGGCAGGTGTGGGCAATGGCAAATTATCCGACTTTTAGTCCGGCGGAATATTATAATGTATCGGATACATCGGTATATACGAATCGCACGACGGAATCGGCTTACGAACCGGCGAGCGTCTGCAAGCCATTTACTTATGCGATTGCGATTAATGAGGGGAAATTGGACCCAACGGATACTTATTACAATCTTGGCTATACGAAAGTGGGCGACCGAACAATGAAGAATGCGACGGGAACAGAGAATCAGGTGGGGACGCGAACGTTCTATGAGGCGCTGGACCATTCGCTAAATACAGGTAGTATTGAGGTGTTGCGAAAATTGGGCGGCGAGAGTATTCCGAAATCGGCGCGAACGACAATGTATAACTATCTCTATCAAAATTTTGGCTTGGGGCATACGACAGGGATTGAATTGTATGAGGCAGCGGGGAAGATTATTAGTCCGGAAGAGGATGAGGGGAATGCAGTACGCTATGCGAATATGACTTTTGGGCAGGGGATGAGTTTGACAATGGTGCAGGTGGCGGCGGGTTTTTCGGCGCTAGTGAATGGTGGAAAATATTATCAGCCAACGATCTTGGCAGGAACAATGGAGGATGGCGAATTTGTTAAGGCGGAGACGAAAGCGGCCGACCATGTGGCGATTTCAGCAGAGACGAGTGCGACGATGCGGAAGATGTTGCAAGAGGTGCGGAGTGTAAATGGTGGCTCGGCAGATAAAGCGGGGTATAATATAGGGGTAAAGACCGGTACGGCAGAAACTTACGATGAAAATGGCAATTACACTTCGGCGCGAACAGTTGTGGGGGCGATTGGCTACGGTGGTTCGGCGGAAGATGGTGCTTTGCCAGAGTACGTAATTCTGGTGCGCCTAGATGGCAATGCGCTATTGTGGGGCGTGTCGAATGCAGTGCCGGTGTTCACAGAGTTGAGTAATTTTATGTTGGATTATTTACAAATCGAACCAGTATGATAGAAAGGAAGTAATGTTAGACGATATAAATTCGAATATGGGATATGAGCTGGTGCTAGCGTTGGGGTCGTTCTTGCTGGCAATGTTCTTTACGCCGATTTATACGAATTTTGCGTACAAACATAAATTGTGGAAACGGCAGAAAAGCGTCGCAGTGACTGGGGAAGAACTGACAGTGATGAATAAGCTGCATAAGAATAAGATTAAACGGCATTTTCCGACGATGGCGGGAATAATTATGCTAGTGACGGTGCCGGTGGTGTTGATTGCGACAAATTGCTTGAATCGGGGACAAACATGGCTGCCAATTGCGGCTTTCGTGGGTGGCGGCGTGATTGGTTTGATTGACGATTTGTTGAACTTATTTGGGAAGAATGCAGTAGCGGGGCTGCGCGCACCGGTGAAATTTGCGATGATTTCGGCGTTAGGGTTGTTCTTGGGTTGGTTCTTTGCCTATAAATTAGGCTGGACGGCAGTGATGGTGCCGTATTTGGGCTCGGTGGAAATTGGTGTCGTGGGAATGATTGTGCTGTTTGCATTTGCGGTGGTGGCGACGGGTAATGCCGTGAATATTTCGGACGGATTGGATGGGCTGGCGGGCGGCTTGTCGATGCTGGCTTATGGTTCGTATGGTGTGATTGCGCTCTTGCAGGAGCAGTGGTATTTGGCGGGTTTTTGTTTCATCGTGCTGGGGGCACTGCTAGCATACATTTGGTTTAATGTGTTTCCGGCGCGTTTTATGATGGGTGATACGGGCTCGTTTGCACTGGGTGCAGGGTTAGGCGTAGTGGCGATGATGACAAATGCCTTCTTCTTGCTGCCGATTATTGGCTTACTGTTCGTAGTTGAGGCGGGGAGCTCACTGATTCAGATTTTGGCAAAGAAATTTTTGCATAAGAAGATCTTTATCTCGGCGCCGCTACACCATCATTTGCAAGCGAAGGGCTGGGAAGAGAGTAAAGTAGTGATGCGTTTTTGGGTGATTGGCGGAATTACGGCAATGCTGGGCGTATTCTTGGCAATGGGTGGGGGCATTATTCACTGATGAGAAAGCATCAAAATGATATTACGATTGCGGTGATTGTGTTGCTGTTGATGGCGGCAAGTTTAGTAATTGTGTTTGCAATTGGGCCGCGAGTGGCACAGGCGCTGAATTCGCAATATGGCACAAGTTATGATGATATGTATTTCGTGAAGCGACATGCAATGGTGATAGCCGCCTCAATTGCTGCATTGGTGGCAGGAGCCGTGATCAAATATGACCGCTTAGCAAAATACGCAAAGGCGATGTTGATTGCGAGCGCGCTGTTGTGCTTACTGGTGACAATTTTAGGCAAGTTGGGCGTAGATGCGCTGGTGACCTGTGATAAAGGTGCGTGCCGGTCGTTGAGGGTGCCTGGGCTAGGAATTGGTTTTATGCCATCGGAAGTGTTTAAGGTGGCGGTATTATTTTACATGTCATGGTTAATTCGCGATCGCAAAGCGAAAGGCGAGCTAAATACGCGACGCTTTTATATACCGCTAGCGACAGTAATGCTGCTGGTGGTAGTTTTGTTGGGCTGGTGGGAAAGTGATTTTGGCAGCACGGTGGTGATTACTTTTATGATTTTTGCGATGATGTTTGCGGGCGGGGTGGCATTGAAGAATTTATTGAAGATGCTAGGGGCGCTGGTGGCGATATTTTTGGTACTGATTTTGGCGACGCCGTACCGAGTGCAGCGGATTTTGAGTTATAGTGGCGACGATAGCAGCGATACCTATCATATTGAGAATGCCCTGATTAGTATGGGGACGGGCGGTTTAACGGGTGTGGGATTAGGAAATAGTATTCAATCGACGGGATATTTGCCGGAAGCATTGTCGGATTCGATTTTTGCAATTATTTGCGAGACTTGGGGCTTTGTGGGAGCGACTTTAATATTGGTGGCGATGACGGTGCTGTTGTGGCGAATTTTGGGTGTAGCGCAACGCGTAAAACGGCCCGAATGGCGGCTGTTTGCGGTAGGGCTTTTTGCCTGGATACTCGGTCATGTTATAATTAATGTTGGCGGGATGACAAATTTGCTCCCGATGAAGGGAATTACTTTGCCATTTATGAGCTACGGTGGCACGAGCATGGTCTTTGTGGCTTTTGCTGTAGGCGTAGTTTTGCAGATATCAGGCTGGACGGCCAGAGAAGCAGTAGAGGAAGAAGATGAAAATATTAGTAGTCGGTGGGGGGAGCGGCGGACACGTTACGCCAGTCGTAGCGGTCGTTCGTGAAATTCTGAAAGTGCGCCCGCGCGCGAAGATTGAATTTTGGACAGATAAAAAATATTACAAAAATGCGCGTAAAATTGCGATTGAGAATAGTTTGGATTTGAAAATTCGCAAACTGACAGCAGGGAAGTTGCGACGCTATACAAATTTTACTTTTGTAACGTATCTGCAAAATTTTGATGTGGTGCTGAAAAATGTGGCGGATTTTTTTCGAACAATTGGTGGTTTGTTCCAGAGTTTATTCCGCTTGCTAAAAAATCGACCAGATGTGATCTTTTTGAAGGGTGGCTATGTATGCTTGCCGGTAGGGATTATGGCACATGTGTTGCATATTCCATATGTGATTCATGATAGTGATGCGGCACCTGGATTAACGAATCGGGTGCTAGCAAGGCATGCGACTAAAATTGCGACAGGGATGCCATTGGAATATTATAACTATCCAGCCGAGAAAGCAGAGTGGACGGGAATTCCGATCAATCCTGAATTTAATCCGGTGTCGGAAGCGAAGCAGAAGAAAATGAAGCGTGAACTGGGCTTTGATCCGGAAAAGCCGCTGGTGGTCGTGACGGGTGGTTCGCAAGGGGCGCAACATATCAATGTGGCGCTGAGAGAAGTATTGCCAGAGATTTTAAAAATGACGAGCTTGCTCTTGGTTGCGGGGCGTGAGCGCTATTCAGAAATGTTAGATTTGAAAGATTATGAAAGCTGGGAGGAGGGCGAGCTAAAAACGAATTTTCGTATGGTAGAATTCTCGGCGGAGATGTTTAAGCTGTTTGGCGCAGCGGATGTGGTAGTGTCACGCGCGGGTGCATCGACGATGACAGAATTGTCGAGCATGGCTAAAACGGTAATTATGGTGCCAAACGAGAAATTGCCTGGTTATCATCAGGTGAAGAATGCCGAAGCATACAAAAAGGCGAAGGCGGCAATAGTGGTACCTGATGATAAGATGTTTGCCAATCCGCAACTGTTATATAAGGAAATTAAACATTTAATTAATCATCCAGAAGAGCGCGCTGAGCTAGCGAAAAATTTGAAAAAGTTTTCAAAAGATAATGCGGCGGAGAATTTGGCACGGACGGTTATTTCGGTAGCGAAAGAAGAGAAGTAAGTTTGACAGTTTGCGCTAAGCATGCTAGACTAGTAACACTGGTCACGTCGTCTAGTGGTTAGGACTCCAGGTTTTCATCCTGGCAATCGTGGGTTCGAGTCCCACCGTGATCACCAAATTCGAGATTAAAAATGCCCGTCTGGGCATTTTTTGCTGTTTATGCTTGGGGACGCCAATGGTATAATTCTAGATATGAGTAAATTATTTAAACGTACAAAAATCTTAGAGACGGTTGGTCCGTCGGTCTTTGAAGAAGAGAAGCTCAAAGAATTAGTGTACGCGGGCGTAAATGGCTTCCGGTTGAACTTTAGCCATGGTACTTACGACGAACGCGATGAACAAATCCGAATTATCCGTAAATATGCGGCTGAGCGAGGCAAGTCGGTGGCGATTTTGCAGGATTTGCAGGGTCCAAAAATTCGCTTAGGCGAAATTCAGAATAATCACATGGACCTGAAAACGGGCGATATGCTAGTTTTGGACTATGCAATAAAAGAGCATGATGGCAGCAATTGTTTGCCGGTGCAATATAATTTAGCGGAAAAAGTGAAAGTTGGTGAGCCGATTTTCTTGTTTGACGGTAAAATCCGCACTATCGTAAAAGAGGTCGTGTCGAATACGGCGATTAAAGTTGAAGTGCAAAACGACGGCTTTATTATGAGTCGCAAAGGCATTAATCTGCCAGACACCGACATGGGTGGCGACATTATTACCGAAAAGGATTTGGCAGACATTGAATTTGGTGCGAGCCGCGATTTTGACTATGTAGCAATGAGCTTTATTCAGAGTGCGGATGATATTGAGAAATTGCGTCAGATTTTAGTGTCGCATGGTTCAACGGCACAAATTATTGCGAAGATTGAAACGAAAAAAGCGATTGAAAGCGACGAGAAGCTTGAAGAAATCGTGAAAGCGACGGACGGCATTATGATTGCGCGTGGCGATATGGCGATTGAGGCAGGCGCGGAAGTGGTGCCGATTGTGCAACGAAAATTGATTGCATTGTGCCGACAATATTCGAAGCTGGTGATTGTGGCAACGCAGATGATGGCAAGCATGGTGAATGAACCAGAACCAACTCGTGCGGAAGTTTCAGATGTAGCGACAGCGGTTTTGTTGGGCGCCGATACAGTGATGTTGTCAGACGAGACGGCGAATGGTAAATATCCAGTCGAAACGGTAAAAGAAATGAAAAAGGTGATTCTGTATACGCAGGACCATTCACGAATTTTGCCGCTAGATAAAGATACGACGGGAAATTACAAGAATTATGATGCGATATCGCGCGCGGTCGTGAGATTGGCGGAGCAGATTGGTGCCGACTTGATTGTGGCGGCGACAAAATCGGGAGCAACTGCCGAAGCGATTGCGGCGCAACGACCAAATATTCCGATGGTATCGGTAACGAGTAATCAGCGTGTGGCGAACCAATTGGCGCTAACTTATGCGAACTCAGCAATTGTGCGAGCATATTCAGATAACTATGCCGTGGAAGCGGTGCAAGATTTGAAGGCAAATGGCTACTTGAAGGTGCCAGAAGGCAAAGAATTCTTGACGGCAGTAATGGTGTCGGGCTTGCGCGATGAAGAGGGCGGCACAGATCAAATTCAAATTCGCAGAATTTAAAGAGTCGTCGAATAATCGGGCGGCAAAAAATAGGAGGCAAAATGGAATTTCGGAAACAAACAGTGCGCGATGTGGAGGTAGCAGGGAAGGTCGTGCTGGTACGGGTGGACTACAATGTGCCAATGAAGGACGGCCAGGTAGCGGAGGACATGCGAATTCGGGCGAGCTTACCAACGATTAAGTATTTGCTGGAGCAAGGCGCACGAAAAATCGTATTAATTTCGCACTTGGGCCGGCCCGAAGGGGAAGTGAAGCCAGAATTTTCGCTGGAAGCCGCGGCGGGACGTTTGGCGGAACTGTTGCCGGATAAGTTTGTAACATTTGTGGACGCGGCGGTGGGCGATAAGGTGAAAAATGCGATGAATTTTCTGCCGGAGGGGGGCGTGATGATGTTGGAAAATTTGCGTTTTTCGCCGGCAGAAGAAGAAAATTCAGAGGAATTTGCGCGCGAAATAGTAACTGCGACTGGCGCGGAATTGTTTGTGCAAGATGGCTTTGCGGTGATTCACCGAGCGCATGCTTCGACAGATGCGATTGCGCGAATTTTGCCAGCAGTGGCGGGCTTTTTAGTTGAGAAAGAAGTTGCGAGTCTAGAGAATGCGATTACGAATCCAGAACACCCTTTGCTGGTGATTATTGGTGGCGCAAAAGTTGACGACAAAAAGCCGATGATTGAGAAGTTCTTGCCAATGGCAGACCAGATTGTGGTTGGTGGCAAGATTGCTGCCGATGGTTACACTGCGAGTGATGCGAAGATTTATGTAGCTGAAGATTTTGCGACGGATGAGAATGGTGCGAAGTTGGATATTGGTGCAATGGCGACGGCGAAGATTATCGAGCTGGTTAATAGTGCTAAGACGATTGTCTGGAATGGTACGCTGGGAATGGTAGAAGATGAGCGTTTTGCGCGGGCGTCATTAGCAGTTGCGGAAGCGATTGGTAAATCGAATGCGATGTCGATTGTGGGTGGCGGCGATACGGCGGGATATGTCGAAACGGTGTTGCAAAAAGAGCCAGATTTGAAATTCACTTTGGTGTCGACAGGTGGTGGCGCAAGTTTGGAGTTGCTGTCGGGTAAGCAGCTACCTGGGCTGGAAGTATTAAAGGATCGCTAAAGCCTTAAGAGATGGCGTGTTAAGAGATGGCGGCGTGGTTGGGCAAAAGCAAAAAACGGGATGGCGTTGAGCGACGCGAGAATTTTCGTGTCGGACGGACTTTTGCTGGTGATGCGCAAAAAACGCGCGAGGCGAAAAAAGAGCGAATGGCGGCTCAGCGCCGCCGTAAAACGAAAAATATTGTGACGGTAGTAAGCGTTCTGCTAATTGTGACTGCGTTAGCGGCGGCAGCGGTTGGCTTGATTGTGGACGTGACGCGTGAGCGTGAAGAATTGGCAAAACAAGCGACGGCGCAGGCGGAGCCGACCGTGACAATTATTGACGAGAATGCGGGCAATAATGTAAGCACGCGGACGAAGACTTTTGTGGCGCGGCTAGAAGCGGACGTGAAAGAACAAGGTTATGAAGTTGACCATGTGGTGCTGCCATATCAAAAGGTGCGTGAAATCGATGTGTATATTCAGGGGCGAACGGAATATTATAAGATGTCGCTGGATCGGGGGAGCGCGGTACAGGCGGAGGATATGGTGCGAATGATGTTGTATCTGGGCGAGAAAGAGTTGAGTCCGACTTATGTAGATTTGCGAGTTGAGGGGAAGGCGTATTATAAGTAGTTTTTTGGGTTTTAGTTCTTGAATGACTTTGCCCTGTTTGTTCCCCTTTTGTTCGGTTTTTGTTCGGTAGATCTGGAGACGTTTTTTTAGTTGCGGGGCGTAGCCTGGTTGGTCTGATGGTATTTTTTTGAGTTGACGGGGTAGGGGAGAGTCGAGAAAATAGAATCGTGAAAAAGTCAAATTTTGGGAATTTCACGGCTTGGGGATTTGGCGGATTGGTGATAAATATGTTGTAATATATGTTTTTTGTGGTGTTTTGGCTTAGTTTGGTGAGTTTTTGTTTGGCTTTGGGAGTTTGAATGGTGGCAAGCTCTTGTATGTGTGTTTTGGAGTTAGGCACGACGCGTAACTTTCGATTTTCGACGGTGCTCTCTAATAATTTTCGCGTTAGTCTTCGACGAGTACTGCTGTTATGGGTACGACGCGTAACTTTGGGCTAGTAGGCGGAACGAGCCTGATTTGGGTTTAGCGGGATGTTCTTCTGGCGTTACGCGATGATTAATTACGTGTCTGGCTTTAGAATATACATAAGTCGTAAAATATACATTGTGCGACATTTAATATATTTCAAAAAGACGATTGTTCGATCGTCTGCTTTATGATGGTTTTTGGCTGCCGTTGGCTGATTTGCTGATATTTATGCCCTATTTTATGCTAGGTGCTGTTTTGGGGCGATTTGCGCTTCTACTTATGGCTTTTGTGGCGATGCGGCTTTGATGACTTTTTGCGAGCCTAGGCGGATATTCCGCAGATTTGGCGGAAATTAACAGAGGCGGAACAGGGGTCGCAGGATATAAAAATTGCAAGAAACCGGGGAAGTAATGAGTGGCGAGTTGATAAATTTTGCGCTTCCCTAGCCTAAAATTCGCCGCGAGCGTGAAATATTTTGAATTTCGAAATTTCACGGCGTAAAAATCACTGCGATACGTCGCAGCCTGAAAATGGGCGTTCGTCCTACGCCGAAGCTTGGCATAGCAGGTCCTTCCCCGTTCTACTCCTTTAAGAAGGAAAAATCTCCCACAAAATGGGAGATTTTAAGACGAGGAGACAGAGATAAATCTATCTACGACGATAATCGCGTAGAATTTGCATGAATTCGGCCTGAGTTTCTTCGAAAGTGCGCGGTCTATCGGTGTGGAAATTGACGTGTAGCGAAGTTGGACCGCCATGAGCCTGAATGCCGGCGCCGCACCGCCAATCGGGACCAGTCAGATAGCGGACATTTGGCAAATAATCCATTAGTTTGCAAACAACGATGTCGGCGTCGCGCGGATTATTGCCATGCGACACGATGATCGGCCCAGTTGGATCGATAATGTGGCGACGAGCAAAAGTGCCAATAATATCCACCCAGCATCTAATGCCGCGTACGCGTGCGCTGTTTTGTGGACCGCAAATCACCTGCTTGAGCTCACGCTCAGTGCTAGTAATATATTCCGCAGAACAAACTGGGCGAGTACCAAGTACGCCGGCAATCGCCGCACCAATCAGGCTAATGCGGCCGCTTTTCTTGATATAGCTGAGATCGCTCCAAGTGAAGAAATGGCCAATATTGCCGCGATTTCGCTCCACGAAAGCTGCCATCTCGGTAATGTCATGAACCGTGCCAGCGGTGATTGCTTGACAAAGGTCGATAATGAGCATTGCGAGTCCCGTACCCATGCAGTGGCTGTCGACGCAAATTATACGTTGGCCGCTGCCTTCGTATTCCTCGCGAAGAAGTTGATAAAGTACACTAACAGTATCAAAAGTACTACTGAGTGCACCGTTCATGACGACATAAAGTACGTCTTTGCCCGCCTCGAGCTGGCGACGCGTAATCGTTTCGACACTAATTGGATTGTCGCCATAAGGGTCAAAAACCGCGGGACAGCTGGTGTTCGTCTTGGCGTTCTGAGATTTGACGATCGCATCGATTTTGAGAAAATCGTCGGCAGTCTGATTGTAGTAAGTTTCGCAACTGTGACTAGTTGTGATGGTAACGGGCGTGTCAATGACGTGAACTTCGGGATGAAGTTCGAGCCAAGAGCTAGGCAGATCAGCGACACTATCGGTGAGAATCTGGAAATTATTCATCTGTTTATCCTCCTAAAGTGCAAGTGAGTAGGTAACTAAGCTACTAGCGCTTATCGATATTATAGCATTTTTGGCAGAATTGTCAAAATAGTTGACATTGCGTAGACGCTTATGCTTAAATGAAGCTGTAAAAGGTCAAAAATAAAAAGGTCAAATAAAATGAAAAAGAGACTTAATTTAGTTTGTGCTACCCTGCTGGCGATAGTGTTAGCGATGGTGTCACTGACGAAAGCAAGCGCGGTGGATAATGTATTAGATTATGCTAATAGTATTGGAGCATTAAATGGTGCAGCGACGTTGAATCGTGTCGTGGAAGCGACATCGGATGGCGGCTATATCGTGGGCGGACAAACGGCGGCTTGTATGGAATATAGGGATGAGGACGTAGAAAAATTGGTTGATTCCGAGCAGTGCGAAGAATATTATTATTTAGACACGAAAAATGCGGAAGTAGACGCTCAAGCTTGGGCGCCGCCATCAGCGGAAAGCGTGTGTAGTAGTGATTTTGATCGCAAAGATGCTTGGGCAATGGGCGTGAAATTCCTTGATTATGTTTGCGTAAACTACTTGGCAAAATTCAAAGCGGACGGCACGCGTGAGTGGCTGACGTTACTAGAAGATGACCAATTCTTACCATTAGCAGTGGGTGAAACGCAGAATGATTATCGGATGTATACGGGGGCGTATTTGTTATATATTTTCGATAAAACGACGGGCGAACTAAAGAGCGAGAATTATACGAATACTATTGATACCCCAACGATCAGCAAGGCGAAAATTAATACAAAAGGTCATGTTTACTATCTTGTTGAAAAGAATCAAGCATCTTATTTAGGTATATTAACCAATGACGGCAGAGATATTCAAAGTGTGCCGATTTGGACTAACTATAGTTATCTTTATGCTTGGAATCTTCTTATGAATAATGATTATCTTTATGCGTCCTATTATTACTACGATAATCTAACAAGACAGAAAACTGAAGAGATTGTGAGAATTTCGGAATCGCTAAAAAGAGAGACAATTATAACGACTAAAGAAAACCGTTGGCAAGATATACTTTCATTGGATAACGCGGGAAATTTTGTGATTTTGGAATGCGATTATAATGATAATTCCGTGGAGATTCCGACGGAAAGCTATGGCATTAATTGCGTATTCCGCAGCTACGATAAGAACGGCGAGGTTCTAGCGGAAAAGAAAGCGGAAGATATGGGCTACTATTACAGCGAAAACGACGTAATAAGTGATAATTTTACCTTTTACGATAGTTCAAAGGGTGAATTAGTGAAGTTGGATAAGATGCTGGAAGTGGAATATCGCCACGTGATACAGGAGAGCGAGGTGGTGTATGATATTACGGCTTTGAATGATGGTACGATTGTGGCGGTAGGTCTCGGTGAGGCGTCGACGAGCAACTATGTGGTTGAAGGATCTGGCAACGGTATTCAGATGCGCTTAGGTGTAGCGACGCAGGAAGCGCCGGAAGAGGGTAATGCTGCAGATGAGCCTAATGAAGAGTCGGTAAAAAATCCGAGCACGATGGACAATGTCCAGATAATTGCGCTGGGTGGTGTCGTAGTGCTAATTGGCGCAGCGTTGGCAATGCGAAGACTACTAGGGCGCAGATAAAAAGACTACTTCCCCACTGACGAAAAACGAAAAAAATATCCCTCTTTGATGAAGGGGGATATTTTTATACCAGTTTTGCCGCCCAGCACGTGCTAGGAGCGATTTTTATTGCGATGACGGTTACGATTACGGTTTTTGTTCTTCTGGCTGTTCTGCGCGGCGTGAGGGGCTTGGTTTTGATTTTGGCCTTGATGAGTCGCATTTTGGGTTGGAGCTTGAGTGCTACTGATAGTGACATCATTCTTGCTTGGCGAAACAATGGTCGGGCGAGTGGCTTGCAATTTCTCGACGCTAGTATCGCGTGGCATCTCTGGTGCTTTTAAGTCCTCTTCGTAAAGCGTAATATTTGGGCTGGCTTGTTGAAGTTCATTTAATTTCGCATCCATCAATTTGCCGAGGTCTTTGAGGCCGTTGCCGGTTTGTTCTTCCCCTTGGGCTTGATTGGGTGAAATTTTCTGTTTGCGAAAATTCTGCTGCGGTGTAGGCGTGAATTTGTAACTTGGCTTATCGGCTTTTGGTTCGCTGCCACGAGCACCCGCTTCGCGGCCAGAATCGGACAGCTCCTTCTTCCATTTATCGGCAGCTTCAATATTGGCGCGAATCTCCTTCTCGACGTCCTCGCGCGTACGCGCATAAGTCATGCGCGAATATTTAACGATGCGGGGCATTAAATCGTTCGGCGGTTTCGGAATACTGAGCGTGGTGGCAGAGAAAGCAGGTGTTTTTTCGCCGTTGATAATCATTGAGACGACAAAGTGGCGGTTGTTGAGATTGAGCAAATCTTGCGACTCAAAGACGGGTTCAAACTGTTTAGACAGAATTGGCGCGTCGTCGGCAGAAACACGGAAACTAATCGTAGTACCGACGTTGCCAAAGACGGCATCGCGCACGGCGTCGGTCATCTGACTGGTATATTGATTGGCGACAGTAAGATTGAGGCCATATTTGCGCGCTTCGGAAAGAATCACGGCGAAAGAATCGGTAGCAAAGTTCTGGAATTCATCAACATAAAGATAGAATGGACGACGATCATCGACATTCTCAATGTCGGAGCGACTCATCGCGGCGAGCTGGACCTTGGTGACGAGGAAAGCGCCGAGAATTGCAGCGTTATCTTCGCCAATTAAGCCCTTGGACAGGTTAACGACGAGAATTTTGCCTTCGTCCATAATTTTACGAATATCAAAGCTGGATTTTGGTTGGCCAATAATATTGCGAATGATTGGGTTGGC
The DNA here is from genome assembly GCA_963623365.1 of bacterium. Lineage (GTDB taxonomy): Bacteria > Patescibacteriota > Saccharimonadia > Saccharimonadales > Saccharimonadaceae > UBA2834. The sequence continues at coordinate 52,210 of CAVFJY010000002.1, read as the reverse complement.
AGTAAAGGCGCCGACCTTATTGAGGATAGGAGCAACAGACTCGGTGACTTGTTTCTCGCCCCATGAGCCGAATTCCTGCTTCCAGAACTGTAAGACGGTGACGTCCTGACAATATTCCAGCGTTTCTTTACGGAATTCTTTGTCGGTGAGCATGCGCGAAATGTCGAGCATGGTGGCATAAGGACGATCGAGTAAAGCAAGCAGTGTATAGCGCAAAATATGCTCGAGGCGCGGACCCCACGAATCGCCGAACATGCGCTTTAGGACACCGATGACCTCGGAAGAGATATTTGGTTTGCGCGCTGGATCGTAAACTTCGAGTGGATTGAAGGCCATCGGAAATTGAGTATCGGCTGGATTGAAATAAACAACGTCTTTAATGCGGCTCTCAGGGATAAATTTGAGATTGTCGGTGGCAAGGTCGCCATGGGGGTCGATAATACAATAACCCTGATTATGATAGATATCGCTGAGGGCAAATAATGTAAGTAAGCCGGATTTACCGGAGCCGGTCTGACCGATGATATAGACATGGCGGGAACGGTCGCGGCGATACATGCCAAACTGGTGTTTAATGCCGCGGAAATCAGTTAGGCCGAAGGCGGAAATGTTTTCATCGAAACTCGGATTGCCGGTGAGCATTGGTAATTTGGCTGGTGGTTCAGCGGTTTTGCTGGAGGCCCAAACGATATTTGGCGTTTCAACGTTGGTGTGTGGCAGATGATAGACCGAAGCGAGTTCGGAAATGTTCAATACGAAACCGTCGTCAGTGAATTGGCGAGCCTTATAGGCGTCAAGCGAATTTTTGTCGAAAGTAGCGCCAGACATCTTGAAGCCGTTCAGGTTTGTAGAATTATATTGTTTGAAGGTTCCGACCAACGCTTGCATGTTGAGTTTGGCATTCATCTCGTTATTGCCGACGTAAGCAAGGCGAATTTTGACTTGATAGCCCAATTTGGTAGCTTTTTCTTCGGCTTTAGCTACGCGAGTTTTATCGCGCTCGGACAGTTCGACTTTGACTGGCGCGGCGGTACCGCCCTCTGGCGGGCGCCACAGTGCGGCAAAAACTTCGAGGAACCATTTCCAGTCGATGTGAAAGAAATCAAAAGCTCCTTTGCCGGCTTTGACGGACTTAATCCATTGGTCGGATTTGGTGTGCCAATCGTCGGCGACAGGACGGGTGAGGATTTGAATCCAAAGCTCTTCCCCGCCATCGGGATTGAGCTTGGCGAGCGTGCCGGTAATGCCAGCGAGGGGGTCAACTTCAAAGGACTCAAAGGTTTTAATTGGCAGTGCGTCGTTTTCAGTTAAGGTAATTTCAGAAGAATAAATGACTGGATATTTGTCGCGGTGGTCGACATAGTCTTCTTTCATGCGATAAATCTGCACGCTCGGATATTGCGAATAAATTTGCCCTTCGACAAAAGATTGGAGGACTTTTGGCACCCAAACAAAGAAACGAATTTGGTTGCCAGTTGAGGCGATTTCAAAAGAAAGATGCTCCTGCACGCCGCCAGAATTTTTTAATTCATTTTTATCGCGAAGAATGCCATGCAGCGAGGCAAAAAGCTGTTCGGCAGCGAGCTCTTTTTTATCATTATCTTTCGGAATTTCGAGCATTAAAAGCACGCTCTCGACGTTTAGAACTTGTAGACGATTTGCTTTTTTGTGGTTACGAATCGTTAAAATCACCAAGATGACAACGATGGGAATCCAGACAATTGGCATCATAAAAAAGCGGATGATTGACATGCTCATATTTTAGCATAAATGTTAAACTTAAACTATATGGCGGACAAGAGAGACATAAGGGTAGTAGTGATTGGCGGCGGGACGGGCAGTTTTATGATTCTGTCGGGTTTGAAAAAATATGTGCGGCAAATTACGGCGCTGGTAAGCATGGCAGATGATGGTGGTTCGACGGGTGTATTGCGCGATGAGTTGGGGGCGTTGCCGCCTGGGGATGTACGACAATGCTTGGTAGCACTGTCGGACTCGCCAAAATTGCGAGATTTGTTTAATTATCGCTTTAGCGATGGTAATTTGAGCGGGCATTCGTTCGGCAATTTGTTCTTAACGGCGCTGGAAAAAATGACCGGTAATTTCTCGGAAGCGGTGGACGTAGCAAGCGAAGTGTTGGACATTAACGGTCATCAAGTAGTGCCGGTAATTTTGGATAAAGTAACATTAGTCGCGGAAGATGCGGGACAGGAAATTCGACACGAGCGCGAGATTCGCAATGCGACTTTTAGACAGTTGCGCCCTGCTCTGCGTCTAGAACCGACACCGGAACCAAACCCGCGAGCATTAGCGGTAATTGCGCAGGCGGATTTGATTGTGATTGCCCCTGGGGGACTATATGAGAGTTTAGGTGCGACATTGGCGGTGCCGGGGATTGGCGCGGCGCTAAAGAATGCGCGTGGCCGAAAAATTTATGTGTGTAATTTGATGAACCAAGCGAAGCATACGCCGGATTTTGCAGTGACGGATTATGCGGATGAATTGGAGCGACTGGCGGGCCGTGAATTCATCGATGAGGTAATCTATAACACGCATATGCCAAATGAAAAATTAATTAAGAAGTATGCGCTCGAAGGTGAGGCGCCGGTGCGTTTGCCGGATGCAAAACTGCGGCGGCATTATCGCTTGTTGGGCGCGGATTTATTGTCGCGTTCGATATGGGAACGGGCGGCGGACGGCGACGTGTTGGCGAGCCAGCGGGCCTTGATTCGGCACGATAGCGACCGCTTGGCACGGAGTATTTTGGGCGGTTACGACCAGCGTGATGAAGACATGCACGAAGTAGAGATTTTGTATGTGATTGATATGGATCGTACCTTGATTCGGACGAGTTTGCTGTTTGATTGTTTGTGCGATGCGGCGAATCATTTTCAAGACCATTTGGGCGATGAACTAAAAGTGGACTATGCGCAATATTTGGCAGCACGCGATTGCGATTTTAAGCAGCTGGATTTTGCGAGCGATAATGAATATATTAAGATGCGCCTGGCAGGACGACCGGCAACTTTTAGTCCAACGGTAGCGCTGGACCGAATTCTAGCGAAACGACGCAGCGCGGCAACGGCGCAAGACGTATATACGGCGATGGCAGAACAGTTGGCGGCGGATAATAAATATGCAAAATATTTATTGCCTGGAGCGGAAGAATTGTTGTGTTATATTCAGACGCGCGACGATGCAGCAGTGGTAATTTTAACTTATGGCGAGCAAGCTTTTCAGCAGGCGAAGTTTGCTACTGTACTTGCACCGCTTTTGCAGAAGATTGGTTTGCAGGTACCTTGTTTAGCGACGCCCGACCGCAAGAAAGCGGGCTTTTTCTGGGAACATGTGACACCGACGGGTGAATTTGAGATTAAGGGCATATATGGATTGAATAATGTACGCGCCCGTGTGGCGGTGCAAATTGGCGATGAGCGTGCGGATATAGTTGGCCTAGAAAAGATGCAGAATTATCGGAGCTATTGCGTAAAATCGCCGCTGGACCATTCGCGACGTGCGGTGCCGAACGCCGCGGAGTTGGCGGCGAATCATTGCCAATTATTCGAAAGCCTACAGGAAGTTGTCGCTGCCGAACAAAAGCTGGCCTAAAAAAGATCTCCCTTGCGGGAGATTTTTTAGATTACATTTAAGCAGCGAGCTTGTAGCTGTCTTTGCCGACTTTGGTGAAGAGATTTTTATTTTGCAGATTAAGCAGAACAGTAGTTTCTTTGACTTTACGCTCTTTAAGAACTTGTTTGACAATCTCTTTGCGTGACAAGCCTTCGTCGCCGGCGCTTTTTAAGATTTTAGTAATAATGTCAGAGACAGTGCCCTTTTGATAGCCCCAACTATCAAGTGCATAGATACCACGACCAATTAAGACAAAGCGTGAATCTTTGATGAGCTCGTTGTGGATGGCTTGAACGGTGACATTCTTGCGTTTAAAATCGGATGAGCTAATCGCCCGGGCGATGTCATTAAAATGCATCGGTTCTTTTTGTTCTTCGAGTACGACATAGATTTTGTCGCGAATGTTCTTGGGATTGACGACTGGCCATTTGGTTAAGCCCCATTGATTATTGAGCGTCGAAAGCAATTTACTAATGCGCGCAACGGCTTCAATATGACTTGGGTGCTCGTAGTTGAGCTTGGCGTCAAGTTCGTCAATGCTAATTGGCTTTTTGTTGGCCTTGATGAGTGTAACGATTTCATCGACTTTGCCGCGCAGGGCTTTTTCGTCGCCATATTCGGCGATGCCGATAGTGTTATGGTATTTGTCGTTTTCGGTAATGATAGTTAAGACGGGAGAGATTTCGCCAAGGAAGCTAAAATTGGCTTTATCGGTTGCGGTGGCTTCGTGGCCAAGAATCTTTTTTGCGAGGTCGGAGACACGGGCGACGCGACCCATTTCAGTTAAATTGCGGATGATGAGTTTTTCGGCGGGAGCGAGGTCGGCAATTTTGCCTTCTTCGGCAGCGATGCGGAGACGGATAAGAATCGCCTTTTCGAGCTGGCGTACGCGCTCGCGGGTAATTGATAACATTTCACCGATTTGTTCAAGTGTCTCCTTGTGCCCGTTTAGACCGAATCGCCGCGAGATGATCTCGCGCTCGCGTTCCTGCTCAATGATACTAAGACTATTTTTGATGGCCTTAGTAATTGTTTCCGCATTGTTCATGCTGCTGCTTCCTTATTCTCCGTCAATTAAAGTTTATATCTTATTTTTAAATATCTTAACATCTATTTGTGATATTGTCAACAAGCAAATTATTATCTACTTACAACTATATTACCATATTTTTGGCAGGTCGTATAAAAAATTACATAAAAGTTTAAGCATAAGCGGAATTATGGCAGAAGAGTTGCACGAAGCTGTTAAAGCTAGCATAAAAGACGAGAAAATTACTCGGTCGAATCGGTTGACTTGGTCAATTCGTTTGATTTGGTTGATTCATTTGACTCGCTTGATTCAGCTTCGGCGAGGCCGTAGCCAACAATTCCATAGCGCGGGTCGGAATAAGTGATGCGATGCATCATGATTTTGCCATTTTCGTTGCCGCCGATAGTGAGGATTTCGTTATAGTCGCTAGCGACGACAATGTTAGCATGGTCACCAAAAATACCATTACGATAAATCACGACATCGCCCGGTTGAGGCAATTCGTCGTCGTAAGCGTGCCAACGGTTGTTGGCTTTGAAATACTCTTGGAGCGTATAAGTTCCTGGGATACGCCAGCTACCGCTATTGGGATTTTCGAAAGGATGATTTGCCTCGAGATAGACCCACGAAACGAAATCGGCACACCATGCTTCCTTAACGCCATCGGAATAGCGCAGCATATCGCCCGGATTATTAAACTCCTGTTCGGTCACGGCGAGAATATCGCGACGGGTTGACGAGAGCGCGCTGTAGTCAGGGATATTACCGCTGCGTTCGGCGCGGTAATTAAAAGAATAACTTGAGCGGAAGAAAGTGACGACCGCAAAAACTAACACGATAGCAGCGATAACTGAGCCAATAGTGACGGCGATGAGGCGCCAGAGTTCTTGACGCACTTCGTGATCGTCCATAATTTTATTCTACTTCTTTGTGGATTTTTTGCTAGTGGCACGGCGCTTGGCGGGGCGACGGGTCTTTTTCGGTTTATTAGCGAGATATTCTTCGGCCTGCTCTTTGGTAACCGTTTTAGGGTCGATATCTTTCGGGATGCGCACGAAATTGCGACGGCCGGGGCCTTTAACGTAGGGACCGTAGGCGCCATTGATAATTTGAATTTCGCCCCAGTCGGCAATATAAGAGTCGCGCTTAGCCGCATAAAGCGGCTCAGCAGCTTCAAGCGTAACAGTATAGGGGTCGAGGTCCTTGATGGGAATATTATACTTCCCTGCTTTTAGATATGGCCCGAATGGTCCAGCGGCGGCAATAATTTCGGTGCCATCTTTAGCTTGACCCAACGAGCGCGGTAGAACCGGCAAAGTGAGTTGTTTGAGTGCCTGTTCGAGCGTAACTGTCTTGACGGATTTGCGCTTTGGCAATGGCGCAAAACGTGGTTTCTCGCCGGTTTCTTTTTCGTTTTCGCCCAGCTGGATAAAGCCACCGTTTTTGCCAACTTTGGCATAGATGGCCTTGCCGGTCTCGGGGTCGTGACCGAGTAGACGGGCGTTGTTATAGCGTTCGATGCCCTCACTGGCGAGGACTTCATTGTTGAATGGACCATAAAAGTCACGCAGCATTTTAACGCGATCGAGTTTGGCGTCGGCAATTAAATCGAGGTCTTTTTCAATATTGGCGGTGAATTTATAATCGACAATGTTTTTGAAATTATCGGTAAGGAAGGCGGAAATTAGCTCGCCGACTGGCGTAGGGATCAATTTGCCTTTATTGGCGCCAAATTTCTCAGTAACTTTAGCTGCGCTAATTTGATCCTGCTCAAGTGTAAAAGTATTAACGCTGCGCTCTTCACCTTCGGACTCGCCCTTGACGACATAGCCGCGCGCTTGAATGGCGGTCATGATTGAGGCGTAGGTGCTTGGGCGACCGATGCCGAGCTCTTCGAGTTTCTTGACGAGTGAACCCTCAGTATAACGCGCTTGTGGCTTGGCAAAAGTTTGACGGGCGACGATAGTATTGGCGCCGACCGTCGCGCCGACCGTGAGCTGAGGCAATTCATTTTCTTTAATGCGGCCATAAATTTTCAAAAAACCATCAAATGTAATCACTTCACCCTTGCCAACAAAACGGTGCGGCGTCGGTGTTGCGATGGTGATGGCAGTTGTTTCGATTTTGGCATCCGCCATTTGGGTGGCGAGCGTGCGGGAGCGAATTAGCGCATAGAGACGCTTTTCGTAATCATTTTTGCCAGCAACCTCACGGTTGATGTCGGTGGGGCGAATCGCTTCATGGGCTTCTTGGGCGCTAGCGGATTTAGTCTTGAAATTGCGGACTTTGACATAATTTTTACCGAAAGTCTGCTCGATGTAGTTAGCCATGCTAGCAAGGGCCTGTTTGCTGAGATTCAGACTGTCGGTACGGTGATAGGTAATCATACCTGCCTGATAGAGTGCTTGAGCAGCCTGCATGGTGGTACGCGTAGAAAAGCCGAGTTTGGAGTTGGCTTCAATTTGCATTGAGGCAGTAGTAAATGGCGCAGCGGGCTTGCGCGTACCCGGTGTATTTTCGATGGCGGAAACGGTGTAATTGGCGCCGATGAGTTGATTTAGAAATTCTTTAACGCTAGCTTCGTCGTCGAATTCGTGATCGAGTTTAGTATCAAAACCGAAATCGCCAGAAACTTTGTAGCAATATTTGCTGGCGAATTTTTCAATGGCCTGTTCGCGCTCGACAATCAGGCGCAAAGCGGGACTCTGAACACGGCCGGCGGAAATTGCGCCGGGAACTTTTTTACGAACAATGCCGGAAAGGTCGAAGCCTACAAGCATGTCGAGCGTTTGGCGCGCCTGCTGGGAAGAAACCATGTCCATATCAACGGTGCGCGGATGCTGGATGGCGGCTTCGAGCGCGGATTTAGTGATTTCGTGAAAAGTGATACGGGCGGTATCTTTAGGTAACTTTAATACCTCACAAAGATGCCACGAGATGGCTTCACCTTCGCGGTCCTCATCAGTTGCGAGCCAGATTTTATCGGCGGTTTTGGCGGCTTTTTTAAGATCGGTAATAACACTTTTGTGGCCGGGGTCAATTTCATAAGTGACATCAAAAGTATTTTTATCAACCTTAGTGTCTTTGCGAATGTGACCGACGGAAGCCAAGACGGTAAAATCGGGGCCGAGATATTTTTCGATAGTGTGGGCTTTGGCAGGAGACTCAACGATGACTAGATTTTTACTCATGTGTTATATAATATCATACTAAATTTGGCAAAAAAGCATAAGGTGAACCGGCTTATGCTAGCGCGGCACACCAAAAAGCCCCAGGTAAGGGTGGGCATCACCTGGGGCTATTTGGCCCTACAACACACCTCCTAAGGCATCCGGAAGATCCGGAAGCGTGACCCACCTCACACATTGGGGTCCGCCGGTTATAGGGGTTGCTAGCTTTAGAAAGAGACTTTCTAAGTGGAGGTAATACTTTTGGCTTCAAATTATGGAAAGAAAATTTGAAGCTTGAAAGTGATTCTAAAGCACGCAACAAATGCTAGATAACTAGCATAGTTATAGATTATTTAGGTGCGGCTTTCAATCAGTGTGATTGAAACTGTGTTTATAATAGCACATGTTTGATTTTAAGTCAACAGTTTTTTCATGCTTTTTTGTAATTTCAATAGCAAAAATGGTGAATTCGGCGAATAAAATGCGGATTTTACAGGGGTCAAACTGCTTATTGTTAATTTTGCAAAAAGTGTTATAAAATTTATGAGAAACTAATATTTTGCCATAAAATCGCTGATTTCGCGAAGAACGGTAGGCAGTTGGTCATGCTCTGCGGGCGTGAATTTTGACAAAACAAAATCGACGTCACCGATACGGCTGCGTAGGCTGTCGTTGCCAGTTCCTAGGCGCAGGCGTGGAAAATCTTCGCTGCCCAGATGCGCGACAGTAGACTTGAGCCCATTGTTGCCACCCGCGCTACCTCGCTCGCGAAAACGCAGCTTACCAAAAGGCAGATTAAAATCGTCGCAAATAATCAGGATATCCTGTGGCGTGAGTTTGTAAAAATCATAAATACTACGCACGGAAAGACCGACATCGTTATAGAAAGTTTGCGGTTTGACAAGCAAAAGACTATCGGCCTGAGCAATGTCGGCTTTGAACTTTGGCTGAGGACGAAATTCGAGATTGTGAACTTTGGCATAAAAATCCAGCGCTAAAAAGCCAAAATTGTGGCGCGTAAAATTGTATTTATGCCCCGGATTGCCGAAGCCGAATATGACCTTCATAGAGATAATTTTAACATGAAAAAGGGCCGACTAAACAGTCGACCCTTAAGGCGTCTAGACTTCAGTCGGAACTAAAACCTAGACAAATCATAGTTACGTCGTTGCAGACCTCGAAAGCTTAGTGCGGCCAAGAGCGGGCAATGATTTGCGCGCCCGGACGACGGATATTTTCTTCGCCTTCGAAGCGAATCACGGCGACTTTAGGGTCTCCGCCAAGATAACGCACCGCGCGAGCAAGCGAATTGCCGTACCAGCTAAACGGGTTATTGATCTGACTAGGGTCACCACAAAGCGCCAACTTAGTGCCGCAATCGCAACGTTCGATGCAAGCCTTGATTTGTGCGAGCGTATAGAACTGCGCTTCGTCACAAATAAGGAATTCATTCCAGAAACTGCGGCCGTTAATTTCGCCTAGCGGGAACAAGTCAATCTGATTCATGATTGACGCGGCGCGGGCGTCGAGGTCACGTTCGGTTAGCTCGAGGCCACCTTCTTTCTTGTCACCGCAAACGCGCAAGTAGGCTTCGATATTGTCACGAATGGCATAGGTTTTGCCAGCAAGCTTAGCACGCTCATCGCCCGGCACGGCGGCCATTCTAACGCCCAACATGCTGTCAGGCGGAAGAAAAGCGATATTCTGATAAGGATATTGCTTTTCCCTGTTCGGCAAGATGATGGCGCTAGCGTCTTCGACGGATGCCGATTTCTTGCGGTTGCGTTTGCCGTTTTGGCGGCCGGAATATGCGGCAGGTTCGCCGGTTCGCGGCAAGTCGATGTATCTCGCATCGGCAATGCCAGTTTGCGCCAAGGCGCAAGCAGTTGTGGCGAAAGTCTTACCGGAACCAGCAGAGCCAAAGAGGATGACAACGCCGATTTCGTCGGCGGGCGCCATTAAGGCCTCAATTGCCATTGCCTGCTGCTCGCTTGTCGGCGTGACATTATGTAGCTCGCGGTAATACTTGAGCGGTACGATGCGCTCACGATTGGCGTCATAGCGGCCAATATGACCAAAGCTATTGGTTTTACCAAAGAGCACGAATTCGTTTGGCTTGAGCGGCTCAGTATCTGAGCAGAAACTATAGAAAGTGCTAAGCGACATATTCTTACTCTTGCGCCAATAATTGATGGCGCCTTCGTCGTAAATACGACGACGGCCAATATAAGGCGCGGGGCTAAACATGTGGATATCGAGCTTAGGGCGATCTTGGGCAGAAATCTGCATGATGGGGTCATTGGTTAGCACGGTGACATGATTAATCGTCGACTGCGTGCTCCAATATTCCGCCAGAGCGATCGTCTCCTTGATATGCTCACCATCGATGTGGCGGCCAGTGTAGCTATGGTCTTGGTAGTCGAAGATGACATGCAACTTCTCGCCAAGATGATACTCCTCGGCGCCATCATTCTGAGTCTTGCGACCTTGCGTGATGAGCTCGTAGAGCAACTTAGCCAAATCGCTGGCAGCGGTGCCACGATCGGAATTCTCTTCGCGCATTTTGTGCAAACTCTTCTGGTAAATACGAGAGATAATGAGATGTCTCTCAGGAAGTTTTGCGGTGGGATCGAAAAATTCCGGAAAATTTAAAGCAGCGTTGAGGTCCACCACGTAATGGGTGTCACGATCGAATGTGAACGCTTGATTAGGATTCTGCATATAGAAAATCCCCTCCTTTTCTGATTGCCTGTGTAACTACGTTGAAAAAGTGCTAACAAAATGAATACTTGAGTTCATTTTGTCTCTCTTATTATAACATGTTTTTGGGAGTTAGTCACGGTTCCTAAAGGAGAAAAAGATTGGTGTGCCGGTGAAATCGTAGGCCTCGCGGAGGCGACGCTCAAGATAGCGCTTGTAGCTCCAATGGAGCAAGCTGAGATTACTGCCATAAACAACGAACCATGGCGGGCAGCTGTCGGTCTGAACCATGTAGCGGAGCTTGGGGTGGGTATTTTTGAGGCCGGCCGGCGGATGGCTAGCGACGGCATCCATAAGAAGCTTGTTTAAGTCGGAAGTTTTAAGCTCGGCGTGGCGAGCGGCGTCGATTTGCTGGGCGAGTTCGAAGATTTTAGTTACGTTTTTGCCAGTTAAACTGGAGGTCATTACGACGGGCGCATAAGGCACGAAATTGAAATCATATTCAAGATTATCGAGAATTTCGTCGGAATCTTTGTGCTCGAGGTCGGTTTTGGTGACGACGAGGATAATGCCTTTCCCCGCTTTGGCGATTTCGCCGGCGAGTGACTGATCGAGCTTGGAATGCGGTTCGGTGCTATCGATGAGCAAGCAGCAAACGTCGGCCTCTTCGATGGCGGCGAGACTGCGCAACGCGGAGAATTTCTCGATACCAACTTCGCGCTTTCCCGGTTTGCGCAAGCCGGCGGTGTCGAGTAATTCGATGGTTTGGCCTTTGTATTTAATTTCGGTGCGGTTGATATCGCGAGTGGTGCCACTTAAATTCGCCACAATCGCTTGCTGTTTTTGGGCGAGTGAATTGAAGAGCGAACTTTTGCCCACGTTTGGGCGGCCGATGAGAGCAAGTTTAAGCGTGTTGGTTTTGGCGCTAGCCGTGCTGGCCTTGAAGCCAAGTTGCTTGAGATGAGCGAGGATTTTGGCGCGAAGTTCATTAAGATTTAGTCCGGTCGTAGCGGAGACGCAAAGCATGTCTTGAATGCCAAGGCTATAAAATTCTTCAAGCGGCAGGGCTTCGCCGAGGTCGGCTTTATTGAGCAGGAGCAGGATGGGCTTACCGGATTTGAGGGCTTTTTTGGCGATGAGTTTGTCGTCGTGATTAGGATATTTAGTTGCGTCCATTGCAATCAGGATCATGTCGGCAGAAGTCACGGCGTCATCGATTTGGTCTTGGATATGCGCCTCAAAATCATCTTCGGCCTCTTTCAAACCAGCAGTATCAATCAAAATATAGCGATTCTCAACCTTGCCCACGACATTGTCGCGAGTAGTACCAGCTTCGCGGGCAACAATCGCCTGCGACTTGCGCACGAGACGGTTAAAGAGACTGGATTTGCCGGCATTAGTTTGGCCGATAATTGCAACGACGGGTAATTTCATAGTTAACAGTTTAACAAACTTGACAAAAATGCGCAAGTGTGATATAATGGAAAGATAGCCCCTTTGGGGAAATCTTTTAGGTATTTTGAGCTTTAATGACCTGACGACGGTGCAAAAATATCCGCCAGAAGCAGAAGACGGCGACATAAAGCAGAATGCCGGAGAAGCCGGCTAAAGTATCAATAAAGACTTCGCCGATTTTGGCATTGCGGCCCGCTACGGTAATCTGGTGGACTTCGTCGATGGCACCGAAGACGGTGACAACAATAATTGGATAGGCGATAAGGTTGAGCGTGGGGAAAGCTTGGGGATAGAGGCCTTTGATGAAGCTACAGAGGGTGTAGCCGAGCGAGCCAAAGAGAATGAAATGTGCAAGCGTGCGCGCAGCTTCATTGCTGAGACCAAAGATTTGGGCGACTTCGAGGGACTTGGAATCGGAGACGTCGCCGGTTTGCGACGAAAAAATCCAAATAATTAGAGCGACAATCATGGGAAAAATGATGCGCCAATAACGTCGAACGGTTTGCATATAATACAACTCCTCTTTTGGCTTCAGTATACACTATGTGCTATCTGTTTGCAAAAGCGATCAGATTCTGTTAAACTAAGCGCAGCTGGTCTCGTCGTCTAGTGGTCCAGGACGTCTGGTTCTCATCCAGAAAATCGAGGGTTCGACTCCCTCCGAGATCACCATTTTTTAGAGCTGAGTCTGAAAGGACTCTTTTTTATATATCAACTCAACTATCTGTTATTTATAGCTTACACGATATACTTTTTTGCTATGGGAATGCGATGCATGATGCCCGAAATTGCAAATGAGACAACAAATACGATAGCTACTATAACTAATGTTGCGATTGCTGAATTAAACGATAATGTATTTAATCCATGTTTTGCTATTTGTTCAATAATTAATGCATGAACTAGATAAGCTCCAAAACTCCATTTTGACAATAAGACTATCAATTTATTTTCTTTGAATTGAATATTTTTACATAATTCAAAAATAGCTAGCGCTTCAAGAAATATATTAACTCTTGAATTTGCATAATATGTCACGGTGGCGGTCTGCGTTTTAATTGATACTATCATTTCTATGATGATTGTAAACAAGGCCCCGAATACTCCCAGTGCGTATATCGTTAATCTTGTTTTCTTCTCAAATTTTATTTTGGAAAGTCTATATCCTAAAACAAAATAGAATGCATAATTCAAAACGAGGTTTAATTGCAGAGCATTTACTCTTTCATACAAAACATTAGTTATATTGATTAATTTTTCTCCGCCAAAATCATTTATCAAGCAAACACACTGAGGAATAACAAACCAAAATATGAAAGAAAGAATCAAGAAATAAGTCGTTGTTTTCTGATTTTTTACTATTTGCTTTAAAAATGGTATGCACATATAAATCCCTGCAATCATCGGCACAAACCATAAGTGATAAGGACCATTTATGATAGATGTAAATCTAGCCGCTCCTCCTGACTGGAATAAAAGTTGAAATTGTTTCAGCACGGTTTCCCCAGCGAATAAATAATAAATGAAACTCCAAAAGATATATGCAGTTGCCAATCTGAGAATATACTTAGAATATATTTTTTTATTGATATATCATCTCTGCCCAGAAAAAGTGCCCCACTTATCATTACGAAAACAGGTACTCCCCATCTGACGATACTGTCGTAAAAGTTAAAAACTTTCCAATCGTATCCATTAACGTCTGTACTGAGCCAATTAAAAGCAGCGACGTGTAGTAGTATGACTGCAGCGGTTGCGAACACTCTTAAATAGTCAAAATATATCGTTCTATTTTGGGTAACTCCTGTTTTCATGACACTCTGCCTCATCTATTTACTCTCATAATATCTCTTTGGCAACAAAAACTTTCTTGAAATTTCGCCGCAAGCGAGCTTAGGCGAAAATCGACTGGCGGTCAGTTTTTCCAAGGTCCTTGAGTTCTGGATAATCATCGGGATTGAAGTCGGAAGTATTTTTTTCGTTCTTGTCTTCGGCTTCGTCGTCCTCGAGCGAGGCTTCGGCGGCGTCGGCCTTGTTGGTCTCAGCGTGCTTAGCATTGACTTCGGCCTGGTCGGCTTCAGCGTCAGCGGCGACCTTATTCTCGGCCTCAGTGACGGCGTCTTTGGCTTCTTCGGACAGTTTGCGTGCTTGGTCAACTTTCTCGGAAACCGCTTTGCCGGCTTGTACGGCGGTATTTTCGGCGGTATCAATCAAGGTATCTAGTTCAGCGACAGTCTGCTCAAAATCGGCCTGTTCGGCTTCGACGGTGATGGATTCGTTCTCGATGGCGGAAATCGTATCGGCGGCTTTTTCTTTAGCGGCGAGCGCGGAAGCGGCGGCGTCAATCGCAAGCTCATCGGCTAATTCTTGGCCGGCGCGAGGGTCTTCGGTGCCTGCCTTGGCGAGATCATTGGCGATATCTGGTTGCAAGTTTTCGACTTCGTCGGCAATCGCGACGCCATCGCTCTCAAGCTTTTGGCCGACGCTATTTAAATCAACTGAACCTTTGCCAGAATTTTCAACAATCGCTTCGACAACTAGATTGTCTTCGTCATATGATTCGGATGGCTGGTCGAGCGGGTCGGGGTTGAGCGAATCAGAATTGAGTGGATCGGAATCGAAAGTCTTATATGGTTCTGGCGGAATCTTGGTGCTGGCTTGCATCTGCGCACGCTGCTCTTCGGGCGAAAGTGGTTGAAAATTCGAAGTTTCATTGCTGTCATGTGGATTAAAATGCTGGATTTCGGCAGATGCGGGCGCGGCGGTTTCGGCGTCCATTGCAGTGGTCTCGGCGCTTGTAGTCTCAGCGTCCAACTCGTTCATCGAGGCGGCCCACTTGTCCGCTATTTCTTGCTGCTCCTGAGAGAGTTCCTGCTGCTCCGCTTTCGCTTTTCTCTTCTCGAGTGATTCAGGGTTATATGCTGGATCGTAGCCGCCAAACATGCTTATTCCTTTCTTATTAATTCCAATTTACGGTGCCAATTGTGTCTGGATAAGCTGTTACCCATGTTTGGCCGCGATTGAGTAAAATTTCTTCGTCGTTTGAGTTATAGAATTTGAGTGGGTCGGAGGCGGTCGCACGTTTCCATTTGCCAGCAGTCACGGTGCCATTTTGGAAAACAAAACAGTCGCCTTCGCCATAGGTAACATGGTCCTTGTAACCATTTACGTCGCCAGCACGATTGATTACATGTACTTTCATGGCGACGACTACGGTTGGCGAGATTTGCGTAAGTGTGCCGTCTTCGGCTTTGTCGTAATGTGCGCCACCATGCTGATGCCAACGTAGATAAGTATTCGTATTAGCATCGTAAGTAAAGCCTGGATTGTAGGAATTATCGCCGGAAAGTTTAATGGTGATGGTGGTAGCGTCGCGATTCTCAGCCTCGGTAATCGTGTCGGCCTGGACGCGGGCAAATGGCGTGTAATTGGAAGTATTCCAGCCTTTAGCGTAATTAAGTTGGTCGAGCCAGCTAAAGCGCGTATAAACATTATGTGGCGCGCGGCGACCGGAACTAATCTTGCGCGAGACATATTTTTCTTCATAATAACCAGCGTCAATATTGCGGTAGCCGCTGGAATTGAGTTCATTAATGGCATTGGTGGCGCCGCCGACATGGACGTAACCGCATTGATATTGCTTCGCAAGCTGCACAAAGGTAAGGCGGGCGGAGCGAATTGGACCGATGTATTCAGGTTTATTGTCTTGATAGATAGCCATAAAACGAGAGATGCCGCCTTCAGCAATGGCCTCATAGACAACACCGGCGGCGCGCAAGCCCGATTGTGGGCGTGCGGTTGTACTGTTTTCAATCATAATGCAGGTAACTTCGGCATTGGCGGCGACGTTTTGGCTAATCTCGAGGCCAGTTAATGCGGAATAGAAAATGTTATCCGCAACGGCGTCTTCGCCGCGGCCGGAGCCCAAGACAGTCTCGTTAATAGACGGAGTAAAGAGCCAGAGCGTGCCTGTGACGACGCCGGCGGTAAGTAGCGCGATGACGAACAAAATTAAAAACGTGCGTTTGATAGAAGAGCGACGACGTTCTTTTCTGGCAGCGCGTTTGCGCGCATGTTTGGCGGCGGCGCGTTCAGGTAAATCGAGCTGATTTTTATCGCCGGAATCGTTGATGAAAGCGGCAATATCGTCGTCGGGGGTAGTAATATCTTCTGGAGTAGTGGCGCTGTCGGGAGTGGCAACATCTTCGACTTCGATGCCGTCTTCGGCTAACTCGGCGGCATTTTCTTGGGCAAATTCGCTTTCTTTGTAGAGATTGATTAAGGTCTGGTCGGCCGGCTCTTGGCTGCGCGGACGAATGCGAGTATTTCTATGCGGCTTCTTAAAACCATCCATAGATAAATTATAGCATAAGCGTAAAGCTTAATCACGCGCAAAAGCGGTAATGACCGAATTGAGACGTGCCAGCGTAGTATTTTTGCCGAGTACAGCAAGGGTATCGTGTAGGGCGGGGCTAAATGGCGCAAAGCTGATGCTGAGGCGAATCAGACCAAAGAGGACCATTGGTTTTTGCTCGGTTTTAGCAAGAAGTTCATTGAGTGCCACTTGAAGATTGGTGGCGGTCCAGGTATCGACGGCTTGGAGCTTGGCGACGGCTTGACGCAACAAATCGCAGATTTCCTGCTCGGAAAGTTTCTTGAGTGCCTTATTGTTCGTAAGCATGTCCATGTCGACGACGGGGTCGGCGAAGAAATAACTGGTCATGGTTTTGAGATCGCCAAGTGTCTTGAGGCGGTCGTAGATAATACTAAAGATTTGGAATTTGTAGGCGTCGTCGAAGGTTGCGGCGGTGTCTGGCCAAAAAGTTTGCGTACGCGCAAATAATGCTTGTGCATCTTCGGTAAAGAGGCGGCGAATCCATTGGCCGTTGAGCCATAACAATTTCTGCTCATCATAGCGAGCGCCGGCGCGCTGAATGCGGCTAAGGTCAAATTTCTCGATTAATTCTTGCTTGCTGTAAATTTCTTGCTCGGTGCCGTCATTCCAGCCCAGGCAGGCGAGGAAATTTAGCATCGCTTCGGGCAGAATGCCGTCGAGGCGATAATCGTTGGCAGACTTGGCGCCATCGCGCTTGCCCAGCTTCTTATTGCCGCTAGGCGCGAGAATATGTGGCAAGTGAACGAATTTTGGCCGTTCAAGGCCAAAGGCCTCATAAAGCTCAAGATAGTTGCCCATGCTCGGCAAATATTCTTGACCGCGCAGGACATGAGTTACTCCCATGGTGGCATCATCGACGATGTGAGCGAAATTATAAGTTGGTAGACCGTCGGCTTTAATTAAGATAATGTCATCTTGAGTTTCGGGACCCATATGTAGGTCACCAAAAACTTCGTCGTGATAATTGTAGGCTTTTGGCTGGCTTTTGAGACGGAGCGGTAAACCTACCCGCCATGTCGGCGTATCAGTAGGACGATAATTACGATAAAGAAAAGCCTGCTTGTTTTGATTAGCTTCCGCGCGGTACTGAGCGATAGTCTCACTCGGCGTCGGGTCGGCATAAGCGCGGCCGGCGGCAATTAATTTTTGCGCCCATTCATAATAGATTTCTTTGCGCTGAGTTTGGTAATAAGGACCGTGCTGGCCACCTTTGTCTGGGCCTTCGTCCCAATCAAGGCCGAGCCAGCTAAGAGTATCTTTGATGAGATCGGTTGCGCCCTCAACATAGCGCGCTTGGTCAGTATCCTCGATGCGCAGAATAAAAATGCCTTCTTTGCCCTGCTGCTTGGCAATAAGGTAAGGATAAATTGCCGAACGAACGTTACCAATGTGAATGTAGCCGGTCGGCGACGGCGCAAAACGAGTAACTGCTTTCATAAAAATATTATAACATTATTTCTGATGAACGTCGACTTGCGGATAAGGGATGTCAATCTTGTGGTGCTCGAGGACTTCCAGTGCCGCATGTAGTGTGGCGCGTTTAGCTTCGGTGCGATGTTTGGATGCAGCAGTGCCAAAAGTTTTATAAATAATTGCAGAATCGGCCAACTCGCCAACACCAGTATATTCCAATTCGACTACATATTCGCTTTCGCTTGCTTTGGCGGCAATTTCGCGCATAATATCTTCGGCTTTAGCGAGCTTAAGTTCGTATGGTAACGGAATATCAATACTAAATTTTGCACCCATAACTTCGGCGCGCTCAATGTTGCGGTTGGCGATAGTGATAGTATTGCCGGTGCCCAAATCGGTAATTTTAGTCGAACGAATGCCGACCGAGACGACTTTGCCGTTCGTGTCGCCGATTTTGACGACTTCGCCAACTTTGTAATAATCATCGGAAATGATGCTAATGCCACGAATGATGTCTTTGAGAGTATCCTGAACTGCAAGACCAATGACCACAGTAGCAATCCCGGCAGCGGCGATTAAACTGGAGACATCGACGCCGTTAACTTGCAGAACGAGCAGAACGACAATGGTGATATAAGCCATGCGAATAAAACTAGTCGTAATGGAGAGAACGGTGTTACCCTTCTTGCTTTTATTAACGCCCAGAATGCGCTTAATCGGCCAACGAAAGATTTGATAAATTAAAATCGCGACAAGAATGATAATGAGCGACGAAATGATATTTTCGAGTTCGATCGGTAAACTGTTGATGAATTTTTCCATATTTCTCCTTATTTTTTATGGTCCAAAGCGGCTTTAATGTCTTCAATCTGGTCGCGAAGTTCGGCGGCGCGCTCGAATTCGAGGTTTGCGGCGGCGAGCTGCATTTGCGAGCTGAGTTCTTTAATAATTTGCGGATATTCCTCGCGCGGAATTTTGCGCAGGTCGAGTTTTTTGCTCCGCTCTTTTTCGGGAATAATTGCGCGCAGACCCGCACTAATTTCTTTGGCGACGGATTTGGGCGTAATGTGATGCTCTTCGTTATATTTTTGCTGAATCTCGCGGCGACGGTAAGTTTCTTCGATGGCGTGCTGCATGCTGTCGGTCATATTATCGGCATACATAATAACTTTGCCTTCGATATGGCGGGCGGCGCGACCAATAGTTTGAATGAGAGCAGATTCGGAGCGCAGGAAGCCTTCTTTATCGGCGTCGAGAATTGTAACAAGCGAAACTTCTGGCAAGTCTAGTCCTTCGCGCAATAAATTAATGCCAACCAACACGTCGTAAGTGCCGTTGCGGAGGTCGCGCAAGATATCGCCGCGTTCGAGCGTATCGATGTCGCTGTGGATATAGGCGGTTTTGATACCCAGTTCGATTAAATGCTCGGATAAATCTTCGGCCATGCGCTTGGTGAGGGTTGTAACGAGCGTGCGCTGTCCTTTGGCGATGCGTTCATTAATTTCATTCACTAGGTCGTCGATCTGGCCATCACTCGGACGAACTTCGATTTCGGGGTCAAGCAGACCGGTCGGGCGAATAACTTGTTCGGCGGGTCTGGGCGAATGCTGCAACTCATATTCCCCTGGAGTGGCTGAGACATAGATGACTTGATTAATGTGACGATCAAATTCGGCAAAAGTAAGCGGGCGGTTATCGAGTGCGCTTGGCAGACGAAAACCGTATTCAACTAGCGTCTCTTTGCGGGCGCGATCGCCATTATACATGCCGCGAATCTGTGGCAGAGTCATGTGCGATTCGTCGATGAGAATGAGAAAATCGTCTGGAAAAAAGTCTAACAATGTAGCAGGCGGTTGCCCTTGGACGCGACCGTCGAGATGGCGCGAATAATTTTCGATACCCTTTACAAAGCCGGTTTGCTCGAGCATCTCAAGATCGTATTTAATGCGTTGACTAAGGCGTTGAGCCTCGAGATATTTGTGCTCGCGATTGAAAAAATCCAACCGTTCTTTATATTCGGCGCGAATTTTATCGATGGCGAGGTCGAGCGAATCCTTTGGTGTGGCATAATGTGTATTTGGGAAAATGCCAATTTCCTCGGGCTCAGCTAGTACTTCGGCGGTAAGTGAGTCGATGACTTTAATGCGTTCAAGCTGGTCAAAACCAAATTCAAGCCGATAGGCGCGGTCGCCGGAGGCAGGAAAGACGTCGATAGTGTCGCCATGTACGCGAAAATTGCCCCGCTCAAAAGCGATGTCATTGCGATGGTATTGAATTTCGGTCAGTAAATGAATAAATTGCGACATATCGCGTTGCTCGCCGCGGGCGAGTCGGATGGCCATAGCCCGATAATGTTCGGGCGAACCAATGCCGTAGATGCAGGAAACGGAAGCGACGATTAGGGTGTCGCGGCGCGTAAGCAAGGCTTCAGTTGCACCGTGACGGAGGCGGTCAATCTCTTCATTAATGGCGCTATCTTTTTCGATATAGGTATCGGTGCTTGCAATGTAGGCTTCCGGCTGGTAATAGTCGAAATAAGAAACAAAATAATGCACTTCATTTTCGGGAAAAAAATCGCGGAATTCGGCATAGAGCTGGGCGGCAAGAGTCTTATTGTGTGCAAGTACTAATGTGGGGCGATTAGATTGGGCAATGATATTAGCCATAGTGAAAGTTTTGCCCGAGCCGGTCACGCCAAGAAGGGTTTGTTCGCGGCAACCCTGGCGGAGGCCGTCCATGAGAGTCTCGATGGCTTGCGGCTGGTCGCCAGTTGGCTGATATTTGCTGTGCAGCTGGAAATTCATGTCCTCTCTATTTTAACATCAAAAAGCTCACCCTTGCGGATGAGCTTTTGGCTAAAGCCGAGGCAATTTAATAGCTGCCGGTTGCTTCAAGGATACTGGAGAGATCGTAGAAGCTACCGTCACTCTTAATAGCGAGAGTTGTGCCGTAGCCACTAAATCCGTCATCAACTGTAGCCATGGAGAATTTAACAACATCGCTTACACCTTCGAGTTTGCCATATGACCTGAAATCGTAAGGATGCTCTGGGTCGCCAGTAGAGGTTTTGGCAGCAAGGACTAACGGAATGTATTCAACCGTGCCATCTTTGAGCAGAATGAAAATAGTGTCAGTAAACGGTCCATTCTGGCCAAAGCCACCATAAAAGACATCGGCAATAGGCTGGTCGAATTGAAGAGTATTGCTGTATACGTTTGAAATGGCCTGTTGGCATTCGAGATAATAATATTCGCAAAGGTTTTCAGGACTATATTTAACAATTAGCTCTTTGCCATTAACATTGGTCGTAATACCAGCAAAGAATTGATAATATTGCGTGTAAGTATAGCCATCAGTGTTAAGAGCTCTCGAAACGTCGACTACGACTGGCTTTTGGGCGCTACTTATACTAGCATTTTCCGAGTTGGCGCTACTAGCGGAATCATTCTGCTCGGTTTGAGCTTTGCTGCTTTCGCTAGCTTGATTGTTGTTGCCATTGATGCTGCTAACGACGATATATCCACCCATGCCGATACAGGCTAAAGACAGGGCAACAATAGGAATAATCCAACCAAGATTGCCCTTTTTTGGCGTGGGGGTTACGCCAATTTGTGAAGTTTGATCCATAATGCTCCTTTCCGACAAATTATAAATAAGCGTACTCTTCCCGGCCGTCGGTTGGGGGGGGATGAGTGTGGAAGTTATTCTAAAATAGATTTGGTGTTGATTGGTCTGGCTGGCTCGCCTCAGCGTTTGGCTGAATCGGTTGGCCTGGTTGAACTGGTTGCGAGTTGAAACCGCTTGTTGGTTGGCCTGATTGAACTGGTTGCGAGTTGAAACCGCTTGTTGGTTGGCTCGGATTGGTATTCATGTTTGGCGCAGCACTGGTGGTGCTGAAATTTTTGTCCTTATTTAGAAAAGAGCAGCTGTTCATATCAATGCGAGATGTGTCCCAGGTTGTGTTTTTATCGAAGGCAAGAATGGGCCAAAAAATGAAGCTTAAAAGAATGTAGCCAATTGTAAAACCAGTATCTTTGCCGAAACCTTTACAGAGACGAACCCAGGCGATGATTTGAATAATGAAGAATGCGGTGTTGCCAATTAACGGGATAAGTGCGACGAGGATAAAGAGCGGATTAATGTTTACTCTTTGGAAAAGAACGACAGTGCTATAGATTGGGACAATCGATTTCCAGCCCGCTTCACCCATTTTGCTGTAGATTTTCCAATTGGCGATTAGTGTTAAGATGCTTAGTATAATGGGGATAGCTAGCAAGGCCATAAGAACCGTACTGCCGAATACGAGATCAAGCAGGCTACTGTCGCTACTAGACCCATAATCTGAGTAGGTGTAGCTCATAATTTGATTTAGCATTAAATTGCTCCTATTTGTTATTCTACTTAAGCTTATTATATATGATTTTTAATTAATTTACAGAAGTCTGCGCCGCGTTCTTCGAAATTTTTATAGAAACCATAACTGGCGGCGGCAGGCGACAAGAGACAAGTATGTCCCGCAGCGGTGAGCTGAAAAGCCTTATCGACCGCTTGCTGCATATTTTCGACCGGAATCAAAAGCTGCGCGTGCGGCGCTTCGTTAAAAATACGCTCAAAAGATGCAATTGTATTAGGTAGCAAAATGACATTGCGTACGGAACTATTGCGCAAATATTCGACTAAAATATGGTAATCTAAGCCGCGGTCCATGCCGCCGAGAATGAGCGTATCGACGTTGCCAAGGGTCTTGACAGCGTTAATTACTGCCTCCTGAGCGGTGGCGATGGAGTCGTTGTAGAATTTGATACCTTGGAATTCGCCAACGAATTCCAAGCGATGTGGTAAGCCCCGAAAGCTTGCGACGGCATTTAGGATATCAGCCTGATTGACGCCGCAAGCTTCGCAGGCGGCGCTGGCGGCGAGAATATTGTAGTAATTATGCTCGCCGAGCAAATGTGTTTGGATAAATTCGCGCGGAATATGAATGTCACGATAAATATCAAGTTTATGCATCGGAAGGGTGTCTAGTTCGGCGGGGTTGGTATGCTGGAAGATATCGCCATAAATTAGTAAATCGGCGACGCTTTGGTGACGGAAGATATTTTTCTTCGCGCCGTAATAGCCTTCGGCGCTGAGATAATGGTCGAGATGTTCTTGATAAATGTTGAGCAGGATAGCAATATGCGGGCTAGCTTGGATAAATTCGAGCTGATGGCAAGACAGCTCATACACGACAATAGTATCTGGCCGTAATTCATCGATAATGTCAAAACAGGGCTTGCCAATGTTGCCGACGAGCACGGCCGCTTTGCCGCAATGACGCAAAATGTGATAGATTAGCGACGAAGTTGTGCTCTTCCCCTTTGTGCCGGTAATACCAATTACGGGATTTTTAGTAAAACGCAGGAACAGGTCTGTAAGCGAAGTGATTTTGGCTTTTTGGGCATCGTTGAGATAGTCTTTAATAATTACGCCAGGGGATTTAATAACCAGGTCGTAATCTTGTACGGCGGCGAGATAATTGGAGCCGCAAATAGTCTTGACGCCAGCAATTTTCAGCGCTTGTTGGTCGGCAATCGCGAAATCCGCTTCGGGTAGATTAGTTTGGATAAAATTGAGTGCGCTTTTGCCCTCGCGACCATAACCAAGAATGAGAATGCGCCGACCTTTGAGAAAATTAATAATATCGTTTTTCATGCTAGGCGTTCATGATTAAAGGTAAATATTGCTCGGGAATATAATGTTGCGGATTGTAATAATTTTTGACATTGTAGGCGATATTGGGATTATAGAAATTGGCTTTGTACCATTGCAGGAGCGCGGGTAGCTGCACGCTGCTATCTTGCTCGGCTTCAATCACGGCTAATGTCAGACAATAATTAATTTCTTCGCGCGTACCGACACATTCGAAAGGCTTGGTTTCGTCGGGATTAATTAGACCGACGAAAGTATTAAAGAGTGTTTGGTCGTCGAGCAGGTCGTGACCGAAAATTTTGTTGAGTTTTTCGAGCGTGATGAAAGGATAGAGCATGATGAAGACATAGAGGCATTTAGCGCAGTGGCTACACCATTTGTTTTCATGTGTGCCAACATTGCAGCTGCGGAAAAGATAGAGATAGATTGGATAATGTAAGAAACGTTGGACGATTTGGTATTCGTTCAGACAGCGTAGCAGACTAAAATATTGAATTTTGTCAGTAAAATAGCGCTTGGTGTAATTGCGAAAATCGGTCTCAAATTCGAAACTTTTGGAATATTGGTGATTAATGCCCATGCCAGAGATGTTGCCCTCATTGGCAGAGGCTTCGTTGGAGAGCACAATATAAGCTTTTTTATTAAGATAAGCCATGATATAAGCAGCAAAGGCCAAGCAAGACGAGAATGGAATATGACCGTTATAATAGCCGGACTGGTTGAGTTCGAGCATGTGTGGATCGAGCGTGAGATCGAAATCGGCAATTTTGTCGGCGCCATAGCCGGCATTCTTAATACAGTCGAGCGCGGCGCGGTTGGTCGGATAAATGTTGCGATTGTATTGTAGGCAGAGGTTGTTGTCGTGCATGGAGCGCAGCGCCTCTAGGGTGACGACGGAGTCTTTACCGCCGCCGACGGGGATTAAATTGCCAGCATAGCCTTCGCCTAGTTCATATGCGGACGGCGCGTCGACCTCAGGGTCTTTGGCGACAGTTTCGATTTCCATGAGAGTGTTTAGGTCGAAAGGTAGATTGTTGACATAAAGAAATTCGCCTAGCCCATGATAAAAGAGCTTTTTGAAGAAATTTTTCTGGTTGTCGTCGAGGTAACCGGCTTTAATCACAAATTTTGGCGCGATAGAAAGCTTGTAATAGTTAATCGCATTAATGATGCCGAAGTTAAAAAAGAGATAGTCGAGAAAGCCTTCATCGATTTCATTGTTGCTGATATCGGCGGTTGGAATGTGGACGGTCGGCGTAAAGGTGTGCTCGCCCAGGGTATAAGTATAAGTAACAGTCAGTGCGTTTGGCTCGAATTTGACGTCATAGGACTCGAACACAAATTCGGCATATTTTTTGCGATAAAAGAGATTATCTTGCGTGCTGTTAATCATGAGTTCATGATAGCAAGAAATGCGGAATTTGGCGAAAGTTTTAGTGGTACTAAGCACCAGCATATTGACTTTTTGCAAAAAATTTGGTATAATTAAAGAATGGCAAGTGCTTCTTTTGATGGCCAAGATATGATTAAGATTCGTGGCGCGCGGGCTAACAATCTCAAAAATATTGATATCGATATTCCACGCGACAAATTGGTGGTGATTACGGGGCTGTCGGGCTCAGGTAAGTCTTCCCTGGCCTTTGATACGATTTATGCCGAAGGACAACGGCGCTACGTTGAATCTTTGTCGTCTTATGCGCGGATGTTTTTGGGCGTGATGGACAAGCCAGATGTGGACATGATTACGGGCTTGTCGCCGGCGATTTCGATTGACCAAAAATCAACATCGCGCAACCCTCGCTCGACGGTGGCGACTGTTACGGAAATTTATGATTATTTACGCTTGTTATTTGCGCGCATTGGCGTGCCGCATTGTCCAATTTGCCATGCCACAGTGGCGCGTCGGACAGTACAGGATATTATTGACCAAGTGATGGCTTGGCCAGTGGCGGCGAAGTTGATGATTTTGGCGCCAATCGTGGTGCAGAAAAAAGGTTCGTTTGCGCATATTGGCGAGCAATATCTGGCAAAAGGCTTTGCACGGGCGCGGGTGGACGGCATTATTTATGCCTTAGATGAATGGCCAGAGTTGGATAAGAATTTGCGGCATGATATTGAGATTATTGTTGACCGTTTTGTGATGGCGCCAGATTTGGAGAGTCGGGTGTCGCAGTCGGTCGAGCAAGCGCTGAGTCTGGGCGACGGCATCATGAAGGTGCTATGCATCCGCGATAATGCGACAGCGATTGGCCAAAATAAAATCAATACGACTGATGCGGAGATTGTAACTTATTCGCAGCGTTATGCTTGCGCTAATCATCCCGATGAATTGATTCCTGAACTAGAGCCACGGCTGTTCTCTTTTAATGCGCCGCAGGGGGCTTGTCCGACTTGTACGGGATTGGGCACAAGGATGGAGATTGACCCGAATTTGGTGCTGAATCCAAATCTAACGATTGCAGAGGGTGGAATTCGGCCATATAACCGCATCAATCAGGACTCGTGGTGGTTAAAGCGCTTGACGGCGGTGGGTGAGCGACACGGTTTTTCGGTACGAACGCCGATTCGTGAACTGCCAGATGCGGCAATTCAGACAATTTTGTACGGTACGGGTGATGAGAAATATCATGTGCGTTTGTCGAATGGTTACGAATATGACGCGGTCTATGAGGGGGTAATTGAGAATCTGGAGAAACGTTATCGCGAAACGGAATCGGATTTTGTGCGCAAGGATATTGAGCGTTTTATGCGCGAGCGAGTCTGCCAAACTTGTCATGGCGCTCGCCTAAAACCGGTGGTGCTGGCGATTACGATTCATGATTTGAATATTATGGACATGTGCGCGATGGATGTTGAACAAACGCTAGAAGTGCTGAATTCGGACCTGGGATTGACCGAAAATGAGGCAATGATTGCTGGGCCAATTTTGAAAGAAATTAAGGCGCGGGTGGGTTTTATGAAAGATGTGGGCCTGAATTATTTGGAGCTAGGGCGTTCGGCGGCAACTTTGTCGGGCGGCGAGGCGCAGCGGATTCGGCTAGCGACTCAGATTGGTTCAGGTCTACAAGGTGTACTCTATGTATTAGATGAGCCGTCGATTGGTTTACATCAACGTGATAACGATCGTTTGATTGCAACATTAAAGCATTTGCGCGATTTAAAGAATACAGTAATCGTGGTTGAGCATGATGCGGATACGATTAGGCAGGCAGATTACTTAGTTGATATTGGGCCTGGCGCAGGCGTGAATGGCGGCAAAGTTGTTGCGGCAGGTACGCCGGCAGAAGTAGCGCAAAATCCACATTCGATTACGGGGCGTTATTTGAGCGGTGCGGCAAAAATTGATACACCGCGCAAACGGCGGAAAATTTCGGAGCGCTATTTGGAAGTAATTGGTGCGCATGAGAATAATTTGAAGAATATTGACGTAAAATTCCCGCTAGGCGTGATGACGGTAGTATCGGGTGTGTCGGGTTCGGGTAAATCGACGCTAGTAAATGAGATTTTGGCAAATGAACTTCTGGCGCGATTAAATCGCGCACAGACGGTGCCGGGTGCACATGAGCGCATTGACGGTATTGAATATTTAGATAAGGCAATCGTGATTGACCAGTCGCCGATTGGGCGAACGCCACGCTCGAATCCGGCGACTTATACAGGGATTTTTAATTACATTCGGGAATTGTTTGCGAATCAACCGGAGGCGCAGGTGCGTGGCTACAAAGCGGGACGCTTCTCGTTCAATGTAAAGGGTGGGCGTTGCGAAAATTGTCAGGGTGACGGCGTGATTAAAATCGAAATGCACTTTTTGCCAGACGTATTTGTAACTTGTGATGTTTGCCATGGTAAGCGCTATAATCGCGAAGCGTTGGAAGTGAAATATAAGAATAAGACGATTTCGGATGTGCTAGAGATGACGGTAGACGAAGCAGTGGAATTCTTTGAGAATTTGCCGGTGATTGCGAATAAATTGAAGACGCTGCAGGAAGTTGGTTTGGGCTATATTAAGCTTGGTCAGCCGGCGACGACTTTTTCGGGCGGTGAGGCGCAGCGGATTAAATTGGCGACAGAATTGGCGCGCCGTTCGACGGGCAAAACGCTATATATTTTGGATGAGCCAACAACGGGTCTGCATGCGGACGACGTAAAACGCTTATTGTCGATTCTGCAACGCCTAGTTGAGGGCGGGAATTCGATGATTATTATTGAGCATAACCTTGATGTGATTAAGAGTGCAGACTGGATTATTGATATGGGGCCAGAAGGTGGCCAAGGTGGTGGACGCGTAGTGGCGACAGGGACGCCAGAAGATGTGGCGAAAAATTCGCAATCAGAGACGGGACGTTATTTGAAGCAAGTGCTTTAATTGTCGAGCAGATAATCAAGCCGTAGGCGTAAAATCTGCAATTGGCTAAACCAAAGCGTATTATGCTTGGCATATTCGCCGCTGGTGGCATAAGGTAATTTTTCGCGGTCGGAAATGATGAATTCGATTTGCTCAAGATAAGTTTTGAGGATAGTTTTGCGATAAAAATCGACAATGTCGAGATTTTGGAAATCGTCTTTGAGCTTGCGCAGTAGATCGGCGGTTAGAATTAAGCTCTCGCTCAGGCTAAGGCTTTCAGGCTTAATGTGCTTAAACTGACGGATGGTAGTAACGAGCTGGCTAGTCTCGGGGCCATAAATATCGCGAATTTCGGCGATTTTGTGTTGCGGTAGTTGCGAAAGCAAACTGGCGGCGAGAATAATGTCGCGGCGCAGATAGGTTTGACGAATTTCGGGCAAAGCTGGAATATCTTCGACATAAGTATTGACGAGATTGACGAAATCGACGATTTTGCGCAGGTCGATTTTTTGATTCATGGTTGATTCGAGCTGAGCGACATTGTAGGCGTGTTGGGTAAGCGGCAGCTGATCGAGATGGTCTTGAAAGGTTTTAACATAAGGCGGGCTGTTGGGCGCGAGTCGCAGTGCACAAATGCGCCAGTAGTAGTCAAAAAGATGTTGGAGATTATTATCGCGCAGGACTTTGCCGTCCACGATGGCTTCGTAGAGATTCTGGCGACGATAATAGCCACAAAGACGCATGGTTTGATCGAAATATTCGCGACGAATTAAAATGAAGCAACCGACACCAAGCGAAATATGAATCCAGTCGGGGTTGATAAAATGAAAATATTCGGAGTGGAAGAAATAGTCCAATTCAATCTGAGCCGAACCAACTAATTCGCTTTGATGGTCGACGGCGCTAGCGCCCAACAACTGACGCGCACTGGGACTAAGCAAGTCGGGCGTAACTTCATAGGCGCGGTAACTGCGATTGGATTCATTGATAACTTTGAGGCTGGTAGTGTCGGCATAGATGAATTGCAGGCGCTTGGCGGTGAGGTGGCGCTGTTCGGTGTGATTAGGTTTGGCATACTTTCCGGCTGTAAGTTCAAAGATGTCCGCGATTGCTTGCGGCCAGTAGGTGGCGATATAGCTGAGTTGTGTTTTGATGGTTGGCACGATGTTGGTTTGGGCAATATTTTCGGAAATTGCGGCTGCCAGCTCTTCGATATAGATGTCTTGTTTGCGATTAATAAAGAGGTGACGGCGCTCGCCAATTAAGTAATGTGCCCAATTATGACTAAAGGCGCCGAGGCTAAAATTGAGACCGTCAAAAGAAGTTAGGCGTGCGTCGGCATAGTCGCTTTGCATGCGCCCAAGATGACCCTCGAGTCGATTAGAACGCATAAGTGGCAGGAAGACTTTGGCGTAATCATGCAACTTCAAACTACTATCGAGATAATTATCGAAATAAAAGGTGAAAGTTTCGTCTGCATGGACAGCGAGATCGAGCATGCCACTAAAACGGCGCGCGTCGGCTTCGGCATAAGTGAAAGCGATAACTTGGTCTAGATTGAGCTGTTCGAGCAGCTGGCGATCAATGGCTTTGACACTAAAATCGTTCATATCTTAAGCCTATCTTAATATAAGTTGAGCAAAAATAAAATCATCTGAAGATTAGTCGACTGGTGATAGCGCTTACGCTTGATTTTATCTTGTGCTTATCTTAGAATTAGGTTAAGTCTAAAAATAGGAAAATAATAGCTTATGAGCGAAGATAAATTGTCCCTCGCGAAACGCGTAGTGACGGGTAAAAAAGTAAAGAATTTACGTGAAGATGGTTTGATTCCATCGGTGATTTTTGGCGGTAAAGATGAGCCGATTTTGGCGCAATCTGAATATGTCGCAACCGAGAAAGTGCTGCTAAGTGCGGGTTACCATTCGCCAATTGATTTGGATATTGATGGCAAAGAGCAGATGGCGCTCGTAAAGACTGTGCATCTTGATCCAGTCAAGCGCACGATTATGAACATTGAATTTCAGGCAATTTCCGCTAACCAAATTGTGGAAGCGACTGCGCCAATTGAGATTATTAATTTCGAGCAATCTGATGCCAATAAAGCACATTTGACGATTTTGCAGGTGATGGAAGAGATTGACGTGAAGGCTAAGCCGGCGGATTTGCCAGATGCGATTATTGTCGATGCAGCAAATTTGAAGACAGTAGACGACGATATTACGATTGCGGATTTGCAATTACCGAAAGGTGTTGAGTTGGCCGATAAGGAACTTGACCCAGAACAGATTGTCGCGAATGTGTACGACCCTGAACAAGAAGCGGCTGACCGCGAAGCCGAAGCAGAAGCGGATAAGGCGGCTGAAGAAGCCCGCGCGGCGGAGGCAGAAGCAGAAGCAACTACTGAGAAGACGGAAAAAGCAGAATAAGCGAACGTTAATCATTAAAAAATACCCCTTAACGGGGGTATTTTTGGTGGTAATTATTTTTTATGCAGAGCATCGGCGTTAGCAACGAGACGCAAGCGGAAAGCTTCGCGAGCGGCATCGGCATTGTCGTTATTGCCCTGCCAGGCATGCAAGGCGGGGTCTTGGAGCGCACGGGCGAAGGAGAAGGTGACTGGCCACGGGAAAGGACCTTCATTGGTAACAGCTTGCAGATTAGCGGTGGCTTGCTCAACACTTTGTCCGCCGGACAAGAAGACAACGCCGGCGAGTTCACCCGGTACATGCATGCGCAGAACTTGTGCGGTGGCGCTACCGACTTCTTCGGGAGCTGATTGATGTTCTTGTCGCTTGCCGGCGAGGACCATATTGACTTTGAGGACGCAGCCTGGAAGGCTTACATTTTTTCGCTTTAATTCAGTGAAGAGATAATCGAGAATGCGGCCAGTATATTCAATATTTTGGTCAATTGTATAATCGCCGTCATAAACTAGTTCCGGTTCAACAATCGGCACGATGCCGGCTTGCTGGCAATCGGCAGCATATTGCGCGAGAATTTCGGCATTTTTTTGCATTGCCATGTCGCTTGGCGAATGGTCGGTAATTTCGAAAGCGGCACGCCATTTCGCAAAGCGCGCGCCCATGTGATAATATTCGGCAAGACGCTCCGGCAGACCCTCGAGACCCTGAGTATATTTCTCGTCGGAGCCATCGAAATTAACTAAGCCTTGGTCGACTTTGATACCACTCATGATGCCGCGACTAGCAAGAAAACTAATAAAATCTTGGCCATTATCGGCGAGCTGGCGCGCAGTCTCGTCAAAGAGAATAACGCCATTGACGTATTTTTCAAGGTCAGGCGTCGTAAAGAAGATGTTGCGATAATCGCGGCGATGTTGCTCGTCGTCGGGAATATTCATACCTTCAAATTTTTTATGAATTGAGCCACCGGATTCATCGGCGGCAAGAATACCTTTGCCACGCGCAAGTAAAAGTTTGGCGTTGTTTTCTACTTCGAGCATTTTGGGACCTCTGTCATTAAATTTTTGAACTAAATAATAGCTATCAGCGATACTGTTTTCGAGTTTTTGCAGGCTACTGGTGCTGCCAAGGTTGCTATCTTGGACATTGGCGCGAGCGAGCAAAAGTGCTTCGGCAGAAGGTTTGCCGATCATGCGGGCGGCTAGGATAGTCGCGGCGATGGTTAAATGTGAGCTCAGGCGCGTAACAATGTCTTGGCGTGAATTGAGCGTCCAAGGCACGCGCTTGTTGTGAAATTCGATATAATCTTCGCCAATGCGAATTAGGTCGCGGGCTTTTTGATCGAATTCGACATCGGTGATAATCATATCGGCGCGCTCGATTAAGGCGCGCATATGGTTGCTGTATTGGTTGCTGTGCTCGCCAATAAAAAGTGCGAGGCGGGTACTTTGACTCAAATTAACGAAGCCCAGAATTTCCTCAGCGACGAGCGGTGTGATAGTGGCAGAACGATCGATGTAAATCCAATCGGGATTGTGGTCGGGGATCTTCCAAGTTGTGCGGACTTTTTCGCTAGGCGTAAGATAGGCGACGTTCTCGTCTTGACAAAGAATGTAGCGATAAGTAGTATTGACCTCTTTGGCGATAAATTGACCATCAAGAAAGGTGGCAGGCGTATTGGAGATGCTAGCTTTGAGGCCGAAACGAGAAAAGATTTCCAACGAGATACTCGCGCCACCATAAATAGCGGCACGCGAATAATATTTGTAAGCGGAACCATCGAAGGCGAGATCAAGCCAAGGCGTCTTATTTTGATCGATTTCGAAGTTATTTTTGCGGTTGTCATACCGCAGATAGACGTCCTTCGTGACGTTGCCCACAATCAATACATTCTGCATATGCTTATTATAGCACGCCCCAGTCTTTCCCTATCGTCGCATCGACGGCGAGCTTGACTGGCAGTTTTGGCGCAACTTGCTCCATCTTATCGATGAGGATTTGTTTAACCTCATCGATTTGCGCATCGAAACATTCGACGATAAGCGAATCGTGGATTTGTAAAATGATTTTGGCGCCTGCAGGTAGAGCCTGGTCGACAGCGAGCATGGCTTTCTTCATCAGATCGGCTTCGGTGCCCTGAATCGGCATATTGGCGGCGGCGCGCTCGGCGGCGGCGCGAACAAGGTAATTGGGGGCGGCAAGGTCTGGACAAGGACGCCGGCGACCAAACAAAGTTTCAACATAACCGAGCCTGCGACCTTGCTCGAGGGTATGGTCGAGGAATTGACGCAGAGGCGCACGCAACTTGAAATAGCTATCGATAAAATGTTTGGCTTCATAGAAAGTCATGCCAGCGGCATCGGCGAGGCCTTTCGGACTCATGCCGTAAAGCACGCCAAAATTGATAACTTTAGCAGCGCGACGCTGGGCTTTGGTGACTTCGGCCATAGGCACATGAAAAGCGTCGGAGGCGGTCTTGGTATGAATGTCTAAGCCAGCGTTGAAATCTTTGATGAGAGCTTGGTCGTTGGCAAGCGCGGCGGCAAGACGGAGTTCGAACTGAGCATAATCGGCGGAAACAAAGCTGCGGCCTGCTTCGGCTACGAAACAATTGCGAATGCGTTTGCCATCGTCGGAGCGGACGGGAATGTTTTGCAAATTGGGATTGAGGCTAGAAAGGCGGCCAGTAGCAGTAACGTCTTGGGTGTAAGTGGTATGAATTCGGTCGTTCTGGTCGGCGAGCGCTGGTAGTGGCGTAACGTAAGTTGTGAGCAATTTATTGATTTCGCGATAGCGCTCGATTTTACTAATGATAGGATGAAGTTCGCGTAATTTGTCGAGTTCTTTGGCGCCAGTCGAATAAGCGCGCTGGGTCTTCTTGATACCCTTGGTGGGTAATTGCAGCTTATCGAAGAGAATGCTTGAAAGTTGAATTGGCGAATTAACATTAAAAGTCTCGCCTGCCAGTTGATAGATTTCTTGCTCGATTTGTTGCGTTTCGGTGGTAAATTCTTTGGCGAGCACGGCAAAGCGCTGGCGGTCGATTTTGATGCCCGTTTCTTCCATCTTGTAGAGTACAGGAATAAGTGGTAGGTCGAGGCGATCAAGGATGGCAGCGAGTTTAGGGACTTTGGCCAGGCGTCGCTTTTGGTCGCGGCAATCGCCCCTAGTATCGCTGAGGTCAGTAAGACTAAGTTGAGCGGCACGGCGCTCGAGCGGATTTAAGAGAAATTCGGCCTGATTTAAATCCCAAAAAGGCCGGCCAGCAAGAATTGCTTGCGCGAGCTGAGGATGTTCATGCATGTCGCTTTTAACGTTGTGGCTAATGTAGAGATTATCGGGAAGAGTGATAATGATATTGGTGTCGTCGGTAGCGGTAGACTCTGGGGTGGTAGCGGCCGCAACGGCGGCTTGCGGGAATAACTTGAGGAATTTGCGCAGCAATGAATTGAATTGCAATTTCTTAAGTTCGGCAATAATCGCGGCGGGGTCGAAGTCGGCCAAACGCGTGGCATTGGGTTCAAAGTCGAGCGGCGCATCAAATTGGATTTGCGCTA
Organism: bacterium; assembly: GCA_963623365.1. Lineage (GTDB taxonomy): Bacteria > Patescibacteriota > Saccharimonadia > Saccharimonadales > Saccharimonadaceae > UBA2834. The sequence continues at coordinate 18,397 of CAVFJY010000002.1, read as the reverse complement.
ATCGCTTGCTAATAAAGGCCAGTTCTCTGCCCTCGGCAAGTTTGCGACCAGTTACGCCATTAATTTCGTCAAGATGCGCATAAATATTCTCGAGTGTGTCATATGCCTGCAAAAGTTTGACGGCGCCTTTTTCGCCGATACCGGGCACCCCTGGAATATTGTCGGAAGAATCGCCCTTGAGGGCTTTTAGGTCAAGAAACTGACTCTGCTTAAGACCATATTTTTGTTCAACTGCAGAAATATCGAATTGCGAAACGTCGGAAAAGCCGCGCTTGAGCTGATACATTTTGATGTGCTCGTCGACAATTTGGAGCATATCAAGGTCGCCGGAAATAATTTCGGCGCGGACGCCAGCAACTTGGGCTTTGCGCGCCAGTGTGCCAATAATATCGTCGGCCTCATAATCGTCGAATTCGTAGAGCGGAATATGAAAGGCGCTGAGTAGTTCCATTAGATATGGAATTTGGGCATAAAAATCTGGCGGGGCGGGCTTGCGATTAGCTTTATAATCGGCATAAAGCGCGCGGCGCGAACGAATATTAGTTTTGGCTTTGTCCCAAGCGATTGCGATATATTCTGGTTGCAATTTTTCGATAATTTCGAGTAACATGCTCGCGAAACCGTAGACGCCGCCAGTAGGCGTACCGTCGGGGAGCGAGAGATGCCCCATGGCATAATAACCGCGGTAAAAAACGCTTTTACCGTCGACAATAGTGAGATTTTCGCGATTATCCATATGATTAGTATAACATCTCTTTAAAAAGGGCCGATGCTAGAGTGCATCGACCCGAAAAGATTATCTATTGATAGAAGAGGCGTCCGGTCTGCCAAAATAACGGCAGCTCTCGTCCGCATAGGACTGAATGAAAGACGCGGTCGCAGTATTAGCTTCCGGCTGAAGAATCAGCGGCAAGCAGGCAGCAAGCTGGCACAGCTGACGGCCGTTGTCTCTACGTGCGAAATCGTAGAGTGCGGGATAGCTCTCGGCATAATCTTCGAGGCCATGACGGACGTCGAGCGTGATACGGAGAACAGTTTGGGCTAACTCCGAAGCACTAAGGCTGTGTTCAGGCAGCTGCTGGGCGACTAATTGCGCATAATCATTCAGGGTGCGCGAATCGCTGTGCGCGCGCATAAGAATATCTCTAACTTCTAGCATAGTGGTTCCTCCTTTACTGCTAGCATTCAGATATCTTTGGTAGATAATCCGAAGGTTCAACCAAGCACCATAATGGCGTAGGTAGGGTTTTAGCTTAACAGATATTTCAGATTGAAGCAAGCATAAGTATTAAGTAATAGAATGATCGAGGTAGCGGACGGAACCGAAAGGGATTTTAGTTTTGATATGGTCGGTGCCGAGACTGCGGGCGGAATGAATAGTGCGGGCGCCAAAACGAAAATTAATTCGGTCGATAGCGGCGCAGATATTTTGCGCATGCTCAAGTTGGTCTTGCTCGAAACAAAGCTGTGCATCGGGCTGCGCTTGAAGTTGATAGAGCGTGATGCCAATAATACGCGCAGGGCTAGGTAATGCGGCAAAAAGTTGCATGGCGATGTGGCAGATATCGGCATCGGTATTAATGGCGCGGCGCAAGAGTGTGGACTTGTGTGCATAATTGTCGTTATAATCGTAAGCCCAGACATAAATGCCGCGAGCATAGAGAGTCTTGCTGCGCAGACGATAACCAACGTCTTCGGCTAGATGTGTAAGACGTGCGCTGAGCTCGGTAGGGCTAAGCGATTTGCTCTCTAGTACGTATTGGCGACCAATAGACTTAATACCGTAGAGCACATCGTCGACTTCAATGCCGCGCAGACGACGATACCATTTGCTGCCATCGATACTTTTACAAACCATTTTGACGAGCGTTGCCTCGTCGGCATCGAAAAATTGTAGCGGCGTAAAAATATTAACGGCGTTCAGGCGACGTTGCATGCGGATATTAATACCCGGTAAGTCGGTGAGCTTGAGTTGAGCAAAAATGGCGCGCTGGTTCTCGGGCGTAATTTCGTCGAGGCCGTCGGGCTTATGCAACTCGCTGGCGAGCTTAGCGAGAAAACGATTACTTGCAATGCCAACATTGCAGCGCATCCAGTCGCCGACTTCGCTAAGCAAGCGCTGTTTAATTTCGCGCCCAAGCTCAAAGCGGTTGCGGTTTTTATGTTGCGGCGGCGCGGCGGCAAGGTCGATAATTCCCTCGTCGATTGATTTCATTACGACGCTTGCAGAATAATCTTGCATGATTTTTTTGAGTTGTTCGTGGACGAAGATGTATTTGGCGGGTTCAGTTTCGGCGAAAATTAATTCAGGACAAAGAGCAAGCGCTTCTTGACGGCGCAAGCCAACTTTAACGCCGCGCGCTTTGGCTTCATAGCTGGCGGCGATAATGCAAGCGTTGGGCGTAAGGCGGTTAGTGATGGCGACGGGGCGGCCGCGTAACATTGGTCGAGCCTGCTGCTCGATAGTGGCAAAACAAGAATTGAGATCAATGTAGAGAATATCATTCATAATGGTCTCCTTCAAATTCAAGATACCAATTAAGCGACTCGGTGTCGAAGCTAAGGCGATAATCGGTTGCGCCGTCAGTTACGTCAAAAGCGAAAGTGGTTTTGAGGCCATCATAACGAGGGTGAATGAGGCCAATTTGGGTGATTTGCACTTCTCTGCCGGTTTGCGTGCGAAAAGTTAGCGGTCGGCAATGCCCTAGTAAGTCACGAGCGAAAGTGGCGTCGACATTGATGTTTTCGTGTAAAGTTTGATTCATAAAAATCCTCTGCAAGTTAGCGTTAATAAATGTGGGTGACGCAATATTGGCGTCGGATAATTATGAATCTAAGTCAGGGGCCGAAGCATGACTTGATTGCTTTTAGTATAACATAAAAAAGCTCGTCCGAGTGTGCGAATGGGCGCGGGACGAGCGGTGTGGGGCGGGCGAATGGAACCCAGGTTAGCCTGTTTTAGATTCTGCCGGTACCCTTGCAATGTGGGCAAGGAGATTCGGGTCCAAACAGATGCGTAGTGCGACCGGTACCGTTGCAATGTGGACAAGCGGGGCGTCTGGTATTAGACGGACGATAGCCGGTAGCACCGAGGTAGGACGCGCAAGCATCGCAGATACCGTCTTGGCAATAAGTAAGAGTGCCGCAACGAGTGCAACGCATGTAGAGCGGTGCAGCCATTCATATCACCTCCTTTGTAGAAATGAACAAAAACTAATCAGATTATAGCATGATTTACAGCTGGGGTCAATAGTGGGGTTAGGGGCATTAAAGCATAAGCACTCTTGACAAAAAGTGCAAAGTGTGCTATAATGGAAGTATGTCAGTCAAATTTTGGCTAGGCAAGCAGCTTAAGACCGATTGAAAGGGGTTTTATCATGAAGAAGTTTCTTGGTATGCTCGTAGTGTTGCTGGCTTCCCTGCTCTTGACGCTTTCGGCCACGGCCGCGAATGCGGAGACGATGTATGTGAGTGGCAAAAATGTGCGGGAACGCGCTCAGCCGACCACAAATAGTGAAATTATCACGACTCACAACAAAGGAAAAGCCGTCGAAGTGGTGGCGATTTCTGGTAAGTGGGCACAGCTGGACAATGGTAATTACATGCACACGGATTACTTAATGACAGAAACGGAGGCAGTGGCGAACAATCTGTTCTATAATTTGCCGATGTATCTGCTGGGGACGGGGGTGCGTGAGCGAACTTCGCCTACGACTAGCGGCACGCGCAACATTGCGACGACGCATAGTGGCGGCGAACTGGTCTATGTGGCAGCGAAACTGGACAATGGCTGGTATCAGCTAATGAATGGCAATTATATTCGTGGCGATTACCTTTCGCCTGACCTGATGGACTTGGTGTCCCGCTTTGCGCAAGAATACGACGATATCGTATTTGTTTCAATCTCGAAGCAAAAAGTCGCCTATTACAAAAATGGCGAATGTATTGTGACGGGGGACTGTGTGACGGGTAAATCGACGGCAACGCCGACGCCGACGGGCTTCTATACGATTACGCGCAAGAAGACCGACTTCAACATGAATGGTAATCCGAAAAACTACGTTAAATACGCGGCCTATTTCAATGGTGGTATTGCGCTGCATGATGCAGACCACTGGCGTTCGAAATATGGTGGCAGTATTTATGTCAAGCGCGGTTCGCATGGTTGCGTAAATCTGCCTGAAGAGGTGGCGCGCGTAATCTATGAGAATTGCCGTAAGAACAAGACTAGAGTGCTGGTAATCGAATAACTCTCTTTCCCTTTTGAGCCTAAGCAAGTTGCTCGAGCAGACGCTCGGGCAATTTTTTATGCCTCTATTCTTCGGCAATGAGCTGGTCGTAGAAGGCTTTAGTTGGGTTGCTAGCGGCACGCGCAGTACTTGTGTCGGGAAAATCTAGAGCTTTGATATGATGATAGATTACTTGAATTAAGTGTTTGATTTCGGCGGCTTCGTGCTCATTGAATTCGAGCGGGAGTGAAACGATATTGCCATCCTCGTCGGCAGTAACATAATCAATGCGACCGTGCGTGACGCGATAATTCTGGAACTTGCGCGAATTTTCAATTAAGAATTTATAGAAATAAAGCTGGATTTTATAAGCAAAGGTTGAATCAGTGGTACCCCATTTATGCTTGGCGCGGCTGGTCTTGAAGTCGGCTACGGTAATGGTTCTAGTATTCTCGTCGATTTCGATGCGATCGATTTTGCCAGTCAGAAGTGCGTCGCCTAGCAAGATAGTTTCATTGGCGAAGCCGCGCTCGGACTCGGCGGGCGTATTGCGCAAGAAATCGCCGCGCTGAGCAAGAAAGACTGGTAGTTCGATGTTTGCGCGGGCGCGCAAGTCGGCTTTTTCGGTCTCAGTAGCGTCAGCGGCATCAACTTTGGCGAGAAAACGCTCAAGGGCTTGCTCATTGGTGATATGCTCTTTGTTGAGCTCGTTCATGATTTCATGGAGATATTTGCCGTAATTCATGGCAAAATTGGGCGCTGTGGGTACGTAGAGGATGTAATTCTTGAAGAAATCTTCGGGGCCATTGCCATAGCGCAAGTCGAGGAAAGTATTAAGATGTGTAGGCGAAATACGGTAATGCTCAACGCGGGGGCGCAGCAGATTTTTGCGAACTTCGTCGCTTGGCAGATATTGGTCGAACCACATACTTGGCGCAATTTGGCTGGGTGTAATTTCGCTGCAGTGGCTTTGAATGACTTTAGCAAAAGGGGCAGGAATAACTTTGCTAATTAAGCCCTCAGTGGCATCTTCGCGCTCATCGAGATATTTGAGACGAGCGGCTTCATGGCCAGCAAAATCGGCGAGACTATATGTAAGATAAAGATTGGCTTTGGCGCGCGTGATGGCGACAAAGAAAACACGAATTTTTTCATCGGCGGAGTCGCCAGTGTGACGAACATGCTCGAGGTTGCGTGGCAACGTAATCTGGTCGGTATTGCCGCGAGCTTCGGACCAGTTTTTGTTATCGGTAGCAATGAGAAAAACGTGGTCATATTCGAGACCTTTAGCAGAATGTACGGTTTGGAGTTGCACGGCGGTGCTGGATTCATGGTAAGGCGATTTGTTAAGAATTGGCATTTCGGCCGCATTGTAGGCGGCAACGAGTGCGCAGAAGTCGCGAAGATAGAGTTTTTGACGCGCGGATTTGCTTAGCAAAAGGTCGCGGAGTGTATTGAGGTTGCTGTAGAGCTCATAATTTTCGACATCGTGCGCAAAAAGTTTGACGATGAGTTGCGTGATAATGTACTCAGCTGAATAGCTATCGACTTTGGCGGCGAGCTCGACGAGAAAATTGGCGATATGTTGAATAGCGGAATCGTCATCGGCGAGTAATTGCTCAATCATGGTGCGGTGAGTATTGCGAGCTTGTTGAATTAGGTCAATAACTTTGGCGGCGCCGAGTTGCCAGCAATCTAATGAAAGCAATTCGAAGAAATAGGGATCGGCGGCTTTGGGCGCGGTTTTGAGCGCGAGTAGCAAATTGCAGGCATTGAGTAGTGTGATAATTTCGGGGCTTGCGAGAATATTTTCGCGGCGAGCATAAGATATCGGAATGCCTAGCTGATGTAGGTATGGCAAAATTGAAACGAGATATTTGTGCTTTGGCGCAATGATGGCGATTTTTTCGCCAGAAACACCACTATCAAGCAAAGATTGAATTTTTTGGGCAACGAAAGAATATTCTTCTTGATAAGCGGGAAATTCGCGCAGTTCAATAACGGTATCTTTGGGTGGATTTTCGGCGGTGATATTTTTGTCAATATTGACATTGGGCGACTGGCAGAAACGGTCGAGTGATTGCTCGATTGCATTATGCGCAAAAATAAGAATTGGCGCTGAAGAACGGTAGTTTTTAGTGAGAAAAATATGCTTTGGGTGGTATTTCTCATCGAAATCAAAGAAATTGGAAGTGTTGGCGCCCTGAAAACCGTAGATAGCTTGGTCGTCGTCGCCGACAGCCATGATGTTTGGTCGCCCCTCATTGGCGGGATTATCGGTAAGCAAGGCGACTAATTGAGCCTGGGCATCGTTGGTGTCCTGAAATTCGTCAAGCAGGATGTATTGAAAACGTTCTTGCGCATTGTAACGAACTTCGGTATTGTCCCGAAGCAGATTAATGGCGTAAAGAATCATGTCGTCGTAGTCGAACTGACCGCTAGCTTGAAGTTTGTCGCGATAGAGCGTCATAATATTGGCGAGGCTGAGTAACTTCTTGTTAGCAACATCGTCGCCGAGGACATAGCGGCCATTTTTGTCGACTTTGAAGAATTTTTTGCGCCAATCTCCGAGTAGTTTTGTGGACGGCTTGGCGGCAGCTTGCTCGGTGAGCAAGGCTTCTTTAAGGCTGCGATAATAAATTTTTGCAATTGGCTCGATTTTGCCAACAATGTATTCGGGTGTCGAGGGTGCGGCGACAAAAGATTCGAGCGCGGTCAGAATGCGCGTATAAACAGCTTCGGCTTTATTCCAGCGCAGGCCTTTGGTGGCTTGAATATCATCTTCGATAGCGGTATAGATTTTAGCGTTGTCGATTTGGTTACGCTCGACAATTTTGCGAATATCATGAGGCGCGAGTGCAGCGGCTTTTAGGTCGGAGATGGCGGAAATAATTTTGCTGGTTTGATGTTCGGGGCGCAAAATGTCGGTAGGGTTAAGCGTGGACTGAATTTCGCGAATTAGGGTAAAGCGATCAAGCTCATCGATGGCAGTAGTAAGGTCGGGGCGATGTTCTTGCAGGATATAAGAGCCAAAGCTGTGATAAGTCTGGATTTGGACTTTATGCGCTTCGGGGCCAATAAAATCGGCGAGACGCTTACGCATATTGCTAGCGCCCGTTTCGGTAAAAGTAAGACAAAGAATATTTTCGGGGCCAACGTCGGTTTGTTTGAGGATATTGGCGACGCGAACGGACAACAACTGCGTTTTGCCGGTGCCTGGACCAGCAATGACAAGGAGTGGTCCATCGATATAATCTACCGCGGCGCGCTGCTCGGCATTTAATCTTTGATAAGCTTGCTCAAATTCCATGACTTTATTATATCAGTCGTGGGCTAATTTGAATGATTAGCGACGAGATCGCGAACAGTGCGCAAAAGCGCATAATTGTCGACATCGATATGGAGTAGTGTTGATAGGCCTTCGACGGTTTTGAGCGCGGCATTAATTTCGGCAATGTTCTTCCCTTCGCGCAGCGCGACGCCGCAACGAAAATTGCGCGAAGTATCATTAATGCAAGTAAGAATTAAATCGCCAAGACCACAAGCCAGTTCGGCAGTTTCGCTTTTGGCATTATGGTCGGCAAGGTATTGTTTCATTTCGGCGTGGGCGTGCTGGATAAAAGTTGCGCTCATGTTTTCGGAGTTGCTATAGTAGCCGGCGCCAATGGCGTAAATATTCTTGAGTGCGCCACAAAGTACGATGCCGGTGATATCATCGCAAAGCTCAACGGTAACTTGTTGGTTCTGGAAAAGTCCCAGCGCGAAAGGATTGGAGGCAGTGAGGGTGGTTGGCTTGCCTTCAATAATTTCAGCGGCGAAACCTGGACCAGAAATAACGGAGAATTGTGCAAAATCTGCAAAAGCGCTAACGTCGGTCATGCCCTTAGAGGCGAGAATGGTCGGAATCTTGCGGAAACGCTCCGGATAATCGTTAAGAAAGTCGGCAAGATACATGGAAGGGATTGCGATAATAATTGTGGCGGCTTGATGGCAAGCGGCGTCGAGTGAAATGTCGGGGTAAATGCTCGGGTCATAAAACTTAACGATATGTTGATTGTCTGTCAGAATTTTGGCCAGAGCTTGTCCGTAGGCGCCGGCGCCGATAATCGCGATATTCATGTATATTAGTTTAGCATGAAAATACCCCAACCGTAGTTGGGGTGTAGGTGGAGGCGTTTAATGCTCGGGACGTTCGTCTTTTTGCTTGAAGAAAAAAGACAACACGGTGCTACCGGTATGGGCGGCGACAATCGGGCTAACATGTGTGAGCTGAATTTGCGCGTCGGTCAAGCTGGTCTGCTCTTTGAGCAAACGGATGAATTTTTCGGCACGTGGACGCTCGGCGGCGCCGCCATAACCAATACGCACGAATTCGTTATCGTCAGCAACATGTTCCTGATAATATTTAATCCATTCATGCAAAATCCTGTTGGAGCCACGGATGGTGCGTCCAGACTTAAGCTTGTCGTCACTTGGAGCATACATCCAAGGAATAAGATGGAGTTTGCCTGCAGCCAGCATGAGCAGTCGTTCGATGCCGCTGTAGCGGCCACTATTTGCGGCATAGGAGAGGTCACGTAGCGTAAACAAATGCATGATATGCTTGCTTAATTCGTCGGCGTAAGCTCCGATGTCGTCGCCGTCGTATTTGGCGAGATATTCTAGAAAAGTCGCCAGTCCATTACTGATGCAACGCGAGTCGACGTAGATGAATTTGCGTTCGGGATACTTCTCGGCGTAATCGGTGAGCGCAAGCTTAACGGTCGTAGGAGTACTCGACATATGAGTCGAAACACCAACGTAAACAATCGCAGCGTCAGGGTCACCGTGTTCCAGGATATCATCAAGCACGCGATAGGCTTCAGCGACGCCGCAAGTAGCAGTCTTGAGCTGTCCGGCAGGATATTCATCGTTCTCGAAATGCGCATAGAAGCTTTCGATGTCATGTTGCGGTACTACTGTATCATTGCAAGTCATCTCCTGCATGAAAACTTCTGGCCAAATGCCATATTGTTTGCGCTCAGACTTGGTTAAGTCGCAGGTCAAATCGGTAAAAATCAAATATTTCATGTTCATTCCTCCTGTAAATGTGCGATCGAGCTATGCTCGGTTATTGGGGTGGCTGTATTTTAACATATTCTTACTCAAAAAGCAAAACCGCCCACGTAGGGCGGCGGAAGTAGTTGCGGAAATCTTGACGTTTTAATGTTTTTTTTGACGCCTAAGCTTCAATAAAGCGCACGCGCAAAGCCTCATTAGTAATCCGCAAATCGAAATGCAGATCGCAAATTGGCAGACCAAAACGATTTGCTTGAATTGCGCGACGATAGGCGCACAAACGTTCGACGAGCGCGGCAAGCGTAATATCGGCACCGAGCAGCGTGACGATAGTATTTTCTTTGGCGCGCATGGCAACGGTTTCAACCAGCTGATTTTCACAAATCTGAGTTGGTAGAATCTTTACCATTTGGTAGTCGCCCGTAGTGGTCTTAGTGGCGAGAATGCTGTAGAGCGTTTCGGTAGTAGCTTGACCGGCAAAACTAACATCAAATGCGGGCGGCAACGGGATGTCGGCAGGTGGTGCAAGATAAAAAGTACCGCAAAGCAAAGGAATCACGCAAAATTCATGGTTCATAACTTACCTCCTAAAGTACAATTTGCTCTGCTTTATTATACAGGATTAATGACGCTTAGAAAGAATGCAAAGATTTTCGATATGTGGCGTGCGTGGGAAGAAATTATAGGGTTGAACGAGCTTAATGCGATAGTTTGTGGCCAGCTGCGCCAAGTCGCGCGCTTGCGTGATGGGGTTACAACTAAGATAGATAATTGTTTGTGGCTGAACGGTATTGAGCCTCTCGATAAGTTTGGCATCGCAGCCAGCGCGTGGTGGGTCGAGAATGACGGTGTAATCTGGCGTAATATAATCGGTAACATCTTCGGACTTGGCAAGAATGCAATGCGCGTTCGTGTCCGCCGCATTGTGTTGCATTTCGGCAAAAGCAGCGCCATTAATTTCAACAAGTGTAAGTTCCCTGTCGCGCGCAACGGATAGACCAATACTACCCACGCCAGCATAGAGGTCGAGTACTTTTTGGGTGCTAATATACTTGGCGATTTCTTGTAGAACTAATTCGTAAACAGGCAGATTGATTTGGAAAAAGCCATTTGGCGAATAAGAATAAGTATAGCCATTGAGCGTGTCGTGCAGAACTGACATTTGGGGGTGACTTTGGCCATTTACGAGTAAGTCGCCCGAAACATTGCCCTGTTGATTGCAGCGCAAAAGTAGTGACTGATAAGTGCGAGCCTCGGCTTGCTGAACATTGAGTTCGTCGACAATTTTGGTCGCCCGCGCAAAAATTTCCGGACGTTCGATTGAACTTTGGACGATAGGAATTTTACGATGTGTGCCGCGACTATGAAAAGCGAGATGAATGCGATTATCGGCGTGGCTCCAATAGAGCGCATACTCCATTTTGTTACGATAGAAAAAGTCTTTGCGGTCGGTGATAGTGGGCTGGACGTCGAGATGCAAATGCTGCTGCGAAAAACAAGCTTGCACGAGTTGGCGCTTATAATTTAGCTCGGCGGCGTAGTCGAGAATTTGCCAAGGGCTAGTAGCGAGATAGCAATCGTCACGTGGCGCAATTCGATCAGATGAGGCTTGAAGAATTTGCGTGGCGATACCCTCACAATAACTGCGTTTGTCTTTTGTGATTTCGAATTCAACTAATTCGTCGGAGAGCGCATTCCAAAGGAAAGCCTTTTTGCCGTCGGCGAGCGTTGCCAGCGCTTGCCCGCCCGGCACGAGTTTATCAATTTTTGCCTGCATATGCTCTAGTATAGCATCTCTAGGGCTAGACTTATTCGTAGCGAAGCGCGTCGATTGGATTTTTGTGGGCAGCGCGGCGAGCTGGCAATGTGCCCGATAAGAAAGCAATGAACATAATTAAGAGCGTGACGCCAATGATGTCTTGAATGGTATAAGTTGCGAGATTGAAAGTTGGGAATGCTTCAAGGAAGCCACCTTCGGCATGGAAGGCAGTGTTGGCGGCGTTGCCGATTAAGACGGAAACGATAATGCCGAAGACAGAACCCCAGAAACCGAGTGCAATCGCTTCAATACTAAAGCTCAAGAAGACTTTGCTAGAAGACATTCCCAGGGCTTTGTCGAGGCCGATTTCGCGCGTACGCTCTTGAACGGACATGAAGAGAGTATTAATAATGCCGATTGCGGCGGCCAGCAAGGAAATAAAGCCAAAGATCTTGAAGACGGTCAGAATAATGTCAAAGAAAGTCTTGATCGTGCCAATAATGTCATCGAGCGTCATCGCGGACAGACCGATTTCGGCGAGCTTATCTTTAATTTCGGCGGAGCTGTAATTCTCGTAATCGAAATTCGCGATGAGAGTATAAGTTTGCGATTTGACCTCTTCGGGATAATATTTGATATTTTCTGCATAAATATCGTCGGCGAGTTTGTTGTTGGTGTAGGAATAGCCGAGCGAGATGACGCCCGGTGCGATGACGCCCACGACTTTGGCATCGAAAATTTTCTCGCTTTGGGTGTATTCGTCGACGACGGCAAGCTGAATGTTTTCGCCAATAATGCTGTCGTAATTGTCGTAGCCGAGTGCTTTAACGTAATCTTCTTCGAGAATGATTTGATATTCGTCGGAATTAAGGTCAAGTTGCGTACCGGCGGCAAGGTCGACTTTTACGCCCCCTGGCGGTAAAGCCTCCGCTCCAATTAGGTATTTCTTATCGGTTTCGCTGCTGGCGACATAGGAAATGCTGAGCGTTTTATTCTCAGTAATACTGTCGGCATCAATGCCGTCGATGTTTTTGAGTTGTTCATATTGCTCGTCGCTAATAGGCGACATGCCGGTCTGAATTTTATCGGGATTATATTCAGTTGGCCCGCTTGTGCTGCCCATGGAGGTCTGCAAAGTTTGCAAAGCATCGATAGAATCCTGAGCAAAGATAGCAAGATAACCGTCGCCGCCATAACCGCTGACTTGGCCATCAATAAAATCATTGACGCCGGCCTGAATCGCGGAGGTAGAAATAATTGAGAAAGAGCCGATAAAAATAGCGAGAATAGTGAGAAAGCTACGCAATTTGTTACGAAGCAAATTGACGTTGGCGTCTTTAAGAACATCGATGAATTTCATTAGTCTTCCTCCACATTAATATATTTGGTGGTATTGTGGTCGCGCATGCCGTCGTTGTCACCGTCGCCGTCGAAATCGGCGAGGTCGATATCTTGACGCAGAGATTCGCTAAAGACTTTGCCGTCGGCGATATGAATTTGGCGATCGCATTTGGCGGCGAGGTCTTCGTCGTGCGTAACGATAATGAGGGTAATGCCTTTTTTTTGGTTAAGACCAAAGAGGAGATTTTCGATACGCTCACCGGTGGCAGAATCGAGGTTGCCGGTTGGCTCATCGGCGAAAATAATTTTGGGGTCGTTGACGATGGCGCGAGCGATACAAACGCGCTGTTTCTGGCCACCGGAAAGGTCGTTGGCTTTGTTTTTGGCTTTGTCGGCAAGTTCAACAACGCGTAGGGCTTCCATGGCACGACGACGCCGTTCGCGAAAACCGACGCCATGAATTTTGAGCGGCAAAATTACGTTGTTAAGTACAGTGTCATTAGAATTCATAAAAAAGCTTTGGAAGACAAAGCCGAATTCACTGTTACGCAGTTTATTGAGCTGATGATGGTTGAGCTTGCTAGTGTTTTTGCCATTGAGCTTAATGCTGCCTTGGCTAGGTTGATCAAGTAAAGCCAGCAGGTGCATCAAAGTTGATTTGCCGGAGCCGGATTTGCCGATGATAGCAACAGATTCGCCAGCATAGATATCGATATTGATACCCTTGAGCGCTTCGAAGCGGGTATCGCGTTTGCCATAAACCTTATGGAGGTCATGGGTGCTTAAAAGAGGTCGTTTGGTCATGTATTTATACATTATAGCGCAAGATAGATGAGATATCAAAGTTGATGCTCGTGCTTTTTGGCTAGTTTACAGATTTGCGGCAATAGCTAAAACGTGCTAAGATATGGAAAGCTTGGGCCGTCGCCAAGCGGTAAGGCACTGGGTTTTGGTCCCAGCATTCGCAGGTTCGAATCCTGCCGGCCCAGCCATTTTTTGTGCTTGAAATTTTGGACGCGCATAGCAGCAAGAAATGGACGCAAGTTGCTTGCGTCTTTTTGCTGCCAAAATTATAATAAAAATATGAACAAAGACGACGAAGAAGCCATCAAAATCTTGGAAGCGTGCGATGATGATGACGATTCGGATGAATTGTTAGCTTGTGGGGAATGACGGCTTAGCGCTGTTTGATTTTATTGAGCGCAACGCTACTGATAATGTTGGAAATTGCAAAAATAATTAACATGGTGCCAAGAAGTTGGATAAAGACATCGGAAATGATAATTTTGCCGACAATACAAAGTGCGCCAGCGAAAATACCGATGAATGAGAGTAAAGTTGGCAAATAGCTGCCGAGTCCGTGCGCACGCAGGAGACTTGCTTCGCGCAGGCGAGCGAGGCTAATTAGAAGAATAAATAGCCCAACGATAAAAGAAATTGATTCTTTAATAAAGCTAGTTTGTGTAGCCAAAAATAGGCCGGCAATAATTAATAAGATGCCGGTAATAATGGAGCCGGAATTGTGCTGTACTTTAGTGCTGCGATCGTAATCGACAAAATTATAAAGACCATAAAGAATGAAAATTATGCCGAGTGTAATCGAAACGAAATTCATGACGGCGTCGGCCCAAATGAGCAAGCAAAGACCGAAAAATAGTAAGGCGAGATCAACCAAAATTGGCGCAACTAAATCTTGAAAGTTGCGTTTTTGGGCAACTTTTTTGCGGGCGCGCTTACCGTCATTGTCTTTAATAATTTCGGCCTCAACTGCTTCGTTGACTTTGCTGACTTTGGCCGATTTGGACTCATTCATAACTTAATTATAGCGCAGTTTAGAGCATGCCGCGTTTCTTTAGCCAGGTAGCGACGGCGAGCGATAGTAAAATCGAGACACCGAAGATTACCCAAGCGGAAAAATGCTCCGTGCCAATACCGCCGAACCAAACATTCATGCCCATGAAAGAGGAAATAATTGTCGGAATTGATAAGACGATGGTGATGCCTGCTAAGAATTTCATAATATTGTTGAGATTGTTGGAGATAACGGTGGCGTAAGTATTGGTGATGGATGAGAGAATTTTGCGATAGAGTCCTGCCATTTCGATGGCCTGACTGTTTTCAATGATGGTGTCTTCGATTAAATCGGCGTCGCCGTCGAAAAGCTGCACGACGCCGCCTTTCTGGACGCGTTCGAGTACACTTTTATTTTCATTGAGCGAGGTGATGAAATAGACGAGTGTTTTTTCGGTGCCAAGCAGGTCAATCAGATCTTCATTGCGAGTTGATTCGCGTAAAACATCTTCTTTGAGCTCGATATCGCGATAAATTTCGTCGAGAACATGCAAATAATTGGCAGCGGCGGCATAGAGAATCTGAATTAAGAAACGACTCTTTTTGGCGGTATAGAAATTCTTCACTTCCCCTTTGCGAAAATCGTTGAGGAGCGAAATGCTTTTGGGCGCGACAGTAATAACGTAATTATTATTTGTGATGATAATACCAAGCGGATAAGTGACATATTTGTCTTCTTGGCTGACAAAAGCAGGCGCGTCAATAACGACGAGCGTAGCCTTCTTGTCGACCTCGACGCGCGGCAACTCGTCGTCATCGAGCATTTTTTCAATCAGTTCACGGTTGACTTTGGTCATCGTGACGACACGGTCAATTTCGTCTTTGCTTGGTTCGGATAAATCAATCCAGCAATCGGGCAAAATTTCGTCGATTGATTCAAGAGTTTGCTTATGATTATTGCTGCGATAACATTTTAGCATATTAAGCCTCGTCGATATTAATTAGTTCATAGCTGCGCGTGCCAAGACCGAGACTTTCGGCATAAGGCAAAATTTCGCGGCCCAATTGTCGGTCGATACGTTCACGTAGCTTTTCGGCGCCGGGGTCGGAGCTTTGCCAAATCATGTCGATAAAAGCTTGATCATTGGCGACAGGATCGAGGCTGGCGACAATGCCAAGGTCGGCCATGATGGGGTTGCTTTGATGCGCGTCGCAATCACAATCAACGGAAAGCATGTTCATGATAGTAATATAGGCGATTGGCTTGTGTTGTGCTTGGAGATAGTCGGCGACAGCTGTAGCGGCTTCAGCCATAGATTCGATGAAATCAATTTGTTCGGGTAGTTTATTCCATAACTCGTCGGGGTCTTCAGTAGCGCCAGCGGTATGGATATAGGCTTTACCATTGCGTGAGGCAATGCCGATGGATTGATTCTTAAGATTCGCACCAAAGCCACCCATGGCGTGACCTTTGCCGTGCGCGAGATTAAGAATTGAATCATAACGATCAAAATGTGTGCCAATTAGGTTATATTTCAAATGCTTCCCAGCATTTACAGGGATTTTCATTTCGCCGTCGGCATCCATAATATCGACTTCGGCAAAATTCGTAAAACCATGTTCTTGGGCGACGACAAGATGGTCGGCAACTGTATTGCGGGCGCCAGCATAAGCGGTATTACATTCAATAATTGTGCCCTGCAATTGCTGGACAAGTGGAGCAATCAGAGCGGCTTTTAAATAGCCTTTGGCGCCGCGTTCGCCAGTAGAGACCTTGATGCCAACTTTCCCTGGTAATTCCACGCCGAGTGCTCGATAAATCGCAATTAGAGAGTCGCTTGTGATAGTTGGGGTGAAATATACTTTTGCTTTAGCCATATGCTTATTTTAGCACTTTGGACAGCTAGGCGTAAGATAGTGTAAAATATAGATAATCTCAGTTTGGGATGCTCGTTACTATTTTTCATTTTTTGATAAGGGGGTAGTCAATCATGAAACAGAAAAGAATCAAGCAACTGATTGATGCGAGTAAGGTGCTCGGCTTCGAATTCGACAATGATGAAGTGATGTATGTTTGGAAGGTGACGCCGGCATTGAACAAGATGTTGGCGGAACGGACCTTAGAAAGTGACGATGGCGTTTTTACGCATTACTACGCGGTGCCCTATGCAGACCTGGAGGCTTGCGATGAAATTTACGACGATGTGGTACGTGATTTCATCGATTGCTATGCGGAAGCTTTGAGCATGGGGACGGCCGATTCGCTGGCCTTGTTTAGTGATGTAGCAAGTAAGGGTGACGACGGTTTGATAGAACTGTTGGCATTCTTTGGTAAGACCTATGATGAGTTCTTGCTGGATGTGTTCTTCTTGTATGGCTATTGGATCAATGTCGCCGTCGTGCGCGATAGTGCCTACGCAACAGATTGCGAATTGGTGAGCGACGATGATGAGCGACTAATTAAGAGTGTATTGCGACATCTTTGCGATAAAGAATTGTTGATTAGTCTTGATGATAGACAAATCTGGTGGCGCTTTGCGATTGTGGATGACGAAATCTGGTACTATCAAGTGGACTGCGAGTTGGCGGAGGATGCAAATTATTGCTATTGTAGCTACGGCCATTTTGATCTCGATGATGTCGGAACGCTGGCGTTGCTACACGATGAAGTCTTAAATTGCTTGGAGGGCGACTGGGACTTAAAAATGATGGGCAACGTTCTGGAAATGCTCGAAATCACGGATGAAGAATTGTTTGATGTTGATTAGGCGAAAAAATGAGAAGAAATGCCCGGCACTAGATAGTGCCGGGCGCTTTTTAATGCTTGCTTTTTAAAAATAACTATGCTAATATGATAGCGGACAAACCGCCCCCCCGGTTTGTCCTTTATGTTATGGGGCATTAGCTCAGTTGGCTAGAGCGCCTGCTTTGCAAGCAGGAGGTCAAGAGTTCGAGTCTCTTATGCTCCACCAAAAGTTCGTTATTCAAACCCTGCTCAAAAAATTTTGAGCCAGATTTGAGTAACTTGTGGATAGAATCAGCGTCTGCTTCGGCAGACGCTGATTTTGTATTCTGACTTATTAGCTCTTTTTCGATAGGAGTAATGATGCTCTTATATACATTAGTAAAATCCGTGGTTACGGTGCCGTCTTCGTGAATCCAGATTTTTTCGAAGATAGCCTGATTCATCAGTCTCTTTATGGTATCGTTTGCCATTCTATACGTCTTGCCGCAATCCTCGATTAGGTCAAAGACGAGAGATAAATTCTCGATAATTTCATCGAAGGTAGTATTCCGGATTTTAATCTCATTCTCAATAGTTGATAGTTGCTTTGATAGAGCTTGTTGCTCTCGCTTCATGAGATTGAGAGGGATTGCGTCGTTGAAGTGGGCTTCGAGGAGCTTCTCTTGCTTATGCTCGATTTTCTCTTTCTCGCGTCGAAGGTTATCCAGCTCAAGATCATATTTCTGCTTTTCTTTGCCGATAAATTTCTGAATCTTAGATTCAAGTAGCATGCGGTCGCTTTGCGATATATTGTAGCTGTCGTAAATCTTCTCAACTTGGCTTTCGACCTCGTCGATAAGGATGGAACGCATCTTACACTTTTGATCTTTCGACCTTGTGCGATGTCTTCCGGCACAGATGAAGTATGGATAGATATTACCAGATTTACTTCTGGCGTAGGTTACGATCATCTTTGATTTACAATTCCAGCAATAGACGGATCCTTTTAAGAAGTGCGGATGCTCACGATTGCGTTCGCCATTGTGATGTGCTTGGATTATTGTTTGAACTTGATTGAAAGTCTCCAGATCGATAAGTGCCTCGTGTACTCCATCGTATTCGACACCGTTGTAGCGAATGACTCCGGCGTAATACGGGTTTTTGAGCATCTTCTCAATAGTGCATTTTGTTACCGGCTTGGATGGAATCTTGGGAGTTGCTCGAGTATATAGACCTAGCGCTGACATATATTCCGCGAGACTGGTTAGCGACCATTCTCCGGTCGCATATTCTTCAAATGCTTGTTTGACTAATGGGGCTCTTTCGGGGTCGAGTTCTACAGTGCGTTCTTCGCGGCCTTTCTCATCGATGCGTCGGATATTGATATACCCTAATGGTGCACGTCCAATCGTGCCGCCGCTTTTCACTTTCTCGCCCATTCCCTTTTTAACCTCGGTTGCGAGGTTCTGCGAATAGAATTCTGCGATGGAACTC
>CAVFJY010000001.1:152367-233622 GCA_963623365.1 bacterium | reverse complement strand
CCCCTCATCCCTCCACAGGCCCAATCCCTAATATGCTATAATAAACTCGAGTATGGGTGGAGTTGCTAAGAAGAGCAAGCTTAAGCAAGCTTTAGCGAAAATCTTCCATTTTGACACCTGGAAAATAATCTTGGTCTTCATTTTGCTGTGTTTTGTCGCTGCTACGCTTCTTCGTCTCGATCATATCAAAATGTCTGAACTCAAAAGTGCCGTCATGAGTGCCGACGCCGAAAACGACGACGAGAA
Source organism: bacterium (assembly GCA_963623365.1). Taxonomy (GTDB): domain Bacteria; phylum Patescibacteriota; class Saccharimonadia; order Saccharimonadales; family Saccharimonadaceae; genus UBA2834. The sequence goes on along the minus strand of CAVFJY010000001.1, from coordinate 233,376 downwards.
AATCGCCAGCACACTCGCCGATCTCCAACAATTTACTCGTAGCCACATCATCTTCAATTATTTCGACGAAAACGGTGAACAAAAAATCATCTTTGGCACGGGTGCCTTCTATCTTGAGAACCAATACAACCGCAAAGCCAACGAAGCTCTCGTCGCTGCTCAGGAAAAAATCAATCAAAGTAGCGGCAACATGAATGAATATAATGTTCATAAAAAAGTTGCTGAAGTTTGCGACGCTCAAGCAATCAAGAATGGCTGGCGTTATCCTAATATCAACTACATCAACTGTTTCGTTAACGAACTCGCCAAATACCCCGAAGCCGACCAGCTCTCTGTTACCGCTTCTGCCAACCTCCCTTCAACCGACCTTTTTCGCTACGATTACGCCTCGCCTATCTGGTATCCCTGCGCATCTGGCATCGTCATCTTAATCTGTCTCATTCTCCTCCTTGTCATTATTATTCGTCTCTTCATTTGGCTCTTCTTACGCATCGCTATTTTTATTATTAATCGCACCTAGCCAAACTTAAGCGCCATTACCCCTAGCAAAGCTCTTGACAATACCTTATGACCCCCATAAGATAAAAGTATCAACTAACGGAGGAAAGCTTTAAAATGGCTTACGAACATACCAATTCAAAAGGTGTAAAGTATTATCTTCACAAGTCTGAAGTAACTCTTCGTGGCGGCAAACCACAGACTATTTACTTCTTCACTAAGACTGAGAAGAATGCTAAGGGTACCCCATGCGACCTCCCAGAGGATCGCGAGGTTAACGAAAATCCACGCAACGGTTTCTTAACTGTATCCCGCAAGAAATAATCGCTTTTCGAATGTAGTTTGATAGTTGCGCCTCAACCACTGAGGCGTAACTTTTTGTTACAATAGAATTATGCCTAAACCTACCAAGAAACAGACTGCCATCCTAAAGTTTATTGATACATATACCATCGAACATAGTGGCCATTCGCCATCTTATCGCGAAATTCAAGCTGCGCTCGGGCTAGGCTCGGTCGCTACGGTTGCACAGCATATTGATAATTGTGTTACGGCGGGCTTTCTCAAGAAAACTCCGGGCGCCGCTCGTTCGCTTGAGGTAATTCCTTATCAAAAACACCCCGAAGCCACTAAGCTCATTCAGCAAAAACTTGCCGAACTCCAACAAAAACTCAGCAGCGGGGAAGACTTGTCTGAAACCAAAACTCAATCACTTCGCGACGATATCCTTGCTCTCAAGGCTGCCGCCAAAATCCTCGACCTTGACATTTAATTTCTATTATTTTGTAAAATGTGTTATCATATAGCCAATGCGCAAAGAACCAGGTTTTGGCTATCGAGTTGCTCTCTTAATTGGCGATGCTCTGGCAATCGTCCTTTCTTTTGCTTTCGCTTATTATTACCGCATTAATATTGACTCGCGCGCCTTTTACTTTAATGTTGCTATTGGCGATTTCGTTATCTCTATCACGCTTTTGCTTCCGATTTGGCTAATTATCCTCTCCAGTCTTGGTCTTTATTCCAAAAAAGTTCTCGCTTCGCGTGCCAGACAAGTTTGGCGAATCTTTGTTGGCTCCGTACTGGGTGTTATGGCGATTATCTCTTATGATTTCTTTGCTTCTAGCTCCATCGCCCATGGCTCGCTTTTTCCTGTCCGTACTATCGCGCTTTATGCGCTAGTTTTTAGTTTTCTTGCCCTCGTTCTTGAGCGCTGGTTTATTAGCCATGCTCGTAGTATGCTACAGCGTCGCAATATGGGTCTCATTCGTACGCTTGTTATCGGCAATAGCGAAAATACCACGCAACTGCTTATGGGGACATTTCCTGAGAGTGGCTTCAAAATCGTTGGCGTTGTTGCCAACAATGAATATATTCCGCGCGAATGGCGTCGTCGCAAATATCCTAACCTCGATATTGCGCTCAAAAATCTTCGCCCTGACGCTATTATTCATACCGATTCTACGAATATCGAGGGAATTAATAAGGCCGCTGTTGAGCATCATGCCTTGTATTATTATTCGCCAGCCGAAAGTTCTATTATTACCATGAGCGGCAACGTCGAATTTATTGCCGCTACGCCGATTGTGCTTGTTCGTACTACGCCGCTCAATGGCTCTGCTCGCGTCTTTAAACGCATCCTCGACATTTTTCTCAGTCTGATTTTGCTCACTCTCGCTGCTATTCCGATGCTAATTATTTGGATTATCCAAAAAATCATCGAACCAACTGCGCCTGCTATCTATAAGGACATCCGCCTCACGCGCTTTAATCGCGAATTTCCATTACTAAAATTCCGCAGTATCAAGCAGGATTATAGTGGTCTCACGCCCGAACAGGCCTTTGCGAAGTATGGCCAGCCTGAGCTTGCCGAGAAATATCGCCGTCAGGGTGACTATATCAAAAACGACCCGCGCTATACTAAATTCGGCAAGTTCTTGCGCAATACTTCGCTCGACGAATTGCCGCAACTTTTCAATGTTCTTAAAGGCGACATCTCACTCATCGGCCCGCGTGCGCTCCAACCAGCCGAACTCAAGCATTATGGCGACCGTGGTCTCATTCTTTCTGTTAAATCGGGCGTGTCGGGTCTTGCTCAAGTTTCCGGTCGTCGCAATATTTCTTTCAACGAGCGTCGCGCCCTCGATATTTATTATGTCCAAAACTGGACACCCGCCCTCGATGTTCAGATTTTCTTCCGCACTATCGCAAGTATTCTTCGCCGCGACGGCGCCAAATAACTAGTCATAAGCTAGTGAGTAAAGGCAGTCGAGTCGAACAGTCAAAGCAGTCTAATGACTACCATGTTTTTCCAAATCTTTACGTTTCAAATAATCTTCATAAGCCTTGCAGCTCGTCTTATCCTCTTCAATCGGCACCTGCTCTGGGTCTAGTCCATAGCTCTTAATCCATGCCTTTGCTTGGGCTTTGGCTGTTTCTACTGCCTCCTCGTCATCACAACTCGCCTGTACACTCAAAACTAATTTCGGGTCATAAACTTCATGCGTAATTTCAAATTTCAATTCACCATTTTCTTTGTAACGATAAGGTAAATCTGCACTCAGATTCGCATCAATTGATGAATATCCCTCTGTACCAATACAAAAAGTTTCAGGATACTTTGAATCATTAACTGGCGCGCAACTAATCGACACTTCACTCGCATCTTCCGATGTCTGCGACATCCAGATATAGAAGGTTGTCTTTGTATTTTCTACGTCTAAGGTAAACGAAATCACTTTCTCATTCTCATCGCCATTTTCAGTATAAGTCGACTCACGAATCAGGGCTCGAATTTCCTCATTTTCGGAAACATTATATTGCGATGTTAATAAATCGCGTAGCTGTTTTTTGATTAAACTATAATCTTTTTGCTTGACTGTACTCTCTTCCGCCTGCGTAACATTATTCTCATTCACGAGAGTAACATTAGAATCATCGGTAGACAATCGACTAATCAGCATGCTCAATGCAATAATTACCAGTACGAAGGCAACCGCGCCTACAATTAATAAAATCGTGCGATTCTTTGTCGTGTCTGTTCTGCCGTAGTCCATTTTCCTCCTTAAAAACTTATCATGCCGTCCGTATAAGCAAAGGTCCAATCGTGGCCATCATCTAAACTATGCTTTGTTGCTTTTCCTACGGATGGACTGTCCCATTTAGCCGAGCAGGATGATTCGCCCACAATAAAGGTCCCGTCATCATTTACGCCTAGTACAATCCCGGTATGTCCATAGCCGCCGTTTGACCAGCTAAATACTGCATATGGTCGTGGTTCGGTGCCAGTCTGGAGGCCAGCCTTGCCTAAGTTTCCTACCACGGCATGACCATTACCATAACTTTCTGGAAAGCCGCTTGGTAGTTTTGCATAAGTGAACAAGAAATATTTCGTAAAGGCTACGCAGTTTTTTAGCGCGCCGATAATACCAGTACCCGCATCACACCTACTAGTAATGCTTCTCTTCTTGCCGTCATGAATATTTTCTGCATAGTAGGTACCCTTACCTTTGTAGCTTAGGGCTAATTGGCGATATTTCTCCATGAATTCCTTTGCCTCCTCCATGGTCATCCCGCCCACTTTCAAGCCGCTGGATGTACAGGAGCTAACTGTGGTACTGCCTGTGCTGTCAGTCGGCAGGGCTTCCCACAGTTCGTTCATTAGTTCTACGATCCACGCTGTAGTTTTGCCGGCTGCCAGTGCACCATTATAAGTGTCTATATGTAAATGTGCCTGTGTCCCCTGCGCGCATTGTGGCGCACCGATCTTTGCGAGATTAGCGCCTGCTTCGACATGATCGCCATCTTTGACTGTTGCCGACGCAAGGTCTAGATGCCCCATCCAATAATAGTTACCGTCGTCGCCCGTCAAGCCGATTTGGGCACACTTATCCCACCAGTCTTCATCGACGTTATTTTTATATTCTTTGACATAATTAATTGTGCCGGAAGTAATCGCGACTACTTGCGCTCCTGCCGAATTGTAATACATATTCGAATAGCCTGATTCACCGCCATAATCTGCTGCGGTCGGATCTTTACCTGTTACCATTTCCATCATAATTCCCATATCAACTGCATGATATTCATGATGGCATACACCTGCCGCCAAGCTGCTACATGGCAGATCCGATAACCACGATTCGTCCGAAGTAAAAGTGCTCGGACTCAAATAATTTGCTTGTGTGGCATCTGCAATCGGGAAAGCATATTTTATGCCGCCGATAGTCTTATATGATACGTTGCCCGATGAATAATCGCAGCACGCGCTTGAATTTGCTCCCGATACGCCATTGCCTTTTGGTGGATTATCTACGAGATAGCCAAACGGGTCGCCTGTGCCGTTGCCACCACTCGAACTACTCAGCTTTGTGCCATTCGGATTTGCCCAAGTATAGAAAACATAAGTCGCACCATAGACATTCTTTATTACTGACTTACCTTTTACATAATTCTTGATATTATTAATATCAACACTTTGACCATCCAAAGTCAGCGATTCAATGTCACCAATCCAGTCATGCTCAACTACCTCTGGCGGTATCGTGCGATTGCCATTTAACCAAATATCCTTTACGGCCTCCATTTCGGCTTGTGAGTAACCTGTGTAGCTCTCGCTATAAGCACTCACTGTACCCGATGCGAACCAGCCGCCTGTTCGCACATAATTTACTAAGCCGTCTGCCGTATGATTTTCATTCGGTCTTTTATGTTCATATAGATTTGCCATCAATGACGCTTCTAGCTTTACTGCATTCAAGTTACCACCATTTTCGTGTTGAATCATCGCAATTAAGCCCGCCATTTGTCCTTCCGACAATTGGTATTTTGTCCCTGTAAAAGTCACTTCCGAGCCATCCGAGCCATCGGCTGGATCGCAGCATTGGTCAACCGACGTGCCAACTACTGCACCACCAATTGCATTCTTAATTACTTCCACAAATTTCGGATAGCCGTCTGTACTTGGATGGATGCCGTCGCTCAGATATTTACTCTCATTACCGCGCACGACCGCTTGCCAGTCTGCTATTACTACTTTATTCGGATTATCTGTCGCCGCCTGTTTGAATAATTTATTATTGTTATCGTAATTACTTGACGCTGTATGATTCGTCACAAATACGATTTTCGATGCCGAACTTGCTAGCTCTAATACCTTATCAATATCCGCTTGCGTGAGCGAGCTCTGGTTTGTGCCTAGCGCAAATACTACCACGGTTCTTAACTGTCCCGAGCTCGACAGCTCTCCTAGAATTTCCGTTCCGGTTTGATTGCTGGAATCTGTACCTGAGAAGCGTTTGTTAACTTCTGCATGGATATCCGCGCCAGGGATTTCTTGTTCGAAAGTATCCTTTGCGCCCACCGTAATTGAGTCGCCAATGATTGTGATTTTTGAGCCTTCGATTCCGGCTGTCGATGTGCCGCCTGTCGAGCCCGAGCCAAACGAGGTCTGGCCGTGGAATTGGTCGTAATATTTTTGTGCCGTGCTGTATCGTTCGGAGAAATCTGGATTTGCTGGTCGTTCAACCTGATACAGGAAATAATATGTAGCGTCGCTCAGCGTCGTTTTGTTGAATATGCCAGAATAGCTGCTGCTATTCTGCAACTCATTAATTAAATAGGTCAATGAGAGTGAAAACAGTGCATTTACTTCGTTTTCATTTCCGGCTTTTTCAATGAAACAATCGCCGTCACAGCCATAGACGCTACCGTTGTTCGTACTATAAGTCATCGGGTCATCGATATATTTCAATAGACCAGGGCTATTTTCTTTTATATATTTATAAAAAGCAATGCGTCTACCGCCCGACCATTGAATTAAGCCGAGACCATAAGATGTATCTTTATTTCCTTCGAGATTAAAGCTCCCCTTATGTCTTTTTAGGAATGAACCTTCGTGCCGTGCTGGATGTAATGCGCTTTCATGTGCCATATTGCCCATAATGCCGCCCACGATTTCATCGCTCAGCCCCATCGATTTTAAGCCCGACCAGATTTTCTCGGCCGCCGTTGAGCCGCTCACCACTGCTGTACCACCTACGATTACTCCCGTATTTTCGTTCTCGCAATCTTCTGGATCGTAAAACATAATATTATTTGCGGCAAATTGATCCAACTTATCATCCGTAATCGCCGAAATTGTCTGTACGGGCACCGCAACTGTAATTGCGATTGCGATGAGCGCTGCGCGTCGCAAGAATCCGATTCTAGTCCTCATAAATTATCCGATAATCCTCATAATTAAAACCTGCGAGTTCAATTACTTCTTTTACTCGCCATGCATATTTTTTACTTTTGTCTACTTTCAGACAGAATGCATAATCGCAGCGCACTTCACTCGTGCCATCCGTGATTCTTCCTGAGAATAAGGTCGACGTTTCTTCGATGTAATAATCCAACAGAATCGGCAAATTATTAATAATATCCTTCTTTTTCGCATAATTCGCCAAAAAAGTCTTCACGTCCGCATCATCAATATTTTCCAAAGTCGCAAGGTCGGTTTTGCTCCGTTCGAAATAATTAAAACCTTCCGTATCGCTCAGGATATATTCATAAATCGTTGTCGTCTCGTTCGCCTTTAGTTCAAAATTAATCGTCTTCGAGCTGAACCCGTCTTTATGTAGCGTGCCGGTATAACTACCTGCCGTCATTTCGTAAACTCCGCTATGATAATCTTCGCCATTGATTGTTAGCGTCGCATCTCCAGGGGCAATATTAATACCGAGCAACGTAGTTTTCTGTCCGCCATTTATGATTGGTATCAAGACTAATGATAAGATTGTAATGATTGATATTGTAATTAATACTATCAAGAAAAATAAAATCTTCCTGAAATTTTTGTCGACCGCCTCCATATGGACTCATTGTAGCATAAACCTTAAGCTTAACAAAAACTAAAAAAATACCCCTGATTAACAGGGGCAGAGAATTTGTTTGCGAAATACTTTACTCGCGTAAGAAGCGTTTGTTAATTGCTCATATTTTCTTGTGTATGTTTGCCGCGTTGACTCTCTTTTAATGCATCTTCATAAGCCTTGCAGCTCGTCTTATCCTCTTCAATCGGCACCTGCTCTGGGTCTAGTCCATAGCTCTTAATCCATGCCTTTGCTTGGGCTTTGGCTGTTTCTACTGCCTCCTCGTCATCACAACTCGCCTGTACACTCAAAACTAATTTCGGGTCATAAACTTCATGCGTAATTTCAAATTTCAATTCACCATTTTCTTTGTAACGATAAGGTAAATCTGCACTCAGATTCGCATCAATTGATGAATATCCCTCTGTACCAATACAAAATGTTTCAGGATACTTTGAATCATTAACTGGCGCGCAACTAATTGACACCTCGCTCGCTTCTTCCGATGTCTGTGACATCCAGATATAGAAGGTTGTCTTCACGTTCTCTACGTCCAATGTGAAGCTAATAATCTTCTTGCCATCTTCGCCACTTTCCGTATAAGTTGATTCGCGAATTAGGGCTTTTATTTCCTCATTTTCGGGCAGGGAATAGCCATCCGTCAATAAAGTTCGCAATTGTTTCTTAATTAAGCTGTAATCATGACTCTCAATCGAGCTCTCTTCCGCGCTTGTCACATTGTCTTCATTCGCAATTTCCACGCCCGAATCGTCGCCCGATAATGTAACTGCCACAATGCTAATCGCTACAATTATCGCCGCAAAGGCAATTGCGCCCACAATCAGTAGGATTGTTCGGTTTCTCGTTATATCGACTCGTCTATCGTCCATTCTTCTCCTTAAAAATCTATCATGCCATCCGTATAGGCAAATTCCCAGTTATAATCGCTCAGACTATATTGTGCCGCGCGGCTTACCCAATCACTATCCCAGCTCGCTGAGCAGCCCGATTCGCCTACGACAAATGTCCCGTCATCATTTACGCCTAGCACGATCCCCGTATGTCCATAGTTGTCATTCTTATAGCTAAATACTGCATATGGCCGCGGCTCTGTTCCTGTCTTAAAGTAGCCACTCGCGCTCATATTATCCACTACCTGACCGCCATCGCCAGTAATCTCGAATCCTGATGGAATATTGACATAGTTATATACAAACCATTTTGTAAAAGATACACAGTTCTTTAGCACGCCTTTAATGCCATTCGATTCGCAAGAGTTTGACCAGCTTCGTGTTTCGCCATTCTTCGTCGTCATTGAATAACTGTCCTTGCCCTTATATCTCAGCACTTCCTCCTTGTAGGTCGCCATAAAGTCTTTCGCTTCCTCTAGGGTCATCCCGCCTTTCTTTAGTCCGCTTCCTTCACACGAGCTAACTGTTGTGCTCGTCGTGTCGTTTGTCGGCAATTCTTCCCACAGTTCGTCCATTAGCTCCACTATCCATGCCGTAGTTTTGCCTGCTGCCAATTCGCCGTTCGCTACATCAATGTGTAAATGTGACTGCGTTCCCTGCGCGCATTGTGGCGCACCAATTTTTGCGAGATTGTCGCCCGCTTCAACGTGATCGCCGTCACTCACCGATGCCGACTTAAGATCTAGATGCCCCAGCCAATAATAATTACCATCATCGCCCATTAAGCCAATCTGGCCACATTTGTCCCACCAGCTTTCGTCCACTCCATTTGTATAAGGACTAACATAGCTAATCGTTCCTGCCGTAATCGCCACTATTTGCGCACCCGCCGAATTGTAATACATATTTGAGAAACCCGACTCGCCACCATAGTCATCCGCGGTCGGATCTTTGCCCGTCACCATTTCCATCATTAGCCCCATATCAACCGCATGATAGCCGTGATGACATGCGCCCTCTGATAAATTATTACAAGGCAAATTCGACAACACTGATTCGCTCGACCCAAAAGTGCTCGGACTCAAATAATTCGCCTGTGTCGCATCCGCTAACGGGAAAGCATATTTGGTATTATCAATTGTCTTGTAGGTTACATTGCCCGCTCCCGAACGATCGCAACATGCACTCGAACTCGCACCTGTTACCGCATTGCCGCTCGGCGGGTTATCTTGGAAATAGCCAAATGGATCACCCGTACCATTGCCACCGCTCGAGCTACTCAACTCCGTCCCGTCCGGATTCGCCCAGGTATAGAAAATATAAGTCGAGCCCATTTTATTATTAATGACGGTCTTACCTTGCACATAATTTTTAATATCGCTTTTGTCGACCGTTTGACCATCTAATGTGATTGTGTCGATGTCGCTAATCGCGTCATGTTCAACAATTTCTGTCGGAATTGTGCGATTGCCATTTAGCCAAATATCTTTCACCGCTTCGAATTCCGTCTGCGAATAATCCGAATAATTCTCATCATAATCATCCGCCGTCGCAAACCAGCCTCCCGTTCGAATATAATTCACTAATCCATCCGCCGTATGTGTCTCATTTGGCCGCTTTTGTTCATATAAATTCGCCATCAATGACGCTTCTAACTTTACGCCATTGAGAGTGCCGCCATTTTCATTTTTAACCATCGCCAGCAGTCCTTTAATTTGACCTTCCGACAGTTGATACTTTTGCGCCGTATAAGTTGCTTCTGAGCCGTCCGAGCCATCTGCTGGATCGCAACATTCATCAACTGAAGTCCCTACTACCGCGCCGCCGATTGCAGTCTTAATTACCTCCACGAATTTTGGGTAGCCTTCCGCATTCGGGTGAATACCATCACTCAAATACTCACTCTCATGACCGCGTACAATTGCTTGCCAGTCCGCCACCACTACTTTACTTGGATTATCTGTTGCCGCCTGCTTAAACAACGCATTATTTGTGTCATAAGTGTCTGATGCTGTATGATTAGTCACGAATACAATCTTCGATGCCGAACTTGCTAACTCCAGTACTTTATCTATATCTGCTTGCGTTAGCGGATTCTGATTTGTGCCAAGCGCAAACACTAACACCTCGCGCAGCTGTCCCGAAGTCGACAATTCTTCCAAGATTTCCGTACCGGGCTTATTTGATGCATTTGTGATCGAAAAAGTTTTACTAACCTGCGCATGGATATCTGCGCCTGCCAACTCGCTATCAAAAGTTGACTCTGCGCCCACTGTAATTGAGTCGCCGATAATTGTTACTTTTGTGCCATCTACGGCCGAGGTCGCTGTGCCGCCCGTCGAACCTGAACCAAACGAAGTCTGGCCATGAAATTGGTCATAATATTCTTGCGCAGAGCTTAAGCGTGTATCGAGATTTAGCACCGCCGGAGCTTCAACTTTGCGTAAAAAGAAATCCGTCGCACCATAGACCGTCGTCTGTTCAAATAGGCCATCATAATAATCGTTATTTTGCAGCTCGTTCAGCAAAAAGGTTAATTCCAATGAGTAAAGCGCATTCGCCTCATTTTCGCTCTCTGCTTTACCGATAAAACAATCGCCGTCGCAGCCATAAATGCTGCCATTTTCTTTACTATATGTATCTGGATTGTCGAGATACTTAGTCAGTCCTGGGCTCTTCTCCTTGACGTAGTTATAAAGAGAGATGCGCCGCCCGAATGACCACTGAATTAGACCTAGACCATAAGCAATCTCCACGTTAGCTTCGGAGCCAAGGTCCATTGGCCAATAGCTGGCATATTGTGAACCCTCATGCTGCGCCGGATTCATGTTGCCCTCGTGCCGCATATTGCCCATGATGCCCGCTGTAATCTCATCGCTCAGTCCCATCGACTTCAAACCTGACCAAATTTTCTCGGCCGCCGTTGAGCCGCTTACTACCGCTTCGCCACCCACAATCGCGCCGCCACTACCATTATTTTCGCAGTCTTCTGGGTCGTAGAACATGATATTATTCGCGGCATATTTATCTAGCAGCTCGTCGGTTATAGCATAAATCGTCTGCGTCGGTACAGAAATTACCAGCGCTACTGCAATCAAAAAACCTCGCCCCAAAAATCCTAATTTAGTCTTCATAAATTATCCGATAATCCTCATAATTAAAGCCCGCCAGTTCAATCACTTCTTTGACTCGCCACGCATAATTCTTATTCTTATCGACCTTCAGGCAGAATGCATAGTCGCAATGCGAGTCATTTGAGCCGTCCGTAATTTTTCCATCAATAATCGCTGATTGGCTTTCGTCATAATAATTCAGCAAAATTGGCAGATTTCTCGTAATATCAGTCTTTTTGGCATAGGTTGCCAAAAAATCTTGCACCTTTGTTTCTTCGATATTTTCTAGCACCGCCAAATCTGTCTTGCTTCGTTCGAAATAATTGAAGCCCTCTGTATCGCTCAAGATATAGCTATAAATCGTGGTCGTCCCGTGCGCTTTAACTTCAAAATCAAGCTGTTTTTCGGAGAATCCCTCTTTATGTAGCGTCGCGCTGTAATTACCCTCCGTAAATTCATAGATCCCGCTGTGGTAATCTTCGCCATTGATTGTTAGGGTTGCATCTCCAGGGGCAATATTAATCGCCAGCAGAGTTTCTTTATTAAGTTTTTTTGCTACGGGCATCAAAATAAAAACTAAACTCACCGCTACCGCTAAGATAATCACCCCAATTAAGAGCATCAAAATTCTCTTATAATTTCGATCAATTGCCTCCATTAACAATTATTTTAGCACTAGAACTATAGAGAAATGACCTCTATTTTATTCAATTTTTTTTCAGATTTCGCGAATTCTTTTTGTCGATAATATATAATGGTCGTCCCTGTGCTTCCGTATGAATGTGCGAAATGTATAAAGCTGTAATTGCTTGCGAAACCAACACTAAGCCAACCAAAAATGTTATGAAAATACTCAAACAAGTTGTTCCTGTCCACCGCAATTGCATCGGGTCGCCCATTATGAATTCTTCAATAATTACAAACACGCCCAAAATAAACGACGCAATCGTAATAAAACTCCCAATCCAGCCAAAAATCATCAGCGGCGTCGCCGATAGGGAAATGAAACTATCAATTGCCAAATGAAATAGTTTACTAAAGTTATAGCTTGGCTTGCCCGCCAGTCGGTTGCCATAAATATAGTCGATGTAGACTTTCTTAAAGCCCATCCAGTCCATCAAACCACGCGTAATTCGTCCATGTTCGGTCAATTTATTATATTCATCCGCCACGCAACGATCAATTAAGCGAAAATCCGTACTTCCAGGTACCGTATCTTTTACACCCATGCCGCGTAGCATTGCATAAAACAATTTTGAACCCATCTTTGCGATTAGTCCATGCTTCTCATACTTGCCGCGCACACCGATGACAATTTCGCCACCCGCTTCCCATTTTTCAATAAATTCATGAATCAATTTTGGCGGTTGTTGTCCATCCGCATCCATAGTCATAATTGCATCCGCATCCGATTCGCGCATACCCGCCGTCAGCGCTACTTCTTTGCCGAAATTTCGCGAAAAGGCCAGCACTTTAACGTGGCTGTCTTCTTTTGCTAATTTCTGAATCATCTCCAGACTGCCGTCTTTGCTGCCGTCGTCCACCAAAATCACGTCGTAATCATATTTAATCTTCTTTAACTCTGGCAGGAGCAGGGAATTATAAAACTTCAAAAACCCCTTTTCTTCATTATAAATAGGAATTACAAAAGATATCTTCATTTGCATTGAGTATAGCACAAACAGATATAAAAGCTGACCATAAGCAAAATGCACTAAAACACGCTATAATGATTTTAATGTTATATACTGCGAAGATAAATGACGCCATTCGGACGTCTGCCCTAGTGCATGCTGGTCAATATCGCAAAGGCTCCACTACTCCTTACGTTTCGCATCCTTATGCTGTTGCATTGATTGCTCAAAGTTATCTCAACGACGAAGCTACTTTTATTGCCGCCTTGTTGCATGATGTCCTCGAGGATGTGCCGGAGCGCATTTATTCGCGCGCCGACATGAAACGCGATTTTGGTGCTGAAATTGTGGGCATTGTCGAGGACGTAACTGAGCCTGATATTAATGAGCCGACTAAAGAAGCTTGGCTCGCTCGTAAGCAGGGTTACATTGATCATCTTGCCGAGCTCAGCGACATGCGCCCGCTCATCGTTTCTTGCGCCGACAAAATTCATAATATGTCGGAAATTATTCGCGAATATCAGCGCTCTGGCAGTGCTATCTGGCATGCTTTTCACGCTAGTCGTGCTCGCGAAATTTGGTTTTATGAAAGTGTTTTAGCTGTGCTTAGTCAAAAAGTTCTTCCACTCGAGGCCACCGAGGATTATACTCAAATTCTTAAGCAACTAAAGAAATTGCATTAATTATGATTACACACGAAACCACTATTGCCAATCGTCAAAAAACTATTATTCGCGCCAGCATTGTCGGCATTGTTGGCAATTTTTTGCTGGCAGTTCTCAAAGCCGCTGTTGGTCTGTTCACGAATTCGATTGCTATCATTCTCGACGCTGTTAACAACTTTAGCGATATGCTGTCTTCTATTGTTACCATTATCGGCATTCGCCTTGCCAATAAGGCGCCCGATCGTCGCCACCCAATGGGGCATGGCCGCTATGAATATCTCAGCACTGCCATTATCGCAGTAATTATTATTTACATTGGTGTTACCGCCATTCAAGAATCCATCAACAAAATCATCAACCCAGGTGACGTTAGCTATAACACTCTTGCGCTGATTATTGTCGCTGCTGCCGTCGTCGTTAAAATCTTCATCGGTCTATACTATCGCAAAGTTGGCAAGCAAGTTGATTCCGATTCGCTCACCGCTTCTGGTACTGATGCGCTATTTGATTCCGTCGTTTCTTTTGCTACGCTCGTTTCCGCTGCGCTCTATCTCATTTTTGAACTCAAAACTGAGGCCTATCTCGCAATTCTTATCTCTGTATTAATTATTCGTTCCGGCGCCAAGATGCTGCGTGATGTTTTTAGTGTTATTGTCGGTGAGCGCATCAGCCCCGAACTATCTAAAAAAATCAAGGCTTCCATTCGCGAAGTTGAGGGCGTACAGGGTGCTTTCGATCTCATGATTCACGACTATGGCACCAACATGGTTTTCTGCTCGGTTAATATCGAAGTTGAAGAAAATCTTACTGCTCGCGAAATCGATGACATCTCCCGCGAAGTCCGTCGCAAAGTCTTTTATGGTTACCAGATTTTTATTAGCTCTGTTGGTATTTATTCTATCAATACTGAAAGTCCTAAGATTAATGCCATGTATCGTCGCGTTAAGGATGTGCTGTCGCATTATGAATACGTGATGCAGATGCATGGTTTCCATGTCGACGAATCCAAAAAAGAAATTAGTTTTGATATTGTGCTTAGTTTTGATGTCAAAAATCGTCGTGCCTATTATCTTGCGATTAAGCGTCACTTGCGTAAATCTTTTCCGCGTTACAGTATTAACATCGCACTCGATTCTGATTATAGCGATTAAAAAATATCTCCCCGTATAGAGGAGATATTTTCTGGGTATTTAAATTTAGCGACGTTTGCGCATTATTACGGTCGTGCCTAGCAATATGAAGGCTCCACCCGCTAGCGCCGCTGGTAGGATACCTTGGCTGTCTGTCTTCGGATTTGGCACCTTGTTAGTAGGTGTATCCGTCTTGATAGCGTCCGGCTTTGGCTGGCCGATTAATGTGTCGCCACCATATTCGCCTCCTTGCGCCGAAACCGTAAAGTTTAATTCGTCGGTCTTCGTCACGTTGCCTGCTTGGTCGTAAATTTTTGCATAAGCCACATAATCGCCCTCAGTTAGCCCATCAAAGGCATGCGTTTTCACCATTGCGAATTCGCCCTCTGCATTTACTTCCGCATTTAGTTTTTCGCTCAGTAAGGTATAATCAGCGTCTTTTGCGGTTTTGTAATACCATTCAATCTTCGTAATACCGCTCGTGTTTTCGATTAGGGCAATCGACAACTTAAAGCTTTCCGCCGTAATATCGCTTGCCTTCAAATTAGTCTGGAGAGCCGGCGCCGTTTTATCGATTTTGCTAACCGTAAAGCTCTTGCTTGCAGTTTCGTTTGCACTATTCTTTAGCCAAAGTGTATAAGTGCCATTTTTGCTAATCGGCATTTTCTCGGCAAGCGTTTTATCTGCTTTTGCTAGTGCCTTCCACAAACTTGGCGTCGTCAGCTTGGTGCCTTCGCTCAAACTCGCTTCTTTGATATTATACTTGCTGCTTGCCGCATTTACAGTCACTTCAATGTCTTTATTTGTCCACTCGCTTGGTATGCCATCGATACTATTAATCTTCAAATCGGCATAGCGGTTAATATGGAAACTTAAGCTCCCCCAGCCATAATATTCGTCCCAGCCGGCCGTGCCTAGATCCTCGGCATTTAGTTTCAGATAATCATACACTTGTTCGAAATTGTAACCAGGGTTCTCGACCAGTATATTCGCAACAGCTGCCGAAACGAATGGGGCAGAGAAGCTAGTGCCATAGGCCAGCGTGTATTTGTCCGTGCCCGTAGTACTTGCCATCACTAGCGCTTCGCCGGGCGCCGCAAAATCGATGCCCTTGCCATGATTCGAGAAGTCCGACGAAAATTCATTGGTTTTTCCTACCGAAGACACGCCAATCACGCTCGAAAAAGCTGCCGGATAAATCACTTCGCTGGCTTTCTCGTTACCTGCCGCCGCGACTACAATTGCGCCCGCATTCTTCACTTCGGTCATTGCCGCTTCAATCGTATTTAGTACCTGTTTTGAAACCTCTTTTGTCTCAAAGCCGATACTGAGATTAATTACATGTACGCGGTCTTTTACATGCGCCATACCGCAAAGCACGTCTGCGACTGTACCTTTTCCGTCGCTACTTAAAACCTTTACTGGTATAATTTTGACGTTCTTTGGCGTCGATTGCGCAATTACGCTTGCGACCATTGTGCCATGTCCGCTATCGTCATTTGGGACGTTATCATTATTCACGAAATCTTTTGCTAACGCCATCGATAGTCGGTCTTGTGCAGTCGTATTCGTAAAAATCTCATGTTCTGCAAGGATACCACTATCTAGCACTGCTATGGTTACTGGCGTTGTGTTTTCGCTTAAATCTGCGACATATTTGTCCAGATACATTGTCTGCGTCCCCCACGCTTCTGCATAGCTGGTCTCAGTCCCTGTACTCGTCATAGTTTCGTTTAGGGTAATATTTTCTGCGCCACTCTTTTTTAGATTTGCATAGCCATTCGCCACTTCCGTCGCGCTGCGGTACTCAATTACATAATAATTACCAAAAATATTAGTCTTTTTCGCGATGGTCGGGTCATTATCGAGAATTGAGGAATCCTTCACCTCCGCAATCAACGTCTTTGTTTCAAGCGCTGCTGTCACATTTTGTTCTGAAATCTCGTATTTACCGCTCAAATATTCCGTTGTCTCGCTATACGACATGCTCGCAAGCATTGCTTCTTCGGCTTGCGCCTTATTTGGTAGCACCATTAATGCACCAGCAACCAACCCCAATGAAGCTACTGATACCGAAAAAAGTGCTGACTTTTTCCTTCTGTTCATGAAAATGACCCTTGTTTTTAATATTTATTTTGACCTTTTATAAAGTCATTAAAGCATAAGCAAAACCTAAAAGCAAGCTTAATTTTTTCGCAAAAGTCATTCCTCTTAGCTGTACTATATTCTAATTATGAAATGTTTAGTGATTGCTGATCAAAACCCCAAGATTGACCTATCCGCCAAAGCCGAAGCAGAGCAGGTTGATCTAATTATTTCGCTCGGCGATTTTGAACGTTCGATGGTATTGAGCCTCCAGCGCACCCAGATTCCGAAAATTGGTGTTTATGGTAATCACGATGCTGGCGAATATATGCAAGAAATTGACATGCTCGATTTACATATGCATACTTGGGACTTCGGAGGCTATCGTTTTGGCGGTTTTCAAGACTGCGTGCGCTATAAAAGCAATCCTTATGCGATTATGTATACCCAAGAAGAAGCCAACCGGCTGTTTACTTATTTTCCGCCTGTCGATATTTTTATTACTCACTGCCCGCCGCGGGGCATTAATGATGAGGACGAACTTGCTCATCAAGGCTTCGACGCTTTGCGGGCTTATCTCGACAAGAATCATCCCAAAGTGCTGTTCCATGGTCACACTTATCCTACCGAAGAAAATATGGTGCGCGAATATCAGGGCACGCGCATTGAATACGTTTCCGGTTGGCGGATTATTGAAATCTAGAGTCGCCCAAGAAATTGCCACTTGTTTTTGCAACAAAAAATGGACTCGCGTCCATAAAAAATGGCTCCCCCGGTCAGACTCGAACTGACAACCTCGAAGTTAACAGCTTCTTGCTCCACCATTGAGCTACAGGGGAAAGTAATTCAAGTGTACCCGTAAATCGCCGAAAAGTCAAGCTGTTTTCGGTCTACACAATTTTTGACGCCAAGATAAGAAATGGTTATACTAAAAAGAACAAACAGGAGGTAATTATGTGTGGAATCGTGGGCTATGTTGGTAAAAAAACTGCGCAAAATGTGCTGCTTAGCGGTCTAAAGCGACTCGAATATCGTGGCTACGATTCGGCTGGCATTGCGACGCTTGACGATTCCAAGCAGCCGCATTTGGCGCGTTCTGTTGGTAAAATCGCCGAACTCGAACAAGTTCTTGCCGCCAAGCCGCATACTGGTCATCTTGGCATTGGCCACACTCGTTGGGCGACACATGGTGGCGTGACAGTTTCGAATGCCCATCCGCATCACGTCGGCAATATTTATCTCGTTCATAACGGCATTATTGAAAATTATCTCGAACTCAAAGCGCAGCTCAAAAATTATGACTTCAAGTCCGACACTGATACCGAAGTTCTCGCCGCATTAATCGATAGCCACTATACTAAAGGCGCTAGTCTCAAAGATGCTGTCGCCACCGCGCTCAAAGCTGTGCGCGGCACTTACGGCATCGCCGTTTTCTCGCCACTCGAACCCGACACGATTGTTGTTGCGCGTCTTGGCTCGCCTTTAATTATTGGTCTCGGCAAAGATGAAACCCTGATCGCCTCCGACGCTTCCGCGTTGCTTGGCTATACCCGCGAAGCGATTTATCTTAACGATGGTGAAATTGCCCTTTGTAATCGCGATGGTGCTGAAGTCTTTAATCTCAATCTCCAGCATCTCAGTCCTAATCACGAAACTATCGAGGGTAATGTTGAGCAGATTCAAAAAGGCGGCTATCAGCATTTTCTCCTCAAAGAAATCATGGAGCAGGCGACTACTTTGCCAAATACACTTTCCGGTCGCGTCGACGCCAAGAACGGCACCATGCATCTCGGTGGTCCGAATCTCACCGCCAAAGAAATGCGCGACGTTCGCCATATCGTCATTGTCGGTTGTGGCACCGCTTATTACGCCGGTTTGCTCGCCTCTTATTATATGGAGCAACTCATCCCCGATATTACCACCGAAGTTGTGATTGCCTCCGAATATCGTTATCGTTCCTTCCATTTGCCACCGCATTCACTCGCGCTCATTGTTTCTCAATCTGGCGAAACTGCTGATACTCTTGCTTGTCTGCGCGAAATTAAAAAACGCGGCGTCAAGACTCTCGGCATCGTTAACGTTGTTGGCTCGACTATCGCTCGCGAAGTTGATGGCGGTACCTATGTTCATGCTGGTCCGGAAATTTCCGTTGCCTCCACCAAAGCCTTTACTGCTCAGGTTGTAACTATGTTGATGTTTGCCGGTATGATTGCCAGTTATCACGGCGGCAATGCTGAGCTGATTCATGCTTTTGCCAAAGAATTATCAATTTTGCCACAAGAAATCGAGCATTGTCTCACCGCTCATCGCGCCGACATGGAACGTCTGGCCAAAAAATATGCCAAATTTAATGACGCACTCTATCTCGGTCGCGATACTGCTTATCCAATCGCGCTCGAGGGCGCCCTTAAGCTTAAGGAGATTTCTTACATTCATGCCGAAGGTTATGCCTCCGGTGAGCTCAAGCACGGTCCTATCGCTCTCGTTGACGAAACTTTCTTCGAGGTTTTCGACATTCTCGATAACTGGCTCTACGATAAATCTCTTGGTGGTCTACACGAAGTTCGCGCTCGTGGTGGTAAAGCCATTGTTTTGACTGACAGTAAAGCCGACATTTCTGCCGACGATATCGTCCGCGTCGATAGCAAAATTAAATTACTCATGCCACTTTTGCTCAATACGCTTCAGCAACTTTTTGCCTACTATGTTGCCGTTGAGCGGGGCAACGATGTCGACCAGCCGCGCAACTTAGCTAAGTCCGTGACCGTGGAATAATATGACCAAAACACCGCGCCGTACCAGTAGCCGCCGTCAGCTTCGCCGCGAAGAGCGCCAGCGCAAGCGTACTTTACGCGCCGCCGAGCGTAAACAGGCCAACTATCCCCGCATGTCGCTTAAGTCTATCTGGTATACCATGCGCGTCTATCGGCAGTCCGTCGGCCCGAAACGTTTCATTCTTTGGGGCTATACCGCCTACAATTCCATTGTCTCGCCAATCTCCGCGCTGCTAGTTGGTACTGCTACCGATCGCCTTCTGCATGCTATTGAGACGCAAGATTTTCTGCCTTTCTTACTCATCGCTATTTTGCTGTTTATTATTCAATTCTTGCGTACCTTGCTGAATGAAGTGAACGGTCTCATTTCTGCCATTTCCTGGCAAGATGTTTACATTCATGTGAGCGAGCGCATCGCCGAAAAATACATCGAAATTCCGCTCGCTATTCGTGAGAGTCAGGAATTCGCCGATAAATTCGACCGTGTGCGCGACTTTGGCTCTTCTATCGCCAGCGTCAATAATAACGTGATTAATATTTTCTCGTCTGTCATTGGTCTAATCGCTATCGTCAGTTCTACTACCGTCGTCTCGCCGCTCGTCACTATCGCTGTCTTTGTCGCCGCCGTTCCGTATTCCGTGCTTAGTCTTCGCCTTGCTGCCAAGCAGCGGCGTAATTGGCGCGAATTTACCAAAGGCCGTCGTATTGCCTGGGCAATTCAGCAAAAAATCACTAATTCCAATTCCGCTCTCGAAATTGAACTCAATAGCCTTTCCAAGCAGCTCATCTCACAGATGGTTAAAGCACGCCGCCGCAGTCAGGAACAAGATGTTGCCGATATTAAGGCTTATTTCTGGCCCGATCTTACCTCGCGCACTTTCGAAGATGTCGTCAGTTACGGCATTCTCATTTTCGTTTCCTTCGAAATTATGATTGGTCGCCTCAGCTTTGGCGTCTTTACTTCTACTCGCTTGCTCCTGAGTCAACTCAGCGATAGCATTACTAGCCTCTTCGCAAACATCGCTAGCGCCAGCGAAAGTATCGTCAACGCTACTGACTACATGGAATTCATGAAAACACCCGCCCAGCCAACCGGCGACATTATTATTTCCAGTATCCCGAAAATCGAATTCCAGAACGTTTCCTTTACCTATCCGCGCTCCGATATTAAAGCCGTTGATAATGTTAGTTTTACGCTCACGCCGGGGGATAGCCTCGCGATTGTCGGCGAAAATGGCGCCGGCAAAACGACGATTATTAAGCTACTCATCGGTGCTTACCAACCCGATGCTGGCGTAATTCTCGTTAATAACATTCCACTCGAACGCATTAATCGTGCTTCTTATCTCGAGCAGATTGGCGCACTCTTCCAAGACTATTCGCGTTATGAATTTGCCACGCTCGGCGAAAATGTTTGGTATGGTGATGTCACTCGCCCTTATAGTCCACGGGATATTCGCGCTGCACTTAGCGATGCCGGTCTCGAGGATCTCGAAAAGGATTATCCCAAAGGCCTCAATCAAATCATGTCCAAAGATTTTGATGCCGCCAGTGCCGCTGACCTCTCTGGTGGTCAATGGCAGCGTCTCAGTATTGCCCGTGCTTTCTTCCGTCAGCCCAACGTGCTCATTCTCGACGAGCCTACCAGCGCCGTCGATGCCAATTCCGAATATAAAATCTTCAAAAACATTCTCAAAAAGCAGCAAAACAAGACCACTCTCATTATCTCGCACCGTTTCTCGACCGTTCGCAAGGCCGAGCGCATTATCGTACTCGACCATGGTAAAATTATCGAGCAGGGCACCCACGACGAACTCGTCGCCCGCGGTGGTACTTATCAAGAAATGTTTGAACTGCAAGCAGAAGGGTACAATTAAAAAAGGAGGCACATGCGCAAATTTCGTAAAACAATGTTTGTTATCACTATTCTTTTCGCCGTGATAACCTTTTTAGGCCTCGCCTCGTTAATTTTCTCAACCAAGGATTTCTCCGACTCGTTGTTTGATTGTATTGTCCTGTTTATTTCTGCCACCTCGATTGCTATCGCCATTTTCTCTCAGCTCTCCGCCGATAAAGAATCGCGGCGCATTGAAAAAATCGTTCGCGAGATTGGCGAAATCAACAAAATTACCGAAGAAGATTTTAAACAAGACGAAAGTCTCCGTCGCAAGCTCGACAAAATTCTCTATCTTGAAGAGGAAATTTATCGACGCACCGGCGGTCGCAAAGATGTTAAACAAGTCGAGAAAGGTTCTTCGAAAAAATAATTATGCAAATCGAACTTACGGATTTTTATTCGCGCCTCGGTACCATCGCCTTAATCCTTTTGCTGGGCTTTCTGCTGGGCAAGTTCAAGCTCATTTCATCCAAAACCAACAAAGACCTCGTCAATTTATTACTAACTGTTTTCATGCCCGCCTCGCTTTTTCTCGCTTTTCCCACCAGCTATAGCGTAGAAACTTCCGACCTCTTTCTTTCCGGTCTGCTTGCCGGTTTTCTCGTTATGTTTGCCGTGATTATCTTGTCGCGCCTTATCTTTAACAAAGCTTTTTTCAAACACGACCAGCAACGCAACGCCGCCCAGTTCGCCCTAATTTTTAACAACGCCACCTTTCTTGGTTATCCTATTATTGCCAGTACCTTCGGTGAGACCGGCATCGTTCCGTATTGTGGTTTTATCATCGCCTTTAATATCGCCCTCTTCTCCTATGGTATCTACCTTTTTAAGCATAAGTTTGATCTAAAACTCATTCTCGGCGTCCTTACTAACCCGAACATTATCGCCGTCGTTCTTGGCGTTATTATCTTCTTGACTGGCATTGCTGTACCGAGTTTTGTCAAAGACGCTGTCCAATTTACTGGCAACGCCACTACTGCGCTCTCTATTATTTGTGTCGGCTATATGCTCAGCAACGCCAAAGTTCATCGCCTGTTTAAAAAATGGAAATTAATTTTAACGGCGCTGATTCAACTTATTCTCGGCCCATTGCTCACATGGGCACTTCTTTCTGTCCTCAACTTTCCGTCCGCCGTCATCATGGTTTGTACGCTCATTCAAGCCTTGCCTACCGCCACTAGTCTTGGTCTCTTCGCTTCCAAATATGGCGGGGACGAAACCGAAGCCTCCGAACTCGTCACTATTTCCACGCTACTATCTATTATTACGATGCCGCTAATGGTCTCATTATTAATCATTCGCTAAAGGAGGGAAATGCCAAAATTCAAATTCTGGGAAAAACTCGTGCTCGTCGCGCTTACCTTCCTTTATCTGCTTTCCATGTTCTTGTCCTACAGTATCTCGATTGAAGTTGACGGTGATTCGACTCGTTTTCTCATCTTCGGCGGCTGCTGCTTTGCTGTTAATATCGCCTGCTTCTTCGGCCTGCTCAAGCTTTTCGCCAAACATTTCAATTACAAACAACGCAAGGCCCTCCAGATTTTTTTCATCACTATCACTGTCATTTCTGTCGCCTGCGCCGTCGCTATTCTCATCTATTACAACCAATGGCTCTACACTTATCTCTATCTCATTCTTGCCGCAGTATATCGTCAGCTCTTCAATAAGACTTTTGGCAAATTTCAGTTCACGCTCAACGGCGAATTCGACCATCTTTCCGTCGCCGACCTTACTAGCACAAATACCGACCTCAAAGTTATCGCTAAGAATAAGAAAGTCAAATCCAGTACCGATGCTATCAAAGTTGGCGATCTCATCGAAATCTCTAAAAATGGCGCGCCAATTTTGACGCTTGATGTCATTAAAAATAAAAATCCCCACAAAAAATAGGCCATGCGACCTATCTGTCCTGCAATCTGATTTTTGGTGGGGGCACCTGGGCTTGAACCAGGGACCAATCGGTTATGAGCCGACTGCTCTAACCACTGAGCTATGCCCCCGTGAATTTAAGTATAACATATCAGATAAGAAATAGTTGCAAAGCGACCCTATCTCTTCATTATATCACAAATCGTCAAAAAAGTCAATATACGCTATAATATACTTATGCTTGACAAGCTTAAAACTCAATTTCGTCGTATCTGTTACTTCTTCCGGAAGCATGTTTTTACGCCGGCTAATATTTTGCAAGTGATTGCGCTAACTTTGTGTATTGTCTGGGCTTGTGGCGCCGTTAACTCCATGGCGCGCAACTGGCAGTTGCAAGAAAAGCTCGAAAATCGCCAGCTCGAAGCCGCCAAGCTCGAGCTCGAAGTTGAAACGCTTAAACTCGAGCAGGAATATTATCAGACTGATGAATATCAGGAGCTGATGGCGCGCACTAAGGCGGGCAAAATGCTCCCAGGTGAGACTATGGTTATTCTGCCAAAGAATTCCGCTGCCGCTATTCAAAAATATGCCGAATCAACCGAGCAGACTTCGACTTACCAGAGCAATTTTTCACAGTGGCTTGACTTTTTGTTCGGTTAGGCGTAGAATAATAACATCGTCGCGGGGTAGAGCAGCCTGGTAGCTCGTCTGGCCCATAACCAGAAGGTCGTTGGTTCAAATCCAACCCCCGCCACCACGATTTTCCGACCAATCTGGTCGTTTTTTGTTATCTTCTATTCGACAGTGCGTCACAAAAAATCTCCGACTCAAAAAGTCAGAGATTTCTTAACTATCCAAATCTAATGTTTCTTTAGTACTTGCTCGCAAGCCACCCGAATCAGCTCGCTCCAATCATTGGTCAAATGCGGTACCTTTGCTAATTCGTAAGCCGTCATCTCAAAGCGAATCGCCAGCGCCAATTCTTGTGCAATCAGACCCGCATGTGGCGCCATTACCGTGCCACCCAAAATCTTATGCGTCCGCTTCGCCATAATTATCTTTACAAAGCCAGTCGTATTGTCGGACGTATTTGCTTTTTGTATTGCATTCAGCGCTACCACTACTTTGTCAATTTTCTGGTCATGTCGAATGCAATCATCTTCCGTAATTCCCACTTCCGCAATGGCGGGATTCATATTCGTCAGGCGAATTACGCCTCGATAGTCCACCGGATTTTTCTTGCCGCGTCCCAGCATATCCGCTACCGCTGCATGTGCCTCGATTAGCGCTCGTTCGGTACTGCTATGTCCGCCCAGCACATCGCCCGCGGCATAAATATTTTTCACCGAGGTTCGACAATGCTCATTTACAATAATCCCGCGCTGATTAAAATTCACGCCCGCATTTTCGAGCCCGATATCAATATTCGGTGCATTGCCCGTACAAACCAGCACCTCATCCACGCGCAGAGATTTTTCTTGACCGCCTCGCAAGAAAATCACCTTCTTGCCCAATCCGTCTTTTTCTAGCGCAATCACTCGCGACTGCGTCAAAACTTTAATCTTGTCCTTATTAAAAAGCTCGTCCAGGACTTGCCCGACTTCTTCATCTTCGCGCGGCATTAAGCGTGCCGCAATGTCCGCAATAATCACCTGTGTGCCTAAGATCGAGAAGAATTGTGCCAATTCACAACCCGTCGAGCCGGCGCCCACAATAAAAATCGTCTTTGGCGGCCGAATCATCTCCAAGACATTTTCTGGCAGCCAATATTCCAAATTCGTCGGAATTTTGATTCCTGTATCTAGTGTCGCCGCGCCCGTCGCAATTAGAATTCGCTTCGCCCGAATCGTCTCATCGTTCACGCTAATTTCATGATTCGATAGCAGATGCCCGCGTCCATGCAGACAACTAATCCCCGCATCCTCAAATACCTTCTTATTGTTTGCTTTCGCGCGCTTCAACGCCAAATTCTTCCAATTATTTACGGTCGGATAGTTATAACGCAGGCCCGTACTCGACAGACCAAATTTCGATCCAGTTAGTGCAATCTTGAATTGCTGCGCCGCATAAAACAGCGCCCCAAACGGCACATTCGAATAATTCTGGCTCGAGCCGCCCCATTTATTTGACTCAACTAGCGCAACTTTTAGACCTGCTTGCGCCGCCATCAGCGCCGCTTCGCCGCCCGCATCGCCGCTCCCCAAAACTACTAAATCAAAGTCGAACCGCTTTCTCATCTTTATATTATTTTATCATGATTCTGATAAGCAAAAGCGAGATCAGGATCAAGCACCTTTATTTCCTTGTAAATTATTTTGCGTAGGTCATCTTCGGTTACCATATCTTTGTCCGCAATCCATGCATCCGTCACCTTCGATACTCGTTCCGCAATTTGCTTTGCCCAATTTTCTGGTACATTCTGGCTGCGCGCATAACGCAGTACGTTCTGCTGAATACCTCTGCTGGAATATTCATAAGTAATTTTCTTTTTCATCTAGATTATCCAATAAGTTAGAATAAAGCCTGCTAGCACCAAAAAACCGCTGCCCGAAATTATTCGCGCAAAAGCCTTATTTTGCACTCGCCATTTTTGTACTTCAATCACATTTCGCCCCGTTTTAATTCGCAACTTTAGGATTAATAATGGCACTATGCTCATTACGGTATACCCTAGCACGGCAGCAATTTGGAATTCGGCATGCAAATTTAAAATGCAATTCGCCACTACGAAATACAGCGCAATACTGAGCGGCATCTCTGCAAAACTACTCAAAATTCCCAGCGAAAACGCTTCAATGTTATCATTCGTTGTTTTTGCGCGCCGTTGAATATAGCGCGTAAACGAACGCGGTAGCCATAATTCCGTATTTTTACCGCGACGATAATACACCGTCCACATCACTAGTGCACTCGCCAAGAAAATTCCCACACAAATAATCAAATAAGCAGTCTTTAGTGCACCATCGAAGCTTGTCGAAATCAAAAAGCCCATCGCGCAGACCATCAAGAAACTAATTATGCCGGCGCCCAGAATATAATGTCGTGCCAAAAAGCGCGTCTTACGCCGGCGGTGATGCCCCATACTGGCGTGATACAACAAAATTAAACCACCCAAACTCAGCTGCAGGGAAGACTGAACCATGCCCGCAAGGACAATCGTAGCGATACAGATTAAATCGCTCATGCTTCAAGTTTAGCATGCTTACCAAATTATTGCACTTACGCTTGTCTGTCTCGTCGCCAACTTATATGCTAGCGCCATGAAGAAATTTTGGATTTTGATTATTAGTCTTTGTCTCATGTTTGGCGTGTATGCGTCGCCCATTTTCGCAACCGACTCGTCTAATATCGACTCATTTGCGCCTACTGATTCATCCACCCCGTTCGACTCGTCTATCCCCACTAACGCATCCACTCCCGCCGATTCCTCTGCGCCACCGCTCCGTTTTTATGCCATCAATGCCGGCTATAAAACCGCCGACTCCGCCCAAAATTATGATTTTATCGAACTTGAGCGCACTGGTGCTGATGACTTGCCACTCGTCGATTTTTCCATTGTCTATTTCAACAGTGCCAATAAACAAACTGGCGAAATTACTTTCACTGCGTCGCAAGTTCTCGCTAGTAATCATCTTGTGCTTAGCTTTGCCAAAAGTCCTCAAGCCGTCGGCTGGGAAGATTCGCCTTATCTTTATTATTTTTCCAGTTCCGGCCTTGCTTCGACTGCTGGTCGGCTGCAACTCTTAAAGAGTGGGGAAGTAGTCGACGAGCTTTGTTGGGGCAAAATTACTTGCACCGCGCCCAATTCTAAATTTTCTACCCAATCTGCCGATAATTTCTCGCTCGTTCGTAGCGCCGACGGCTATATTCAACAGCAATATTACCCCGAACTTTCCGTCGCTATTACTGAGTATATTTCTGAAGCCGAGCCAGTCAGCTGTCAGCTGATCATTACCGAAATTTATTCCTACTATCAGTATTCCGCTACTGAGCAATTCGTTGAATTTTATAACCCTACCGACATTCCGCAAGACGCCGCCACTTGTGAATTTCGCTATAAAAATGCCAGCTATCCACTCACTGGTTCCGTCGCGCCCGACAGCTATTTAATTTATCAAAGTTCCGACCTCATTCTTACGCGTAATCCTTCGTCCTATAATCTCTATTCGCTTGGCGGCTTTGATGTTTTGCATCCGCATGGCCAAAAGAAAGGCACGTCTTATGCGCTCTTTAATATCGGTACGAGTGATGAGCAATGACTACAAACCTATCAGCCTACACCCGCCGCCGCCAATCTTTATCAAGAGTTTCAGAGTTGTCCTGCTGGCAAAGTTATTAATCCTGAGACTGGCAATTGTATCAATGAAGTAGTTGACCAAGAAATCGTTTGTCCAGAAGGGAAATATCTCAATCCTTTGACTGGCCGCTGCAAAACTATCGCCACCAAGAAGACCACCATCTGCAAAGAAGGCTACTATCTCAATATCCTCACTGGTCGTTGTAAAAAGCAGACTAGTGCCACCACGCTCGCCGCCTGCGCCGAGGGCTATGAGCGTAATCCCGAAACTAATCGCTGTCGCAAAATTCGTAGCGAATCTACCGCTGCTTATCCCGTCACGCCTGCGACTGACGACGATTATTATAATCCCAAAATCTTTATCGCCACGGGCGCTATCGTCGCACTTATTCTCGGCGGCGCGATTTATGTCATCTATCAATACCGCAAAGAAATCAAACACGCTATACTAAAGATATGTCGAAAAAACGCGTCTTAGGTATTGACCCAGGCACTGGTATTTGCGGTTTTGGTGTCGTGCAATATATTACGCATAAAGCGCCGCGCATGATTACTGCCGGTGTCGTCACTACGCCCGCGCATACGCCTCTCGCCGATCGCCTGCTCGACATCTACGATTCACTTAATCAAATTATTATCGAAACTCAGCCTGACGAAGTCTCTATCGAAAAACTTTATTTCAATCAAAATATCACGACCGGCATTACTGTTGCCGAAGCTCGCGGCGTCTGCATCTTAGTTGCCCGTCAGCACAATCTTCCCATTGCCGAATACACGCCGCTCCAAATTAAACAAACTATGACCGGTTATGGCCGTGCCAAAAAACACGACATGCAGGAGGCCGTGCGCATTTATCTCAACATGGAGCGCATCGTGAAACCCGATGACGCCGCCGATGCACTCGCCGCTGCCATTACTCATGCCCTCATGACTCGCATCGCCTATCAATAAGTTATAATAGATTTATGATTGCACACGTCCGCGGCCAAGTTGCCGAAAAATTTGCCAATTCCGCCATTATTGATGTTCAAGGCGTTGGCTACGAGGTTAGCCTCACTGCGATTGATTTTGATCAGCTCAGCTTAAATGACGACGCTAAGCTCTATACTTATCATCACATTCGCGAGCAAGCCGAGGAGCTGTTTGGTTTTACTAGCCTCGCTGCCAAAAAATTATTTGAATTATTAATTTCTGTGCAGGGCATTGGCCCCAAAGCCGCAATGGCGATTTTGAGCCTTGCACCTGTCGAAGAGGTCCGCAATGCGATCGCCAATCAAGACGCTAGTTATATTGCCAAAGCTGCTGGTGTTGGCAAAAAATCTGCCGAACGCGTAATTGTCGACCTACGCGACAAAGTTGGCCTGCCAACGTATTATGGTCGCAAGTCTGAACCAATCCAAGCTCCGCTGATCCAAAATGATGAGGCGCTTGATGCCTTGATGGCGCTTGGCTATACGCTTGCCGATGCCACTAAGGCTCTCGAAGGCGTCGATTCCGCTCTGTCCGTCGAAGAACGCATTCGCACCGCACTCAAAACTCATCAGGGGTAGAATTAACTTATGCTTGCCCTTGGTTGGTATCTTTGTTAGAATTGGAAGCACTGCTCTCGGATCCGCCTTCGGATTTTGGGGAAATTGTCGTAAGAGAGTAGGTCATTACTAAGCAGGAGAACACCATGAAAAAGCGTACTCGCAAGGGGACGCTCCGAGTGGATACACTTCGGTGGAATGAATACATCGAAATGTAATAAAAAATGCCCATTGGGCATTTTTTATTGGTGCTAATTCGGCATTTATTCGTTTGACTTTGCGCCTGTTTCTTCGCCAGCTTTTTTCAGTTCTTCATTGATGCGATCTTCTAGTAATTTCTTCAAATCTTCCTGCGTTTCGGCATCTTCGACGTTAATCGCTACACCATTTACGTAAAATGCTGGCGTGGCGCTGACTTTATCGACATTTTTACCTAGCGAATAATCAAAATTAATTTTCGTCTCAATGTTCGAGCTACCCATGTCTTCGCGGAATTTATCCACATCGCCCTCTGGTGCAATATCTTTAAATAGACTCACGAATACATCCGTACGGGCTGTACCTGTTTTCGAAATCCATTCTGCGCGATTCGAATAAATTGTTTCGACCATATCCCAATAATAACCTTGGAAACCTGCACTCTCAGCCGCTGCGGCCGCTGCCCGCGCATTCTGATGGCCCTGAATTGGGAAGTTACGATACAGAAATGCTACACGATCGCCATATTCTTCATATAATTCATGCACATTTGGCATTGCCGCTGCGCAACCAGGGCATTGCAAATCTGCATATTCTACTACGATTACTTTGGCATTTTCATTGCCACGCACGTGGTCGCCAATGTTACCGTTATTATCGTCTGCTTTAATAATTGATGCTGAATTATAATCCGTCACATCAGTCGGATTGTTGGCCTTCTGAAAGCTTGTCCAAGCAATCAGGCCGCCAAACATGACCAAAATCACCGCGATGGCCGCTACTGTAAACTTATTCATGCTACAATTTTACCATAGACTTAAGGAGAAAATATGCACGAGTCTTTTAAGCAGAAAGCGATGCGTAAACTGACCGCTTGGCTCGATCCCAAGTTGACGAAGTATCGCCCACCCGTCAAGAAGACGCCTTACGCACCCAAAACTCAGCAAGAATTTATTGCTGTTTTAAAACGCACTCCTGTTGACATTCTTGGTGCTAACCAGCGCAATCTTATTGCTGGCGCGATGTCTTTTGATCAATTACCAATTTCACTCATTATGACTGAGCGCAAAGACATGATGTTTCTCTCGGTTGGCGATTTTCTCGGTCCGCTTTTGCTTGATAAAATGTATCAGACTGGCGCCGCCAATTTTCCTGTACTCGACCATGAGGGCGAAGTCTGCGGCTTAGTCCGCATGCGTAATCTCGACCCGCTCAAAATTACCGAGGATCAGCCTATTGAGCAATTTATCGAGAAGAATGTTTGTTTTGCCCGTGCTGATTACTCGCTCCAAATGTTACTTGCAACTTTTATTCGCGCCGAATCTTGCTATGCGATTGTGGTTAATCGCGACGCGCATATTGTTGGTTCTGTTACACTCGACGCTCTCATGGCGATGCTTTTTGGCCACCGTATTAAGGATTCTTTCACTTCCGATGATTCGCCATATTCCGTCGCTCGTCGTAGCGCTAAATAATTCGTTCCGTTTACGCCGCCGCACCAAATAGTCGTCTTGAAGCCGCTCTCGCCGCGCCAGTCAAAGCGCTTATGTTAATATAAACATATGTATTGGCTACTTTTCCCGATTTTAGCTTCCGTTTTTTATTGCTTTGGTGGCTTTATTCAAAACTATCTTACCGATCTCGCCTTACCCAAAAAACGCGCCGGCGCACTCGTCGTGACGCATTTGCCATGCTTTTTACTCATCATGGTTCTACTCATGGCTGTTTTTGGTCGCGCTACTTTTATGATGCCTCTCAGTAACGCTTTTGGTTTAGTCCTTGCTGGCGCAATCAATGTCGTCGGTTCGATTTTCTATTACAAAGCGCTCCAAGCTGGCGACAATACCGATATCACTATTTTTGGCCAAGTTGGCCCCCTAATCTCGCTCGGTCTTGGCGTCGCATTACTCGGTGAAACTATTAGTATTAACCAAAGCATCGGTTTCATTTTTATTATGGCTGCTACCGCCGTAGTGATTCTTGGCAGCATGAAAGGGCAGAAGCAATATTCCTTTGATTTTCGCGTCGCTGGTTTCACGGTTGTTTCCTGTTTCTTCTCCGTCTTATCCGACATCGTTTTCGCTAAATTCCTCGGCGATGCTACTGCTAACTATGTTCTCTTTGCTCAGTCCTTTTTCTTCTTCGAACTTGGTTCGCTGCTAGCTGTCATTCTTTGTTTAATTTTCTTCGATTCGTGGCGTCGGGCGCTAGCCAAAACTTTTTTCCGCGGCAAAAAACATCATCTCCATTTTGCGCTTTCGCTCGGCGACAACCTCACGCTCGGCATTGCTGAGATTCTCTATAAATTCGGCCTCATTGTTGCACCTGTCGTCTCACTCGTCTCGCCCATCGGCAAAGTCGCTAGCCTCTTCACCTCATTCTTCATCACCATCTTTCTCGGCAAACTTTTTCCGCGCTTCATCCATTCTAAACGCATCACTAAGCGCATTATCGCACAATACTTTGTCGCTGGCGCATTGATTGTGTGCGGTATCATTCTAATGAATTAGCACTCTTGACCATTAGACTGCTAAAATATATAATTTAATCCATGAGTAAAAGAGACTACTACGAAGTTCTCGGCATCCAAAAGGGTGCATCTGATGATGAAATTAAAAAAGCTTTTCGCAAGCTCGCCATCAAATACCATCCGGACAAAAATCCGGGCGATAAAGCTGCAGAAGAGAAGTTTAAAGAGATTAATGAAGCTTATTCTGTTTTGAGCGATAAGACTAAACGTCAACGCTATGACCAATTTGGCCATGCTGGCGTTGGTGGTGCCGCGGGCGGCGCGAGCGGCAATCCTTTCGAAGGCTTTAATTTCAATGGTCAGAGCTTTAATTTTGATTTTGGCGGCGGCAGTGGCGGTCTCGATGATATTCTTGGCGCCATGTTCGGCTTTGGCGGCGGCTTTCGTGGTGCTCGCCGTGGCCGCGATTATCGCACTACCACTACCATTGATTTTGAAGAAGCAATTTTTGGCACGACTAAAAATGTTTCCGTTGATGGCGAATCAATTAAGCTCAAAATTCCTGCCGGTATTTATGACGGCCAACAGATTCGTTTAGCCGGTAAAGGCGGCGCTGCGCCAAGCGAAGGTGGCCAACGCGGCGATCTCTATGTCGAAATTCGCGTTCGTGCTCACAAAACCCTTACCCGCGAAGGCAATCTCATTTTGTCCGAAGCTACCATTTCTATGGTCGACGCTGTTCTTGGCACCGAAATCGATGTTGAAACTGTTGATGGTAAAATCACCATGCGCATTCCTGCTGGCACCCAACCAGGTACGAATTTCAAACTTTCTGGTCATGGCGCACCTTTGCAAGCCGGTTCAGCCGAGCGTGGTCCGCACATTGTTACGATTAATGTTGAGATTCCGAAAAATCTTACCAAAAAACAAAAAGAGCTATTGCTCGAATTCGACCAAGCCAAAAAACGCGGCATTTTCAAATAGTTTAATCTAGTTGCAAATGCTTTTTTGCTAACTCTGTTACGACCCGTCCACGTGGCGTGCGTTGAATCATGCCTAACTGTACCAAAAATGGTTCCAAATAATCTTCAATCGTCGACGCTTCATCGCCTGTTAGTGCCGCAATCGTGTTCAGGCCCACCGGCTTATCGCCATATTTTTCATACATCAAAGTTAACATATTGCGGTCTGCCGGATCTAACCCCAGTTCATCAATTTCCAGCATTGCTAGCGCCCGCTTCGCAATTGACTCATCAATAATCCCGTCGCCATTCACATCTGCATAATCGCGTACGCGCTTTAGTAGGCGGTTTGCAATTCGTGGTGTCAAGCGTGAGCGCTCCGCTAGCAACTTTGCTGCCGCTGGTCCAATTTGCGTATCCAAGATCCTCGCTGAGCGCTCAATGATTTGTTGTACATCGCCATTTGCGTAATATTCCAAGCGATATGAATGCCCAAAGCGGTCGCGCAGCGGTCCCGCCAAGTTGCCCGCCTGTGTTGTTGCTCCAATCAAAGTAAATCGTGGCAAATCCAGCTTCACGCTTCGCGCCGCCGGTCCTTTGCCAATCACGATGTCCAGCTTGTAGTCTTCCATCGCCGAATACAAAATCTCTTCCACCGCTCGACGCAAACGGTGAATTTCATCAATAAATAAAATGTCGCCGTCTGTTAGATTTGTCAAAATACTCGCCAAATCGCCCGCTTTTTCAATTGACGGTGCTGAAGTTGCCCGAAAATTCGCCCCCATCTCGTGCGCAATCACGCCCGCCATTGTCGTCTTACCTAGTCCAGGTGGCCCGTATAACAGCACGTGGTCCATTACGTCACCGCGTTTTTTCGCTGCAGCAATCGCCAACTTCAAATTCGTTTTCAGGCGTCGCTGACCAATATATTCTTCAAAATTGGTCGGGCGCAACGAATATTCTACCGCCCGCTCTTCGCTGTCGTCTTCGTGTAGACTCGTATCAATTACCCGCTCAATTGCCATAGCTGTATTATAACACCTTAAAAGGGGCACTTTTCGTACAGCCCCAAAGCTTGCTAAAATAGAAGCATATAAAGGAGGATTTTATGACCGACATTAAAGGTACTAAAACGGAGCAAAATCTAAACACTGCCTTTGCCGGTGAAGCTCAGGCGCGGGTCAAATATCAATATTATGCCAGCAAGGCTAAAAAAGATGGCTATGAACAGATTGCCGCTATCTTTGAGGAAACGTCTGACAACGAAAAAGAGCATGCCAAAATTTGGTTCAAACTCTTGCATGATGGCGCTGTGCCTGATACTCCAGAAAATCTTGAAGACACAATCGCTGGCGAGCAATACGAAGAAACCGAAATGTATGTCAAATTTGCCAAAGAAGCGCACGAAGAAGGTTTCGAGGAAATTGCCAAGCTTTTCGAAGAAGTTGGCAAAATCGAGGCTGACCACGAAAAACGTTATCGTAAAGTGCTCGAAAATATTGAGAAGGGCATGGTCTTCAAGGGTGACGGCGTAACGGTTTGGAAATGTCGCAACTGTGGTTATATTCACATTGGCAATTCTGCGCCAGAACTTTGTCCAGTCTGTGCGCATCCGCAGGCTTACTTCGAAATTCGCGCCGAGAATTTCTAATTAATGGCTCAAAAATTATCGCATCGTAGTCGCCGCACGCTTTTCTCTTTGTTTTTGCTGGCTGTTGCGACGATTTATCTCCTACTCAATTCTAATTCTTATCAATATCTAAGCGAAGTTAACGGCTCTGTTCAATCAGCCGCCGACATTTCGCTCAAAGATGAAACTACTACCGACTCAGCGCTCGCAACCGATGTACTCGAATCGCTCGCTGTGCGCGCTAAGGATGAGTCACAGAAATATTACCGCAAATTGTTCTATAGCAGTTGGGGGGCAACTTCGTCTGGCTGCAACACCCGTGAAGCAATCTTGCAACGCGATTTGACCGACCTCGTGATGGACGGCTGTAAAGTCCAATCCGGCACGCTCGCCGATCCTTATACGGGCACAACCGTACATTTCGTCCGCGGCCAAACCACTTCTAGCGCCGTCCAGATTGACCATGTCGTAGCGCTCAGTAATGCTTGGGTGACAGGTGCATATGCTTTTGATCGCGACGCCCGTTATCAACTCAGTCAAGACCCGCTCAATCTGCTCGCCGTCGACGGTGCCGCTAACCAAGCAAAACTCGACCAAGACGCCTCCGACTGGCTGCCGAGCAATGAAAGTTTCCAGTGCCAATATGTTGCTCGCCAAATTTCCGTTAAAGCCAAATATCATCTCTGGGTCACGCCTGCCGAGAAATCCACTATGCAGCGCGTGCTAGCCGTTTGCCCGAACGAGCCTACTGTAGGACTAGAAAATCTGTAACTTCAAAATTATCACCCGCCACTTCCGCTGCCGCTAAAATTGCTCGCTCTTGTGGCGCTTGCTGACTCAAATATAATTCTGCCGCAAAGCGCATCTGCGCCAGTTTTTTCTGATCGATAGCGTCCAGCCCATGTCCTGCCCGCCGGTATTTCACCTCCGTAAAACACAGTACGCCGCCAAAGCGCGAAATAATATCGATTTCGCAAAATTTATTTTTCCAATTTCGCGCCACGATTTCATGCCCCGACGCCGTCAAATATTCACAAACTGCAGCTTCGCCCCGTACTCCGCGCGTCGTTGTATTCTTGCCTTTACTTACCGCGTCCCCGCGCCCGCTTGCCGCGCCCTCGCTTGCCGGACCGTCACTCAATAACTCCGCAATCGGCCGAAAACTCTTGCGATGCTCTGGACAAGGGCCGTATTTCGCCAACATTTGTTTATGTAAGGCCGTCCCATAGCCAACGTGTTTCTCGAAACCGTATTCAGGATACTTCGTTGCCAACTGGTGCATATATTCATCTCGCGCTACTTTCGCTACAATCGCCGCTGCCGACACTTCCGGCACCAATAAGTCCGCTTTCTTCAATGCTTGCACATGTCTCGCCAGCGGCGTATCGCGTAAAAAATTAACCGTGCCATCAATTATAATCTCATGAAAGGGAACTTGAATCTGTTTTACTGCTGCTCGGCAAGCCTTGCATAGCGCCGCCGGCAGACCGATTCTGTCCAGCTCCGTCGCCGATATCCAGCCTAGCCCCACCGTCGCCCGCGCCCGAATTTCTGGCGCTAACATTGCTCGCTGGCGCGCGCTCAATTTTTTCGAATCGGTCAGCCCTTCAATCTGCGCATCGCCCAACACGCATGCGCCCACAACAAGAGGCCCCGCCCAGGGACCTCTGCCAACTTCATCTATACCTAAGATTGCCAAATTAAGCTTCTGCTTTCTCTTCGGCTGCCACTTCGGCGACCGGCGCTTCTTCCGCTTCGTCTTCCGGCAAAGTATTCACGGCATGACGATCGAAATCTTTTTGCACCAAGCGTGCCGACTTACCAGAACGGTTACGCAAGTAGCGTAGGTTATTGCGGCGAACTTTACCGCGGCGGACAATTTCCACCTTTTCAACCAATGGACTGTGCATCAAGAAACTCTTTTCTACACCCACGCCAGAGGTAACTTTGCGCACGGTAATTCGCTCCGTGTGCGACTCTTTGCGATCTACGCGCGTAACGGTACCTTCAAATACCTGAATACGGAATTTATCACCTTCCTTAATTTTTTGAGACACACGGACGGTATCACCAGAACGGACGTCGATGACGGCCTTCTTCTTTTGGGCATCTCCCACCATCTTTAATAATTCAAACGACATACTTTTACCTTTTATATTTAAAAACTTGACTCATTTTAGCATATTTTTGACCTTTTGAAAAGGGGTCAGGCGCAGAAATCAGATGGCAGTACAAAAACAGCCCGATTCTGCAGCGGATAAGCTAATTATAGCATAAGCGTCAAAGAAAGTCAATCTTTAAATTACGCGTCCAACTTCTTCTAGGGTTGTCTCGCCCCGCAACGCACAGAGCAAACCTTTTTGCTCTAGCGTCAACATTCCTTCCGCCAGCGCCGTCTGCTCGATCGCATTGGTGTTAATTACGCCCATTTCACCGCGAATGTAACGCTGAATCGGCTCCGTTACCACCATTTGTTCCATAATCGCCGTCCGACCATTAAAGCCAAACGGATGCTCCGTTGATGGTTTTTCGCGATATAACGTCATGTCGTCTAGATTAAAGTCATGCTTGACACCCTCCAGTGCCTGCTTAATGTAACGCACAGTTGCCGCATCTGGCTTATACGCTTCCTTATTTTCATCCAGGCGTCGCACTAAGCGTTGCGCAATCAGCAAGCGAATTGACGTCGAGAAAATTGGGTTAATCCCAATCATATCCACAATTCGCGCAAAAGCTGCCGATGTCGAATTAGCGTGGAAGGACGACAGCACCAGATGTCCTGTAATCGAGGCCTGAATCGCCGTTCGCGCCGTATCATTATCACGAATCTCGCCTACCATCACTACATCTGGGTCCAAGCGCAACACTGAGCGCAAACCTTCCGCAAACGAACCACCCTCGCCTGTCGCAATCGGAATCTGCGAAATTCCAGGCAGACCATATTCAATCGGGTCCTCCAAAGTAATAATCTTGCGGTCCGTCGTATTCAGCGCATTAATAATTGAATATAGAGTCGTTGATTTACCTGAACCAGTCGGACCGACCATCAGCAACATTCCGCGCGGATGCGACACCACTTCTTGAATCTCTGCTCGCTCTTCTTTCGTAATTCCCAGCAGGTCCAAATTCAACAAGCTCTCATCAAAATTAAACAAACGCAGCACAGCGTCTTGCCCGTACATTGTCGGCACCGTTTCGACGCGGATATTTAACAGATGTGTTGCGCCGTCGCGTGTAATATCCTTCTGCATATGCCCCGACTGCGGTCGGCTACTGGCCGTCGACACATTCGCTCGCGAACTCAGCTCGCCCATAAAAATGCGGTAGCGGTCGCGACTAATTTCTGCCACTGGATGCAAAATCCCATCAACGCGCATTCGAATCCGAATCTCGCCGCGCATATTTTCAATATGAATATCCGATGCGCCTAAACGGTCGGCTTGGTCGAGCAGGTAATCAAATACTCTCTCTGTCGAGACGCTGTCCAGTGTGCGCGATACTTGTTCAATCGTCTCCGAGTCGCCTTCGTGTGCAATCTCGATATCGTCATAATGCACTTCTTTCGGCGGGTCGTGCCGCAGCATAAAGCATTGATAAGCCGAATTAGAAATCAAGAAAAATTGAATCCGCAACCCAGAATTATTATATTCCGTATTCATCTTATCGATCGTGCTACGTGGCGTCTGGCTCGTCACCATAAACTGATAAGGTTTACCTTCAATACCGCGCTGCAGTGGAATAATAAATTCCTTATGCATCTGCGCGATTTCCAACACGTCTTTTGTCAGTGGGATATCTCTTTCAAACTCGCGGGTATCAAGATAGGCCAGCCCTAGCATGCGCGCTCGCCTCGCAGTCGCGTCCTCTTCGTTCTGCCTACGCTTGCGCTGTACCTCTTCCTCATTCATAATTTTATTGTACCATGAAAAAGCTTATAGTTATCTTGTATAACATCCGTTCAACTTACAATGTTGGTGCGATTTTGCGCACTTGCGACGGTCTGGGCATTGATGAAATTATTTTTACTGGCTATACGCCTTTTCTCGATAAAGGCTTGCCGCACGAACAAGCTAAATTACGCAAGCAGATTCATAAAACTGCTCTCGGCGCCGAAGCTACCGTCACCTGGCGACGCATCGACGATATTCGTGTCGCTATTCAAGACTGTCGCGCGCAGGGTCTGCAAATTCTCGCGCTCGAACAGGGCATCGGCTCGCTCAATCTTGCCGCCCCGCATCATTATGCCGCCGCTGCTGCACTCATTCTTGGCGAGGAAGTTCATGGTATTCCGTCAGAAATTTTGGCCAGTTGCGACCAATTACTTGAAATTCCGATGTGTGGTCAAAAAGAATCCTTCAACGTCTCCGTTGCTAGTGCTATCGCTCTTTGGGAGTTACGCAAAGCTAGCTTGAATGATAAAAGAAAGCATCTACGTACGCCAGAATAACCCCCGCTACCATCACAATCCCCCTAATACCACTAATCCAACTCGCCAGCTGGGTTGAATATTGATCAAAACTACAAATTTCCGCCAGTGGATTTGCTAGCAGAATCGTCAGCAGCAGCGCAAAAATTACCGACTCAACAATACGCATCACGCCAAACAGACCACTTTTGCCTACGCGGAAATAGATTAGCAGCGGCATTATCGCTACAAACAGTGCATACAGACATCGTTCCGTCCACCATACATCCGTTGCCGGCACCCATTGATGAATTGTTTGTGCAAATTGCACGCCAAAAGCCTCATATAAGGTTACGCCTGCCACCATTGCCAAAAATGGCACGCCCACATGGTGCCGCACTAATAGGAACAACAGCAATAACGCTGCTAGTAAAACCACTAAAGCCATAAGCAAATTATAACACCAAAAAGCGGGCCGCTCCGCCCGCTCTTGAGCTTAATTTTATGCGCCCACGCGGTCCTTGCGGATTGTGCGCTTGGCATTTTGTTCAACATATTCAATAATTTTGCCCGCTACATTTCGCCCCGTTACGCGTTCAATTCCGAATCCGGGCGAAGCATTCACCTCTAGCACTAATGGTCCACGCTTCGAGCGCATAATATCTACGCCCGCAACCGACAGACCCATCGCCTTTGCCGCTCGAATCGCGACTTTTTCTTCCGCGTCCGTGAGCTTAATCGGCTTGCCGCTACCGCCTTTATGTAAATTCGACCGAAAATCATCATCCAGACTTTGGCGTTGCATGCTTGCGACAACTTTATTGCCTACTACAAAAGCACGAATGTCTGTCCCTGCCGACTCTTTTACAAATTCCTGTAATAAAATATTTGTGCCCGAATCATTGTTCAGATAAAAAGCCTGCATTACCGATTTTGCCGCTTTGCGCGACTCTGCTAACACCACGCCATTGCCATGCGTTCCCGCCGCCAACTTAATAATCACCGGCATCTCGCCCAGCTGATTCAGTAGCTCATCAATATCAGCCGTGTTGCGTGACACTACTGTTTTTGGTACATCAATATTATTCTTCGCCAATAACTGCATTGAGCGTAGCTTATCGCGCGCTCGCGTAATCGCAAGTGAGCGCGACAAGACATACTCGCCCTGCATTTCCAGCTGACGCACAATCGTTGTACCGTATTTCGTCATGTGCGAAGCAATCCGCGGAATTACCGCATCATATTTTCCTAACGGTTTTCCACGATAATAAATCTGGTTTTTACCTTGCTCAATCGACAGATAGCAGTTCTTATATTTAACTACACGTACTTCATGTCCCCGCAGCTCCGCTTCTTCCTTCAGCCGTTTTGTTGAGTAGTTGCCATTCCCATTGGACAAAATTGCAATTTTCATCTTAGTTCTCTCCAGTTTTGTTTAGGTAATTTTCCTTATAGAATTTGTATGGATCTTTGCGCATTTCCTGATTTAGGCCTTGCGGTGTATTTTTCTTAATTTGTTCCGCTGCTTCAGTTTTTTGGGTCACATCTACGAGAAATCTGCCATGCAATGTCTTGCGTCCAATCAGTACAGGATAATTGTGCGTCGAACGGTTACTCAATCCAAAATTCGCCGCAATGCGTTTACCGCCAATCCGAATTGATAATTTTGTTCGATATTTCATCACGATATCCCCCGATGCGCTTTTAGTTAAGATGACGGAATAATCTTTTGTCGATATCTCCTCGCCCGTATAATATGGCGAGCCTTCTCCAAACAACTTGAAGTGTAGCACGCCGTCCTTGTCCACTAAAATATCACTCGCCCATACAGCTGAGCTGTCTGCGCCAGTATCAATTTTTGCTGGTATATCTTTGGCGTAACCGATAAATTCCACTTTATCGTCACGGCCAATTACATATTTCTCGGACATATTAGGCTTTCCTTTAACTCGCCAATTATACCATTTTAGGCGCATAATGTCAATAATCAGCGGCGCGCCTGACCATTTTATTGGCGCAAGTCTGTATCTTATGTTATAATATAGAAAACTTAGACGGAGCTAAGAGTTATGAAAAAAGAGCTAGCGCAAGTCAAGCACGCCCGCAGCGTTAAAGAATTTCCTGAAATCGATCTCAAAGAGGGCGAATATGTTGTTTTGCATATAAAACGTGCCACGGTTGGCATTGTTATGATTTGGGCGGGTGTTGGCGCGCTCATTCTCGCGCTCAGTATTGCCTTGATTATGCTTGCTAATAATAATGCTCTCGGCTCAACTATGTTCGTCGTCAGTTCAACTTCGCTACATTATCTTCGCCTGGCGATTCTTATGGCTTATATTAT
The DNA here is from genome assembly GCA_963623365.1 of bacterium. GTDB lineage: Bacteria > Patescibacteriota > Saccharimonadia > Saccharimonadales > Saccharimonadaceae > UBA2834. The sequence continues at coordinate 192,117 of CAVFJY010000001.1, read as the reverse complement.
GATTGTCTTTGTTGGCCTCGTTAGCCAGAGCATTTATAACCAAAATCAGATGTATATTACCAATTTCCGCGCCATTCAGCAGCGTCGCATTTCGCTTTTCGCTAGCTCTACTAATATTATCGAGCTCGATCGCATTGAAGACGTTTCTTATCGTCAAAATAACCTCTTCGATTACATTTTTAAAATCGGCACTTTGCGTATGTCTACCGTTGGCGACGAAACAACTTATACTTTCCCCTGGCTCGCTACGCCGCACGATGAAGTTAATATCATCTCGCGTCTAGTCGCCGAGAATAGTCAAGGCATAGTTATCAAAAAATCGAAATAAAAAATCCCCCAGCCATGGGGGATTCTTGTTGCAGATTTAATCTTTAATGACGACTACTTTTTACGTAAGCGTCTTCCTTTTCCATCTCGGCGCGCAAAGTGTAAGACTTGCATTGACCATTCTCGCAATTGGTTGCTTCATAAGTATAATTGCTATCTTCTTGCCACAGCGCCGTCCCGTATGGATCGGTAAATAGTTGCGGGTCAATCCACGGCAAAATCGTTTCGCTATCAATCGTTTCTGGATAAGCCTTATGCTCGGCATAATAACCTTCCTCCAGTGCATAATACATCGCATTGATTGCTATTTTGCGATTTTCGTCGCGATCCATCGCATCAACATTGACTTTCTGCAAGAAGAAAAGCACCACAAATACCCCCACAAAGACGATACAGAGAATCAGCTCTAATACCGTAAAACCTTTTTTCGTATTCATAACTACATTGTAACACGCTTAAGATGGCGTGCTAGAATATATATGATGATGAAAGTGCGTACAATTACCGATGAAAAAACTTGGAATCAGCTAGTCGACCGCCTCTATGGTCATCCTCTGCAAAGTTATGGTTGGGGCGAAGTTAAAGCGGGCTATGGTTGGACGCCAACGCGCCTTGCTTTTGAAGCAGATGGCCAAGTTGTTGGCGGCGCACAAGTGCTGCGTCGAAAATTGCCACGACCCTTCATGAGTATGCTTTATGTCCCGCGTGGTCCTTTTTGCGCACCCAAAGATCGTGCCGCTGTGCTTGCGAGTTTAACTAAATGGGCGAAAGCGCAGAAGGGTAAATGTGTTGAATTGGTTTGCGAGCCGGAATGGACTACGGCGCCAAGTAACGGTCGCGAGCTTGGTTGGCGTGCCACCAATAATCATATTCTCTTGCCGGGGACGGTATTGATCGACCTTACACAAGATCCTGACGCTATGCTTGCTGCTATGCCAAAAACTCGCCGCCAAGACATTAAGAAATATCTGCGTAATGGCTATCAGCTTGAACTCGCTCAGACCGATGCCGATTTTCGCGCTTGTCTTGGTATCTATAAAGAAATTGCGGCGCGCGATAAATTTAATCTCCATACCGACCAATATTATTATGATATTTGGCAAAAAACTGGAAAATATAATCGCTTGCTTATGCTAAAGACGTCTGAAGATGGGGAAGTGGTCGCTTTTCAGTGGGCGCTTATCTCCAACGGCTTTGCTTTTGCGCTCTTTGCTGGCGTTGGCGCGCGCGGTCGCAAATTGCGAATTAATGCTGGCGCCAAGTGGCAATGTATGCAAGATTTGCATCGCGAAGGCATTAATCGTTACGATCTCAACGGCCTCCTCAATGACGGTGTCGATACCTATAAAAAAGCCTTCCATGGCGAGGAAGTGCATTATATCGGCTCATACGAATTGCCGCTCTCAAATTGGTATTATCTCTATACTAAGGCATTGCCGGCCGGCAAAACGCTCCTGCATGCACTCGATAAAATTCATAAAAAATAAATACCCTTTCAATGGTAGCACCGACTGGGATCGAACCAGTGACCTTAGGCTTATGAGTCCTACGCTCTAACCAGCTGAGCTACGGTGCCACTTATGAAAAGGTATTTACTCCCTAAAGTATAGCATAAGATAGCGCGCTTGTCAGCTTATTTCTTCTTGAAAACTACTGCCGTGCGGCAGGGCAGATAAAGCTCAAAGCCCAAGCCTCGTCGTGCGTCGTCCTGTGTATAATATGTGTAATTCTTACTAATTCGTTCTTGTCCGCCAAAATTTGCATCGTCGGTTGAGAAAATCGCCTGATATTCGCCCGCACCGGTTGGATGCGCATGCAAAAAGAAACTCGTGAGTGAATTGTCGGGGTGAAAATTAAAAACAAACAGTAAATTTCCGCGCGCAAAAGCCAACACTTTATCTTTTTCGTCTATCCATAAATTCTCCGCACCCGCACTTTTCATTAGGCGGTAGCGTTTCGCTAATTTCAGCATGGCTCTATCAAAATTTTGCAACCATTCATATTTTAGTAAAGGATTATCTACCAGTGACCACTGTCGTCGCGCATATTTATAATCCCAGCCATTGCCTTCGCGCGGAAAATCGATCCATTCTGGGTGCCCAAATTCATTGCCCATAAAATTCAAATACGCTTCACAACTCATTGCTAAGGTCGCTAGTCGCATCAATTTATGCATCGCCATCGCGCGGTCAATTACTGGCGAATGATAATCCTTACTCATGCCGGTATACATTTCTGCATCCGCCATTCGAAACATTAAAGTTTTGTCGCCCACCAATGCCTGGTCATGTGATTCGGTATAACCAACGCTTTTCTCGCTCGGTCGCCGCGTTGTCAACTCGTGCCACATTTTGTGTATGTCGCGTTTTTCGTCGCGCTCTTCTACGACCGACTTTGCCCAATAATCTGGAATGCCCATCGCTAGCCGATAGTCAAAACCAATCCCACCCCATTTAATTGGCAGACACATTCCTGGCATACCGCTCATATCCTCTGCAATCGTAATCGCTTGTGGATTCTTTTCGTGTACCAACTCGTTTGCCAGTTGCAAATAAGTCAGCGCATCAATGTCCGTGTTCAAACTAAAATATTTACTATAATCCGTAAAATCCGTGCCTAGCCCATGGTCGTGATAACACATACTCGTCACGCCATCAAAACGAAAACCGTCAAAATGATATTCGTCCATCCAATAAGCTAAATTCGACAGCAGGAAATGCAGCACCTCATATTTGGCATAATTAAATAACTTTGTTCCCCATGCCGGATGGTTACCGGCATTGCCTGTTCGGAAAAATTGCGTGCGCGTGCCGTCGAACATATTAATTCCTTCGGCCGTATTCGCGCTTGCATGTGAATGTACTACGTCCAGCAGCACTTTTAGTCCCAAATTATGCGCCTTATTAATTAAATATTTCAAATCGTCTGGCGTGCCGTACCAACTCGACGCCGCAAAGAAATTTGTCACTTGGTAACCGAACGATGCATAATATGGATGTTCTTGAATTGCCATCAGCTGAATCGCTGTATAACCATCCTCGACAATTCGCGGCAGAATTTTATCCGCAAAATCCAGGTAGCTTCCCACACCGCCTTGTTCTTGTGCCATGCCCACATGTGTTTCATAAATAAACAATTGCTCGGATTTCTTGTCTAAATAACCTGTATCCGTCCAGCGAAATTTCTTGGCTGGCGCCCAGATCGCACCCACAAAACTTTTCTCATCCGTATCTTTCACTACGCGATGAATATATAGCGGAATTCGGTCGAAAGTTCGCCCATTTCGGATCACTTGCACTTTAATGCGCTGTTCATGCTGCAAGGCATCTTTACCCTTTAATTCAATTTCCCAAATGCCGCCCGCTTTCAGTTTTAGCGGATGTGACGTGCGATTCCAATTGTTGAAGTCGCCAATCAAATACAGCGCATCTGCTCCAGGGGCCCATTCACGGTATAGCCAACCATCAGCCGTTTGAATAAAGCCAAATTTTTGATAACCATCTGCAAAAGATTTCAAATCCATCCTGTCGCCCAGCAAGCCTGCGCGCACCTCCTCATAGCGGTCCATCCGCAATTCAATGTCTTGCGCAAATGGCTCCAGCCACGGATCGATTTCAAATATTTTGTAGTCGGTTTTCTTAACTTTTATTTTGCCCATAAATAATCGCCTACTCTCAAAAATGGCGGAAGGAGTGAGATTCGAACTCACGGTGGTTATGCGCCACGCCGGTTTTCAAGACCGGTGCCTTAAACCACTCGGCCATCCTTCCACTAGGCCAAATTATACCATACAATGCTACAATTACCTCAGCTATGAAAGTAAAGATTGTAAAATTTTATGACGATGCAATTATTCCGCAGTACCAAACGGCAGGTGCGGCGGGCTTTGATTTTTGTGCCCACCTTGACGCGCCGGTTACTCTAAAACCAGGTGAGGTTCATGCTTTTGATACGGGTGTTGGTGTTGAACTGCCTGCTGGCTATGAACTACAAATTCGCAGTCGCAGCGGTCTGGCCTATAAACATTCCGTGACGCTGCTCAATGGTATTGGTACAATTGATTCCGATTATCGTGGCGAGATGCGCGTACTGCTCAAAAATCATGGCGACCAGGATTTTATCGTTGAACCAGGTATGCGCATTGCACAGGGCGTGATTGCGCAATATGCCCATATTGAATGGGAAGAAGTAGCTGCATTGTCTGAGTCCGACCGTAGTGGCGGCTTCGGCTCAACTGGTCTATAGTCGCCTATAACTAGCCGCCAACTTTAGAAACTAGCGTTTATTCTGGTTTATTCCGCATTCGTATGTACGGCAACTACATCATCCAGCTCGTCGATTGCGTCCAAAATCTTTTCGACCTTTGCGCCGGTTTCTTCGTCGACCGGCACGTTATTATTCGCTACATACTGCAATTCCGCTGAATCGACTTCAATTCCTGCCTCAATTAGCGCACTGCGCACTTTCATCAAATCGCTCGCAGCGGTATAAATCGTCGTGCCGTCTTCTTCGTCGAGTACATCTTCTGCACCCGCATCCAGCGCCGTCATCATTAATTCATCACCTTTCACCTTCGTGAAAATCACGCCTTTGCGCGTAAACTGGAACATCACCGACCCAGGATCTGCCATCCGGCCGCCATTCTTTTCCAAGGTATGGCGCACTTCAGGCATTGTCCGGTTCTTGTTGTCTGTTGCAACTTCGATAATAATTCCTACCCCGCCAGGGCCATACGCTTCATAAGTTTCTTCAATTAAGGCCGCGGCGTTTTTATCGGCCACGCGCGCAATTGCGCGCTCGATATTCGCTTTTGGCATATTCGCTAGGCGTGCTTTTTCTAGCACCATCGCCAGCGAAGGGTTCATCGCGGGGTCGGTACCACTACGTGCTGCAATTGCAATTTGGTTACCGATTTTCGTGAACAACGCACCGCGTTTTGCATCAACAACAGCCTTTTGGCGCTTGGTGGTTGCCCATTTACTGTGTCCGCTCATTCGAACTCCCTCATTAATTTTTATCTATTATTATCTGTTATTTTAACATATTCGGGCATTAAATGCAAAAACATCATGCTGATGCTTTTGCATCTTTCTGTCAAATGTTATTTTTGCCTTGTAAAGACGAAAGGAGAAGAGAATGCTGTATTTGCGAAAAATGCGCTTCACGGAGGATGAGTTAAACAAACTCCGTGATGAGTTTGGCGGTTATCTCTGGGCAGCCATTGATATCCACCGTGGCATTATTTCCGCCGGCGATGAATATTTAGCCGACTTGCGGGATTTTTTATTAATTAAACGTAGCAAACCGCAAGATATTTTATGCGCCGGTCTCAATCTTGAAACTGGCGAAATTTTTTATCCTACCCAGATCAACCGTCGCAATCCTTTCGTCAATCGCGATGGTGTTCCCGATGTTTTTCGCAAACGTGTCGATACTTTGATGCGCTACTTCTTCGAAGCTATTCCTAATTACCGCGCCGAACGTAGTTGTCCGCGTTACTCTCGTAAGCCTACCGCTTTGTCCTTCGACTAGATTTTAAAGGGTTTATTAGCTAAAATTGTTACTAACAAGAAGGAGGTTTTCAGTGGCTAAAAAAAGTCAGGAAGTGGTGGGCGCAGATAAAGATAAAAAATCCAAAGACGCGGCTCAGGACGACGGTAAGAAACAGGCCTTAAGCTTAGCCCTGTCTCAAATTACTAAGCAATTTGGTGATGGCTCGATTATGAAATTGGGCGAACAGTCAAAGATTGATGTCGAATTATTCTCGTCCGGCTCACTCGCACTCGATTTGGCGCTCGGTGGCGGCTATCCGAAAGGGCGCATTATTGAAATTTATGGCCCTGAATCATCTGGTAAGACAACGCTTGCTCTGCATGCGATTGCCGAGATTCAGCGCAAAGGTGGTCAGGCTGCTTTCATTGATGCTGAACACGCACTCGACCCATCTTACGCTCGTAAAATTGGCGTTAAGACGGACGATTTATTAATTTCGCAGCCAGACAATGGTGAGCAAGCTTTGGAAATTTGTGAAACGCTCGTGCGCTCCGGTGCAGTTGACTTAATTGTTGTCGACTCTGTCGCTGCGCTTGTCCCACAGGCCGAAATTGATGGCGATATGGGTGATGCTCAAATGGGCTTGCAGGCGCGTTTAATGTCGCAAGCCATGCGCAAACTTACGGGTATTATTAGTAAGACTAAAGCAACTGTTATCTTCATTAACCAGATTCGCATGAAAATTGGCGTGATGTTCGGTAACCCTGAAACTACTACTGGCGGTAACGCCCTCAAGTTTTATGCTTCCGTGCGTGTCGATATTCGTCGCATTGGTCAAATTAAAGACGGTGAAAACATCTCTGGTAATCGTACCAAAATTAAGGTTGTAAAAAACAAGATTGCGGCGCCATTCCGTACAGCTGAATTCGATATTATGTACAACGAAGGCATTTCCAAGACGGGTGATGTGCTCGATCTTGGTGTCCAATATGGCATTGTCGAAAAAGCCGGTGCTTTCTTTAAGTATAATGGCGAAACTATCGGGCAGGGGCGGGAAGCCGTTAAGCGTCTTTTCAAGGAAAAGCCTGAACTCATGAACGAAATTGAAACCAAAGTACGCGAAGTCGCCAAGACCGACGAAGATTAATGCTCGAGACTATTACGCTCAGTAGCGCGACGCCCTCAGCTTCGCGCTACCGTATTACCGACATCAAAGCCGCCGTGCGCGACCAGAATCGCGTCAATATCTATCTTGATGATAATTTTTTCTGCTCACTCGATTTGTCGCAAGTCGTCGATTTTCATCTCAAAATTGGTAAGACTCTTGATGACGCCGAGCGCGCACAACTGCGGCGCGCTTCCGATTTTAGTAAATTTTATGCCCGCGCGCTCGAATATGTCCTGATGCGTCCGCGCTCCAGTAAAGAAATTCGCGACTATCTTCAGCGCAAAACGCGCTCGCGTAAGATTCGCATTAAAAACCGTAAAACTGGCGAATATCAGATTAAAGACAAAGCGGGCTACGACCTTAGTCTCGTGCCGCTTGTCTTTGCGCGACTCGAGGACCGTGGTTATATTAACGATTTGCATTTTGCTACGCTTTGGGTCGAAAATCGCCATGTTAGCAAAGGTGCCAGTCGCAAAAAACTGCGTCAAGAATTGCAGCAAAAAGGTATCAATCCAACAATTATTGAACAAGTTCTTTCCGAGACCGACCGCAACGACGGCGATGAGCTGCGTAAACTTATCGCCAAAAAACGCGCCAAATATCCCGATGACCAAAAATTCATTCAATATTTATTGCGGGCAGGCTTTAATTATTCCGATATACTCGATGCGCTTTCCGAACTTTCTTCTGGCGCATAATTTGGCTTACGAAAAGGATTCACAAATTCGCGTTTTTGCTCTTCAATTTCTTCCGCAATCGCAGCCTCTTCTTTTCTTTCTGGGACTTTGACTTGTTCTTTGTCGTGTTTAATTGTCACGGTGTAATCGTCAATCTCTACAATTTGCGAGCGATTAATTGTTAACTGCGGATCACTCAAAGACATTAAGCCCATCGGCCGTTGCACAATCAGTTGATAAATCATCAAACTTTGCGAATCGAGCGTATAATCCGCGACCTTACCCAGCTTGCGCTTGTTTGCTGTCAGTACCTTCAGTCCAATCACATCAAAATTCAGCGACATAATTTTATCGATACGAATTACGTCTTCACGCACCACAAATACATCTGACGAATCGATAATTATCCCCTCAGGGTTCATTTCGCGCACGTCTTCCGCCATCAAAATATTGCCAACTTCGGGGTCATTCTGGATAATTGGCCCTTCGACGACATAAGCAATCACGCACAAATCTTCTGGGTCGATAATTGCTTTTTTGACTGTCGCAATTTTGCCTCCCAGATGTAAGCTCAGCACGGGCATGCCGATTACTTTTGAGCCAATCATTAGCATTTTCTTTCCGCTCCTTATCTTGTTAAAATTATAGCACATGAAAAAAATCTTAGCGGTGTCGGGTGGTGTCGATTCGGTCGTAATGTTGCATTTATTTCGTCGTGATTCTGATGTGGTTGTTGCGCATTTCGACCATGGCATTCGTTCCAACTCTACCGACGATCGCATTTTTGTTCAACGGCTTGCAGCTGAAAATGGGAATGATTTTCATTTTATAAAAGCGCAGCTTGGACCGAATTGCTCCGAAGCTGCCGCTCGTGCCGCGCGTTATGAATTTTTGCAACAACTTGCGCGCGATTTAAATGGCGAAATCTATACTGCACATCACTTAGATGACCTCGCTGAAACCGTCGTAATTAATTTATTGCGTGGCACCGGTTGGCGTGGGCTTGCTGCCCTCAATAATTCTGCCATTCAGCGCCCGCTTCTAACTTGGACAAAGCGCGACATTTATCAATATGCCGCCAAGTACCAATTGCATTTTCGACTCGACCAAACTAATTCCGACCCCATGTATTTACGCAACCGTGTCCGTGTCGCTTTGCAACGAGCAAACCGCGCTCAAGTCGACCAGCTTATTCAACTCGCTTTGCGTCAGCGCACGCTCGCTACTCAAATTGATGCCGAACTTGCCGACTTGCCTAGCGACAATTATCCGCGCGCGCTTGCGTCGCTTGACCAAGCGGTCGCAGTCGAAATTCTCCGCGCGATTTTGCAACGCCAACACATCTCGCAAACTCGTCCACAACTTCAGCGCGCTCTCGTTGCGATTCGCGATTATGCCAGCGGCAAACAATTTCCGCTCAATCAGCATTATGTGCTAGCTATGGGGCGTTATTGCTTTCGCATCCTGCTCACGATTTGCCCGAAGTAAGCGAACATGTTAAAATATTCTTACATGAGAATACGTAAGACGAGGATCGACCTCTCTATACTTATCCTTGGTCTAATTATTTCAACTCTTCTTTTTGGAATTATTTGTAAGAAGCAGTCGCTTTTTGCGAGCGCAACTTCTACCGATTCCTCTACGACATCTGATTCGACTGATAGCTCCGAACATTACATTACTTTCTACGACAACGGCACTGTTCTAACCGTGCGCAGTGATGCCCAAACTGTCCGCGAAGCCATTGCGCGCGCCGATATTAAACTCGGCGATTACGATACGGTCGAGCCTGCTCTCGATGACGAAATCAATGAAGAAGATTTCAATATTAACATTTATCGGGCGCGCGAGGTAGTTGTGATTGATGGTTATACACGCAAATATCTCAAAACCGCTAAAACCGATGCTGCTGAAGTCGTCGCCGCGGCCGGCATCGAATTGCTTGATGCCGATATCGTTACGGTCGTGGTGAATAATAACATTCTCGAAAGTGGCACGCTTACAGCCTATCAGCTTGTTCGCGCCAAGGTGATTAACCTTAATTTCAATGGTAAAAATATGCAGGTCCGCACGCAGGCCAAGACGGTTGGCGCTTTTCTCAAAGAGCAGGGTATTAGTGCCGACCAAGCCGATAACTGGATTTCGGCGGCGACCGATACACCAATTACTGACGGTATCACCCTCGCCGTTTATCATCAGGGTAAGCAGACGCTCACCATCGAAGAGGATATCGCTTTTTCTGAAACTTATACTTATGATTATGCCCTTGATTATGGTACTCGCGCAGTGACACAAGCGGGGAAGTTGGGCAAGAAAGTTGCAACCTACGAAGTCGAAATGCAAGACGGCGTTGAGCTTTCGCGCGTACTAGTTTCCGAAATTATTACGCAAAATCCCGAGACGCAGCAGGTCACGATTGGTATGAAAGTTAATCTGCCACCAGGTACGCATCAGGACTGGATGGCTGCGGCTGGTATTGCTGCTAGTGACTATGGCTATGTTAATTATATTGTCGATAAAGAGTCGCATTGGAATCCGCTCTCGAAAAACACTAGCAGTGGTGCAACTGGCCTCTGTCAGGCTCTTCCAGGGAGCAAGATGGCCTCGGCTGGCTCCGACTGGGAGACTAATCCAATTACGCAATTGCGCTGGTGTAATAGCTATGCCGTGGGTCGTTATGGTAGTTGGGCAGAGGCTTATGATTTTTGGATAAGGCATGGTTGGTGGTAGAATTAACGATAAAATATGGCACTCCAGAATAAAAAATCACTTGGCCAAAATTGGCTAAAAGATCGTGACATCTTGCTCGACATTGCCGACGCTGCCAGCTGCGCTGATGTTAATGAGGTTCTCGAAATCGGCCCAGGGCTCGGCACCCTTACTTCCGCGCTTTTTCAATTTTTCGATCGAGTTACTGCCGTTGAGTTCGATGCGCGTCTCGCTCAAAATCTGCCTAAATCCTTTCCGGGGAAGAATCTCACGGTTATTAATCAAGATATTCTCAGCCTTGACTTAGATGAACTTGACTTGCCCGAAAAATATATCGTTGCAGGAAATATTCCGTATTATATTACTTCGCCAATTATTCAAAAATTTCTCCATGCTAAGCATCGTCCGCAAAAAATCGTGTTGCTTGTTCAAAAGGAAGTTGCGCAGCGGCTTGCGGCTGGTCCGGGAGATTATTCTATTCTCGGTCTTTCCGCGCAAATTTATGCCGATGTTACGCTCGGTAGTATTGTTAAACGCGAATTCTTCACGCCCCCGCCAAAAGTCGATAGCCAAGTTGTGGTTTTGACGCCACTCGCGCGTCCTCGCGCTTCCGAATCAACAATGCGCCTTATTAAAGCGGGCTTCAGTGCGCCTCGCAAAAAACTTGTTTCTAATCTTGCCGCAGCTCTGCGGCTACCACGCGCGCAAATTTCGGCCATCTTTGCCGCCAATCATATCTCCGAGAATGCCCGTCCCGCCGATCTCACGATTGCCGACTGGTGTGCTCTTGAAAAAAATATCCATAAGCATTAATATATAAACAACTAAGCATATTTTTAATGGAGCAAAGCGTCTATGAAACCAGCTGACGAAGCGGCAAACAATCAACCAACCGACACTCCAGCGGTGTCCGCATCGAATGATATGGATCTTTCGGCGATTAATGCCGCGATTACTGAATCCGCCAATGCTGCGGCGCAAGATCTCCAAAATACCTTTGATGTCGAAAATATTAGTCTCGATAATACACCGACTACCGATGCTGAGCTTGCTGCCCAACAAGCTGCTGACCCAAATCTCAGCCTTGCTGGCACGCCCGCCGCTACTTCCGCGCCTGCTCCCGCTCCGGCCGATCCAGCTGCCACGCCAGCATCTGCTGCGCCTGCTCAGCAAGTCGCCGAAACTGCGGGTTTCGTTGATGGCGATTTGATGGACGACCCTGCCGCTGCCGCTGCTCCCGCTACTGCGCCAGATTATGAAGCGATTAAGGCCGACCCGGTCGAATCTTTTGACGAATCCGCTCCTGCCTCGGCCGACCCAGCTGCCGCTGCCGCCGCTCCTGAAACAAATAAGCTCAAGCAGCCAATCAAAATACCAAAAACTAATCTCGATTTTAATTCCGTTCTCCATAACAATGTCGCGATTATCGGCATTGTCGTTGGCGCAATTCTTATTCTCGTTCTTGCTCTTGTTGTTATTATCGTCCTTGCTTAAGCTCGTCTTTATCTGTAAAAGATGTTACTATATGATTCATGAAAGAATCATATATCACTACAGCTATTCCATACGTCAACGGTAATCCGCACCTTGGCCATGCTATGGATTATCTTCTTGCGGACACTCTCCGTCGATATATGATATCTAAAGGCGAAAAAGTGCGTCTGCAGGCGGGCACCGATGAACATGGCAATAAGATCTTCAAAAAAGCTGCTGAATTGAATATTCCGACGCAAACATTTGTTGACCAGAATGCCGCGAAGTTCCAAGATTTTATTCACTCGCTCGGTGTTGAGTATACTGATTTTGTTCGCACCACCAACCCCGACCACGAGCGTCGTTGTCAGGCGATTTGGCAACGTCTTTCCGACCATATCTATAAAGATAGCTACGAAGGCTGGTATTGTGAAGGTTGCGAAAGTTTCGTTACCGATAAAGAGCAGAGCGACAATAATGGTATTTGCCCCGACCACAAAAAACCCTACGTTCAACTCAGCGAAGAGAATTATTATCTGCGCATTGCGGATTTTAAGGATCGGATTCGTACCGCTATCGAAAGCGACGAGCTCAAAATTACGCCAACTTTTCGCAAAAAAGAATTTCTCAATCTCCTGAAGGATATGCCGGATGTCTCAATTTCGCGCCCGAAGGCGCAAGTTGTTTGGGGTGTGCCGGTGCCTGATGACGATTCGCAAGTCATGTACGTTTGGATTGACGCGCTTGCCAATTATCTCACTGTGCTCGGCTATCCTGATGAAGATATTTCCGACCTTTGGCCGGCTCATACTCAGGTCGTTGGCAAAGATATTCTGCGCTTTCATGCTGGTATTTGGCCAGCAATGTTGATGGGGTTAGGTTTGCCGCTGTCGCATAATCTGCTCGCGCATGGTTTTATTACCGTCAATGGCGAAAAAATGTCCAAATCAATTGGCAATGTTATTGACCCGCAGGAAATTCTCGCTAAGCACGGCCTCGCGCCTTTCCGCTATTATTTCCTTCGTCATGCCTCAACGACCGATGATTCGGACTTTACTTGGGATAAATACGAAGCGTCCTACAACGAACTTGCGAATGATCTCGGTAATCTCGTTCAGCGCTTAGCAACGCTTTGTAAAAAGAATGCACTCGCTGGCCGCAAAGTGCAAAAAACTGCCAATGCCGACTTTGATGCGCGCATGCAAAAATACGAATTTAATTTCGCCTTTGATTTACTCTGGGATGGTATCACTGAACTGAATAAACGCATCGATGCCGAAAAACCGTGGGCCGTCGCCAAAGAAGACCCTGCACGCGCGCAAGCGATTTTGACCCAAATGGTCGACGACTTGCTTGCCATTAATGATCGTCTCGCCATCTTCTTGCCGGATACTGCTAGCCAGATTGAGAGAATCTTTACTGCTAGCACGATTCTGCCTCCAGCTACACCGCTTTTTCCCAAGAGCTAAAAAATAACTCCCGTAAGGGAGTATTTTTTTGTTAGTTTTCTATTGCAGCCAATATTTTTTGCCACCAAGGATATCATAGGTGAATAATTCATAGTCACGCAGAATCTCTACCTGCGACATCTCGCGCCCCTCTAGCCAAGTCGCGGCCAGAATTGGCTCCGCCGTGCAAACATCGTCTACCAAATAATAATATGAATCCTTCTGCCAATTTAACAAATTGTACATCGTATTCACCATGCAATTCGGTGTCGTCGTCGGCAAATAGCTTGTACTAAAGTTTGCATCATAATTCGCATACACGAAATATGGTGTTACTCGCGACAAATCCCTTACTTCTTTCACCTCGCTGCTGTTCGTATCGTCAAACAAGCCCGCCGAATGATCGCCAAAGAACAATACGACGACTTTTTTGTCTAGCTCCTCTAGACTGTCGATAAATTCGCCCAAGTATGCATCCGAATTATGTAAACTCTGGTAATAAATCGAAATATCTGAACGTTTGCCCTCTGTGATATCCTCGTTTGTTACCGCAAATTCCGTTTCTTCGTAATTTCCCGCATTATATGGTGTATGATTCTGCATTGTAACTAGCCCAATTACTTGATTTTCATCGGAGCTTTTTAGTACGTCCAGCGTTTCCTGGTAAGCTGAGCGGTCATTAATATATTCAGAGTTGCCGTCATGTTCTTGATATGTCATTTCGTGTTCATCAATAAAGGTATCAAAGCCCTCATTCTTCAACGCGATGTTGCGCTTATACATGCCGCCGTTATAAGGATGAATCGCCGTCGTTTTATATCCTAATTTTTTGTAAGTCTGAGCGATGCTTGGAATTTCGCCTGCTTTCGGAATTAGCGCTGTATATGGCACGGTGTTCACCCAATAATTCGTCATGCTTGTGAATGTCTCAAACTCAATATTCGCCGTACCGCCGCCATAGTCCAATGAATACATGTAGCCGCTCGGATATTCGCGCATAATCCGGTGCAGATTTGGCAAAATATCGCCACCCGTATGCGGATAATAATCCTCGAATTTTAGCCCCTGATACTCTACACTCGGGTCAAAGAATGATTCATTTAAAATCACCACAATATTTACGTCTTCGTCTGCCGCTGAAATTCGCTTTCCATTTTCTTTCTCGGCGCGGTCATCGTACTCCGCTTTTAGCTCCGTAATTTTTGCTTCACTATATTCATCCGGCTTCGATAGTTGTAATTTTTGCAAATTATACAAAAAGCCCAAAATAAAACCGTTGTCGTCATAGTTGCGGTTCTGGTTCCATGCCGTAAAATGCGTGCCCAGGAAGGTGTCTTCGTAGCGGCTGCCGTCATTATGTCGCACGAAATCCGTCACAAAGAAGAAAGATAGGCCGGCAATCGTAATAACCGCCAACCGCATTACCAAAAAATGTCGCTTTGCAAAGCTTGGGCTAGGATTTTTGTAATTAAGATACAATTTATTTGCAACTTTATGGTTGAAGAAAATTGTCAGGGCAATAATCAGGATAATTGCCGCAATCATGCGTGTGATTGATACGGCACTTACGAATTTTGTCAGTGAAGATGCTTCGCTCGCCAACTGAAAATCTTCTGGTAGTAATGGAAAACCGCGCGAATTAAATTTATTAATATGCGCATAAGTTACGGCCGTAATAATAATCCACATTGCACCCGCTGCTGTCCCAGGTTTTTCGCAAATCCCCCACAGCAGCACTAGCATCAGCCACAGTAAAAAAGCGTTAAAGAAAAATGGCGCCGGACTGCCAATCGCAAAACTCCAAGTCCGGCTAAAATCATTAATAAAATAGCGATATTCCAAAAACCAAGTCAAAAAAATTGCTGCCAATGCCAAAAAAATTACCGAATTTAAGAAATACATTTTGCGGTTGTCTAGTCGTCGAAAAAAACGCAGCTTTAATTTCAGTCTCTTTGTTTTGACTTTTTTCATCATTTCATTATAGCATGCCAAGCTTCCGTCAGAGCTTCATGCTCATGCTTTTAACTCTGGTATTTTTTCGCCAAACTGGGGGCATGCAATGATCTCGGCACAATTATCATACCTCACTAATTCCATTGATATTTTGTTTCGCACTAATTTTCGGGATTATTCTCGCGCGGATTCTCGCCGTTATTGCTGACGCATTATTGCTATGCTTGCTCGCGTTCTTATGTCTCGGGCTGAGCCTAGCTTATCGCAATTTTCTGCGCCTCTATTTTGCGCTCATTGCGGGCGTCTGCATCGGCTATGCTCGCCAAGTCGTTATTTTGCAAGACCAAGCAAGGCTCGCTGCATATTACGGGCAGGAAATAACTCTATCTGGTATTTTAGTAGAAGATGCCACCGAGCGGGAAGCGCAGCTGCGCCTTCGTATCAGCAACCTATCTCTTAATTATAGCACGAATATCAAAAATTGTCAAGTATACATCATCTTGGCGGACACCTCCATAAATACTGTGCTAGACTTGCGCCGTTCCGACCGTATTACTTTGCGCGGCAAGCTTTCAAGGGGCTTTGGCGAATATGCTGGCTTTATCTATCGCCCCGACTTTGTTTCGCTGGGCAAACCTAGCCCACCCGATTTTGCTAACCAACTCAAGCAGCGCTTTACGGAGAATATCCAGTCGCTTTTTGCGCCCGAAATTTCTAGTCTCGCCCTCGGTTACCTCGTTGGCGATAAAAGCGGCATGTCTGAAGATTTTATCGAGCAACTGCGCCTAGCTGGTCTCTCGCACCTTGTTGTTACTTCTGGTTTTCATCTCTCGATTTTGCTTTCCGCCGTTAGAAAAGTCTTTGGTAAAATTTCTCGTGCCGCCATTATCCTTGGTACGCTCGCTCTCGTGCTCGCTTTTATTTCCGTCACGGGTTTTAGTGCTAGTATGGCGCGTGCTAGTTTGATGAGCTTGCTAGCTCTACTGGCTTGGTATTTTGGTCGTAAATTTCATCCCGTCCGGCTCTTCTTCTATGTTGTTGCCCTCACGCTACTAATCAATCCCTATAATCTCCAAAATGTCGGTTGGCAGCTCTCTTTCGCCGCTTATTTCGGTATTATCTTCTTCGCGCCAGTTCTTGCCAAATATCTCTATGGTCGCGCCAAGCCCAGTTTTCTAACAAGTGCTTTCCTTGTTTCGCTCTCTGCGCAGCTCTTTTGTCTACCTATTAGCATCTACAATTTCGGTATGTTTTCTGTTGCTGGCCTCGTGCTCGGTCTAATTATTTCGCCCACCATTGCACTCGTCATGGCGCTCACGCTGCTAAGCGGAACTTTTTTGCTGTTCGTTGCCAAGCTTGCAATTCCTATCATTCAAATTCATCTCGCTCTAATTGGTTTTGCGGCGCAAATTCCTTGGGCTAGTTTTACGCTCCCCGTTGGCAACGCCACTGTTCTGCTGATCTATCTGCCGCTAATCGCGCTACTTCTCATTCTCAAACAACGCAGCCATTACGATTTTCGCCCGCACGCCGCCCTAGCTAAAAGTCAAAAATATGGTAAAATATATGCATGTTAATTCATTCTGAAACCGAGATGCTAGGATATGGCCGAACCTTAGGCAAAAAACTTACGGCTCCCGCTGTTTTGGAATTGCTTGGCGACGTTGGCGCTGGTAAAACTACGCTCGTACGTGGTATCGCACAGGGGCTCGGCGTCAAAGAGGCTATCACTTCGCCCTCTTTCACTATCTCCAAAGAATATCTTGGCAGCAACTGTCGTCTCGTTCACTATGATTTCTATCGTCTCGCCGACCCAGGCATTATGTCCGAGGACCTCGCTGAAGCTATCGGTGATCCAAACACTATCACGATTATTGAGTGGGGCAATAGTATTCAAGATATTTTGCCAAAACAACATCGCATCATTGAAATTAAATATGTCGACGAGCAGACACGGGAGTTGACAGAACGATGAAACTCTATCTTGATACCTCTGCGCCAATAACTATTTTGAAGCTCGATGACCAAAGCTACGAGTGGGAGTCTGGCCGTACATTGGCGCGCGACCTGCTCAAATTTATTCATACTAAACTCCAAGTCAATGGTAAAGACTGGCGCGATATCAGCGAAATTACTTTCATGTCTGGCCCAGGCAGTTTTACTGGTCTGCGTATCGGCGCCGTCGTCGTTAATACGCTTGCAAACGACCTCAATGTCCCGCTCTATAACCATCGCGGCGAGCGCGTCGACCTAATTCTGCCCGAATATGGTCGCCCCGCCAACATTACCCCGCCACGAAAATAATCTCTGTGCTAAAATAATTTCAGGGGGATTTCAATTTTTATTAACGATTTTATTTTCATTTCATAGAAAAGAGAGGACCGTATGGAATATTTTATTCCAGTTATCGCACTCATTTTGGGTGCGGGCGCTGGCGCAGGCAGTATTTTTGTCTACAATAAACGTAAAGAGACGGGTGGTAAAGCCAAAGCTGACGACCTCGTCCGCAAAGCTAAGCATGAAGCTTCCGAAATTGTTTTGAATGCCAAAAAAGAAGCCTCCAATATTAATGAAAAAGCTCAGCGCGAAGAAGACAATCGCCGCAAAGAATGGAAGCGCACCGAAGATCGTCTAGTTGAACGCGAAAACTTGCTTGACACTAAGCTTGATCAAATCGAAAAAAAGTCCGACCATCTGCGCAAACAAGAGGGCGAAATTGAAGAGCTTAAGGATGAGGTTCGTGCTATCCGCACCAAGGCGCAAGAAAAACTCGAGAAAATCGCTGGTCTCAGCAAGACTGAAGCCAAAGAAAAGCTCATGTCTATGACTGAGCGCGATATTAAAGAGGACCTCAGTAGTCTTGTCATCAAGCAGCAAAAAGCTTTCAATGACCATATCGACGACACCGCCGAGGCGATGTTGCTTACTGCTATGGAGCGCATGTCTTCCGAGGTTACCGCTGATCGCACCGTTACGAGCCTTAAACTGCCTGATGACGACATGAAAGGCCGCATTATCGGTAAAGAGGGGCGCAATATTCAGGCACTTCAGCACGCGACTGGTGTTGATGTGCTGGTTGACGATACTCCGGGTATGGTTGTTTTGAGTAGCTTTGACCCGATTCGTCGCCAAGTCGCTCGTTATGCTTTGGAACGCCTGATGAAAGATGGCCGTATTAATCCGTCTAGCATCGAGGAAGCCGTCGCTAAAGCTGAGCGTGAAATTGAGAAAGAAGTCGTTCGAGCTGGCGAAGATGCTGCTCGCGAAGTCGGCGTCATTGGTATCCCGTCCGAAATTCTGCATCTCCTCGGCGAACTCAAGTTCCGTACTAGCTATGGTCAGAACGTCTTACTTCATTCTATCGAAATGGCACATATGGCGGGCATGATTGCTGAAGAGATTGGTGCCGATGTGCGTATCGCTAAAACTGCTACGCTGTTGCACGACATGGGCAAGGCCGTTACGCATAAGATTGAAGGGAAGCACGCCGATATTGGCGCCGAGTTAGCAAAAAAATATGGCATGGAAGATGCGATTGTACACGCTATCGCCGCGCACCATGACGATATTGAGCCAACCACGCCAGAAGCGGTTATTGTCAAGATTGTTGACGCTATTTCCGCTGCTCGCCCAGGCGCACGTAATATTTCTGCTGAGAACTTCGCCGAACGCATGAAAGCGCTCGAAAATGTGGCTACCAGCTTCCAGGGTATCGATAAGGCCTATGCGATTTCGGCTGGTCGTGAAATTCGCGTTATTGTCGAGCCAAAGCAAATTGACGATCTCTCCGCGCTCAAGCTTGCGCGCGATATCGCCGATAAGATTGAGGCTACTATGCAATACCCAGGCGTTGTTAAGGTTAATGTTATTCGCGAAACTCGCGCGATTGAATACGCCAAGTAGCTAAAATCAGACTGAAATTTCAAAAAGCTAGCGCAAACCGCTAGCTTTTTTAGCTTTGTTTCAGTAGAATATAAACATGAGCTTAAAAGATTCTCAATCCAATGATGAGACGCGGCAGGATTCAGCGTCCACGTTTGTAGGCTCCGAAGTCCAGTTCAGAAGCGAAGATATTTCTAAGCAAAAACGTACCCGCTTCTTTCTCCACGTCAAAGAAGATGAAGACTCCGCGAAAGCGGCCGCGCGTCAAGCTAAGGCGGATAAGCGTCGTCAAATTTGGTGTCGTTTAGGCCGTCCCGCTCTCGTTATTTTTATTGTTCTTATTATCGCTACTACTGTTGGTTTCGCGATTAAATATTTCGCCGTCAAACAAGCCGAAGAAGAGCTCGAAGGTATTGTGACCGAGATGCATACCGTTTCGTCTACTCTCTCCGAGGCCGATGCTTATCTTGAGGAAGGCGATTTCGAGAACGCCGAAAAATCCTACGATGCCGCCACTGAGATGGCTACTACCAATGAAACTCGCGCCGATCTTTATCTACATCGTTCGCAGGCCCTCTCGCGCCTTATGTATGATGCTCAGGCTGACAAGGTACTTGAATATGCTATTAAAGCCTATGAGTTTAATCCTAGTTATTATGAGATCGTGCGTTGGCTCGCTTGGGTCTATGAACGCCGTGGCGACACCGAGAACGCCGAGAAATATCAGCAAGAGTACGAAGCACTGATTCAGTCTGATGAAGATGTATCTGAAACGGCTGACGATGATTATATGGGAGAAGGCTAAAATGCGAACACTTAATTATATGGCTAAAACCATACTAGTTCTAGGAGTCTCCTTGATGTGCGCCGTTTTTTGCTCGAATGATAATGCTAGCGCTAGTTGTTACGACGCTAATGGCTACATATCAATCAATTCTTCGATTTATAGCGACCTTACGTTGAGGGATATCGGTAATTTTAAAACGACAGGCGGCGATCCGTTTGGTAGTGGTGGTTGGGCTTGCAGCGGTAATTCTTATGCAATAATGTTCGTCGCCAATAGTGTGACTCAGAATGGTGAGTATTATACAATCAATATTGATATAAATGTGAATCTTGATAGTGAATATAATCAAGCAATCGCAATGGGGATGGTGCACTATTTCTCTTACGGCAGCAGAAATCGTGATACCTACGCTGTAAATATCGGCTACTGTATTAAGAAAAACGGGTGTGGAAAGGGTGGAACCGCTGATGGTATTATTACGAATTATTCCAGCGTTGTCCAGCGGACAGGGAAAAACGTGAACCCGGCATTAGAGAAATATTCTTATTGGACTGCGCCAGCCTATCACTATTCAACAATCAACATTAACGGCAAGAAGTTAAAAGAAAAAATCGAGAATGATGCTAATTTTAGAGCGAATAATATTGTCAAAGAAATCGAGGGCGGCAAAGGGTATGTTATTAAGCTGTATCAATATCGTTGTTGGTCGAGTACTGGTTATTCTACGAACAATAGTTGTTCTGCGAATGTTATTTTACTTTTAGTCCGTAACACGACTAAGCCACCGGACCCAACTCCGACTCCCGACACGCCCAATCTAACTTGCGGTAGCCACAATAAAGGTAGCACTGGCATTAGTAAAAACGGTGGATATTTCTCTTTTACTGGCAGTGATCCTGACCGAAGCTTTAGTTGGAATAGTGATTTTAATTCATATGCAAGTTTGACCAGTATTTGGGCCAAACCGGGCGATTCAATTCGTTATTCGCATAAAATTTGTGCTGGCGCCCAAAATGCCGTCGACCGATTCTCGGAACTTCGCAGTGGCTATAGTGCTTCCTATAATTTCTCTGCGCGCACTACTTATGATGGTGAGACGACTAAATATCTCTTCGGCGATACGCTCGGTCGGAAAACGACCATCACGGCTTCAGACTTGCACAACTATGAACTAACCGTCAACTCACCTAGCGACAGTGCTAGCAGTAAGTATAATTGTCTTGCCATGTCGGGTTCGGGTCTATCGATTGCGGGTTATTATCGCATCCCAAGCCTTACTAGTACTAATAACTGTCAGTCTGCCGCCTATACTAGACTTTCTGATGTTGGCAACACTATCACTCAAACCATGTCTTGGCGCGATCTTAGAATTGATATTGTTGAGCGTTGTTCCTGGAGTTGGGACGACGAAGACGGTTGGACTCGGGATTGTTGGGATGAGCCAGAGATCGACGGTATGCACAACGGCAGTCGTACCTACACTTCCGCTGCCAGCGTCTATATTCCATACAACTATACAATTAAACCTTATATCGTGAATAGGAATGAGAGTAGTTCAATCGTTACTTTGGGGAGTAGTATTAATGCTGGTATTTATCTGCCTGTCGATAAGCGCGAAAACAAACAAGTCGGCGCGACTTATGCTACTCAGACTAAGCCAACGAAAGTTAGAGTTGTTTCATATGTTGCTAATTCCTCCAATATACCTACTGCTGAAGTTAGCTATTATGTCGATGCGACTGGTGTCGGTACTAATCTTTGTTCTAAAATTAAAGGCAATGAACGGGATTCAACAGTTGCGAATACTTGCAGGACCGAAGATGAGTCTCGTGATGGTCTGATTCTTAACAAGAACTCCACTGGCAATCTCGATGGCACTTATTATTCCTCCAAATTTGAAGATACGAACGTCGGAGATGGCGGCTCATATTTTGGGGTCGTCGATGCAACTGTTCTCGATGCTGGTTCCGGCAATTATAATATTGGCGACCATTTCTGTGTTGCTGTCGCAACTTGGCCAAGCGATAGCCATAACATTGGTGCAGCATCATCGGTTAATACGCTCAACCAACAAATCGCCCTCACCAACGATGCTGGCGCTGGCGCGCAGTGGTCCATCTCGGCGCCAACTTGCGTAACGATTGCTAAGAACCCGACTTTTAGCGTTGAGGGCTCGCAGCTATTAACTACTGGTAATGTTAGCTCGGCAGTCTTTAATCGCAGCAAAAATCATTACAGTTCTTGGTCCGAATATGGCATTATTGCCGCTGGGGCGGTTAGTAATATGGCCTCCGGCGCCGCGACTGCATACATTAATGCGCTTGGTCTTAATTCGACCGATAACCCTAACTATGCTACCGGTTCCAAGGATGTTAACCGCGCTAGCACTAGTTCCGGCGCTTATATTAGTAGCCGCATCTTTAATTCGCAAACTATGTTGAATGATGTGCTTGAAGGAGGACCAGGAAACGCCACCAATCTCGACATTGACGAGGATATCCATGATTTCTATGAAGCAATTACTGGTGTCTATACGCGCAAAAATTCTACCGACAAGACCCTACCAGGGGCTGGCATCGATAAGCTTAATAATCTTTTATACACGAGAGACCTCTATACTAATAGAGAACGTTATATTAAGCAGACTAAAAGGACGTCTGACGGCAAAACAACAACCTATTATGATATTACACCTCGCAACGCTTATGCCTGTGAATATAGTGAGGATCTCGGCTATTATCTCCCTAATCCCGACGATGCTCAGCGTGGTGTGACTATAACCGGCAACCGCACCGCCCCATTTTATTGCCTAACTAATGGCGCCGAATACTATTACGTCGAAGGCGATGCCTATTTAGGCCTCCAGAGTGATTCCACTAGTAACCAATATATTAATTTCGTCGATGACCTTACGGGCGATAGTTACAAAGACACTTACCGCAATCAGACTACTGTTATGCATGTCACCGGAAAACTCACAATTGATATTAACCTCATTATCGACAGCAACCATATGGTTACATATGGCCGGCGTTACGAAAACCATATCGTAGACTACTTTACGGATATTCAGCAAATTCCTCAGCTGATTCTTATCGCGGATAGCTTCGATATCACGGCTAACGTCACGCGTATCGACGCTTGGCTGATTGCGGATGTTGCTAGCGATGATGAAAAAAGTGGCACAATCAATACCTGCGCCTACGACAATTTCAGCGGCTTCTACAACTCGCAATACATTAATTATGCTGGCAAGAATTCTACACTAACTGCCAACAAATGTAGTCGCGAACTGCTTATAAATGGCCCAGTTGTCGCCCGCAACCTGATTCTTAACCGTACCGCTGGCGCTGGCACCCAACCTACGCGCTATGACAGTTCTGCTACTTCGCTTAAGGCTAATAACGCTTATTATGTCCAGCGTGGTGAAATCTTTAACCTTCGCCCAGACGCCTATCTCTGGGGTTATTATCAGGCTCAGCGCAACGGTATCGTTACGACCGTCTATTCGCATGAATATTCAACGCGCTACTAGCCGCGGTATCGATTATGTCATTATGTCTCCTTAGTTTTTGAAGTTTTTCTAAAAACATAAAAAATCTGAACAAAATCTGAAAATATGCTAAAATATAAACATTAGCACAAGCCCTGCGCTAGGAAGTATTTTTCAAGTTCAATATAAAAGCTGTTCTAGAGACGGTATTTACCAATGAACAGTCACCCGATATTGATAAAAAATCACGAAATTCTGCCAAAAAGTGCTAATATATTAAACATGAGCGAAAACGACTCAAAGCTTTTTGGCGAAGTTGATTTTAATCCAAATACCGCGTCCGATTCTCCCGCGACTCCAATTACTGATTCGCCGAATATTTCTAGTGCCGTCGACGAAGAGCGGAAGCAGCAGGTCGCCGTTGATGCTGCGCGTCGTCGTGCCGAAACTGTCGATATCGATGGTGTGCCACTTGACGAAAAAGACGTTCATTTTAAAACCGAAAATATTAAAAAGCGCAGCGATGCTGATTACTTCGTAAATGTCGAAGGCGAGGCGGAGCGCAAGCGAAATGCAGCGCGCCGCGCTCGCGAACAAGCCGAACTTGAGCGCCGTGCTACCGAAGAAGCCGCCCGCAAGACCGCTGCCGAGAAAAAGGCTACCGAAGAAGCTGCTGCCCGCAAGGCCGCTGCTGAGAAGAAAGCCGCCGCTGCGACCGACAAGCGCGTGCTCGGCGAGCTTAGGCGCAAAGCATATGCACGCAAAAAAGAAATTCGTCGCGTGCGTTTCCGTCATCATCGGCAAAAATTGCGCGACCGGCTGTTTAAAGGTGGCAATAAATTTATTACCCTCGGCGTCGCCCTCGCTGCCGCTGCGCTGATTTTGACTTTTGTAATCATTCCGCTCCAGCAATCCGCCGATCGGCGTCGCGCCGAAGAACTCGCTCAGCAACAAGCTGCAGAATATGAGCAACTGAAGGAAACGGATGAGTCATTAATAATCGAGCCAATTCTTGATCGAGCTGAGGAACGGCTGGATTCCTATGACTTAGATGGCGCAGACATTTATTACGAAGAAGCTCTCAGTAAAGTTTCAACTGACGAGTTACGATCTTATATTCATCTACGTCGTTCACAAAAAATTTTTAATCTTATGTATGAGTTAAAGGAGGACAGAGTTTTAAGCGATGCTCTGAAGGCTTATGAGCTTGCGCCAGATTCTGTCGATGCTATGCGTTGGCTCGCAACGGTATATGAACGTCGGGGGGATAGCGAGGCGGCTGCTGAGTTGCAACAAAAATTAGATCAAATACCGCCAGCTAATGAAAATGTCGAAAAAGGGGAGAATTGGGGGCAAGGCTAAAATGAAGAGTGTCAGTAATTCTGTCAGATTTATTATTCTGTCTATAATATCCATTATCACTACATTCGTTATTTGCACTAATGATACCTATGCCGCAAACACCACGGCAGATTGCTTAATAGGCGGCGGTTTAATTAGTGTCAATTCGAGCGTAAGTTCGATTAATCAAGTTGGCGATTTAGGGGGGGGTGACATTAACTATGGTGCTGGTTGGGCCTGCAATGAGCCAACGGGTCACCGTGCGATCATGTTTATCGCAGGCAGTATTAGCAAGAATTATCCTTACTATACTATTAATTTGGATGTTGAGGTGGATCTGTCTAGTGAATGGAACCCTGCCGTAGTAGCCGGCATGGCGCGCAATACAGGCTATAATGCTGGGGTTAATGTTGGTTTTTGCATTAATAAGGGTGATTGTAGTAGTGGGTCGAATGCGAACGGAATAATTCGAAAAGTTCCTACCGCCATAAAACGCGTGGATTCATCCAATTTGCCATCGACTAATGGTTATCAGTGGGGTGGCTGGTCGGCACCAATGCACACTTACGATATCTATATTGATGGCCCAAAACTCAAGGAGAATTGGAATAATTTAAACGCTACGGACTTAGGTAATAGTATGTATCAAGTTGTACTCTATCTGTATCGGTGTTGGTCAAACGATGGCGTAAATAAGGGAGGTGAATGCGGTGCTAGTCCAGTGTATCTAATCGTTAATAAAGGCTGGAGTACTACCTTTGTGCCTAAGATGTGGAATGATACCCCTACTGGCACGACGGAATCTGATAATACGTATTATACCGATAGCAGCAGTACGACCGTTAATTTCTATTTTAATATGTATCGCAACAATGATGGGCCATCGCAAGATGTGAATATTGTGTATAATTATGGACCGACCTCGACACGTAACACCAATCCTCAAGGCCCGCTGACGGTTAGTTTATATAAGGCAAGCTACAGTGAAAAAATGACGCTCACTCGCACGGTAGATTTGAATGAGGGCGATAATGAAATTTGCGCATGGATGTCTTATTATACGCATGCGACTAATAGTGGTATCGATCAAGGTTCTTGGGACTCGATATCTCAATGCGTCACCATCCACCGTTATTCCTGGTACGAATACGATGGCAAAGTTGAACCATTCGTTAATGGCAGCAATGTAAAAAGAGGAAGTACTCAATGGATTGATGGCAATACCGCAAAGTTAAAATTTCGGCATTATTTGCGGCGCGATAAGAAAGGCACTAATGCCCAGACGAAGTATAAAACTAGAAAGAGTAACAATCTTGGTGCTAGCTTTGGTACAGTTAGGGCGTATACATTATCGAATCTCAGCTACAGCTTAACTCAGTGGTCGTATGGGCAAGTATATGAAAGTGGACCGGGCACGGTCACGATTGATAAAAAAGATGAGGGCTCAACTTATTGTCAATATATCGACTACTATGCCGCCGGTCGCGAAGACAATGGTAGCCATAAGACCAAAGTAATCGGCGCAAAATCGCCACAAAAAGGTTGCGTCACCCTCAAGCGATACAAGACTAATTTCACCGGCAAAACTACAGTCACCGTCAACGGCAAGAGCTATAACAACGGCGACACAATTATAATCGAGAGTTCCGATGGCAAAATCCCTGTAACTGTGCCAGTTGTCTTTAGACACACGGTTACGCGCAACTCCGAAAATTCGCCGCCTTCTTCGTCAAACGAAAAACAATCCACTATCGCAATCTCTACTGCTGGCACTTCCGGCTGTCGTTCTGGCGACCCTTGCGGTACTAATACTAATGCCACAAATACTGATGCGCTCTCTGCTGGCGAGTCCTATACTAAAAAACAATCTTTCGAAACGAAGGTCTATCCAGACCAGACTATCAAAATTTGCCAGCAGATGACCTATACGAATCAGATTTGGGGTAGCGATACTAGCACCGCTACCGCCGATCAAGTTTGCGTTACGCTCAAGATGGACAAAGCGCTCTGTTCGGATAATACCCAATTTGGTATCCATGATGGCCAGAACCTCGCCTCGCTCAGTATCCGCAAAAATATTAATAATAGCGGCAGTGACACGGTTGTCAAATCTGGTGCCAAAAATACTGGTAGTACTGAAATCACCATGTGGGCTAAACCGGGGGATAACATTAGCTTCACGCACGATTCCTGTGCTGCCGCCGACCTTTCGAACCAGTTCAACAATAGGGGTAAAACTACTACCTATAATATTTCCGCCAGTCGCTCTGATAGCTCCGGCTCGCTCGATGCGACGGGTTATCTCTTCGGCAACAGTATCGGCTCCGATCCGTACACTGGTACTTCCGCTATCATCGCTACCACCAATGCCAATTCCGGCACCGGTCCATTCAAGAGTGGTCAATATACTGCGACTTACAAATCGCCAAGCACCAAATCCGGCACCGCTTATGCCTGTACCACCGACTATTATGGTAACAGTCACAAATCGAAGGTAAACTATTATCAAATCACTTCCGACGTCGCTAAAACTAGCACACTCAGTAGCGACCGTTGTAATTCCTACACGAAGACCATTCATAATTCCACCGATTACGCTGTCGGTTCCAACGTTGGCACTTCCTTCTCGCAAACGCTTTCTTGGACCGACCTCTGGATTAGTAGTGATTCTATCAGCAGTAGCCATAACGGTTCCAAGATGGCTAGTATTAAGGGGACTGTCAGTGTGCCATATAATTACTATCTCTATCCATACGTTGGCAACAATAGCTCCAGTACTACTCAAACTGTTACTCCAGGATCGAGCCTTAGCGCCGACATCTACTTGCCCGTCATGCAACGCGAGAACAAACAGGTAGGCGAGACTTATGCTACGCACACTAAGCCAACCACTATTCGGGTCGTTTCCTTCATCATGCGCAGTGGTAGTCCATCTAGCGATATCTCCTATGCTAATGGTAATGAGTCACTCGGCTATTCGAACATTTGTAAAAGCGCCGCTGGCGGCAATAGTACGCTTAGCTGCAATTTGCTTAACAATGGTAAGACGAATAATACTTATACCAAACGTTATGTTTTGAACGCTTCGACCAAGAATCAATTGGGTGGCACTTTAGAAGATACTGATTTAATTACTTCCAGCGCCGCGGAGACTAATGACGACAATATCGTCTTGTCGCGCTCTGGTTCGGTTGTTATGAATAGTGTCTCTGTTGATGTGCCCGAAACCCTTATTAATAATCAACAGGGTAGTCTTCGCCTCGGCGATAAGGTCTGTATCGCCGTTGCCGCCTGGCCAAGCGATAGCCATAATCTCGGTACTGCTACTTCCGTCGATAGTACTAATCAATCTGTCGCGCTTACTAGCTCTGGCTTTGGTTCGCAATGGGTTGTTTCCGCGCCATATTGTTCAACAGTTGCCAAAACGCCAAGTTTTAGCGTTGAGGGTTCGCAGTTGACCGCTTCTGGCGATGTTACGGCCTCCGATGTGACACACAAGGGCCGTCGTTACGGTTCATGGACAGAATACGGTCTGCTCGCTGGCGGTACTGTTAAGAACATGGCCTCAGGTGCTGCCACCGCTTATATTGATGCTCAATCGCTCATCGCCAGTGGCACGAATTATGTACTCAAACACAGCGCCGCTAACCGCACCGCCAGCGCCACCAAGGCAGGCGCCAGCAGTAACGCGACTAGCGCCTGTCTCTATGCCTCGCAAACCTATCTCGCGAGTGGCGAATGTAACAAAGCCGGCAATGCTTCTACGATCGCAACCGAAGACAGCATTAACGACATTCTCGAACGTATTCGTGATGTCTATACGCGTAAAAATAGTACTAGCAACTATCACGAAAAAGCTGGCGTGAGGCGCATTAACGATCTTCAATATGCTTGGGATTACGACGGTGCTAGAACTAACATCAAGATTGATGTCAACGGCAAGTCTTATTACGACCTCTCACCGCGTAATGCTTATGCTTGCCAGTACGATGAAAACCTCGGTTACTATGTTCCGAATAGTAAGGATGCCTCGCGCGCCCTCACTACCGACGGCAAATATACCGCGCCATTCTACTGTCTCTCCAACGGCGCCCACTATTATTACGTCGAGGGTGATGCCTACATCGGCGCTCAGAGTGATAGCATCTATGGTCAATATCTCAACTTCGTTGACGACCTTACTGGCGATTCCGACCAAGAATCTTACCGCAATCAAACCATGGTCGTTCATGCTACCGGTACGCTTGTTATTGATACTAACCTCCTTATTGATAGCTATTACACGGTTCGTGGTAGTAGTCACCGCGTTGATCTCTTTACTGATATTCAACAGATTCCGCAGATTATTATCATTGCTGACAAAATTCAGATTACTTCGAATGTTTCGCGTATTGATGCATGGCTAGTCGCTGATGGCCTCGACGGCGGTAATGGTGAAATTAATACCTGTGCCTATGTAAACTTCAGCGCCTTTAAGCGTGGTGAATACATCAAGCAAGCCGGTAAGGGTAGTTCGCTCAGCGCTAAGAATTGTGATCGCACACTCATGTTTAATGGCCCCGTCTTTGCGAAGAATATTATCTTGAATCGCACCGCCGGCGGTGGCACGAAAGTTCTAGGCGCAGCCGAGCAATGGGGTAGCTCTAGCAGCGGTGGCCAGGGGCGCTGGGATTGGTGGGGCGGCAATGTTCAGCAAAGTTCCGGCCAGACGCTCGCAATTGATGCGACAACTTATGCGCAGCGTGGCGAAATCTTTAATCTTCGTGCCGATACTTATCTTTGGGCATATTATCAGGCCCAGCGCAATGGTATCTTGACTACGGTTTATTCCAAAGAATTGCCAACGCGCTATTAGTAGTCGTCTTGCGGAAAACTCGCCGAAACCGCCAAAAATCGCCAAAAAGCTAGCACTTTCGCTAGCTTTTTTAATTTATTTTCAGTAAACTATAAGCATGAGCGCTAATGATTCTCGGTCTTTTGGCGAGGTGACCTCAGATTCTTCCGCAGATTCTTCAAATTTTGTTTCTCCAAATATTACTAGCGCCGCCGAAGAAGAGCAGAGGGCGCAAGAACAAGCTGCTGCTGCGCAGAAGCAAGCCGAAACTGTGAATATTGATGGCGTTCCAATTGCCGACCAAGATATTCAATATAAAACTCGCGATATTGTTGCTAGAAAAGCCGATGCAAAATATTTCGTGAACATCAAAGAAGAGGAGGAGGCCGCAAAGGCGCAGGCGCATCAAGCCAAGGCCGCCCAGCGCAAAACTAATTGGCGTCGCTTTGGTCGCCCGATTCTTGTTGTTGTGATTATTCTTATTCTTGCCGTTGGCGGGGGATTTACTGCGAAATATTTTCTTGATCAGCAAGGCGAAGAGGCTGAGACGAGTGTCTATGAAAAGATAGAAGAAATTGATAAGTTGTCTGATGTAAGTTCTGAGGCTAGTATCAATAATACTACTAAGGCTTATGAAGATGCTATAGCGAATACATCCAATAAGACCGAGCGCCACATTATAGAAGCTCGCTATGTTGAATTCCTAGCATATCGAGCTGGGCTCTATGAAGAAGCGATAGCGAAATTAGATAAATATTCCAAAGAATATAACGACAGTGAACTCTGCGAGGTTATTAGCGTTTATTTTGGTTCGTATCATGCTTTAGGAGATGAAGAAAATATATCAAAATATGAGGAGATTGACGCTCAAAAATGTTCATCCGGAGACGGCGATGGGAATGGAAGGGGTTAGAATGGCGAAGATAAAAATAGCTAAGATATTAGTGGTGCTCATGGCATCGTTGGTTGCGTCTTTGATTTTTTCTAGCGGTAATAGTTATGCTAGGGTATCTAGGGGGACTTGTCTCGCTGGCGGTAAATACATAAAAGTTAAATCTGAAGCAAAGATAAACAATAAGCCGGTTTATACAAGGGTGGGCGATTTAGGGTATGGTCCGATATTTGGCTTTACGGAAACTTATGGTAGCGGGGTTTGGGCTTGCGAACGTCCGAACGATAGAAACCGCGCAGTTTTATTCTTCGCTAGCGACGTAGTAGAAGAATCGGATAAAAAAACTTATAGTATTTATACGGACGTTGAGGTCGATCTAAATAGTACTAATAATCCCGCATATGTTGTTGGCATGGTGAATGGTTCATGCGGTGATCATTGTACTAATTATGCCGTATTCGTAAGTTATTGTATTAATAGAAAAGATTGTAGTGGCCATGGGTCGAATAAACCCACGAATGCCAACGGTATTATTGCAAGCTTTGAATCAGAGGTATTAAGAAGAAAGAAGGAAGATCCGAGAGGTGGGGACTATGGCGATTGGAATGCACCGAAGCATAAATCGGAAGTCGTTATTGATGGGTTGAAATTAAGGGAAAATTGGTCTGCACTGGAAGAGTTGAATCAAATCAAGACACTGGATAATGGCAAGATATTGGTTATATTATATCTGCATCGCTGCTTTTCTTATGATGGCGAATCGGCGGAGAAAAGTTCATGTGGGCGAAGTCCGATTTATCTCATGATCACCGATACGACTCATCATCCCCCAACCTCAACTTCTTGTGATTCAACAAACTCATATAGCAACAGTGGCAAATCCGGCGTCCGCAAAAATGGCGGCAGCTTCGCCTATACGAATAATAATTCTGGCGCAGTTAGTACCTGGGCTAAGCCAGGAGATTCCATTCAATTTACGCACACGACCTGCGCCGCCGCACAAAAACTCATCGACGATAATCAGGCGTTTTTAGGTTCATACGATTCGAACTATGCTGTCTCCGCCAATACCACCAATGGTACTAATGGCAAAGGCTACATATTTGGTAATGACTTAAGTGGCAATTCGTCTGCTAAGATTTCGAATATCACGCTAAAGAACAACGATTATGACTATACTGCGAATTCGCCAAGCGATGACGCCGGATCGGCGTATAGTTGCGACGGCATCTACGGCGGTTTTACGTCTGGTCATTATCAGATTCCGGGCCTGAAGACTAGGACCGAAAAATGTAATTCTTCCAAGAAAACTGTTGCATCCGATGTTGGCAATGCGATTACGCAGACCCTGACATGGCGTGATTTTGATATTAGGTGGCAGACTATCTATCATGAGGCTGAATGGGATGAGGATGGCAACCTCATTAAACCAAGAACATCCGAAAACGTCCCTTACGTAAACAGCTCCACCGACTACTCCACCAGCGCTAGCGTCTATGTCCCATACAATTACATCCTCAAGCCCTATGTCGAAAGCAAACGAACGGACGGCGAGAGCCAAATCGCCACGATTGGCGGCGAACTTGATTTTACGGCCTATGTTCCAGTCGACGTCCGCGAGAATAAGCAGGTTGGCGATACTTATGCCACGCACACGAAAGACACCAAAATCAAAATTGTATCGTTTGTATTGGATTCCAACGGTCAGCCAACCAGCAGTACCACCTATCATGCCAATAACGGCAGCGCGAGCATAGATAATATATGTAATTATGCTACCGCCAGCGGGCGCGCTACGCATTGCGAAGAAGTCGCCGAAAAAAACATCACGCTCAATTATAATTCCTCGGGCAACACTAGCGGTACCTTGGGCAACGATAAGTCAATCGAGAATGGCGGCTCTAGGCTAAATCTGAATGGCGTTAAAGCTGCCGTACCAGAAGACGATATCAGCCTTGGCGATAAAATCTGTGTCGCCGTCGCCACCTGGCCGAGCGATAGTCATAATCTTGGCGATGCTGCCACTGTCGATAATTATAATCAAAGCATCGCCCTGACCGGTAACGCCGGCGCTAACGCCAAATGGGCAGTTTCCGCGCCAAACTGCGCTACTATCACTAAACGTCCAATCTTTAGCGTCGAGAGCTCGCAACTTTCCGCCACCGGCAAGATTGTTTCTTCAACTTATACTCGCAATAAGCTCACCTTTAGCTCTTGGGCGGAATATATCATCGCCACTTCTGCGAAAAATGGCGTCGTAAACACCGCTTCGGGTGCCGCCACTGCCTATATTGAGGCGCTTGGCCTTGACTCTCTCTTTATTCCGAATAAGTCTAAATATGCCATCGCGTCTAGGGAGGTAAATCTCGCCAGCACGCGTGCCGGCACGAAGAGTGCCGAAACCTTTACTGCGCAAACTATGCTCAACTCTGGCAAGTATACTCCAGGTTATGCCACCAAGCTCGAACTTGCCGAAAATATCGAAAAATTCTATACCGCCATTGAGAACATCTATACGCGCAAGGGCAAAACAAGCCCTCAACCAGGCGCTGGTATTGCAAACTTTGAAGACCTTCGCGAACTAAAGGGTTCCACCAAATTAACCGTCAAGGATAATTATTACGATATTTCTATCAGGACTTCATCTGCCTGCGTCTACGACGAGGAGAAAGGCTATTATGTCGTTCATGACAACGACGCTAGGCTCGGCAAGGATAAAAAAGGTAATCCGACCGCGCCATATTATTGTCTTAGTAATGGCGCCAAATATTATCATGTCAACAAAGGCAATGCATATCTTGGCGGTGGCGGCAGAAATAATACCGGCGGCTACGTGCAAATTCGTCTAACCGTAGACGACCTTGATGGCTCCGGCGGTCAGGAGACCTTCCGCAATCAAACCACGGTTGTTCACGTTAATGGTACGCTTGTCATTGATACCAATTTTGTTATCGCCTACAACGATAACGGCAGAAGAATGATAGACCGTTTCACTAACATTCAGCAACTCCCGCAGCTTATCTTCATTGCCGACAATATCGACATTACTAACAATGTCTCGCGCATCGATGCTTGGTTGATTGCCAAAAATAAGATTAATACTTGCGCCTACGATGATTACAATGGTTTTATCAGAAACAACTACATTAGCAGTGCTGTCAATGGTGGACTAAATGCAAATCGTTGTAATAAGGAATTAATTGTTAACGGCCCGGTTGTTACTCGGGAGATTGCACTTAATCGGACTGCGGGCGCCGGAACCGTTCCTGCTGAATATAACAATAGATATGCCTCGCTCCGCGTCGACGACGCTTATTACGTTGTGCGTGGCGAGATTTTTAATCTCCGTTCCGACGCTTATCTTTGGGGCTATTATCAGGCTCAGCGTAATGGTGTCTTGACTACCGTCTATTCCAAAGAATTACCAACCAGATATTAAAAGAGAGGTTTTAAAAATTGAAAGCGTTAATGTATAATATTACCATGAGTAAAAATGGTGGTAGGGACGTAGCGAGCGGCTTTACGATTATTGAAGTTATGCTCGTGCTTGCCGTGACGGGTTTTCTCTTCGTTGGTATTCTTGGCGGTATGAGTGGTAGCCTCGCGCGCCAGCGCTATAAAGACGCTGTGCAGGACACTGCCGACAATTTTCGCCGTATGTATTCTTATGTTGTCGATACGCAAGTCTATTCACGCGACAACGATTCTGTTTGTTACGGTCTTACTTCTGATGCTATCGAAGGCAGTAGCTTAGTTTCCAACAATAAGAATACCGGTCGCGGTCGTAGTGATTGCGTTGTCTATGGTCTGGTTGCGACTATTGCCAATAGTCACATCGAATTTACTGAGCTAATTGGCAAAGAATATGAAGTCGTGCGCGAAGAAGTCGCCAAGAACGACGGAAAAGATACTGATATGTTGAAGGACATTGAAGTGTTGCAGCTGGCGGATGCCAACAATGTTGTCGCTTCTGCTAACTCATCCGGTGCTTGTACGAGCATTGGGCTAGTTAATCTGCTTGAAGCGTCCGATTCCCGTTGGGGTACGCGCATCCTTGATACTAATGGCAATGAACTTGCCGCCACCATTCTTATTTTTCGTTCGCCAAAGACGGGCATCATTCGTACTTATGTTATGGATGGCACTCCTCGGGATAACGACAAGATTATCCGTTACGACGATTTTAGCGAAGAATCGCACAGTTGTACCGAAAAGAATATACTCGATACTTACGGTATCAATGAATACATTGGTGAATATAAAACTGAAGGCGACGAAAAAGTGTTCAAAAGCAATTTTACTGAGAAAGAATTAAAAATCTGTATTAGCAGTGGCGATACGGGTGTATATGATGGCCGCATGCGCATGATTAAAATTGCAAAAGGCGGTCGCAGCTCATCCGCCATTGCTTTGATTGATATGGATGACGAGGATGCAAACGAATGCGATTAGATAAAGTTAAACCAGGCGATACGATTATTGAGGTGGCACTCTCTGTAGCTGTCTTTGCGGCTGTGGCGCTTTTCTCGGTTAATATGATGAATAGTGGTCTAAATAAGATTCAGCGCACGCTCGAAACCACCATGGCGCGCACCGCCATCGATTCGCAAACTGAAGCATTGCGTTTTATTCATAATAATTATCTTGCTGAGCGCAATTTCGCCGATAGCACCGCGCAATTTCAGCGCATCTGGGAACAACTCAAAGAGGCCTCGCGCAATCCGCGCGACATTAAAGATGGCGATGTCGTAAATAGCTTCGATGTGAATTCTTATACTTCCTGTGACCAGATTTATAGCAGTCAGGGGCAGATTCAGCAATACAAGGCCTTCGTGATCAATCCGCGCTATATCGTACCGGATTATGGTGATGGCGTCAGTTATAATGGTGTTAGATATACTTACGGCACTGGCTCTAGCTCGGACGATACTGGTATTCTGAAGAATATTATTATCGGGGGTAATGATACTGATGAACAGAGTAAGATAATGACCTCTAGTGATATTTATCCGCGCATTATTTTTGGTAACAGAACGTCCACCCAGAATACCGACAATAGCTCTCTGAAGGAAGCCAATATCTTCCAACAGGCCGAAAGCGTGCAAGGCATCTGGGATATCGTTGTTTATAGTAATGAGCGCAACAAAGACCGTTCTGAATATTTTGATTTCTATATTCGCACTTGCTGGAATGCCGCCGGTACACATGTTCCGTCTACTATCACAACTATCGTTCGTCTATATAACCCAGAGGTAATCGAATAATGAAAAGCAAGAAAGCTTTCACGATTATTGAATTTGTGCTTGCCATGGGTCTATTTTCCACCATGTTGTTGATGATCGCGATTCTTACAATCCGCATTACTGGCATCTACCAAAAAGGCCTCTCGATTCGTTCCGTCAATGCTGTTGGCAGGGAATTAATTGACGACGTTACTAAAATTGTGCAGAGCTCGCCGATTCAAGAATCGCTCAACCCAGAAGTGTCGGCATCTGGTAACGTTACTGCTGAGAGTATCGTTGCTAAGCGCTCCGAATACTTCACTTACTATACTGGCTCAGATGACACTAAAAAGCAGACCGACGGTAAGACTCAGAGCTCCGGCCTATTTTGTACCGGCTCATATACCTATATCTGGAATACCGCGCAAACTCTAACTACTTTCGAGGGCAATGACGACGCGATTACAATTACTAATGCTACCGGCGAACATGTTTATAAATTTATTCGCGTACCCGATTATGATCGCAGTTACTGCGAGAAATTCAACGAAGACAAGGTTAACAACCGCAATTTCGAAATTGACGAAGACCAGATTGTTAATTTAATTAACGACGATGAGTCCGATCTTGCCCTCTATGATTTTACTGTCCTGCCAGCAACTCAGAGCGACACGACTGGCCATGCGCTGTATCCGATCAGCTTCATTCTTGCAACCAAGAAAGGTGGCGTTAATATTTTGAGCAATGGCGACTATTGTTCCGGCCAAGAGATTCCGGTCGAGCTTGATAGCTCAGATCTAGAATATAGTTCAATAGATTTTAATTATTGCGCTGTCAATAAATTCGATTTCGTCGTTCGCCAGACTGGTGAAGCAGAAGATGTAAATGGTTATGGTTCAAGATAGAGGAGGTATATGATTACACAAACTAAAACCAAGCGGGGAGCAGCATCGATGTATGTCGTAATCTTTACGGCAATGCTGTTAAGCATTATCGCACTCAGCTTTGTGCGCATTATGTTATCGGAATCGCAGCTAACTAACAACTATAGCCTTTCTCAATCTGCTTACAACTCTGCCATGGCAGGCGTTGAGGATGCCAAAGTTATCTTACTTAAATACCAAAACTGTCAAAGTACGAATAATCGCGTCGGTCGCGAAGAATGTACACGCATCTCAAATGCACTGGAAGCCGAGAATGCCGAAGACAACTGCGACGTGATTCGCGAAGCGCGCAATATTACCACTGGCGAAAAAGAAACTCTCATCTCCTCTTCTGAAACCAGCAACAAATCTATTGAGTCTACCGCTAGATCAATCGACCAGGCCTATACTTGTGTCAAGATTGATGTCGAGAGCCCTGACTATATTGCTAAGCTAAATAAAAATAATTCCTCCAAAATTATTCCGGTGCGCGTGCGCGACGAAGATGATAACGGCAATGGCATCAACGAGATTAATCGTATCGTCGTTCAATGGTTTAGTGATGCCGATATGGAGAAGCTCAGCTCGACTGGCAACATTGATACAACTATGTACCGCCTTGTCGAAAATAATAACACCATTAATATTACCCATATGAACCAAGACGACGCTACTGCTGCCAATTATTCCGTGAGCGACTTTAGCAGTCTGGCTACCGTTGCGCCTTATTTGAAGATTGAGCTCTTTCAAACTAATGAAGCATTTGGCCTTAATCAGTTCTATGCTTCCAATGGCACAACGACCAACCGCGGCACGCTTACCTTGCGCCCGACTAATAGCGACGTTGGCGGCTCGGGAGATACTGGCTCTACTCATATCGGCAATACTCTCAGCACTGGTTTTGCCGCTTCCGCGCAAAAGACCTACAATTTCCCGATGGACGTAAAATGTACAAAATTTAATCTAGATGGCACTGTTAAAGATGGTGATAATAGCTTTAGCTATGCTTGTACTGCCGACATTGTTATCCCGGATCCAGTCGTTACTTCGGTTTATGACTACAGTACTGACTCCTATCAGAATTATGCTAGCAGCACAAAGAAGCGCAATGCTACGACCATGTTCTTTCGTGTTAGCCTGCCATACCGTAATCCGGAAACTACCGTGCGCATCGCTCTGAAGAGTTGCAAAAACAATGACTCTAAGATTACAAATACTAGTAAAGCTGATGGCGGTTGTGATACTGTCAACTTCTTTGGCGTGCAGCCAACCGTCGACTCAACTGGTCGCGCCGCCGACCTCTTCCGTCGCGTCGAATCACGTCTCGAGATGGTTAATACTTACTTCCCGTATCCAGATAGTGCGCTCAGCGTAACGGGCGATGTTAATAAAAATTTCTGGGTCACTGATAACTGCTTCTCACAAACGACTTCCGTTAAGGATGGCAAAATTGTTACCACTACCTATACCGCGGATGGCGACAAATATAGAGATACGGACACTCATATCTATGAAAAATGCTACAACTCTGGCAGTAATGCGAAATAAAATCGGGCAATTAGACACTCATATCTATGAAAAATGCTACAACTCTGGCAGCTCTAACTAGAAAAGCAATACAGTAAAAAATACCCCCGATTCGGGGGTATTTTTTTATTCAATCTTGGTGCCCGCAATCCAAACCTTTATGAATCACTCTGTGAGGTCGTTGAATACGTAATTCTGAATCCAAATTGGCGACCTGCTTATGTTTTGGTTGACAGTAGTCTCAGCCCTGAGCTATAAGATTTTGTCTATTAAATTTATGACGGCGAGACAAATTACGAACTATTAGTAATATTAATAGAGGTAATGGCATGGAGCGGATAGATTCATTGTCAATGAGAAGGCTCTATTTAAGAGCTTTCAATGTCAATGATATAAAATGAAGATACTAATATAACAAAGGATCATAAAATGGCTAAACAGAAGAAAGAAGAATACTAGCCAATCGAGGAAGATATAATGCGAATGACTAGGCTGGCCAATGGCCAATTGCTTGTTGGACATGGTCATAGAAGACCAAAAACTACCGCCAGAAGAACGCAAATTTCATATAATGGACAATGACAAAAATAGTCCTGCTGTCTGCAAGGCTATTCTTGCTCGGTCATCTAGTTTATGCAACTAGCAATTGTTTCTTTAATTTCTTCGTCGGTTGCTGTGGACTTTATGTAGTCTGAATCCTCAAAGAGGTTGTTTTCTGCATCTTCTTTAGATTCCGCAGTTTCAATAATATATTCATCCCAATCTATGACATAATCTATTCTAATATATAGATTGCTCCTAACAAAGACTTCTTTTTCGTTGATGAATTCTTGCTTACAGCCGCTATTGAGTAAAGTTTGTTTGATCTTATTAATCATTTTTTAGTTTAAGCATTATAATAGAGTTATACCGTTCAGTATGCTGAGCGCATCCCTAAAGGATCAATAAAATTGATATCACGAAAACACTTCTATAAGAAGTCGAAAGACGGCGGACTAATATTCATAACCAAGAATGCCGCGAAGCAATAATGGTTCTACAAGCTGAACGCGACGAAATAAACGATAAAATCTTCGATCCTGACCAAGTTCAAGAAATAATGGATGAACTTACGAACCAGCTTATTCCTCTGGCTGACAAGATGAAAAGTGCCGACTCTTGGCAAAAGGACCAGTTAGCGCGAAATCTAGTTATGGATCTACAAATTTCCAACAAAAATGAGGTCTCTTTCAGATGGAAGAAGCCTCTCGAACGCATCTTTAATGCTGCCTTGTCCAACGGGACTAGGTCTGGTGCCCGCGACTGGAGTTGAACCAGCACGCCCGTGAGGGCACTAGCACCTGAAGCTAGCGCGTCTGCCAATTCCGCCACGCGGGCATGGCTCTATTTTACCACAGGCGGACAAAAAATCGAGAGATGTTATAATATAAGCATGTCTTATTATTACACGGACGGTAGCGCAAGTCCTAACCCAGGTCCAGGCGGCTATGCTGTTATTTGCGACGGTGCGCCAGTCGCTCTCGGCCGCGAAGCTGATTCCACAAACATTCGCATGGAGGCGCAGGCATTGATCGCCGCTTATCAAATCGCCCAAGCTGGCG
>CAVFJY010000001.1:0-152357 GCA_963623365.1 bacterium | reverse complement strand
TGTTGTAACCAAATGGGCGGCCGGTTGGCAGAAAAATGGCTGGACGAAAAAATCTGGCCCAATCAAGAATCTCGAACTCGTCAAAGAGCTTTATACGCTTTATCTTGCACATCCCGACGTAAAACTAACTTGGACGCGCGGTCATGTTGGTACCGACGGCAATGAACTCGCCGACGAATGGGCCAATAAAGCCCGTGCTGGCGCTAGCTTGTAGGAGGATTATGAAAAAATCTATCGTCAAAATGAAATTAACCAGCCGCGCCGAATTCGTCTCGACGCTCGAAGAAATTAATTTCAAATTTAGCGAGCCATATTGGCAACATGATCGTATTTTTGTGCCGCGCAATTATAACCGCGACAAGGCTATGCCGCGCTTGTCTTTGCGCACAATTGTCAAAGACCCCAATAAAGACGCAGTTTATGCGCTCGTTCTGCGTCGCCATTTCGAAGAAAAGAAAATCGATATCGCCAATGCGATTGTCTTTAAGGATTATTCCGAAGCTGCTCGCATTCTTTATCAACTTGGCTATGAGCTCAAAGCCGAAATTAGTCGTCGTCGCGAAGAACTCAATATGGGTAATACGATTAAAATTTATATCGATAAAATCGATAGTCTTCCGGGTTATTATGCCAAAATCGAATCTGATTTGTCCGACGAAGATGACCCGCATGCCGCGAGGGAAGACCTCATCGAAACTTTTCGCGTACTCAACGTCAAGCAAGGGCAGCCGCTCGACCAAACTTACGCAGAAATTATCAATTCATCTGCGCACGAAACAATTGTTGGCTAGAAAAAATCTCCCGTTAGTGGGAGATTTTTGTATTAAGATATTTATTTCTCAGCTTTTTTCGTTGTTGTCTTCTTAGCTGTTGGCTTTTTGGCGGTAGCTTTCTTAGCTGCTGTTTTTGCGGCAGGCTTTTCGGCGATAACTGCTTTTTCAGCTTTTGGCGCAACTTTCTTGCTGGCAACTAATTTCATGTCATTTGCTTTTGCGAAGGCGGCCAATTTCGCTTTGCGGCGGCTAGCGGTATTCTTCTTCAATAAGCCTTTCTTTACGGCTTTGTCATATTCGGATTGCACAATCGCAAGCTTTTCGGCGCTTGGCTTTGCATGGAAATCCTTCAGAGCACTACGAATAGTCTTCTTGATCTGCTGGTTGTTGCTACGACGCTTTTCTGCTTGGCGCGCAGCCTTCTTTGCGGATTTAATAATCGGCATTTAAATATCTTTCCTTAACTTATTATTTTCAATTGATGTATATTATATTCTAAAAAGCGAAAATTGTAAAGTGTACATATGGGAAGGGCTTGCAAAACCAAAAAGATTATGCTAATCTGTACTCAAATAAGGTCAAAATAAACAAGAAAAACAGCAAAATGGCAGATAAAAAATCGCAGGCTAAAACTAGCATCATCGATCAAGTCGCCGAGCGTATCTTAACTAGCGACAATGTACTAGTTGCTCTCTCTAAGGATCCGAGTGTCGATGAACTCTCGGCCGCTCTCGGCTTGACTTTCATATTGGATAAAATGGGCAAATATGCTACTGCGATTTTCTCGGGCGCCGTGCCAAACGCCATTGAATTTTTGGAGCCAGAAAAGACCTTTGAGACTAATACGAACAGTCTGCAAGATTTCATTATTGCCCTCGATAAAGAGAAGGCCGACCACCTTCGCTACAAAATTGACGGCGATTATGTCAAAGTTTTTATTACGCCATACAAAACCACAATTGAAGAAAGCGATATCGAATTTAGCCATGGCGATTATAACGTTGACCTCGTTGTTGCGCTGAATGTTGCTAACGCTGCTGACCTTGACTCTGCCTTAACGGAATATGGTCGCATTATGCATGATGCTAGCTCAATTAATATTCATGCCGATGTTGCTGGTAACTTTGCCGATCTCGAATGGGGCGACCCGAACGCTTCGTCTATTTCCGAGATGATTTATCGTCTGTCCGAGAAATTACGAGAAGAAGAAGCACGCAAATTAGTCGATAAGCCAATTGCGACTGCCTTGATGGCGGGTATTGTTGCGGCAACTAACCGTTTCTCGAATGAACACACTAAACCAGAGACGCTCAGCATTGCTAGCAAGCTCATGACTGCTGGCGCCGATCAGCAATTGATTTCTTCAAGTATTCCAGTTGATATTCTTACGACTGATGTCGTTGATGCTAATGAGGATGCCGAAGCCGTCGACACATCTGCCGCCCCGTCCGCCGAGTCAGCCGCCAAAGCGGCACCTGCTGAGCCTGACGCCATTAGTGTTGATGAATTGGAGGCGCTCGAGAAAGATTCTGCCGCTAAGACCGACAAACCTGCCGCCGAAGCCGTCGCTCAGGTCGACGAATCCGCTGCCGATGCCACGACCGCGCCGGCGGAGCCAGCCGAGACGACTCCCGTGCCTACGCCTAAACCTGCGAAAAAATCCGATCCAACTTCTTTGGAAATTCGCCATGGTGCCGTCGATTTTGAATTAGATGAAAATGGGGAAGAGAAAATTGAACCAGCGCCGGAACCAGAGCCGGAATCTGAGCCAGAGCCAGAAGCTGTGCCCGCACTCGTCGAGGCTGAGTCGGCTATTGAGACTACCCCAGCTGAAGCTGCCGCTGATGCCGCTCCTGAAGCCGTCGAAGTTGCCGCACCTATCATTCCGGTCATCACTCCTAAAAATGAGGCGGTTAATTTAGCGCCGCTCGCCGCGCCTGCTACTGCGCCAGCTCCTACTGTCGCCGCGCCTGCTGCGGCAACGCCAGCCATTGAGACGCCTGTGCCCGTGCCTATTCCTGAACCCGCATCTGTTCCCGAGTCAGCGCCAGCTGCAAGATCAGCAATGCCAAGTGCCGAATCCGTAATTGTTGCGCCGGAAGTTGCGCCTGAAGAAGTCGCGCGCGAAACGCATGTCGCTGAGCCACTCAACGAATCGGATTTAAATCCAGAAGATAATGCCGCCGAAGACGCCATTGACGCAGCGCTTCAAAAAGCCGCTGCCGCTGCTGCGCGTCAACAAGCCGAAGCGGCCGCGCAACTTGACCAGATGGTTGCCGCCAGTATGCCCGTCGCCGCTGCGCAAAATCCTGTCATGACTGAACTCGCTTCCGCTTCTGGTATTAAGAATATTGCGCCGCTCAATCAAAATATCCAAGCGCCAGCTTTGCCAAAAGATTACTCCGCCATGATGAACGAGGCGCTTGCCGAGCCACTCGTGGCTGAGCCAGTTCAAGTGCCCGTCGAAGCTGCGTCTGTTGCTGCGCCACAAATGCCGGGAGTTGCGGCTACGCCTGTCGCCGCTACTATGCAAGCACCTGCGCCGCAGCCTGTCGTGCCAGTCGAATATGCGAATGCCTTACCTATGCCTGATCCGAACGGCATTCTGCCGCCTGCACCTGCGCCGTTCGCACCGGAGGCCTCGTTGCCCGTTGCTAATCCAGCCGATTTGCCAACCGCTCAAGCTTATGCCGAACAAATTCAGGCTACCAATCCAATGGTCCAATCTCAGCCTGCGGCTCCTGTCGCTGTGCCGACTATGCCTGAGCCAGTTTTGCCGGTTGAAACTTCTGTTGCGCCTATCGCGCCAGCTGTGCCTGAAGATCAGCCAACCCTGAGCGCGGGCAATAGCCAATATTATGGCCAAAGCGCCAGTGCTGCCGTTCAGGGGGTAAATCCAGTGATGCAGGACCAGATTTATCCGTCCGACCCTAGCGCCTACCATATTCCAGGTATGTAAAAAGCCATCAAAAATGCCTCGCCCGCCGCGAGGTGTTTTTAGGACTAAATATCAGTAAAAAAAGAAGCACATCGCTTCTTAATTCTTCACAAAATGGTCGGGGTTAACAGGCTCGAACTGTTGACCTCGCGCTCCCAAAGCGCGCGCGCTACCAACTGCGCCAAACCCCGACTAACTGTTACTATACCACAAAACATGCTAAGATTAAAGCATGAAAAATTACTTTCGCCAGCGGCGGCGAATCTTTTGTTTAATTGCGCCCGCATTCATTGGCTTATTATATTTAATCTTATGCTTGCTTAATATTAATCAATCAATTTGGTTCGACGAGTCCTATAGCTCCTATATTACTCGGTTTGATTTTGCGCAGATGATTGACTTTACTGCTGACGATGTTCATCCGCCACTTTACTATATCGTGCTCAAGACTTGGGCGCATTTCTTTGGTCATAATGTCGCTACGATGCGCATTCTTTCCGCATTGCTTGGCGCGTTCGCCATCGTCTTCATCTTCCTCTGGCTCAAATATAAATATGGCGCCTCTGTCGCGATGCTCGGCTCTTTTATGGC
The DNA here is from genome assembly GCA_963623365.1 of bacterium. Lineage (GTDB taxonomy): Bacteria > Patescibacteriota > Saccharimonadia > Saccharimonadales > Saccharimonadaceae > UBA2834. The sequence continues at coordinate 148,055 of CAVFJY010000001.1, read as the reverse complement.
TGCAATTTCGCCTGTTTTCGTCCGTTATGGTCAAGAGATGCGCATGTATACGCTCGTCGTATTAATCGTCTTCGCTGCTACTTATTTTCTCGAGCTCGCTATTAACAACGGTGCCAAAAAATGGTGGATTATCTATGCTATCTTGCTCGCGGCCGGCATGTATACGCACTATTTCTGCGCTTTTGCTTGGATTGCGCACCTTGTCTATCTCATTAAAATTTATGGCAAAAAGATTTTCCAAAAGAAGATTTTTCTGGTTTATCTCGGCGCGCTTGTGTTGTATTTGCCGTGGCTACCGAGCTTTATTCGTCAAGCTACCGTCGTTCAGGGCGGCTTCTGGATTGGCGAGCTGAGCGCGACGAGTCTACTTGATTACTGGACCGAAGTTTTCCTCTATGACAAAGCCGACAATGTCAAAAATTGGCTGATGGTCCTGCTGATTGCTACGATTATTACGCTTATTTATCTAGCCGTGCGTTATCGCAAGCAGCTCGTCATGTTCTTTTGCCTCGCCCTTGTCCCCTTTGTTGCACTTGTGTTACTGTCAATGCCGCCATTTACGCCCGTTTTCGTTTCGCGCTATCTTGTCTATGCTATGCTGACCGTGTCTATGCTTGAAGCCGTCTTGATTGTCCTTTATGCTCGCGACCAATTCGCCACTAAGCCAAAGCGAAAGACGCCATTCTATCAATATCCGGCCGTGCGTGTTGCGCTGATTGCTGCTATTTTTATTGGCTGTAATATTTGTGGTCTCAGTTCTGTTTATGCCTATGGTAATTCCGATTTCGATGCCGCCGCGCGCCCAACCGCCAAAGATATGTATGAAAATCTTATCGCACTCGATAATGACGAAAATCTCCCGATTATCTCTAGTGACGTCTGGCTTTATTATGACCTCGCTGCCTATGACGATGGCGACCATCATGTCTATTTCCTCAATGAGCAAACCGAATATTCCTACGGCTCGCTTTATCCATTGCGCGATAGTTACTTTGGGCGAATCGATAACCTCGATGTCTTCCTCGAAAATCGCGATACGATTTGGTATGTTGGCAAATATTCCGAGGACGCAGAGCTCACTTTCCCGCGCGAAGGTTGGCGTGTTACTACTGAGGCAACCTGGCGTTTCGCCGATAATGGCGACCGCTATCAAATCTTGAAATTGGAGCGCGAATAGGGGTATAATTGCATTTAGTCGGGGCGTGGCGCAGTTGGTAGCGCGCGCGGTTCGGGACTGCGAGGTCGCCTGTTCGAGTCAGGTCGCCCCGACCAGATGTGATAAAGAGTAGGGCAGAAATGCTCTATTTTTGTTAAAATAATTACAGTATGACGGATCGTAAAATCGTAGAAAACATCTGTTTGGGCAAGATGAGTGACACTAACATCCGTAAATTCTTTCAAGCCGCCCTCGCCAATACTCGCAAGAAAAGTCTCGCTAATATTTTTCCAGCCGCTTGCTATGTTGTTTTGCATACGAACGATTATGTTTGCTTTAGTCTTGCGCAAGATATTCTCAACCAAATTTGGTTGAGACTTTCGCCTTGGCATGCATATTGGCGTTTCGAGCGCGTTGTCTATAATCTCTTCTGGCCTCGCATTCGTAGCATTCGCCAGATTAAACTTCGCCTCGCCGAGCCGGATAATGACGATTTTTTCTGGGATGCGCTCAGCTGGATTCGTAGCGTCCGCAATATTAAGCGCTACAATCGCGATCTCTATCAGTATTTCACTAATCTCGCTCAACTTGACGCCGATACACTCAAAAGCTTGCCGCTCGAACTTAAAGGTCGTGCGCTCGAGATTAAAAACCAAAAAGCTACACCAACGGAGCTCATGCGGGCTACGCTCGCTAGCAATCAAATCCAAGACGCCATTTCCGAGTTTGCCTATATTACCGGCAACGTCGACGAAGCGCGCGTTCTACTCGATGCGATTATTCAAAAAAGCGGCGCAATTGAACTCGATGATGGTGTAATTTGCATCAATAAACTTTTGCGTTGCAATCGTAGTAAGCGTGTCCGTCGCTATGTGCTTAGGCGTATCCAAAACGAGAAATTTTTCTTTGCCGAGCGCGACCTCGCCGATTTTTATACCTCGGTGGCAATCGGCATAATGACTGATTGTGAATTACAAATTCTCAAAGAGCTTACTCCGGGTTTGAAGCAGAATTATCCGAATATTGGCGAAACTTATAAGCTTGCCCGAGACAATCTGGCTGCCGAAAAATTCCAGACCGAAACTATTCGCAACAGTCAGCTCGTCGCCGATACGATTAAGCAATATAGCTATCATTATCGCCCAACTTACGATCTTGCACGCTTTCATAAGATGGATGAAATTTATTACGAAACTGCCCTTACCGAACTTCGCGCCGGCCAGAAACAAAGTCATTATATGTGGTATCTCTTTCCACAACTGAAAGGGTTAGGAAAGAGTCGCAATTCTGAATATTACGGCATCGAGGATCTTGCTGAAGCGAAGCAATATTTTGCCGACCCTATTCTTCGCCGTCATCTGCTTGAACTTACTCAAATCATTCTCGATTCCGACGTCAAAAATATTCAAAAACTCCTGCCTAGCCCCGACCATCTCAAATTGCATTCCTGCATGACACTTTTTCACCTTGTCTCGCCGCACCGCGCCATCTTTGAGCAAGTCCTCGATAAATATTTCGAGGGCGAGCCCGACCGCGCCACTCTCTACCTCCTTTCCAAAACCGAATAAATATGATATAATATAACAATCATTTCGTCAGAGTGATGTTCTTTTTGTTTGATGAGTGAAAACCCAAGGAGGTGTTTTAATGAATCTACCTAACAAACTCACACTCATTCGCGTTCTCCTAATCCCCATTTTCGTTATCGTTTTGCTTGTTCCGTTCGGGATTTCGTGGCAAAACTGGCTCGCCCTAGCAATCTTTATTATGGCTAGCCTCACCGACTTCGCTGATGGTTATCTCGCTCGCAAGTATCAGTTGGTAACTAATTTTGGCAAATTTATGGACCCGCTCGCCGACAAACTGCTGGTCTGTTCAGCCCTAATCTGTCTTACTAGCCTCGGTCGCATTGCTGCCTGGATGGTAATCGTGATTGTTGCCCGTGAATTTATTATTAGCGGCCTGCGTCTCGTTGCTGTCGATCAAGGTGTCGTAATTGCTGCGAGCTATTGGGGCAAGTTCAAAACTGTCGTCCAGATGGCAATGATTATGCTTCTGCTTGCCAATCTCGCGTCGCTTACTATCCTGACCACGCTGACGACTTGGCTTGCGCTCGCGCTTACGGTTGTTTCGCTAGTCGATTACATTACAAAGAACGCTCATCTCATCAACGACGCAATTTAGCAATAAAAAATCCCCGGTCAACCGGGGATTATTGCTTGCCACCACGCGAAATTCGCTAAGTGGCAAATAACGAAACCAATTACGCAGACGATATAAACTAGGTGGCAAATCCAGACGCTTGCCGAAGCTAGGTCCTTTGAACGCTTAACACGCTCATTCTCCTCCAAGGTAATGAGGTCATTGACTTCTTCTACGGCCGTATTCATCGTTTCGATGATAAACAGCCAGACCAAGAAGATCAACATAATGATATATTCCAGCGCAATGAAGCGGAAGATTAGGCCAATCGCGATGCCTATGCCTAGCTCTATCGGAGCGAGCTGTCGGATCGTGCTCGACTCTCTGAACATTATCTTCAGACCATTGTTGGAATCAGAGATGTTGCGATAGATTTGATAGAAGACATTCTTCTTATCCGGTTTCTTGAATTTCAAGGTGCTCACCTCCCGAAAGAAATTTGGCAGCACATGACTACCATATCTCATTATACCACAGAATGCGGAAAAAGTCAATAAGACCGTGCTGTCGCCAGTCCTTTTCAGTAGTGTTATACTAAGATATAGGCGCAGCCATAACTGCGCAAGATTCAGATTATTATTTAGGAGTGTCAATGCCAGAATATAAAAATACCGCCGGCAAGAAAAAGCCGCAAAAAAGCCATAAGCTTACCAACGCCATTCGCGCGTTGCTATTTTGGTTAATTATCGCTATTTTCGTGGTTGCCATTAGTGGCGGATTTAATCAAGTTAATAATGCCGATACCGAAGAAAAGAGTCTGACTGAAGTGCTGACTCTGGTCAACGAAGGCTCGATTGAAAAAATCGTCGTCAAGGGCGACACGCTTTATGTCACACCAAAAGACAGCGCTGACATGAATCCGATGGTTTCGCGCAAGGAATCCGGCAGTTCGCTTCAGGAGCAGGGTTTTGCCGATGCCGTTCAAGAAGGCAAAGTTAATATCGAAGTCCAAGAAGATGTTGATACGCTCGGCATTATGCTCGACGCCGCTATTGTCGTCGTGCCGGTCATTTTGCTCGGTGCCTTCCTAATCTATATGGTCCGCCAGGCTCAGAATATGAATAACCAAAACATTGGATTTGGCAAAGCTAAAGCGCGTCTCTACGGCAACGAAAAGAAAAAAGTACTTTTCTCTGACGTTGCTGGCAATGAGGCCGCCAAGCAGGACCTAGCCGAAGTTGTTGATTTTCTCAAAAATCCGAAAAAATATGAGCGCCTTGGCGCTAAGATTCCGCGCGGCGTTTTGCTTGCGGGCGACCCAGGCACAGGTAAAACCTTGATGGCGCGAGCGGTTGCAGGTGAAGCAGGTGTACCTTTCTTCTCCATCTCTGGCTCTGAATTTGCCGAAATGTTCGTGGGCGTCGGTGCTTCGCGCGTGCGTGACCTCTTTGGTAAAGCCAAGAAAAATGCCCCAAGTATCATCTTTATTGATGAAATCGATGCTGTTGCCCACAAGCGTGATGCGCGTGGTGGTGCTGGTCGCGAAGATGAGCAAACCCTCAATCAGATCCTCGTCGAGATGGACGGTTTCGATAATGATACTGGTGTAATTGTGATGGCGGCGACTAACCGCGTCGATATGCTCGACAAAGCTTTGCTTCGCCCAGGTCGTTTTGACCGTCATGTTAACGTAACTTTGCCGGAACGCAAAGATCGCGTCGATATTCTCAATGTCCATTTCAAGAACAAACCAGTCGCCGACGATGTTAATCTTGATGCGCTTGCTGCTAAAACTGCGGGTTCTAGCGGTGCCGACCTTGCCAATATTGCTAACGAAGCCGCCATTACCGCTGCGCGCGAAAACCACAAAGTTATCACCAACGCTGACGTGACTGAGGCTTTTGAGCGAGTTGCGATTGGTCCTGAACGCAAATCTAAAGTTATGAATGAGCAAGAGCGCAAGATTACCGCCTATCACGAAGCTGGTCATGCTATTGTCGGCCATGTTTTGCCAGATTCCGACCCAGTTCACAAAGTTACGATTATTCCGCGTGGCCATGCCGGTGGCGTGACTTGGTTCTTGCCGCCAGAGGACCGTAGCTATAAGAATATTTTCGAACTCAAAGATGTGCTCGCCCGTGCCATGGGTGGTCGCGTTGCCGAACGGATGATTTTTGGCACAGACGGTATCACTACCGGCGCTAGTTCCGACTTGCAGCACGTAGCCGAACTTGCCCGCGAGATGGTTTCCGAAGAGGGTATGGGTGTTAAGTTGCGCGACCAAGTCTTTAATACTAATGAAGTTAATTTCTTCGGTGATCGTGCGAAGATTTATTCCGAAAAAACCTCTGAAATTATCGATGCTGAAATTGCCGATTTGAATAAGGAGGCTGCTAAGCGCGCCGAGGCTGTGCTCAGTGCCAACCGCAAATTCCTCGATGCGCTCGCTACGGCTTTGCTTGAAAAAGAGACCCTCGAAGAGGCTGAAGTTAATAAAATCCTCAAAGGCACAACGCTTCCTGACACCGCAAAATTACACGATTAAGGAGTAAAATGGCCCGTTCCAAAACTCGCGCACAAATCCAATTTGAGCAGCGCAAACAGCTCATCAAACTTGGCGCCATTGGCTTTGCTCTGCTCGTTGTTGTCGCGATTGTTGCTTGGATTATTGAATCGCCCAAAACTGCCAAAATTACCGTATTAGTTGCGCCAACGGATGCGACTGTTACCATTGGTGGCAAGCGTTTCAAAAATGGTACGCATCGCATTGAACCGGGTACTTATGATGTCGAAATTAAGCGCGATGATTTTGGCGCTTACTCTGGCCAAATTACCGCAACGGCGGGGCAAACCGAGCGGCTCTATGTCTGTCTTGAAAAGAATGAGGACAATGACGCCTACTACGCAGTCAACCAAAAAGACTATGAAGCTTGCTATACCGTTCAAGAATATCAAGCTGAGCGGCTCGAAAAAGAAACTTACTCCGACCCCGTCTTCGCTGTTGCGCCTTATCATAACTTCCAAAAAGGTTTCTATATCGACCCCTACATCGCCGATGACGAATCTGTGCGCATTCGTATCACGCTCATTACCTGTTTGCCTGAGCGCGCTGAGGGGCTCAAGCAAAATGCGCTCGAATGGCTTGGCGGCAAAGGTATTGACACGAATCAGTATCCTCTCGAATATAAAAGTTGTGCATATGGAGATAAATAATGTCAGAAACTGAACGACGCAAACGCACCTGGTGGCGCATTGTCCTATATATTATTCTTGTGCTTGCTATTGTTGGCTTGATTTACTTGCGCAGCCTCATCGCTGGCAAAGTCTACTTTTTCATTTCTTATGCGCCCTTTACTTCTACGGTGCGCATTGGCGATAAATATTACAAAAACAATGCCTACAATTACATCGACCCAGGTGAATATGATTTGATTGTTGAGCATGAACATTTCGCAACCGTTACGGAGCATATTACTATTCCGAATGAATTTAATAGCGTTTATGGCGCACTCGAATCAATCGACGACGAAGGCGATCGCATTGCCGCAGAAGCCGAAAAAGATTATCAGCAAGTCGGCAAAGGCTCCGCCTCGGAATCTTCGCCAAAGCTCGATTATGAAATTGAGCAATATCTGCCTATCGAAAATTCGCTCTATTCTATCGCGGGCAACTTTACGCCTGAAACCGAAGATAGCGATAAATTGCTCTATAGTATTGATATTGACGCCGAAGCAATTTATATCGACTCTGCCGTCAAAAAACTTTTCGGTTTTCTTGATAAAGACCCTGCGCTCTCGGCCTATAATATTCGCTTGCTCAATTACGATAATCCTTTTGTCGAGCATGATTACGCCGAATTCACTGAAGACGCTAACGAATATGTCAAAAATACTTACGCCACTATTGTGAACGATGGTGCATATACTTTTGCCGAGCCAATCAAGAGTGGTCGTTATGTCGGCGTCGTCATGTGCTCAAACAAAGATACTGGTAGTGCCACACTCTATAGGGTTTCGCGCCTTGTTTTGAAGCGCGAGGGTGATAGCTGGACAATTCTCAATAACCCTTATCCGGTGCTCACTAAGACTCTCCTGCCCGATCTGCCAACCACTTTTTTGAATCGCATAAATCTCGTAAATTGTGCCGCATGATCAGCGCGCTAGGGTATAATTAATAAGATGAAGCGTCGATTACATTTCCGATCTGTAGTTTCGCTTGCGAACTCAGAATTATCCGTCAAAACTGCTGCAATTGTGCTTGCTAGCTCGACTTTGATTTCCGCTTTGCTTGGCATCTTTCGCGATCGCTGGCTCAATTCCATGTATTACGACACTTATCCTGCCGGCCTTGACGCCTATACTGCCGCTTTTACTGTGCCGGACTTCCTTTTCTTTCTCATTACCTCTGGCGCTCTCGCCGTCACCTTTATCCCTGTCTTTAACCAACGTCTAGTTAGCGGCAATAAGAAATCCGCGTGGGAGCTCAGCTCAAGTCTACTCAACTTGCTGGCCCTGATTGCTTTGGTTTCCTCGGTCTTGATGATGATTTTTGCCGATCCACTCGTGCGCTACATTGTCGCTCCGGGTTTGAATGAGTCTGCTATGTCACTCGCAATCAATATGATGCGCGTAATTGCGATTAATCCTTTCTTGTTTTCAATTTCGACCGTGCTCTCCAGTATGCAGCAAGCCGTCAAGCGCTTCATTTTCTACGCTATCGCGCCTGCGCTTTATAATGTTGGCATTATCGTGGGTATTCTCAGCTTTACTAACGGCATCAATATCTTTGGCTGGCAGGTTTTTGAGGGCGGCATTATGGGCGTTGCGCTGGGTGTTGTCTTTGGCGCGCTTTTGCAGCTTTGCGCTAGTATCATCGGCTTAGTCGGTCTTGGTTTCGATTATGAATTTAAAATTCATTGGAAAAATCAGGGCTTTCGTTCCGTTCTAAAGATGCTGCCGACCCGTTCGATTGACCAAGGCATTGATTATGTGACGGGCATTATGAATACCAATCTTGCTTCTCGCATGGGTGAGCAGTCGATTCGCGCCTTCCAACAGGCATCTTCCTTGCGCGGCATGCCAGTTAATTTGATTGGTGTTGCTATCTCAACCGCTTTTTATCCAAAACTCAGCGACGAAGCAGGGAAGCAAGACGAAACCGCTTTCCGCGATACGCTCCGTTCTGCGCTCAGCACAATTATTTGGATCTCGCTTCCCGTCTCAATTATTGCTTTCTTCATTCGTGGCTATGTTGTTTTCTTCATTAAGAACGGTGGCGACGCCAAAATTGCTAGCGTACTCGGCGCGCTCGTTGTGGCAATTTTCACTCAATCGCTTTATCACATTGTTGCCCGCGGCTATTATGCCAAGCAGCAGCTCAAGAAACCGCTGATTATTTCCATTATCGCTTTCGTTGTCCAGGTCGTGTTTGCGATTCTGCTCAGTTATCTCAATTTTGGCCCCGAAGGCTTAGCTTACGCCATGTCGATTAGCGCACTTTTCGAGGTTGTCGTTTTGCTCGCTTGCGAGAATCGCGACATGAACCATGAATTGCTCAACAAAAAATTCTGGGTCTCAATGGGCAAAATGCTGGCCGCCTCGCTTATCGCCGGTGTTGTTTCCTATATTCTCACCAAGCTTCTGCCTCTTCGCGCTACGGATATCTCTTTCCTCGCCGTCTTCCCGAAATTCTGTCTAATTGTTTGCGGCAGCTTGCTTGTCTATATTTTTACTTGTGTCCTTCTCGGTGTCGAGGAAGTTAAGCCAGTTATCGACAAAATCTTCGGCGCGCTTTTTAAGAACGTCAAATAATTTGTTCCGTATCAAAAAACTCCGACCCTAGTGCCGGAGTTTTTCTTTAGGCAATTCTATTTTTCTTTCTTGCTTGCACCCGTCTTTTTGTCGATTGCTTCTTCGATTTCATCGACTTTTTCTTGAACATCTTCTTCGATTTTCTCGACTTCATCTTCAGCGTTATCACCGAGGTTCTTCAGCGCTTTCTTCCCGCGCGCAAAGATGCAATGTCCAGTTTTCTTCGCATCTTTCACGGCTTGGTCGCCTGCTTTTTTCAAGTCCTCGCGCGTTTCTTTGCCAGATTTTGGCGCTAGCACCACCCCCGCAATTGCGCCTACTACTGTGCCAAACAGCGCCCCCAGAAAGAATTTACCCGTCCCTTTATTCTCGCTCATCTCTACTTCTCCTTGCTTTATTTTTTACTTTTCCGCTTCGTTGTATTTTTCTCCTCGCCCGCATCCAAGTACGTTTCCGCAAAATGTTTCACTAGTCCCCCCACTGTTGTCATGTCGCGCACATTGCCGGCAATATCGTCCGCTTTTTCAGCAATATCTTGTCCTTGCAACATAATTTTCTTAGCTTCCTTAGTGATGCCAATTAACTTAATAATCAAGATAATCCCCACTACTAGGAAGATGAACAACGTCACCGACAGCATAATTACTAATATCCAAGCAGGAGTTTCCATGGCTTAAGCCTCCAATTTATTAAATTCTTCGTAGGCTTGGTAATAGTTCTTTGGATCGCCGGTCGTCAGCCACTTGCCCTTGCTCTTTACGACATAAACGTCGCCAGCTTTTGCAAGTTTCGTGATGGCGTCGACCGTCCATAATTCATTATCCAAACCGGTATTCTTTGGAATCAAATGACCAAATACTTCTGGCGTCAATAAGTAACGGCCATAGGAAGTCAGATTTGATGGCGATTCGGCTGGCGTAGCTGGCTTCTCCACGATATGGCTCAGCGTCTGCTTCCTCTTATCCTTCATCGCAATCATGCCATATTTATTCCAGACCTCTTCCGGCATTTCTTGCGCCGCGATAATCGCCTTAGCTTCAGGATATTTTTCGTAAGCTTCCATCAAAGTCGCAACATCGCCTTTACCGAAAATCAAATCGTCACTGTATAGCGCAATGAAAGCTTCATCATCGTTCAAATATGGGCGCGCCGAGGCAATTGGCGAACCGTTACCATATGGATAGCTTGGGTCCTGCTCAATCACGGTAATGTCTGCCATGTCCAGCACTTGTCTCACCGCCGCAAAGCGATCCAGTTTGCCTTGCGATTCGAGCTGCTTATAAACTTTCTCGCATGGGTTATTGAAATAATCTTCATAAATTGGCTTACCCTCGTGCGTTGCCACGATGATAATGTCCTTAATACCCGCCGCCACACATTCTTCGACTACATATTGCATAATTGGCTTTGCCCCCAGCGGAATCATTGCTTTTGGAATCGTTTTTGTAATTGGCAAGAAGCGGCTGGCGAATCCGGCGTCAGTAATTACTGCCTTAGTTGGTGCTTTATATGACATAGTTCTCCTCCTTAGGATAATTTCTTTTTTATTAACTCGTTCACGGTCGTCGGGTTGGCTTTACCTTTGGACTTCTTCATCACTTGACCAACCAAAAAGCCAATTGCTTTCATCTCGCCATTGCGGACGTCTTCCGCCGCTTTGGCGCATTCTGGCGCGGTCAAAACTTCATCAATAATCGCTTCAATTGCGTTTTCGTCATTCTCCTGAAGAAGATTCATTTCTTTTGCAAGCGTATGCGGTGTCTTGGCGGTATTCTTTTTATCATACATCTCTAGTAGCACCTCTTTCGCTGCGGTCGAGGAAAGTTCTTTCTTTTCTACCATTTCCGATAATTCAGTCAATTCTGGCGCGGTTGCGAGGCTATAATTTTTGTCAGCATTTTCTTCCGCCAACAAAATACTCGAGAACCAGTGCGCCACGCGCGGTGCAAGCTTAATATCCTTGTCGCAAACTTCGCTCAGGCGCACCGCCAAAATTGGGTGATTAATAATCGCTTCGCTCTCGCTGTGGTCCAGATTTAAGATTCCGAATTTTGCGCGATACTCATCTGGCATCATTGGCATATTTGCCGCAATTTTGTCGACATAGCTCTGTTCCAGTATTACTGGTGGCACGTCCGGCTCTGGCATGTAACGATAATCTTGCGCTTCTTCCTTGCTGCGTTGCGAAGTTGTCTTGCCAGTCGTATCGTTCCAGCCGCGTGTTTCTTGTTTTACTTTCTCACCACGTTCCAGTACTTCAATCTGGCGCTTTACTTCATACTCCACGGCGCGCTCAATCGAGCGGAAGGAGTTCAGGTTCTTCGTTTCCGTCCGCGTGCCTAGCTCGTCCGTTTTCGATACCGACACATTAATATCAAAGCGCATATTACCTTGGTATAAATCACCATTCGTTACACCGGCATACATCATTAAACGGTGTAATTCTTCGCAATATGCGCGTGCTTGCGCCGCCGAATGGATGTCGGGCATCGACACGATTTCAATTAGTGGCGTACCAGCACGGTTCAAATCCACCAGAGAATATGTGCCAAAATGCGTCAATTTGCCTGCATCTTCTTCAAGATGGGCATGCTCAATTTTTACGTCTGAGCCGTCCGGCAAATGCACTACGCCCGCGCCAATAATCGGCTGATACATCTGCGTAATCTGATAACCTTTCGGCAAATCTGGATAATAATAATGTTTGCGATCAAAGCGGCTAACCAAATTAATTTGGCAGTTCATTGCCAGTCCTGCTCGCACGCATTTTTCAATTGCTGCCTTATTTAGTACTGGTAACATCCCAGGTAGGGCATAATCAATCGGACTCACGCAGGCATTCGGTTCTTTGTCGACTGCGTCATTGTCGACTGCGCTAAATAATTTTGTGACGGTATTAAGTTGTACGTGACACTCAATGCCAATGGTTGTCTTATATTCGCTCATCAAATTGCTCCTAAATCTTTTAAGGCCTGGCGGTAAACATCTAATGCATGTTTTGCTTGTGCAAAACTTGGCTGAAAATCTTGTTCGTGTGCAATTTGGTTACGCATTTTATGCGCGTGCCATACTGCATTGAGCTGCGTGAATTTTTCTTTACCAATTTTTTTCATGCGGTCGCCCATCGTTCGCCCAGGGATGCCCATCTCGCATAGCGCCTTATCGAGCAGCTTGTCGCCATTAATAATCGCCATCGCATAAGACTGTTCGTTCCCCTCCGTGAGCGCATTTTCGATTCTCAAGAAATCTACTTGGTAATCTTCTTTATTAAAAGCTGGCCCGCGTTTTTTCGAAATACAAATCGCCACAAACAACAAAATTCCGACCACAATTACTGCAATCAAGAAAGTAATCAGGGATTTATCCATCATTTAATCCCCTCAACTGTTTGCGCAATTTTTAGCAATAGCTGGTCACTTTGGCGCGGTCCAATTAACTGCACGCCAATTGGCAAGCCTGCTTTTGATGTGCCTGCTGGTACTGCTAGCGCCGGCAAACCCGCCATGCTCGGCGGCACGCTCATCACGTCTTCCATATACATCTGCAGAGGATCGCTGGTCTTTTCGCCAAATTTAAAGGCCGGCGCTGGCGCCACTGCGCAGAGCAGTGCGTCATATTCTTCGAAGGCCTTGTTATAGGCATTAATCAATAAAGTTCGCGCTTTCTGTGCCTTCAAATAGTAGGCATCAAAGAAGCCTGAACTCAGCACGAAGTTGCCAATCATAATTCGACGCTTGTTCTCTGGCATAAATCCTTCATCGCGCGTCTTACTGTAAACGCTATTCAAATCCGTTACTTCTGCAGCGCGATGCCCATAGCGAACACCGTCATAGCGGCTTAAATTCGATGCTACTTCTGCTGGCTGCACGATGTAATAAATCGCCAAGCCATATTTCATAATCGGCATCTCGATTTCTTCAACATCATAGCCGGCCTTTTGCATTTTTGCCGCGTAATCACGCACCGTTTTTACAACTTCCGCATCGACGCCCTCGCCCATGAAATCTTTAATAATCCCAATTTTCTTGCGCTGCGGCGCGACATCGACCAAATCGTTATTCCAGAAATCGTCCAATGTTGTCGAATCTTTCGTATCCTTGCCCGCCATGATATTCATCACCAGGTCAACGTCTTCAATCTTTTTCGCAAAACAGCCCATCACGTCCGTTGACGAAGCCATCGCCACTACGCCATAGCGGCTAACGGTACCATAAGTTGGCTTAATACCATACACGCCGTTATAACTGGCCGGCTGACGAATCGAGCCGCCTGTATCCGAACCTAGTGCAAAGGGCACAATATCTAGCGCTACTGCCGCCGCCGAACCGCCAGATGAACCGCCCGCAACCCGTGTTTTATCATGCGCATTGCAAGTTGGCCCAAAATAGGAATTTTCCGTGCTCGAACCGTGCGCATAAGCATCCAAATTTGTGCGACCAATCATAATCGCACCTTCCGCTTCCAGCCGTGCTACAGCGGTCGCTGTAATTGGCGCTGGAAAATTGTCTAGCATTCGCGCCGCTGCCGTCGTTACGCCATCGCGACTCAAATAATTATCTTTCAAAGCATACGGCACGCCCGCGAGCCGTCCCACTTTCTCGCCTCGCGCAATTTTTTCATCAATCTCGCGTGCCTTATCGAGTGCGTGTGCCTCATTCATCGAAATAAAACAATGATAATCCTCGCATTCTTTCGCGCGCTCTAGCGCTGCGCGCACCAAATCAACTGCCTTCGTATTTTTGTCTGCAATTTTCATAAAACTTTTGGTACCTTTATCTGATTATCCTCGCTCTCGACCGTAAGTTCCAGCAAATCCTCGCGATTCGCCTCAAATTCTTCAATTACGTCCTCGCGCCACACGTTCTGCATATCAAAACATTGGTAAGTTGGCTCGACGCCTTCGGTATCCAACTCATCGAGCTGTGAAATATAACCGACAATATTGTCGAGGTCTTTCATCAATGGCTCAATCTGCTCTTCGCTCAGCGAAATATTTGACAATTCTGCCAAATGTAAGACATTTTCTCTAGTGATAGCCATAGAATTATTATAGCAAGAAAACTAGATATCAGATAGAGCTTCGATATCGGCACCTAAACTCTTCAAGCGGTTGGCAAAATCTTCATAGCCACGCGCAATCGAATAAACATTGCGCAAGATTGATTCTCCAGGGGCAGCCAGCATCGCCAACATAATTACCACCGCTGGTCGTAGGGCTGGCGGTGCCATCATTTCCGCTGGTCGCCAATTTGTCGGACCAGTGATAAAAATCCGGTGCGCATCCAGTAGCTCTACTTTTGCATTCAAATTATTTAATTCCGTCGAATAAATTGCCCGGTTCTCGAATACCCAGTCGTGGATCATTGTTCGTCCCTCCGCCGTCGCCGCAATCAGCGAAAAGAATGGCAAGCTATCAATATTCAGGCCAGGGAAGGGCATCGGATGAATTTTATCAATCGGCGCTTGCAAATTCGACGCAAATAATTTCACATCTACTAAGCGTGAGCGTCCATTCGCCGACATATATTCTTCACTCATCTTCATTTTCTGCCCCATGCTGCGCAGAATTTCAAATTCAATCTCCAAAAATTCAATCGGCACGCGCTTAATTTCAATCTCTGACTTTGTCGCCACGCCCGCCGCTACAAAGCTAATCGCCTCAATCGGGTCTTCCGCTGGCGCATATTTTACGTCGCGGCTAATTTTCTCCTTGCCGTGCACTACCAAATTCGTCGTGCCAACTCCCTCAATTCGCACGCCTAACGCCTGCAGGAAAAAGCAGACATCTTGCACCATATAATTCGGGCTCGCCCCTACAATGGTTGTTTTACCGGGATACAGCGCCGCCGCCATCAGGGCATTTTCCGTTACCGTATCGCCCCGTTCAATCAGCACGATTTTCTTATCGACCGGCTTCAAGTCGCGTACTTTCGCCAGATAAAAACCTGATTCCGACTTCGCATCTACCTCTAGGCCGAATTCTTTTAATGCATGCAGATGCGGCTCAACTGTGCGCGAGCCCAGCGAACAGCCACCCGCATAAGGCAGCTTGAAATGCTTGAAACGATGCATTAGTGGCCCCATAAACATAATAATCGACCGCGTCCGTCGCGCCGCTTCAATATCTAGATTCTCCAAGCGTAAGCGTTTTGGTGGCGTAATCTTCAAGTCGTGATTATCATTGATCCACTCCGTTTTCACGCCGATCGACTCTAGTACTTCAATAATCCGATACACCTCTTCGATATGCGCCAGATGAATAAGTGTTGTACTACGATTATTTAAGAGAGAAGCACAGAGCAGACCCACCGCCGCATTCTTCGAGGTATTTACCGTTACCGAGCCATGCAACTTTTTGCCGCCATAAATGCGGTAACCGGTCGTGGCACTATCGTTCACTGTTACAATCTGCGTGCGTAGCGCTTTGCTAATCTTGCTAATAATCTCCAGCGAAGCATTTTGCTTGCCGTGTTCAATCCGGTTAATCGCCGACTGGCTCGTTCCCACTTTCTTTGCCAATTCAACTTGCGTCATGTTCTGGCGGGTGCGTGCCGTTGTAATCAGCTCGCCAATTTCCACCATGTAGTCTGCTTGCTTCTTCATAGTATGAATATATCACTATATGCATAAAAACACCAATAGTCGAAATAATGTTGTATTATTTACATTTTCTATTGAAAAACCCCACATATAGCGTTAAGCTTATGTTAACAAACACTACATATAGTGTTTAGGATAGAATAAGATTAGTCAATTGATTCAGAACAATGGAGGTAAATATGTTCAAGTCAATTCGAAAGCGCGACGGCAAGGTTGTCGCTTTCAAACTCGATAAAATTACTGAAGCAATCGCCAAAGCCGGTGCGGCAACAGGCGAATTTGGTCATGATCGTGCCGAAAATATCGCCGAAAAGGTTCTGCGTGTCGCCGAGACCGAGATTAAGAGTCGCATCCCGACCGTCGAACAAATCCAAGACATCGTCGAAGAAGTATTGATGGAATCGGCCTTTAAAAACACCGCTAAGGCCTATATCGAATATCGCGCCGAACGCTCTCGTGTTCGCGAAGCCAAGACCAAATTAATGCAGACCTACAATACTATTTCGCAGCTCGATGCCGAAGCAGATTCCGACGTTAAGCGTGGCAATGCTAACGTCGACGGCAACTCCGCAATGGGCAAAATGCTTCAATTTGGCGCCGAGGGTTCAAAAGAATATGCCAAGATTTGTATCTTAAAACCAGAATTTAGCTGGGCGCACGACCATGGCGATATTCATATCCACGACCTTGATTTTCTCGCCACTGGTACGCTCACTTGCTGCCAGACTGACGTTCTGAAGCTTTTTGAAAAGGGCTTCAATACTGGTCACGGTTTCCTGCGCACCCCGCAATCAATCGGCACTGCTGCCGCCCTTGCTGCTATTATTCTTCAAGCCAACCAAAACGAGCAGCATGGTGGCCAATCTATCCCTTATTTTGATTACTGTCTCGCTCCATCCGTCAATAAAACCTTCCGCAAATCTCTCAAGGAAAACCTCAAAAAATACGAAGAATTCACCGGCAAAGATCTCAAAATTACCATTAAAGACGACATTACTCTTGGCGACGAGAAAAAGCTCAAAAAAGCCAAAGTTCCCGAGAGTATCATTAAGGCCTCGATTAAGGACACCGAACATCAAACACTTCAAGCCATGGAGGGCTTCGTACATAATCTCAACACAATGCATAGCCGCGCTGGCGCTCAGGTGCCATTTACTTCAATCAACTTCGGCACCGACACTTCGCCGGAAGGTCGCCTTGTTTCCAAGATGTTGCTCGAAGCAACTATGAACGGCCTCGGTCATCACGAGACGCCAATTTTCCCAATTTCGATTTTCAAAGTTAAAGAGGGTGTCAATTATAATCCAGGCGACCCCAACTATGATCTCTTCCAGCGTTCGATGGAAGTTTCCGCCAAGCGCCTCTTCCCGAATTTTACTTTCATCGATGCCCCATTCAACTTGCAATATTACAAAGCGGGCGACCCTGACACCGAGATTGCTACTATGGGCTGCCGCACCCGTGTCTTTAGTTCCTGTTTTAAGGAGACTGATGGTCACGTTGCTGGTCGCGGTAACCTGTCCTTTACGACAATTAACCTGGTTCGCATCGGTATCAAACATGGCATTGTCTTAGGCGAACGCAAAGAAGCTGACTGGGATGCTTTTTATAAAGAACTCGACGAAAAACTCAATCTCTGTGCCGAACAACTTCTACAGCGCTTTGAATTTCAGGCTAATCAAAAAGTTAAAAACTTCCCATTCTTAATGGGGCAGGGCAACTGGGTTGGCAGCGAAAAACTTGGCCCCAATGATAAGCTTCGCGAAGTCATTAAGCATGGTACGCTCTCGATCGGCTTTATTGGCCTCGCCGAAACTCTGGTTGCCATGACTGGTAAGCATCACGGCGAATCGACTGAAAGTCAAGAGCTTGGTCTCGATATTATTGGTCACATGCGTGAATTCTGTGATGGCATGACTAAGAAACATAAGCTTAATTTCTCCTTGCTCGCCACTCCTGCCGAGGGTCTCTCTGGCCGCTTCACTCGCATGGATCGCAAAGAATACGGCAAGATTAAAGGCGTAACCGACCGCGATTTCTATACCAATTCCTTCCATGTCCCGGTTTATTACCCAATTTCCGCTTTCGATAAAATCGATATCGAAGCGCCATATCATGCCCTCTGCAATGCTGGTCACATTACTTACATCGAAATGGATGGCGACCCGTCCGATAATATCGAAGCTTTTGAGGCGGTTGTTCGCCACATGAAAGAGAAAGGCATTGGCTACGGCTCCGTTAATCACCCGGTCGATCGCGACCCAATCTGTGGCTACTCCGGTATCATTGCCGACGATGTCTGCCCAAGCTGTGGCCGCCACGAATCTGATGGCGAGTTCGGCTTTGAGCGCCTTCGCCGCATTACCGGCTATCTCGTGGGTTCGCTCGAGCGCTGGAATGATGGTAAGAAAGCTGAAGAGGCTGCTCGCGTTAAGCATAATGTCTCTGTTGGTCAATATGACCTCGAGACTAAAGCTCAGCGCGAAGAAGCTAAAGCCTGCGCCGAAGTTGCGCTCGGGAAACAATAATGAACGCGCTCTGTGAGCCGCAAATGGATGTGCCTGCCGGGCACATCCTCCTCTCGGGGGACCTTGAGCGCGATTCTATCGTGAATGGCCCAGGCCTGCGCGCCGTCCTCTGGACGCAAGGTTGTCGTCAACATTGCCCAGGTTGTCAAAATCCCGAAACTTGGCCCGAGACGGGTGTTGGTGCGCTTGTATCGCTGGATAAAGTCAAGCATGAGCTACGCGCGCTCAAAGGGCAGGCGGGTCTCACCTTCTGTGGTGGCGAGCCGCTCTTGCAAGCCGCTGCCTGTCTCGAAATTGCGCAATTTTGCCATCAGGAACTCGGCTGGAATGTCTGGTCTTTTACCGGTCTTATCTTCGAACAGATTCCGCATGATTCCATCGCTTGGCAATTCGTCCAAGAGCTCGACGTCCTGATTGACGGTCCATTCATTATGGCCCAGCGCGATTTAACGCTTAAATTCCGTGGCAGCCGCAATCAGCGCATTTTACACCTCAAACATGGCGAAATTATTTCGCAAGAATAACACTATATCATATCATTATATCACATCATGCCTAAAAAGTCAAGTATAAGCTCTAAACAACTCTATTTTGACCTTTTCCGCCTTTCGCTGGCTGCCGCTCTCCTGATTGGTCTCGGCAATTATGTTCTCTTAAAAATTGGCCAACCGCTCGGCCCCTTTCTTTTCTCGCTCGGCCTGCTCGGTGTTTGTGTGCTGGGCGCCAATCTTTTTACTGGGAAGTGCGGCTTTCTCATTGCTGATAAAATCCCGCCTTTGCAACTCTTCATTATTCTCGCCGGCAATCTTCTGGCAGGTTATCTCGTCGGCCTAATCTTTAGTATTAGTGACGCTACACTCATCGAAACCGCCCAAGCTAAAGTCGCCAGCTGGGATTTTTCGTGGAGTTTTCTGATTAAGTCGTTGCTTTGCGGCGTTGTCATGTATCTAGCCGTTGCAATTTATCGACGCGGTTCCAAGCTCGGCATTCTGCTTGGTGTGCCGCTCTTTATCTTTTGTGGCTTTCAGCACTGCATCGCCAACATTATTACGCTGGGCATCGCTCGTACTTTTAGTTGGACAATCTTGCTTTGCATCTTCGGTAATTTCGTCGGCGCGCTTATCGCTTATTATCTCTGTCGCGAGTCGGTCAACTCGGCTACCAAAACACCCGTCCCCAAGCGCAAAACCCGCCAAAGCTGAAAATATTTTTATGTTATAATTTAAGCAAATGCAATTACTCACTTTTTTCGCTGAAACCTGTATGGATACGATGCTCTTCGGCCGAGTTTGTGATGATTGCCAAGGCGGCCCAATCTTGAAGCTCGTGCTTATGGCCGTGCAGATTCTAACTTACGGCTTTGGTCTGCTCGCTACCATCGGGATTATTGTCGTTGGTATTAAATTTCTCACCGCCCGCGACAATGCCGACCAAATCGCCCGCGCCAAAAAGCGCCTGTTCGAAATTGTCATCGGCATTGTTGCTTACGGCATGATATATCTAATCATCGGCTTGCTTACTCCAGGCAATATTATGAATATTACTGCCGATACTAGCACTTCAACTTGCATTAACCCCACTATTGCTGAAGTCTCGCCGATCAATGGCGGACCAATCAACGATGGCGTTGGCTATGAGGGTGGCATTAATACGCCCGCCACCGCTAAAACCAAAGCTCAGCAGCTGGCTATCAATGCCGTTTATGCCGCTTGGCCATATACGACTGGCGAGCATGCTGGCAAATGCCAAAAGCCAAACGGCAGTTGGGTAACATGGAATTCTAAAAAGTGGGCCAGCAATGATAAGAATTGGTGCGGTTACAGTCTCAAGCCGGAGAATAAGGAACTTTATAAAACCGCTCATAATAAAGGCGACTTTAGTACTAAGGATGGCTTCTTTAAGACCTATGTCCAAGATTGTGTTTATTTTATGCGTGCGTTGGTGCATTATACTGGCATCACCAACAAGCTGAGGGATTTTCCTGAAACTACTTACGGCCAACGTAGCGCCATGGCCAAATCCGATAAATGGCAAGAAATTACTAATAACGGCAATACTAAAAACCTCCAACCGGGTGATATTTTTGTGAATGATAAACATGTGATGATTTATGTTGGCGAATATGGCAACGGTTATGGCAATATGGTCGGTGCTTCGGCGCGGACTTGGTCGGCGCGCATCCATAACGCTTATTACAAAAACCAAGCAAGCGGTCAAAAATTTCGGATTTTTAGGTATATTGGCTCATGAGATTTGATGGATTAACTACACAACAAAAGAAAATCGCTCTGCTCATTCTTTATGGCATTGTTGCGATTCTAGCGATTATTTCGGTCGTGTTCACGTTAACTCGATCTGGTGGCGAAATTGGCGGCGGCGCCAACTACGAGGACGACCGCGCCTATGATGAGGAGGCCATGGCCTATTATGAGCAATATCCGATTATTTCGCATTTGCCGATTATTGGCGACGGCTATCGTATCGACTATGGCATCTGCGAGCAGCGGGATGCTGAATTTTGCATTATGATTTCTTCCAATTCACCTGAGGCGCTCCAACGCGCTCAAGTCGCACTCTACAATGCCGACAGTAGCCAATCCGGCAAATACCCGATTGAATATTATGATTTAGAAGAGAATGAATAATTCTTGTAAATTATCTTCGCCCGCGGCGCACCGTTGTAAGAATTATTCCGCCCATCACCGCCAAAATTCCGCCATATAGCGCCGGATTATCGGCCAGAGTCTTTGGGTTGGCTGTCTCCGTCGACCCGTCATCAACTTTGCTCGGATCTGGCTCGGTCTGCGGAATATAAGTATTTGTTACTTCAAAGCCTGTTACGTTCGATTCGTATTGCGCAATGTCATCTTGTGTAACCGTGTATTTATAGAGTTCGCCAGCCGCATCGTATTTTGGCCAGCCCGCAAAAGCAAAGGTCCATACTTGTGCATTATCGGCATCTTCCGCTACTTCTACGCTATCCACCAAAACGCCATTCTGATACAACCGAATTGTAGTGGTGAGTGGGCGCGCCGTTGTTGTTGTCTGACTATCTCCAATCCAATGCACTGTGCCGCTTAGGTTCAGTGAGTTCAATTCAAACAAGTTCGCCGCCATGGTAATAACTGGCCGAATCCCCGCCCCAATATTGGTAGAATTCGTGATGTTGCCATTCGCTATGCTCAAGTCGCCGAAGCTATCAATAAAGAATTGCCGGTTTAGGTCGTCCATCCAATAATTGTCCGCGATTTTCCATTCTGAGGGGCGCACATGGCTATCCGCATGGGTAGTCTTCAGCCAATAAGTCGTCGCATATAGCCAGTTTTGCGACTTTGGCAAGAAGCTCGCTAGATTTGTGCTATAAAAGGAAGTATCTTCGAATATTTCCGATTCGGCTTTCTCGTGCCAGCTACCAGAGTCCCACCAAGGACTTCCGGTCTCGCATCCCCAACTTTCCTTTAGGGAATTGCATTGATAGTCATCATGCACAAAAGTCAAACTCTGATTATTTACGGCATTCATAATATCAACCAAATCGTTGTAGCTCAGCAAATCAATTGATTCAATCGCATAGCCCGCCCGTTTGAGGTAATTCTCATATCTAAAGACCGGTTCATAAATTGGATTTACTCGTCCCGAATGAGTTTCTGCTTTGGCGTAATCCGTCATCTCGTCATAAGTGCTAGTCAGCAAGTTGCCATTATAATCAAAGACCATATCAAAATCTGCCCACTCGCCAGTCAAATAATCTCGCAGCTGCGTCGTAAAATAATGATTTGCCACTTCCGGATAGCTATAATCGTCTTTTTGTGTACCATGCATGCTGGTTGCGGTATTCGACTGTTTAATTTCGTTATTTTTCGGCGTCCAATTTTCGCAATACCGGATATAGTAGCCGCTATTAGTCGCATAATAATTGCAATAATCGTAGCGCGCTCGAATTTCCTCAAGTTCCAAATATGTAAATTCTTTGTCGATTTTACGATTATTTTCTGCATCGAATTCTTGAAATGTCGTAATTTCATAATCAATCATCAGTGGCTGGTAACAATAAGTTGCGACATATTGCGAGATATTCGTCAAGGAATTGTCGACCGATTTGCCGATGACCGATGCGTCTGTATAATAATTCTGGCAATAAGCATAATCGTGTTTGGAAAGATATTCATAGAGCGGCAGATCAAAAAAAGGTTCTTTATGAGCAATATTCCAATATTTCCAATACTCCTCATCTTCCGTTACGTCATGTACTGTATAGCCTGTATATAGGTTATATTCCGTCAGTGCTGTAATCTTTTCGTCGGCATTTTTCGTCACATAAAAACATTCATCACCTAAGCAGAATTTGTCGCCAATCGAAATCTTGCCATCTTTGTCATTATCGGCAATGAGAATTTTATTCGTCGCTGCCGCCGACGGCAAATTGCTACAAATAAAGCCTAGCACCAATAAAACTGACGCTAGGCTAAAACCAATTCTTTGTTTGCTTTTTGTTTTCATTTTGAGCTACTCCTTATGTTTGTGTGAGTAACTCCACGACTTCCGTCTTTATTATATATTTTCAGGAAAATTTAAGCAATAGTATTTTTGCACGATTTTAAACAAAGTGGTGGGCCTTACTGGGCTCGAACCAGTGACCTTACGAATGTGAATCGTACGCTCTAGCCAACTGAGCTAAAGGCCCGTGACAAGATTATATCATATCTCGAGTATGAAGATGTTATAATATTCACAAATGAAGCTAGATTTAGATTTTGATGCACTCTCAACCGAGCGCCAGACGCTCATGGACTTTCTTAGCCAGCCAGACGCCTATGCGGATCCGAATTTTGCTGCCAAAAATCGTCGTTTGCAAGAAATCGATACGCTGGTCGCACTTGGCAGACAGCGCACGCAGCTCCAAAATGACCTCAAAGCCGCCGACCAAGACCCTGAACTTGCCGAAATGAAGCCCGACCTCGAGCGCGAACTGTCCGAAACCGAGGCAAAACTTAGTGAAATGCTCATTCCGCGCGACCCCAATGATGACAAAGCTGCTATTTTGGAAATCCGTGCCGGTGCTGGCGGTGATGAAGCCAGCCTGTTTGCGGGCGACCTCTATCGCATGTATGTGCGCTATGCCGAAACGCATGGACTCAAATGCGAACTCCAATCCGAATCTATTAATGACGCTGGCGGCTATAAAGAAGTAATTTTCCGCGTCTCTGGCGATCAACCTTATGGCAAGCTTAAATTCGAAGGCGGCGTCCATCGCGTCCAGCGCATTCCTGTTACCGAATCGCAAGGGCGCATCCATACCAGTACTGCCACCGTTGCCGTGCTTCCCGAAGCCGAAGAGCATGACCTTGAAATTAATCCCGAGGATCTGCGCATTGATATTTATCGCTCCGGCGGTCACGGCGGGCAGGGCGTTAATACTACCGATTCCGCCGTACGCATTACGCATTTGCCGACCGGTCTCGTTGTTGCTATGCAAGATGAACGTTCGCAGCAGCAAAATCGCATTAAAGCCATGACTGTTTTGCGCAGCCGTTTGCTTGAGCGCAAACTCGCCGAAGATCGCGCTAATGCTTCCGATGCGCGCAAAACTCTCATCGGTACTGGCGACCGTAGCGAAAAAATCCGCACTTATAATTTTCCGCAGGACCGTATTACCGACCATCGTATTCATTACAATCGCAGTAATATTTCTGCTGCAATGAATGGTGATATTGAAGATATTATCGAAGCGCTCCAAGCCCATGAACGTGAGCTCGTGGCTGACAAATAACGGCGTTGGTGGGCATTGCGCCGCCACCAAAACACCTTCCGTCCCCAAATCGCCTAATCACTCCGCTCAGGCGCCACTTAGTCGTCTTGATGCCGAACTAATTGTTGCGCGTACGCTTTGCCAAGACCGCAGTTTTTTGCCTGCGCATCCCGATTATGAATTTTCCGCGCAAGAGTTGGCGCAGATTGAGGCATGGGCGGCTCGGCGTCGTGCTGGCGAACCGCTCGCTTATATTTTTGGCGAAAAAGCTTTTTATGGTCGCGATTTTATCGTTACGCCCGCCACGCTTATCCCGCGCCCCGAAACTGAAGCACTAATTGACCTCGCAAAAACTTTTCAGCCGCGCGCTATTCTCGATGTTGGCACTGGCAGCGGTTGCATTGCTGTTACGCTTGCGCTGGAATTGCCGCAAGCCACCGTCTCCGCGGTTGATATTTCGGCTGCTGCGCTCAAAGTCGCCGCTAAGAACGCCCAAAAACTCGGCGCAACTGTACATTTTGCCCAGTCTAATCTTCTCGAGCATGCCCAAAGTTACGACCTTATTGTCGCTAATCTTCCTTATGTTGACCGCGACTGGGATTGGCTGAGCTCTGAGTTAAAATTTGAGCCTGCCAGCGCGCTCTATGCTGCCGATGGTGGCCTTGCGCTGATTAAACAACTTATCTGTCAAGCGCCCGCGCATCTCAATTCACATGGCAAAGTTCTGCTCGAAGCCGACCTTAGCCAGCATCAAAAAATTGCCGACTTTGCCGCCGCCAATTCTTTTCGAGTCCTGCCTAGTGACTCCCAAAATTTGGCTTTATGCTTGGCCTTATCTGACTAGCGCCCGCTGCGTCACCTGCCGTTCGTGTCATGCCACCGCCAGCTACTCCGCCAATTTTTCTCACGCCGCCAGCAAAGCGATCAGCCTGTGCCGCCCGATAACTCGCCGCCTGCCGTTGCGCGTAGGTTTCGATATGGCTGGTTTGCGAATTGCGCATCATCGACGGCACTTTTGCCACCTCCGCTGCGCCGCTCATCGCCTGCATCCCCTTATCAAAAGCCTGCAGTCCCTGCTTGTGCATCTTAATATTTGCCTCGCGCAGTGTCATGCTTGCGCCATTTCCACCCGCGTCCACATTGGCGCTGCTCGCCGCCGCTTTATCTTTTACGCTCAACGCCCGTTCGCGCCGATTCCCACCTTGCGCCACCGCCGAACTCTTATACGCAGCGATATTTTGGCGATTCAGCTCCAGCTCTCGCCGTTGCGCAAAAGTACTACCCGTATTTGTGTCAAAACCGGTATAACCCTTGCGGCGTAATCGCGTATAGCCACTGCTATGTGCTAAATCATGCGCATCCGACCTCGTAAAACGTTGAATTATCTTTGCATTTAGGCCCATATTACCCCTATTATACCACTTATGCATAACATATTTTAAGCTAATGGTAAATTATCACAAAATGGTATTGACAAAAATCAAATTTTTTGCTATAATAAGACCAGCTAATTGCGAAGTTGCGAAAAGCTTTAGCAAGAAGCGCAGTGTTAACAAATCAGATCATTACTGCATACAACTTTTTGCATGCAGTAGGAAGAGTTTGGCAAAACAAAACCGGATTTCATCGTTCCGCCGGTATAAAGGGAGCGTTTCTATATAGATTCTTTCAGCCGCACCCCACGTGGTGCAATCCTGCCTTTAAAGGGCAAAATCTAAAAAGAAAGGGCTCCGCGTAAGAGGCGGAGTAATGGTGAAAATCATGGCAAAGAAGAATTTGGAGCAGTTGTTCGCGGAGACCAACCACGTTTCCGCAGAGGTTGGCAAGCGCGTCAATGCGCACACCGACCGCAAGACCGCAGAAGTCCAGACGACCGTTGCGAAAGTTGGCAAGCGCGTCAATGCGCACGCCGACAAGAAGGCGACGGAGATTCAGGACACCATCGGCAAGACCGGCAAGCGCGTGACCGACCACGTCACCGCTGAGTACGGCGCAACCCGTCAGCATATCACCGACGAGCACGAGGATACCCGCGACATCATTCGCGATGAAGCGGCACAGACTCGTGCGGTAATCGCTGATTACGCAGATTTCCCAGAAATCGTGATCGGCATTATCCTTGGCATCATCGCTGCAGTCGCAATGTGGCTGTGTGAAAAGAATGTCATCGTGAAGCCGACCGCCATGGACGCGGCGGGGAACGTTACGGCCTATGGCACGGACGTTTTTATGGTCGCAGTCCTGGCAATCGTATTGGGCGCTTTCGTCGCCTTTACGACTTGCTGGATTATCCATGCTATCCGTCGTCGCCACTAAGCTGCAAGTATAGAAAGGAAGTGATACCATGCGCAGCAGACATCTGAAAATTGGAGCAGTGCTTTCTGCAGTGTTTCTCGTTCTCGCTGTCTGCATTTGTGTACCTTCGGTTAGGGCACATATCACGCACCTGAGCTATGCTGCACAGGGGCGCGTGATTCGCTACTTTAATAGCGAGTTGCAGGCAGACGGCATTGACACAAATAATTACAATTTCGGCTACGACCGTAAGGCCGCAGCCGATAAGGCAGTCAAAGACAAGGAGACTAACTCTGTTCAAGAGTGGGTCGCTACCAAAGATGGTGAAGGGGATTTGTTTTATTCCATCAGTGTTGACCCTGCACTTTGTGCAGCCGTCGCACTTCACATGGATGAGACCTTGACCTTACCGGAGACCATCTTGGTGGATGAGCAAAATGAGAAAATTGGCCAGCGTGCCGATAAGGCTCACTTGCATTTCTTGTCCGACCAAGACTACTGGGACGATACGATTGATTTAATCAAGAAATATCTAACCAGTGGCAGCATCAAGATTGAGGCAATCGACGACTATACTTCGCAGATGTATCAAGCGTACAACCGTCTCGAGGGTAACAAGCCTTCGGTGATCGTGCGCGATTCGTCTAACGAAGGCGGTCATGTGATTATCTTCAATCTCGGCAAACCGGGCATCGTTAAGTTCCGTTTGGAGTGTGGCTATCAGCCAGTAGATGTTTCTTACTGGACGCCGCCTGAAAATCCGCCGGAAGACATCCCGACGCCAACCCCAAGTCCGACACCTACTCCGACTCCAACCCCTCAGCCGAAAGACCCTAATGCGGGTCCACAGGTGCAAGGTAAGGATCAGGACGGCTATGAAGATTTTGGTGGCGGTCAAAACCACGACAACAATACGAATCTGACAGAGGAACCGAAATCGCCGAGTACTTACACGGCGCCGGACCCTCCGTCTTCAACTACCAACGGTGGTAGTCAGAATCATGACGGCTCGACGGGAACCCAGAGTGGTTCCCAGATAGTCGACACGGACGACGGCACCACGGAGACGCACAACGGCAAGGACTATGAAGTCCAAGCCGGCGACGGTCAAAATCATACTGACCTGAACGAAGTTCAGGAGCAGCATAATGAGGATACCGTTGAAGAACCGGTGCAGGACGACGGCACGAACGAGGGCGACCTCGATCCCGTCGAATAGCCAACTCTTCCAAGAGAGGCCTAAAACCTCTCGCACCTTAAAGGAGAGCTGAGGAATCGTTGCGACGATTCTGAAGTTATCTCGGGGAGGGACGTAGCTAGCGCCCCTCCCAATTCCAAGTTTTGTATTCGGTAATGATCTGATTTGCCGACCATTAACAATGCGGCTAATAAGAGTTTAAACAAACATTCCTAGATTAATTGATATTAGAAAGGAATTTATTTTATGAACAAAATTGCTAAGACTAGCCTTGGCATTGCAGCCGTTGCTGCGCTTGCTGGTGCTGGTGCCTACATGGCCTTTGCTTGGGGTCCTTCGCGTACAACTTATACGATGGCTAGCCCAGCCGACCACGTAGTCTTTAACTCTATTACAGATAACAATAATGAAATTGGTGACGAGCGTTACTTCGTGAGCGCTTCGGAATACACCGGCGACGCATCCAAGAATTATTGGAGCGACAAAACTCAGGTTGAAAACGGCAAAGAATATGTCGTACGTATGTATGTACATAACAATGCTGCTTCTAACCTTAATCTCACGGCCGAGAACGTGCGTGCCTACGTCGTTCTTCCGACCGACACTGCTACTTCGATTACCGTAAGTGGCAAAATTTATTCGTCCAACGCTAGCCCAACTACCGTTTGGGACGAAACTACATTTACCTCTAAGAATGGCGAAAAGTTTAACCTCGCTTATGTGGACGGTACTGCTAAGTATTACAACACTAAAGATGGCAAACTCCGCACTTTCACGCTTAACTCTTCAGAGCTTCTGACGAGCACGGGCGCTCTGCTTGGCTATGATCAAATGGATGGTAAAATCCCAGGTTGTAGCGAATACTCTGGCTATGTTACTTTCCACGTTAAAGCTCAATTTGCTGAAAATCCAGCAATTGAAGTCTCTAAAGAAGTGAAAATTCTTGGCTCTAACACCTGGAGCGAAGAAGTTACCGCCAAATCTGGCGATACGGTGCGTTACCGCATCCACGTCAAGAACTCCGGCAACACGACTTTGAAAAATCTCGTCGTGCGCGACATCCTACCAACTGGCTTAAGCTATGTTAAGGGTAGCACCACGATTGTAAATACTGCTCATCCAAAGGGCGTCGCCCTCAGTGATGGCATCGTTGCCGATAGCGGCATCAACCTCGGCGATTACGCTGCAGGTGCCGGTGCTTGGCTCTACTTTAACGCAACTGTCGATAGCTCCGTTAGCGAAAAATGTAGCAATACTTTGCTGCGCAATGTAATCCAAGCTTCTGCTGGTAGCTCTACTGGTACTAAAGAAGACAGTGCCGACGTCTTAGTCGACGGCAAAGTCTGCGAAGACGACCAACCGGGCTTTAAGATTGATAAAACTGTCCAATTGGATGGTGGCAAAGATTGGTCCGAAACTGTCACCGCTACGGCTGGCAGCAAGGTTCGCTTCCGTATTCAATTTAAGAATACCGGCAACACGACTTTGAAGAATGTTGTAATTCGCGATAATCTCCCAGCTGGCCTAACTTATGTTAAGGGCAGCACGGTGCTTTACAACAAAGCCAACACGAATGGTAAAACCTTATCCAACGGTATCATCTCGAAGAGCGGTATTAATATTGGCGATTACGATAAAGGTACTGAAGCTACGATTTACTTCTATGCAACCGTGAATAGTTCGCTTAAAGACAACTGTTCCGACACGACGCTCACTAACGTCGTCGATGGTTGGTATAATAGCGACCTGGGCACGAAGAAATCCGATACGGCCAGCGCCAATGTCAATGGCAAAGTCTGCGAAGACGAGCCAGTTGTGCCTGAATTGCCAAAGACGGGTGCAGCTTCGCTTATCAGCGGTTTCATCGGCGCCGCGAGTGTCGCCACCGCTGCTGGTTATTATATTGTTAGCCGCAAAAAATAAAGTTGACCGCCTAGTATAGAGCTTCCCAAAGCTTTAAGCGAGACGGGAAACACCAATAAAATGACGATCTGTAAAGGGTCGTCATTTTTTGTTGATAAAAATTGAAAATGTTTATGTTAAAATTAAATTATGAATGAGGGTGATACTTTTGGGACGGCGACCGGCGGCGCCACGCCACCGCAGAATGGCAATTCTTTCGACCGCCCAACTGGGGTGATAAGTAGTGGTGTGACTGGTGCAATAACATCAGCCGGCGCAGCGTCGACGGCTGACGCGACTACGGAGACGGGGGATATTCCGACTGTTTCGACTGCCGGTGTTTCGAATTCGAGCCGCTTCTTTGGTGGCCGTTCGCGTTTTTCGCGTCACAATACCGCGTCTGCTGTTTCTCCTCAGCAGGCTAACTATGCTGCTGCTCAAAATATCGCCGCCAACCCGAACACTCCTCAATTCTTTAGCGATGCAGTCGTAGCAAATACGCCTGTTCCGCCTGCCCCCAAACGCAAATCAAAGAAAGGCCTGTTTATTGGTATCGGCGCGGCCGTGGTCGTGGCGGTAGTTGCTGTGGTGGCAGTGGTTTTAGTGGGGGCTGGCGATAATTTTATTGGCGGTACGCAGGAAGAACAACTATCTGAGTTGACTGAACTAATTGATAGTAGTCGGGATGGCATAGAATATTTCGAAACGATTCATTCTGCGGCGTCCAATATGGAATATGGCCTAGGTTCTACTCTTATTGAGCGCGATGGTGATCCCGAAGAGACGGTAAGACAAATAGAGAATTATTTGTTGATAGCCAAAGAACTTCGTAATAGTCTTGATAGGTATGATATAGAGCCTGCCGGTGTCGATGATAATGGCAAAGGTATTAAGGAATATATTTTAGATTTAGAAGAAGTTTTAGATGATAGGGCAGAATCATACGAAGACTATTCTGTGTTTTTACCTGCTATATTGCGAGCAATTTCATCGGATGGGGACATAGAGAAAATTCAAACAACAAAGAACATTTTGTCGGACGATGATTATTCGGCAATTCGTGAGTCTCTTGAGAGATATTTTGAAAAAGAGAAAAAATTTAAAGAAAATTTTGGTAGAGATGGCTGCAGTGGCGGCTATCTGCTGGACAATGTTTGCTATAGCGAATTAGCGATACAGAGTCAATTAAACGATTTGTTGGACGAGGATCCGGCTATTTCGAAGACTCTATACTCGATATCTTCTAAATCTTCTAATAGCAAAAAACCGTTAGCGATAATGAACAAGATAAGGCAGCTTATTGTAGAGAGGGAACAAGAATAAATGGTTTCTAGAAAGTTTATTGCAGCAATAATTGTTGTCACGATATTTTCTTTTGCGTTAACTGTACCTTCCTATGCAACAGAGCTTGTGACTGTCGAGAGGGACGACCTATATACGAAACTGAGTGAGGCTGCGTACATAAACGTGCTTACGAATACATTAGGAAAATGTATGAGTGGCGGCGATGATGGCGATGCTTTTTATAAAAGTATAATATACGGTGAAGACATTGCGGAAGGGCGAATTTTTAATGGCAAGAATACGAATATCTCTACCGCTTTGTGGCTTGAGAAGAAAATACAAAAGTTTTCAGACGACGAAATTTACAGGCTGAGTGGAAGCATTTATTGTGATAACGGTCAGAGTAAAAGCGGAAAAACGGATGGCACTAATATCTTAAATATGTTTGCGAAGACCATTGGAAAAACACCTACGGAAATTTTGTGCGCTAGTGGAAATTACGAAGGCTTTTATCGGCGCTATGTATTTGACGACAGTAGTATGAGTTGGACTAAAACGGATGTAGATTGCGTATCCGTGAACGATAGTAATGGCGAGTGGACGCCAAGTGATGACAATAAAGAAGGGTTCAAAAATAGAGTCAAGAGTGCCTACGAGATGTTGTTTAAAAATCAAAAAAAAGCGGAGAATCCGTATCTACCAGAATACTCAGAAATTGGTTCCTTTAACAATATTGATGGCTATTTTAACTACCTTGAAGATTTTAACACTGCTTGCAAAACGGATGCAGAAATATACCAGGATAGACCAAATAATGTAACCGTATATCCCATTACCACGTTTGATCGCCAAGATACGAAGATTATCGCAAAAACCACTTATGTCCATCTGAATAGTGACAATATTTGGAGTTATTCGCTTAGTGCGGATAACTCCGTTACATCGTGCTCGAAATTATTAGAACGAATTGAATCTCTTCGGACGACATATAACGGGGTGTATGAGGAGACGCGAGTTGATTCTACTACGCCGGATGCAGAGAAACAGACCATTAATAATGGTGATAATAAAATTACCATGTACACGAAGTTTGAAGATAAGCGAGAAAGCGGATACGAGGGTATAATACTTGCTAAGCTTCAGGACTCATGTGACAAGTCAATAGGAGAGGCTAAGACTAAACTTAATGATATAATTTCGAGCGAAAATGCCACTGTTGAACAAAAGGAAACCGCCCAAAAAGGCCTAGATCAAATCAATAACGTAACTAGTGGAACTTACAGTTCCGTTGTTTCTAGTGGTAGTGAGGCTGAGAGTACCGGCAAAGTCTATCAGTGTATGGAGATTGAGGGGGTAGAGCTCGCGCTAGAAGAATATCAATCGTCGATTGATAATATAAACGATGAAACCGGTGATGCTACCTGCTACAGCAACGCTGGCTCTCTAGGTTGGATTGTCTGTCCAATCATTGAGTATGCGTCAACGGCCATTCAGGAAATATACTCTAAAATTATTGAGCCGTTCTTGGCTCTCGATACTGCTCTCTTCGATTCTAGTAGTGGCACACATGAGGCCTGGAAGCAATTTCGTAACATTGCCAATATTGCCTTTATCATACTCCTTATCGTTGTCATATTTTCTCAGCTAACCGGAATCGGCATTGATAACTATGGCATTAAAAAATCCTTGCCTAAGATTATTATTGGTGCAATCCTAGTCAATCTCTCGTATATAATTTGTCAGCTTGCGGTGGATGTTGCAAATATTGTCGGTTACTCTATTGGAGGCTTATTTAACAGCATCATTGATAATTCTATGCTGGATGTAACTAAGATGACACTCGCTGAGACTGGTGGGTCAACTGCCGATACTGCTATAGTCGCAGGTAGCGCCGTTGTCGTTGCACTAGTCGGGCTTTTAAGTGTTCCATCGCTCTTAGGGATGGGGATTGCGGTGCTTATTCCGGTGTTTATGGCGCTCATCTCGGTTCTATTGGCTATCATATTCTGTTTCGTACTTCTAGCAGTGCGAAAAGCCCTTGCGGTAATCCTTGTTGTAGTTTCGCCGCTTGCATTTGTTTGTTATATGTTACCAAATACGCAACCGATATTTAAAAAATGGTTCGGTGCCTTTAAAGGTGTATTGTTGGCCTTTCCGATTTGTAGCGCCATGATTTATGGTGGTCAGATGGTCGCGAAAATCATAATAATGGCTGCAGGCGTATCTAATATGCCAATGACAATTGCGCTCTCCGCCGCCGTAATCTGTATAGTTCCAATCTTTATGATTCCAAAGGCGGTCGCTAGCTCCATGACTGCGATTTCGGGCATTACTGGTAGCCTTGCCGCTGCACGGAGAGGGCTTACCGGTAGAGCTAGAGGCGGCTTCGACAGGAGTGGCCTTGCGGATCGCATGCGTCGAGCTGGTGCAAATCCATATAAGTATAATAAGGATGGAACTGTGAAACGTCGTAAATTTAGAGCGTGGGCGCAGGATCGCACGACGTGGACTAAGAGCGGAAAACAGCGCATCGCTGAAGGTCGGGCTAAATACATACGTGACGAAACTGAGAGGCGCAATACGATAGATAGATGGAGCGGTAAAAATGGTGCAGCAAGGGCAGAGTCTGCATTTGCAGCCGCTGCTTCTCGTCGCGAAGCTGAGGAGGTGTCCGATTTTGAGGCCAAGATTATGCGTAGCGGCGAGTCTGACAATATCGATGTTATGCAGAGTAAGGTTGCGGATGCTATGCGATCGGGTGATATGACCGCCGTAAAAGCATATACGAATCAGCTAATGAAGAAGGGTGACAAAGGACATCAGGCAGTTCATGATGCCACGTTTATCGCGCAGAATAGTCCAGATAAAGAAGGGAGAACAATGTCAGACGAGACTTTACAGGCGCTCGGTTCGCATATGTCGAATAATTTTGGTCCCGAAATGAAAGCTAATTCTCGACCAGACTTTGAGTTCTATCAGAAAGCGGCTTCCGGCGCCCGCGATGATAACGGAAAACTTAAGGCGGGTAACATTGGAGATTATAAGACAATTAGCAAAGCCGGAAGTTATACTGCGGAGAACTGGGCTGGCATGGACGACCGCCCAGTCGAAGATGCACTGGAGTCAGTATATAATGGTGAAGCAACCGATGAACAGCTTGCTTACATTCGTCAAGCCGCAACTGAGGCCCTAAACAATGAGAATATAAACCTCAAGGGCGAACGGCGTGCTGCCCTCGAAGACCTTGTCAATTATAAGACTCCTAAAGAGCTACAAGCGGAAATAGACACTTGGAGAAAGGATGTTGATAAATATAATAATAATCCTGCTACCGCTCCGCGTCCTGAAGAAACTAAAGAACAATGGATGAAACGCATGGGAATTCCGCCTGAACCGACGCAGCATCAGCGCAAATATAAGCCGCAATATAAAAAGCCAAAACTTTCTTAATTAACAAAAAATCTCCGGGGCGATCCGGAGATTTTTTCATATCGCCCTCTACTTTGCCGCCTGAATCACTTTCTCGAACAGCATCGCCACCGTCAGTGGTCCCACGCCGCCAATCTTTGGCGTTAGCGTTAAGTCGTCACGTTCGCGCGCCGCGTCGTCCAGGTCGCCCTTAATTACGCCCCCCTCCGACGCCGTTCCTGCATCTACGACCACACCGCCGACCTTAATCATCTCAGACCTGATCAATCCAGGTACGCCCGTCGCCGTCACAATCACGTCATAATTCGCCAGCAAATTCAAATCACTCCCCTTATCGAATACCGTTATGTCGTAATTGCTCTCGCGCCACATTTTTTCTAGCGGCGCGCCTACCAGCTTGCCGCGTCCAACAATTGCCAGCTTCTTATCCGTCAGTTCCACGCCGTAGCCTGTCAACAGCCAATGAATCGCCATCGCTGTCGCCGTGTCTGACTCGCCCCGCAGACCATCTACATCTTTCTCGAGCGGAATCAAATCTAAAATTCT
This sequence comes from bacterium, assembly GCA_963623365.1. Classification (GTDB taxonomy): domain Bacteria; phylum Patescibacteriota; class Saccharimonadia; order Saccharimonadales; family Saccharimonadaceae; genus UBA2834. Next base: position 113,416 of record CAVFJY010000001.1, on the reverse strand, counting down.
CATCGTGCATTCCGTTAACGGTAGCTGTACAATTATGCCGGTCACATTCGTGTCTTCCGCTGCTGCCCGCAATTGTGCTTCCGCATCATTTGCGCCAATTCGTATAACTTCCACTTCAATATCAATGTCCGCCCCATATTTCTGCTTCAGTGACATATATTTCGCAATCACTGGCGAATCGTTATCGTAAAAAATCGCTAATTTCGGTGCGATTCCTTGCGCCTTCAGCTGGCGCACCTGTCGCGCCTGCCGCTCTTTAATATATCCCGCTAGTTCGCGGCCATTCAATTCTTTCATTCTTCGCCTAACTCCATTGGCTCTTGTTCGAGTTTGTAGCCAAATTTCTCATATACTGCATCAATCACCGCCTGTCGTGCCTTTGCTAGGTCCGCATAGTTCTTCGCGCTCTCATTAATCAGCACCAGCGCCGCTTTGTCTGACACGCGCATGCCATAAAATTCTTTACCTTTCAGCCCCGCATGCTCAATTAGCCAGCCACTCGGAATCTTGCCACCATCCCAGACTGGAATGCCCTTTGCTTCCGCCTTTTTTGTCTCTGTAGCATCAAGATAAACATTTTTGAAAAATGACCCTGCTGACGCAAAACTACTCGGATCTGGCAATTTGCCTGCCCGCACCGCCGTTACGCCGTCGCGAATCACCTGCGGATTGAATTCTGTGATATGTTTTTCGTCAAAATATGCTTGCAGGGAAGTATAAAATGGCGGTTTCAGCCACTGCTTATGCAACTCCAGCGTTACGCTGGTAATAAAATAGCGTCCCACGCCGTCGCCAGTATTAAAAATACTGTGTCGGTAGCCCAGGCCTAGCTCACTCGCCAGCATATGCTTAAAGCAATTGTCGCGCTTGTCATAAACGCAGACCGAATGTAGAGTCTGCGCAATTTCTTGTCCGTATGCGCCCACATTCTGCACTGGCGCCGCACCTATCGTACCGGGGATTTTGCTTAGTGCCTCAATTCCGCACCAGCCATAAAATTCACCGTTCCATAACTTAACGCTGTACTCAACTAAGTCGTCCAACTTCTCGCCGCTCTTTGCGCACAAACGAATACTGTCTTTATCGCTATCGATGATGTAAATTCCCCGCAGTTTATTTACGAGTATGACACCCTTAAAACCACCGTCGCGCCCAATTACATTACTGCCGCCACCTAAGATGTAAGTCGGCAGATTCTTCTCCTCCGCAAAGCGATAGGCTTCGGCGAGATCCTTGTCCTCCTCAATTTCAATGACATAGCGTGCCGCCCCGCCCAGCCGCATTGTTGTTAATTCTGCTATTGGTACATTTTCGCGCATCTTCATAAAATAATTATATCACGCCACGCATAGATTCTCGCAGTCTGCATTGCGTATTGCGCCAACCAACATTCCGCAGACGCACTAAAGCTAAAATCAAGCTGAAGATTTGACGAAAAGCACTCAAGAAACTATAGTAAAGGTATGCATAAGCTATTTGGTGCGCTCATGGCGAGTTCTTGTAATGGCATCGACACGATGCTGGTGGATTGTGGTGAAGACGGTGGGATTAGCACAATCATTAAAATGGTATTGAACTTTTTGCTTGGCGGTGTCGTAACGGTGGCGACCATTGGGCTGATTGCGGTAGGCGTGCGTTATCTGGCGGCACGCGATAACGAGCAACAAGTTGCACAAGCAAAACGTCGCGCGCTGCAGATTATCATCGGTCTCGCGACCGCTACCATGCTTTGGGTGTTGGTGCCGCTCGCATTGCCGGGGATGAGCGAAGGCGGTATTGACGGCACTTTGTCTGAACTTGATGATAAAAGCAAATTTACAGGCAACACGGAGGTAGAACCGTTCACTACTCCGTCATCAAATACAACGGGCCCAAGTAGCAATAGTTCAAGCACCACGAATAACGGCACGGCGGAAACAACGCCCGACAGTAATATCGCAACCTCGGTAGACGACGCGGTTTGGAATAATGGCAATGAATGTAGTGGCGAAAAAATCTACCCAGGCAAGAGATATAATTTGACCAAAAAGGAAAAGGGCTACTTCTCAGAATTAGTTGCGCGCGAGAACTGTCGCAGCAATGCCGTGGGCAACGCCACGATTACTTTGGGCTGCAGACTACTAGCGACGCAGATTATTAATTTATATGAAGAGCGTGAATATAACCGAAAGGGCGTTGAGGGCTGCACATCCGGCGTATGTTTCTATAAGGATTTGAAAAAATGGGTAACAAGTGATAAGTGGTATGCCGCAAATAAAAGCAGTAATAACGGCCTGCGTCCAGGGAAATATTCGAACAGAAATTCCGACGAAGCCGTGGAATACGTAATCGTGAACGGTAATCGCGTGCTGCCAAAATTTGTGACGCGCTACGATGGTTTATATCACTGGACGGAAAGGCGCAAGGGCTTTAAGGGGTTAAGGACAATCTCAGAAGCGGCGGCAGCAGTGCCAATGCAGACGGTCGTGAAAGGCAAATCGCGCTATTTTTGGTGTATCGAACGAAAACAGACATCGAAGAAAAAGAACGGACCATACAACGAAGTATTTAATTATGAAGATAGTTATCGCAAAGCGTTGGGGATGTAACGAAATGGTAGCGTAAACGGGAGCGGTTTAAATAATGGGTAGAAATATTGCACGGGGACCAATGACACCATATGGGCGCGCCGTGACGAAACAGGTACGTGCCGCAAAAACGCCGAAGTGGCAACGTTTAATTTGGCGGATAGCTGTGATTTTGCTTGGCCTAGTGTTATTAATTGGCGGTGGTCTATTGATTGCGCGTGCAGTCGGCGATCAGCGCGAAAAAGCATATCTAGCAACCCGAGTCGTGCTGGCGGATGAAGCTGTCGATGTATTTTATGAATTATTTTCGTCGGAGGCGCTACAAAATATCGACGCGGCGGTTGAGGAATATTTTGCGGAGATTTATCCGCGCGGCGAAACTCTGAGCCTAGCAAACTCTACACAAACCGAAGCCGGCGATTATGCGTTTAAGCTTACGACTGGTGGCGGTGCGACACATTCAATGTCAGTGATTGATGACGGGGCAATCGTGACAATTGAAATTGATAATGGCGCGTTCATGCGAAGCTATGAGAACGAGCCGCATCCAGATGATTGATGATTTCGATTTTTCGCCATCCCGCAAAAATCATCAAAAAAACGGAACTCGCGTTCCGAATCTTAATGGTACACCCGGGGGGACTCGAACCCACGACCCTCTGTTCCGAAGACAGATGCTCTAATCCACTGAGCTACGGGTGCGTCTGCGACTATTATAGCACGTTTTGACACAGCGTGGCTTGACAAAATGCTTATGATGTGGTATATTTAGGTCAGCCTGGGTGAGAGCGCAGGCTGGATTTTGAGCGTTCGCGCCCAAAAGTCTGTCACTCATTAACGCTAGTTCTTTGCACAATTGGAGGTGGACTTATGTATCAACTGTCTCACATGGACGAAGTCTTTCTGATGCGGCTCGAGCTGACCGATAATATCACGCAGCTGCACATGCTCAACGGCACGACGATTGATGCGCTCAAAGGCGAAGGTATTCTGGTGATTGAGGATTTACTCAAGTTGGAACCGATTGCTTTCGCGGACATCGATGGCGTCGATTACGACGAGATGGAGAAGCTGGAGGCGATTTATCGCTTCATTTTCCGCTCAAGCTTCGAGAATCTGCATGGCTAAACACGACTAGGTATGACAAACACAACTAAGCATAGCTGAACGTGGCTAAGTATGGCTAAGCGTGGCCAAGTCTCCCATAACTCCTACTACAGCCCCGCATCGCGGGGCATTTTTCTTGATAAGTTTGCGTCGGCCGCTGTTCGGGCGCATTGGTCGCTGTTCGGGCGCAAAAAACGGCATAAAAAATGGTACACCCGACAGGATTTGAACCTGCGACACCTGGTACCGGAAACCAGTGCTCTTCCACTGAGCTACGGGTGCAACATTTTATATTCTAGCATAAAAAGAGCTACTAGTGAGGGGCGTGGCCCTGCGCATGTGTTTTGGTGCAGGACACGACGCGTCGTCTAAGTTACGCGTCGTGTCCTACTTAGAACCACCTATACAGTCTCAGTCATTTATAGCGACATCCCCAATTCTTCGCGAATCATCTCCATTGTCACATGAATATCCGCTCCATTGCTCGCTTCGCCGCTCAATACATATTTCGCCACAATATTTTCGACCGTCTTCTGCACGATCCGTCGCATCGGTCGCGCGCCCAATTTCGGATCGTAGCCGGCATCCACTAACAGCTTCTTGCCGCCCTCGTCCACCGTCACATTAATCTTCTGTGGCGCCAGCGTTTTATTCACGCCCGCCAAAATCAAATCAATAATTTGCACCAAGACCTCTTTCGACAATGGCTCAAAGGCGCAAATCTCATCAAAACGGTTCAAAAATTCTGGCTTAAACGCCCCCGTTCGAATCAACTCATTCGTTAGCTCATCTTTCACTTCCGCCAGACTCAAACCCCGGTCAATATAATCACGAATCTTTTCCGCGCCCGCATTGCTGGTCGCAATTACAATCGTATCGCGGAAACTCACCTCGCGGTTATTAATATCACGCAAAATCCCCTCATCCAGCAGCTGCAATAAAGTCGTCAGCACCTGCGGATGCGCCTTTTCAATCTCGTCTAGTAATACAACCGCAAACGGATGTTTCATTACTTGCGCCGTTAAACTCAACTCATCCGTCGCGCCGTCCGCAATCAAGCGTTGCACGTCCGTTGCCGATACATATTCATTCAAATCAATCCGAATCATCGTGCCTTCGCCGTGAAAATACACCGCACTCAGCGCTTTCGCTAACTCTGTTTTCCCAACGCCCGTCGGCCCCATAAATAAGAAAGTCCCAATCGGCCGATTTTCATTGCGCACGCCCGCCGCCGCGCGTCGCAAGGCATCGCTTACCGCTTTTACCGCCGTCTCCTGGTCAATCATCCGCTCATGAATGAGCTGCTCCAAATTCAGCAAACGTTCCTTGTCTTCATCATTATGCGTCGACTGCATCTTCACGCCATATAATTTCTCAATCGCCGCCTGTACCGACGCATCCGTCACAAAATGATTCGCATCCGCGCAGCCTGCTGCCGCTTCCAACAAATTCAGCGCTCGCCCAGGCATCACCAAATCATGCACGTATCGCGCCGACAGTCGATAGGCCTCCGTCAACGCCCAGTGTGTATAAATGACATTGTGCTGGTATTCCAATTGCGGCACATGGTCTTGCATAATTTTTAGTGTTTCGTCCTCGGTCGCCTCCGCTACCATCACTTTGTTTAGCGTATTCGTCAAGCTCGCATTCCGCGCCGAGATTTCCAAAAACTTCTGCTCATTCATTGTCAAAATAATCCGCAAACGTCCGCCTTCCAGCACCGGCTGCAATACGTTCACGATATCCACTGAGCCAACACCTTCCTCAAAGAACAATTGGGCATTATCTAGCCATAGAATAATATTCTTTGCCATGTATGCTTCCGCCAAAATATTCCGCACCAAACGCTCAATTCCGCCATGTCCGGCCGACACGCTAATCAATGCCGCCGCGTCTAGCTTATAAATCTGGCGGAACTTCAACTTCGCCGACACTTTACTGTCCGCATCCATAATCTTATCCGAAAAAGCCGCCACAATCGTTGAGCGCCCACTGCCTTCCGGCCCAATAATCGCCACATTTTGCCGCCCGCCACTCGAAAAAGTCGTAATAATTTTCTGCACAATTTCCTCATGCGCCGCCAGGTGTACCTGCTCCTTAATCGCGTCCTTGCGCGATTCCGAAATATTCAGCGCCAACTCTTGCAATAGCGGCGTATAGCCAAACATCAAATCCCGTGCAAAGCCGCCCGTATGCCGCGTTTTGCCCATATTTTTCACCAGTCCGTGCAGGTAGTTATACCATTTAATTCCACCATATAAATCCTCCACCGTTAGTTTCATCCGTCGCAAAATCTCTTCATGCTTCGGATGACATTCAATGATCGCCACGCCCAACATCGCGCCCTCAATTTGGTCGCCGTCGGTTTTCTGCATAATCTCGCGTGCTTTCTCAAAAATCGGCGTTGTATCTTCCGGCAAATCTGCTGCCATCAATTCTAGTAGTGCTGGCGTCACCGCATAGCGCAGTGCCAAAAAGCTGCCGCTCTGTGTCCTGCTGGCCACTTCTGCAAGTTGTCGCGTGCTTGGCTTGCGCTTCATCAGTACCAACACATTGCGCGACAAAATATTATTAATATCGTTCGGATTGCCCAGTGCCGGTCGCAACAACTCAAATTTCAGCCAAAACAACAGCATTAATACAATAATCCCGCCGCCAATCAGCAACCAGGCCCACGCCAAACGCTCTGCAATCAATAGCGCTGCGCCGCCGCCCATCAGCCCTAGGCAAGCCAAAACCAACAAAGCTGTCGCAAATTTACCGCCCAGCACACGTCCCAAGCGGGCTTCCTGCGCGCGCAAGCAATTATAATTAAACTGATTTTTCATAGCGTCACTCCCATAATCGCTAAGACAATTGTCGCAATCGGCATCAACGGCAGAATCGGCCACGCTAGACACAAAACCAATCCTAATGCCGCCTCGACTGTAATTGTCAAAACCCCCGCCAGCATAATCCCTAGACGCACAATCGCCCCAATCGTCCGCGACAATAATTTATCAAAAAATGCCTGCATCCGCGCCTGCAACGATGCATTCTCGTTCGCATAAGCCGAAATTTGTCGAAAAGGGTAGAACAGCGTCCGCGCCAGCAGTCCCAATGAAAAGAAATCTGCTAAATTATGCAATTTATCCAGCAGGCGTCGCGCAAAAATCGACCAGCCGCGCGCATACCACCACTTCAAAAAGCCAACGACTAACATATCTAAAGTATATTATAAAACTTGAAGATTTTCGATGCTTATGCTAATCTTAAGCCAAAAGCACTAACATAAGGAAACTAAAATGCAAAAACAAAAAAATTTCCAACTAGCCGTGATTGGCGTGCTTGCCTTCGCGGTAATTTGTATGTCCGTCGGTTTTGCGGCATATTCGCAAACATTAAATATTAACGGTACCGCCCAGGTTGGCCCAGCCAAATGGAGCGTCCATTTTAAGGCTGACTCCTTCCAGACTGCAACAGGTTCGGTCGCCGCTACCAGCAAGCAAGTTAGCGACACGAGCGTGACCTTCGGCACTACGCTGGCAAAGCCAGGTCAGAAATTTGCCTTTACTGTTGACGTAATCAACGATGGTACTTTCGATGCTAATCTTAAGAAGGTTACGCTTTCACAGTTGACGGAAGCGCAGTCTAAATATCTCAAATACTCGCTAACCTACGACAATGGCACGACCTATACTGCCACGACCGATAATCTCGCAATTGGTTTGCCACACGATACAGGCGCCAATACTAAAACGGTGCTTGTAACTGTTGAATATGTTGCGCCAACCAATGCCGCCGATTTGCCAGACCAAGCCGTTGATGTTAGCCTCTCTGCGACGCTCGATTACGTCCAGTCAGAATAATTGCTCGGGCGGAGCATTATAGGGAAACAATATGCACTTTTTGACGAACGAGAAGCGAATTCGGGTTTTCGAAGCTCTGATGTTGGTTTTTACGCTTATCTTTTGCGTAATTTTCGCCAGCGCCAGCGATGTCTTCAAAAGCTACGCTATCGCCATTTCGTTCGTCTTTGTGCTGTCGCTTAGTATTATTGCGCTCGGCTACCGCAAGGATCGGCATTATTTACGTGGCAGTGCCTCGCGGCTAATTATCGCCGTCCTGCTCGCAACTTTGATTATCGTTTTTACGCTCGGCATCTTGCTTGGTTTTAACCGCAGTTACGCTTCGTTTGACCTTGCTAAGAATCTTCGCGGCTTTGTACCGGCGCTCTTGCTTGCGACGGTTACGGAATTCTTGCGCCATACACTGCTGCGCAAAAATGTCGTCAAAACTCTAGATGTTGTATTTTTTACAACAATCACAATTCTCGTCAACATTTTGCTCGCGCTCAAACCCACAACTATCGTCGATGTCGAAACTCTATTTATTTTCGTTTGCACAGTCATCTTACCGATTACTGCAACCGAAACCCTTTGCACCTTTCTCGTTCGTCATATTGGCCTGCGGCCTAGTCTAACTTATAAGCTGCCGCTCAGGCTCTATATGTACATCTTGCCAATTATTCCTAATCTCGGTTCCTATCTTTATGCCGTCATTGCTATTATTTTGCCATTTATTGTTTATTTACTCATACTCAAGCTCGAATCTTTCGATCGTAATGCTAGCGCGCGCATTCATCGGCTCAACGGCAGTATTATTACTATTCCGCTCGTCTTGATGCTATTGATTGTCGTCGCTCTCGTCTCGGGCATTTTTAAGTATCAACTTATCGCCATCGGTTCAAATTCTATGCAGGACACTTTTAGTCGCGGCGACGCCGTGATGATTGAAAAAACCGACGCCAAAACGGTTAAGGAAAATGATATAATAGCATTTAGAAAAGACGGCATGATTATTACGCACCGCGTCGTGGCAATTCATATCGCCGACGATAATTACGAATTCATTACCAAGGGTGACGCTAACGAGAGCATTGATAGTTTCACTGCTTCTGGCGAAGATATTATTGGTGTTATTCGCTATCGTACCAAATACATCGGCTTTCCGACGCTTTGGATTAATGAACTATTTAATAAGGAAATCTAATGAAGAAAACTGCCACTTCCAACAAAGTCCTAGCCCGCCTATCCATCAAGCCGCTGGTAGCCGCTATCCTTGCTACTATTTTGTTGATTGCTGGCAGTCTACTTACTATCCTTGGTTTTGATACTCGCGAATTTGTCACTATTAACTATTCCGATCAAAGTACTATCGACTACAAGGTTTATCTCAAAGAGAATCGCTTCTTTGATGCGCCTTATCTGCCCGCTGGTCGGACTTATATTACTAATCTGATTGATTATCTCGATATCGATATGTCTTATAGCCTCAATTTTGATGACGCTGTCGATCTTAATTATAGCTATTATTATGTCGCTACTATTAGTGCCGCCAAAGATACCGGTACTGCCTCGGCAAACAAAGGTGAATATTGGAGCAAGACTTATAATCTCACTAACGCCACTACGCAGAGCGCAACTGATACGCATAGTTTGAGTGTTGGCCAAAATCTTAAAGTTAATTATGCGGACTACAACCAGATTCTTAGCGACTTTAAGTCTACCTACTCGCTCGCCGCTACCGGCACGCTCAAAATTGCCATGGTGCTAGACGGTGAGATTACCTCTGCCAAATTCGACGAAGCCTTGCCGCTTGAATATAGTGAAGTCTATCTGTCAATTCCGCTAACGGAACAATCTGTCGAAGCTAGCGTTGTTGGCTCAACTAGCGATACACAAAGTCACTCTGCCTCCAAAGAAGTAAATAAAGACAACTTCCTTTATCTCGCTTTGCGCATTCTTGGCATTATTATGATTATCGCCAGCGTGCTCGGCTTTGCCTTTGCTTGGCTTACACGCAAGCAAAAAACTAGCTCCGCGCGTTACAATGACGCCGTTAAGCATCTTATCGGCTCCTATGACAGTATTATTGTCGAGGTGAATGAACGTCCAAAGACGGCCGGCCTCAATGTTCTAACCGTTAATCGTTTCGACGAATTGCTCGACGTCTATAATTCCATTCATCTGCCAATTAGCTGTTATCGCGGTGACAAAAAGACTGAATTCATCATCGTTGGCGAGCATATGGCGTGGGAATATTCCGTCAAGACGACTGACTTCACCAAGAGGAAGTAGTATGGCGAAGCGGCCAAGCAATTTCGTTCAGCAGCGCCAGCAACGCATCCGTCGCGGCCTGATTTGCGCCTTTTTTGGCATCTTGGCTTTTATGACTGTCGGTTTTGCCGCTTATGGCCAAATTCTCGATTTTAGTGGCATTGTCACTTTGCAGCCGCAGGGCAGCGTGCGCATTACGAATGTGACTTTCGATAGCACGAATTCCAAAAATGCCACCAGCACACCTACCTTCACCGACACGACCATTGATTTTAATCTTTCTTTCTCGACGCCATGGCGTCAGACCGAGCAAGATTCCTATATCGCGATTTATACTGTTACCATTCAGAACGACACCTTCTATAACCAAATATTCTCGGCTAATAACTACGTTCCGACCATTAGTCAAAACGGCCAAACGCTAACCAATGCCGATATTAATTTCGCGCTCGACGGCATCACGAATGGTGATACTATTCCCGAAGGCGAAAGTGTAACTTTCTCGATAATCATCAGTTTTGTGCCGACTTCAGACGAGACAGGCACTTTTACTGTCGATAATGACCTCGAAATTAATTTTAACAGCGAGCAAACTGGTCAGCTCTTTGCTAGCATCAGTGCTTCCACGACTGGTGATTTGCGCGCACCTAATACGCGTGCCGCTTTTACTGTCTCTGTTATTAATACTTTTGATTATAGTCGCGATTTTACGCTTGCGCTTGCCAATAGCTCAAGCTTTTATCTTGCTGACGCCAACGGTACGCAGTCGCCGACCTTTACTATTGGCGCCAAAAGCACCCAAGAATATACGGTCTATGTTTATCCGCTCGACCCGACCGCTCAATATTCTAGCAGTTACGTTCGCGCTAATATTTTTCTGCAGTCTAGTGGTCTTGCCGACATTAATGCCGGCCGCATTACGCTGCTAGTCGACCAAGAAGTTATTATTACTGACACAGAGGCGCCGGTTGTTTCTAATTTGCTCGCGACTCGGCAAAATGTCGACGGCGAGGTCTTGCTAACATGGAGCGCGACCGACGACTCGACCATCAATAATTTTACGATTCAGGTTTATTCTGGCTCGACTACTAACGGCGCGCTAGTGAATACGTTTACGACTACCGACGACGAAACTAGCTACACGCTCACTGGCCTAAATGACGGCGATTATTATTTCGTGATTTATGGTACCGACGCGCATGGCAATACTGCAACGAACAGCGAAATTGCCGGCGCCTCTACTAGTAGTAGCCACGCCACGCGCACCAATTCCGCAACCTTCTCTTGGACTTATTCGATTACTTATAGCTTGTCTTGGGTCGGATCGTCTAACACTGCTACGAGTATTAAAATTGGACAGACCTACACCACTACGCTTCGCGCTATTAATCAATGGCTGGGCCAAGGGCAAGGCGGCAGCACATATCCGTCCTCTGGAGATGTCTCCGTAACTATGAGCGGCAGGGCTTTAACACAAAATACGGACTACACCTATAATGCTTCAACTGGCGCGCTCAGCGTTCCGAATGTGACAGGTAACCTCGTTATTGGGGCTTCGTCCTCGGGCGGATGTCTGATTGAGGGCACTAAAGTTTCGCTTTGGAATGGTGGCTATAAAAATATCGAAGATATAGATTACGACGATTTGCTTAAAGTTTGGAGCTATGACCTTGGCGAATTCGTGCCGGCTTATCCGATTTGGATTGAACGCGAGCACACGACGGACACATATCGTTTAATTGAATTTAGTGACGGCACCGTTCTTAATACCGTGTTTGCGCATAGTATCTTTAGCTCGGATCTTGGACGTTTTGTTTCGGTCGACGACTCGGAAGAATTCTATGTTGGTACCAAAGTACTCAAGGAACAGGGCGGCAAGCTCGTATCAGTCGAAGTGACTAAAAATGAGATTGTCGAGAAGTCGGCCCGTTATTATAACGTTATTTCAACTTATTATTTCAATGTGCTTACGAATAATCTGCTCACTTCCGCTACTGCGGACGACGACTCAACTATTTCGAACCTTTATGGCTTCACTGAGGATTTGCGTTGGCCAGATAGCCGACAAGTCGTTTTGCAAACGCCAAGCGCTCTTTATCAGCCATCGCAGTTGCCGAGCGTTCCGCGCTATATCTTCCAGGGCTTCCGTGTTCAAGAAGCAGCCGTCTTTAGCGATTACTATTCCGCCAGCGAGCTTGAAGATATTATCAACAATGCTCTACTGAGTTCCGACATGCAAAAACCGCAAACCCTCAAACCATTTGGCGTTGAGGAGCTAGGCGGCACGCGTTACTGGTACTATAATCTCGACGGCAAAGCTAAGCTCGTCAAGGAGGGTAGCACGCAAATCATTCCCGCCGGCACTTGGTTTAATACTGCCGATGGTCAGACTTATCATGGTGGTGACCAACTCGAAATCTGGACCAGCGTCTATCTCATCAAGCTTTAATCTTATACAAAAAATATGCGCGGTAAGTTTTGATTGGTTTTAGATTTTTAATCGGAAAAGCATGCGAAATCACATATAAATCTCGCCCCAATTTTGCTGCCTGTTTTGTGATTGCTGTCGTCATTCTGTCAATGTCGCGGTCATCACCAAACACATAAACTACTGTCGTTTCGGCGGGAAAGTTGATTCTAAATAAATTTCCCGAACGTATCTGAATATTTTTGTCGTGCCAGAAACGTAATTTTGTTAGTAAGACGAGTAGTGGGTTAATTTCTACGCCAAATGCCCGGGCGCCACATTCGCGTGCAGCCTTCAAAACGACGCCGTCGCCCGAGCCAAGGTCGACTAACAAATCGTCTGGCCCTAGTTTGTATAAATGTTGAAAAGCGCGTTTTAGCTCTGTAGTTTTGGATGGCACATAGGGTGCGCCCGTGAGTGCCGTCAATGCGAAAATTAGCACAATCGCAAATAAAATCCAAAACACATAGCTCATCAATTCTATTTTAGCCTAGTCTCTTGCGAAAAAGCAAAAACTTTGGTATAATACTACAAGATTTCATCTGAAAAACATGGGTCAGTAGCTCAGCTGGTTAGAGCATCTGCCTCTTAAGCAGAGTGTCGTGGGTTCGAGTCCCACCTGACTCACCAAAAAGCAAGAAAACAAGTCCCAGGGGGACTTATTTTTTTGCTTTTCTGACGGGTTGGGAGTGTCGAGAAAGCACGCTGGGTGCGCCCAATGCCCAGTTTCACGCAGTGAAACGACGGCGCATTGTTTATGTTTTGCCTGACTCATCATGCATAGTAATCTAGGAATCTAATGCTGAAAATAATCTCTGAATGACACACCGCCAGGTGTATTTTCTAGTTTCTTTATTTGGCCCCAACTAAAACTCACGCCATTCGCCGTTTCCGTCTGTGGCGTCAATGACTCTCATTTGTCTAAATTGACATTCACCGGGTTCCAGTACGAAATCGCCAGATTTATATTTTCTCTCCGCTATCTCATATGCCTCTTCAAGGCTGTTCACCTCAAGCTCAAAATTTTTTACATTAATTTCTTCAAGTGTAATTAGATATTTCATGATCGGATCTTATGATCTTTCTCGCCAAAAGTCCATCATCTCACTCATACCTCAACCCTGCCACAATATTATCATTCGCCGACAGCGCCGTCGTCACTGCGCCCGCCAGCACTCCCGCCAATAAAACGCAATTTTTTCTCCGTATGAATCGAGCGCGAAATTACGTTATTAACCTAATTCACGCTCAATAATCTCGTCAGCTTCCTTGCGAGAAACGACAGTGTCAAAGAGACCTATCTTCTGGTTTTCGTTGGCTGCACGACCGCCAATATACTCAAGTGACGCATCTTCGAAACGACGGAATTGTGCAATGGCGGCATTAAGTTCAGTTTGATTAAAAGCACCAACTTCACACAATAAATCAAACTCATGAATCGTTAGCCCAGTAACCTTGCTAAACAGTTCAGGTTCAATATTGCGAATTACGTCGATTAGTGCTTGCTCGCGATAGTCGGTAAGATACATAAAAACCGGAATGCGCGTAATGAATTTTAGCAGTTTCTCGCGCAGTTTGGTCTTGAAGGATTTTTGCTCTTTTTCTTCGTCGGAAATTTCTTTCCTTTCTTTTGGTGTGGCTTCACGGCCTTCGTCGGCGATTTTACGTTTCTTTTCTTGTAAGGCCTTCTCGCGAGAAATAGTTTTAGTTAAATCGTCCCGTAAATTACGGAAATCCTCGATTTTTTCGAGCGCCGCCATGAGCTCGGGATTATTTAAAACTTTTTCTAACACGATGGTTGTCGTGTCGACTAGCTTTGCTGATTGCCAACGGCGAGCGAGCATGGTTGAAGCGGTGCCATAAGTAGAAATATCAAGAATTTCGTTGGCGTTTAGCTTTTGCATTTGGTGGCCGTCGTAGCAGAGAATTGGCAAGAAGTGGATAAATTCTTCTAGTCGCTCTTCCGGACGACGACGGTTGCCGACCGAACCGAGCTTATTGCTGTAGTCTGCGACCAGCTTCAAAGCACGCGATGGCGCAAAATCTAAGACATAACAAACTGTTTTTAATATGTTTTTCTTGAGCGGGTCGTCGACGTCTTTCAGCGTCCAAGGGCTTTGGGCGCGAAAAGCGGTCTGAAAATAAGTCTCGGGTTTATCGGTATTGCGTAAGAATAAAACTCCACTCCATGCCGGAACAGTAACTCCGGTAGTTAATTTTCCGCAGGAGAGAGTAATAGTAGCGGTCGATAGACCGTCTTTAATTTTATCCTTCACGGGTTCTTTAGCGAATTTGCCGCCAGGGGTATCGCCGCCGGCAGCACGAATGATTTGATAATTGCTGAAAAATGGATCGTGATTTAATAAGTCTTCCATGGCTTTACAGGCGCCGACGCTGGGTAAAAACCAAAAAGTGTGGCGAAGCGATGATAAGAGGCGAGCGTCTTCGTAGGGAAGGGCGGGGGCTTTGTGATCGAAGCGATTTTCAATATCAACTTCGAGATTTACGCCGTGAAGAATGTTTAAAAACTTCTGGACCTCTTTTTCTAATTTAAATTTCCATTTGCCGTCTTTTTTCTCGGTGGAGAAAAATTTGTTGAGATTGAATTCGTTAAATTCGCCTTGCATGGCAACCTCACGCAGACTTTCGGGCATTTGGTAGGTGAGCATAACGATTTGCGGAAGTTCTATATAAGGATTATTCTCGAATTTCCAATTAGCCTTTGCGCGTTGTTCGTCGGCATAAGTCCAGTTTGCAATTTGGTCTTCGGAAAATTCACCTTCGGTTAAAGCTCGAAAAGGCGTACCAGAAAGGTAAAGAAAACCACGAGTCTTAATCGGTAAGGTTTTTTCAATTTCTTCGGTTTCGTCGTAGTTGCTTGGGGGGTTGTCGTTCTTGTCGTCTTCTTGGGTAAGTTCTTTGGCGGAGTCGCGCCAAGCACCGAAATGATATTCGTCAACATAAATACAATCCCATAAAGTTCCGTGCATCTTTTTATGCCGAGCTTTAACGTCGCCGTTTAAATCTTTGCCGAGCACGTCCTGATAGCTCGCGAACCAAACGACTGGGCGACTGTCGTCGATCTCGGTTTCATCCCAAGTACTGAGGCCTTCGATAAATTGCCAGCCGTCGAAATCTTGGTGACCATATAAATCTTTTTTCCATTCTGCTTCGACACCCGGTTTATAAGTCAGAACGAGAATACGGTTCCAGCCCATTTTTTTCGCAAGTTCGTAAGAAGCGAAAGTTTTGCCGAAGCGCATTTTCGCATTCCATAAGAAACGAGGCGGGTCGGTTTCATTTTGATATTTTTGAAAATATGCGGCAGTGTCGTTTACGAACTTTTCTTGTTCTGGGCGCATTTTGAAAGTATTTTTACTGGAACCAGATTCGGGATGGCCAGCTTTAATGCCGCTAATAATAGCTTTAACATGTTCAACATCCGTATCGTACCATTCGCCCGCGATTTGGTTGATGCCGAGATTTTTTAGCCATTTATGGACGGTATGGTCGTCGAAAGATTCGCCGGAATTGGTGATAGCGAGCTCGTAGTGCTCGATTTTGTATTGAGGGTTTGGAGTTTTAACGAGGCCTTCTTCGACACGAGCCTTGACGGCGTCGAAATCTTTGCCGGATTTAGTAACGCGCTGAGTATAACCGACTTTTAGTCCAGGTTGGTTTGGAACGGAATAGACATAGATTTGTGGACGGGGCTGGTAGTGGAGTTCTTTAGACATAAAAGCTCCTATCTTTTAGATTGTATAAAAAGTATTCTCGATATTTCCAATTAGAATAAAAGATTTCGAATATTGGGGAAAGAGCATCGAAGTTTTGCTTGTATAGTTGATGAATTTTATATAGTGGCAGCTGCTTTTTATTGTATTTTTTATCCTCGGAAAATATGCCATTTTTTAGAGAAAAACGTCGATTATGGGCAATCTGTACGCGATAATTATTGATATTGCATAGCTTGCTTTCTAATTCGTCAATTTTGTGACCATTTTGATCTTGATGATTTGGAAAGATTTGAACAAAGCAATTTATTTTGTCTTTTATGCCTAGACTTGCTCGGTTTGTCTTTATTTTTTTAGTTTCTTCGGAGAAAAACTTTCCGTCGGATAGCTTGTTGTATTCTAAAATATATTCGCATAGCATGTCGTCTAATATGGAAAATGAAACTATGATGTCTGCTATTAGCTCTGCGTCTTTAGAGTTTAAATTTAGAATAGTACTCATGTTACATTTCCTTTATATTTTCTTCGATGAAATCGATTTCTTTAGCGGACAGCTCATATCGCTTATAGAGTTTTTCGTCTGTCCATTCTTGGCTTAAGGGTAAATCAGGGACGAATGCAAAAACTTTAGATGACGAATGTTGGGTATTTTTACGAAGGGAAACCAAAAAACGGAAAAATTTAGTTTTGATATATTTTGCATAGTTTTGGGCATAATCGATATTATCAAAAATACCAGTTACGATATATGTAAAAGTGCAAACACTGCTGGGCTCAGCGATAATTGGTTTTCCTAAGACCTGCCATGGTCTGCTACCTGCTCCACCATATGCTTCGCTTATTAAGACTTTATATTTATCAATCCATTCTTTATGAGTTTGCGCTCTTGAGCGCTGAATAAAACCAGTAGCCTTATTTGCGTAAATCTTAATTTTGTCGGGGTTGTTGATTTGGTCGAAATCTTTGAAATTTGTTGGAAAATTGAAGGGGTTGATGCCTGAAATTCTATTTTCTAGAGTCGTTTCATGCTTTGATTGGACTTTCTCTAGAATGTGAATTGCTTGATTTTGGCGAATGAAAATATCGTATTGATTTAATGGGCGCTTAGCGACATCTTGCGTGTCGTCGCCGATGATAGTTTGTATTTCACAATCTCCATCATAATCTTTATCCCAGATAAAATAAGAAACCCCACCTTCGATAGATACGCCAGGAAAACAATCGTTCGAGTCGGGATAATCTACGAGCCTTTTAATTCTTCGATCGTTTAGCATTTCGTCGCGAAATTGATTTAGGCCCATGCCCCCCGAAAACCAACGTGACGGGATGATGAAAGCCATGTATCTTGGATTAAGCTTCTTGGCCTGTCTTACGAAATAATGATAAATCGGTGCAGCTTGGGCACCATGTCCTTCCGTACTGAGTTGATACGGCGGATTGCCGACGATGACATCGAATTTCATAGTTTCTACCTCCTCTGGTTTTAAGTGGATAAAATTGTAGGCGTGGCGTTCGCGGTCGGCGGAGCGGTCGAGCTCGCTACCTTCTTTGTTGCCACAATAAATACAAGCGCCGTTTTTATAAGTGTGTGGCCGATTGTCATAAGAAATATTGCCATCAGACGTACCGAAGTTAGCGACAGATTTCTTGCTATTCGCATTTTTGGAAGTATAAAGACTGCGCCGGCTCATCAAAGCAGTTAAATCTGTAATGGCAATGCCAAAAAGCATATTATGAAAAATGTGTTCACGACGAACGTTTTCGTTTGGAAATTCATTGCGCAAACCAACCATGAGACGTTTGGCAATTTGGCGCAAGAAAATGCCAGTTTTGCAAGCTGGATCGAGCCAGCGCAGGGAAGAATCGTGCCAAATTTCTTCTGGAAAAAGATCGAGAATTTTGTCGACTAAATCTGGTGGAGTGAAAACCTCGTCGCTGGACAGGTTAGCAATACAGTCTAAAATATCCGGCACATGTCCGCCCTCAAGCAAACGCGTAAATAAGCTAGTCGATTGTTGATTTTTATTCTCCATAAGCGAGCTCCTTGTAAGATACCGTTGGATATTCTTTAATAATTGATTCGATGCCAAGTTCCATGTCCGTGAGCGCATAGACGCGTCGCTTAAAAAAGCCCTTGGCGGGAGTTGAATATTCGGTGAAAAAGATTTTGTCGGTACCGTTTAACATGTCGCCGACAATCAAGTTGCTGTCCATGATTTTTTTCATGGCGAGAAGAAATTCTTGCGATGTTTTCTTTGGTAAATAATCAAAAATTACGCCGCGCATACGTTTCTTGCACTCGGCGATGTTGTCGGCGGCGATATCGACGCCATAAATAGTAGATAGAACTTTAAGAACAGAGAATTCGCGATTTTTAGGATGCCATTCAATGCGGTCTTGTTTTAGATGATCGAGGCGTTGACGTAAAATCGCTTCGAGAAAATTACCATTACCACAAGCCGGCTCCAGAAAACGCCAGTAACGGTTTGAGGTCGCTTGGGTTAGGGCAAGAATATTGTTAACTTCGCGTGCGTTAGTAAAAACTTCGCCACGATTGCGAACGCGAGATTTGGACTTAATCTGCTTAGGTTTTTGCTCGGTTTTGGACCTAGTTGACATCTCTGCTGTGCTTTCTTACAACAGAGAACGAAATTGGACATCGCTTTGATGTTAACAACAAAAATCGGACATCGCAGCGGATGTCCAAATCTTTTACAACAGAGATACTCCGTGTGCTGCGGTGTCCGATAAATCCGGAGTACCGTAGACACAAGAAATAGTCCCTGTGTTCTGTTGTATAAATTAATTAAAGATTTGGACTCTTTAATTATATCACAAAATGCATTAAAACAGATATGTTAAGCTCAAGTATGCTATAATCGCCTCAATGAAATTATTGCTTCATACTTGTTGCGCGCCCTGTAGCGTCTATTGTATTAAAACTCTCCGCGCCGAGGGAATTGAGCCGACGCTCTACTGGTATAATCCCAACATCCACCCCTATGCCGAATATAAAGCGCGCCGCGATTGTCTCAAGGAATATGCCCAGCTCATCAACATCCAGCTTGAGCTTGATGATGTCTATGGTCTCGACGAATTTTGCCGTAATGTCGCAAATAAATTAACAACGCGTTGCGAAACATATTGTTACCCACTCCGCCTGCGTCATACTTTCGATTACGCCAAAGCGCATGGCTACGACGCCATCTCCACCACGCTACTCTACAGCATTTACCAACGCCACGATTTTATCGCACACTACATGTCCGAACTTGCCGCCGAATACGGCCTCGAATTTGTCTATCGCGACTTTCGCGCAGGTTGGCGCGAGGGACAAGATGAGGCTCGTCGCGTCGGCCTCTACATGCAAAAATATTGCGGTTGCGTCTTTTCCGAGGAAGAATCCGGCATTGGTCGCGAAATTGGTCGCCAGCTCAAGCGCACCGGTATCTCGCCTACTAATGCCAATGTCCGCGCTATTATCGAGCAGAGCAAGGAAGATAATCTCTTGCAGCTCGACCAGCTCCATCGCCAAATCTAAGAGCCGCAAAAGTCTTCGAACTACAAAGCCCCCCCAGAAAAACTACAAAAAATCTCCCCGCAGGGAGATTTTTATTAACGACCGTCTTTCAAGCTTAAGTGCTTGCGTTTTTCGCTGTGCTTGTGATTATTGTTGCGGTTCAATTTTGCTTTCGCGACCGCTTTCTTTGTCTTTCTTGCCATGTCGCTTTATCCTATTTCTCGTTTTTTTCAGCTTTTTTGGCAGCTTCTTTTTGCGCCTTCGCGGCTTTGTTGCCGAGCTGGTTCTTCAGCGCAGCTGCTTTCTTTGCCCGCGCCTTGAAGCGGTCCACGCGACCTTCAGTATCGATAATTTTTTCTTCGCCAGTGAAGAATGGATGAGAAGCGCTGGAGATTTGCATCTTAACGAGTGGATATTCCTTGCCATCCGTCCACTTAATCGTATCGTCCGACTTTGCAGTAGAGCGGGTCAAAAATGAAAATTTAGCCTGCTCATCGGCGAAAACCACAAAGCGGTAGTCTTTAGGTTGGATTGATGTTTTCATAATTACTGGCAATTATATCAGATTAAGCCACAAAAGTAAAGCGAACTTCTCGTCCTACTAAAACGCTGTACTTTTGCTAAAATATAAGTAGTTAAATAAGGATAAGCATGAAACCCGACGACGCAATGTCTAATGTGGCTAAAGAGGCAATTGACCAAACGAACGCAATCAAGAAGCGGATGACTGCCGAGGCTGACGCCGTCGTTGCCGCTAATGCCGAGCCTGCACCAGATAACACTATCTTGGCCGACGCTGACCCGAACTATCGACCCTTGTCTGAAATTGCTGCCGCCAAAACTGCCACAATTCAAGTTGACCCTACCATATTAGTTGACGTTAATACTATTGAATTCTTTCAGCCTAAGCAGCTTAAAAGCAGCCGTCGTTTGCCGATCCTGATTGGCTTAATCGCGGGCGTCGTTTTGCTGCTCGGACTAGGTATTTGGGGTGTCGTCGCGCTGTTTGGCCACGATCCTGGCGGTGCGACGGCCGAGGATAGTGTAACTGCTTTCTTTCTCGCGCGCGACGGTGGGGATCGGCTCTATGCCGCTTTTAATGGTGATGGTCAGCGTTTGACGGACTTTACTTATGCGACCGTCACGGATTTTCGTGGTGGCTATGCATTAGTTACGAACAGTAAAGCTGAGCCCGCAATTCTTGCCAACACTGGCAAGCTGTCCGTGCCTTTTGATGAATATCAAAACATCGAACGTGTTGGCGCCAACTATCTTATTGAGAAAGATGGCGACAAGCAACTGATTAACGCCAAAGGTGAGCGACTGATGTATGTCGATGACGCCGAAGATATGTATGGCCTAACCGTCGCCTATAGCGCTGGCGATACGGTCATTTTTGATAATGTCGGCAATCGACTGGGCAATCTTGTTAGCAATTTAAATGAAGCGAAATATAGCAAGTATAGTTTTGTTGTGCTCGCGATTGAAACAAAAGTTTATCTCGTTTCGGTCGATACGGGGGTCATTCGTGCTTCGCTTGATATAAAAGATGGCTATAAAAGTCTAGGCGGGATGGAAATGTCTGGCGACGGAGAAATCATTATTTTTTATTACTATAGCAATGAACCTGCCGATATTGATAATCGCTCAAGAAGCGGTAATTTTGCTTCTAACTATGTCATCGTCTGGGGCGATAAGGTGTATGACAACTGGGATTATGATAAATATGACCATTTGATCGCTGCCGAAGATTTGGACAGTGGTCTCATTGACCGTGTTTGTTCGGTGACTGGGGATTATTGCATTGACGAAGGTGGTGCTATATTCTCAATCCTATCCACGGAAAAGAACCGTATCATCCACGACCATAATCATTACGCCTATCTAAGTAATGGCGTGCTTACAATTATTGCTGGCGACAAGACGATTAAAGTAGAAAACGCAAAGAGCTTCTATAAGACAGATGCGGGCTATTTACTTAACGGGGGAATATATTACGACGAGGACGGCGAGGTCTTATTTGACCAAACGGCACTAAAAGGGCTTGGGGCGAACGCTATTTCTGGTCCAGATCAAAATGGCAATTATGTTATGACTAGCGGCGATGGGGCATATTTGCTCAAGCTGAACGCTGAAAACAAATTCGAAGAGCTAGCCAGCGCAATGAGAATTGTGTATCTAGATGGCAATTATTTAACCTACGAGCTCAACAAGTCGGCCACTACAAGAAAGTCTTTATATCAAAAAGAGTTCGAAGAATATGAGATTATATCCTCTGGTCTTGTCTCTGCTCGGGGTGAAGTAATTATCTCCGCCGATGCTTGTCGGATAATCAAGAAAATTGCCGATTTCTATCTCTGCAAAGTCGCCGATAAACAATACGATTTGTATCGGGTCGATGGCACACGTGCCTTGCAAAATTATATGCTAATCAACATCGAGAATGGCTATATTGGTGCCAGTCGAGATGGTAGAATTGAATATTACACCCTCGCCGGCCAGAAATTCTACGAAAACTAGTCGCGTTTATATAACTTGCGCGTGATATCTTCTAGCACCTGTGTGCCATTTTCGAGTTGGTAATAGTGGCGCACATAGAATAATGTCGTAATTAGCAGAATTAAAGTAATAATCCCTGTGCCACCAATTAGGCAGTTCGCCGCCACCGAGCCTGTCAGGAAAATTGCCAGACCAAGAAATAGCGCGAAGAAGAGCAGTAAAAATAGCGCGAAAAACATAGTTACAATCAGATGAACCAGTCGTTCATGTTGAAATTGCTGTGTCATTGTCTTGTGGTATTCAATTAATTCTGCACTCGGATGCTTCGCTTCTTTTTGAATATATTCAATATAATTTCGCAACTTCTTATCCATAAGCTCATTGTACTACAAACAGGAAAAACCCGACCATTTCTGGCCGGGTCTAGAGAAAAGAGCGAGAAAGATAAATAATCAGAGCTTTATGACGCTCAGAATTCCGCCGACATTGCGGCCGAGTCAGAATCCTCGGGGCTCTCGGCGTTTGCGCCCTCATTCGCGCCATTTGCGCGCGGGCGGCAAGTTGAAATTTCATCCTCGAGGCGTGTAATGTCGCCACGGTTCAGCTTGATGTCGTTGCGGATATCCACAATGCTGGCGCGAATCTCATAATAGCGCGCCCATTCCAGATAACGCTCTCTTGAGCCGCGCTTACAATGGCGCGCAACCGCTTTCTGCTCCTTGCGCATCTGGGTATATTCGGACAATTCGTCCGCCAGTGCGCCACGGCGCAGCAATGCCTCTCCCAATTCGTTGAGGAGCATTGTGTAGCTTTTCTTTCTCTTTTTAGTACTTTCGGCCATTTAAAACACCTCCTATGTATCTCCAGTCGATAACATCGACGTGACCGAACTGCTCTCACTTCAAAAACAGCGAGCTTCTATTATTATAGCACACTCAGCCAAAAAAGTCAAGATGCTGCGCTAATCTTAAACTCCGCTAGTCACGATGATGCTTTGATGATAGAATGAAGTCATGTTAGATATTAATTATATCCGTGCGAATCGCCAGCAGGTCGAGGATGCTATTCATAACAAGGCTTATGAGATTGACCTCGCCGAAATTCTTCAACTCGATGACGAGCGCAAGAGTCTATCGCAGAAAATTGACACTTTGCGCCAAGAACGCAATACGATTTCTGCCCAGATGAAAAACGGAAAGCCGGACCAAGCCTTGATTGATCGCGGCAAAGCGCTCAAAAAAGAGCTGTCTGCGCTCGAATCGCAGTTGGCCGAAATTGAGCCAGTTTATCTCGCAAAACTTAAAACCGTGCCGAATGTTCCTGAAGCCGATGTGCCAGTCGGTCTCTCTGAAGATGATAATGAAGTCGCCGAGGTGATTGGCGAGCCAACCAAATTCAGTTTTACGCCTAAGAATCATTATGAAATTGGTCAAGCGCGTGGCTGGATTGATAAAGAGCGTGCCGCTAAAGTTACGGGTGCTCGCTTTGCCTATATTAAGGGCGACATGGTCAAGCTCCAGATGGCGATTGTTAATTTCGTCATGAACAGCCTTTCTGATGAGGGCGTAATTAAAGAAATTATCCAAAAATATCAGCTTGATGGTCTCTCGACTAAGCCTTTTACACTAGTGTTGCCACCACTAATGCTGCGCACCGAAATGTATGATGCTATGGATCGGCTTGAGCCGCGCGAAGATCGCTATAAAATTGCAGGCGAAGAGCTTTGGCTACAAGGTTCCGCCGAACATGTATTAGGCTCGATGCATGCCAATGAAATTTTTGCCGAAACCGAGCTGCCGGCCCGCTACCTAGGCTATGCCACTTCCTTCCGTCAAGAGGCAGGAACTTATGGCAAAGACATGGAGGGTATTATCCGCATGCATCAATTCGACAAGCTCGAAATGGAGAGCTTCTCGACTAAAGAAACCAGCCGCAAGGAGCATGAACTCTTTGTCGCAATCCAGCGCTGGCTAATTGAACAACTTCGTCTTCCATATCGCGTAATTCGCAAATGTACTTTCGATATTGGTAAGCCTGATGCGCGCGGTATTGATATGGAAGTCTGGCTCCCAGGTCAGAATAAATACCGTGAGACGCATACTGCCGACTATATGACCGACTACCAGTCGCGTCGCCTCAATACGCGCGTGCGGCGTGAGTCGGGTGAAGTCGAGCTGGTGCATACTAATGACGCTACTGCCTTCGCGTTGGGGCGTATTATGATTGCTATTATCGAAAACTATCAAAACGAGGATATGACCATCCGTATCCCTGAAGTTTTGCGCAAATACATGGATGGAAAGGAGACTATCTAACATGATTGAAAATATTGACATTAGCGGCTCGAATTACAAAGTCGAGGAAAGCTTCCAGAAATATGTCCAGAAGCGGATTGGTAAGCTCGATCGCTATTTGCCTCGCCAAAACCGCAAAGACCTCGTTGCCAAGGTAGTTGTCACTCAGGTCGACCGTGCGCATGGCAATAAATATGAAATCTCCGCAACGCTCGACATTCCAGGCGGCAAAGTTCTCAATGCCAAAGAAGAATGCTCCAATACCTTTGCCGGCATCGATATCCTCGAAGCCAAATTGATGGGGCAAATTCGTCGCTTTAAAACTGAAAAAACTAATTACGATAAGAAAGGGTTTCTCGAGCGCTTTTTGAAGAAATAAGCCGCGTGATATACTAAAACAATGAAAGAGAAGAGGTCCGAGCAGAAACAGAGGGTGGACAAAGCGGCGAAAGTAGCCGCCAAGCAAACTAAAAAAACTAAAAAAGCTCCAAAAGAGAAAAAACCAAGCGATAAATTAGCCGATAAGAGCGGCATGACAATTTTCTTGCAGCACATTTTTGGTGATGCGCAGAAAAAGACCTTGCGTCGGCTCCAAAAACGGGTTGATGAAATTAATAAATTGGCGCCAAAATACGCCAACATGTCCAAGTCCGAACTTCAAGCCCAGACCGAAAAACTCCGCGCGCGCCTCAATAAAGCCCAGAAAAAAGTCGAAGCCGAAAATGCGCTAGCCAGGCTTAAAGCCGAAAAACAGGCCAAAAAAGGCAAGAAAGCGGAAGATAAAAACGCTAAGACCAAGCAAGCGGAAAAAGTCGAGAAGAAACAGGCTAAAATCGCCGAAGCTAACAAGGCACTCGACCAGATTTTGCCAGACGCCTTTGCGCTCGTGCGTGAAGCTAGTGACCGTATTCTCAAATTGCGCCCCTTTGATGTTCAGTTGATTGGCGGTATTGTCCTGCACGAAGGCAATGTTGCCGAAATGAAGACAGGTGAAGGCAAAACTTTGGTCGCAACTCTGCCAGTTTATCTTAATGCTCTGACTGGTCGTGGTGTTCATGTTGTTACCGTGAACGATTATCTTGCTCAGCGCGATGCTGGCTGGATGGGCGAACTCTATGATTTTCTCGGTCTTTCTGTCGGTGTCATTATTAATGAAGCTAGCTTCAAATATGACAAAGAATATATTAATGAAGATCATGACGATGCGCGCATGCGTCACTTGCGCCCATGCACGCGTAAAGAAGCTTATCTTTGCGACGTTACCTATGGTACCAATAACGAATTT
The DNA here is from genome assembly GCA_963623365.1 of bacterium. GTDB lineage: Bacteria > Patescibacteriota > Saccharimonadia > Saccharimonadales > Saccharimonadaceae > UBA2834. The sequence continues at coordinate 87,845 of CAVFJY010000001.1, read as the reverse complement.
GGCTTCGATTATCTGCGCGACAACATGATTAAAGATGCGCAATATTTGCGTCAACGCGAACTTAATTTTGCTATCGTTGATGAGGTCGACTCGATTCTGATTGATGAAGCCCGCACGCCGCTGATTATTTCGGCGCCTGCTGGCGATAATCCTGAAAGCTATTATCAGTTTGCCAAGGTTTGCGCTCAGCTCGGCGATCAAGATTATATTGTCGACGAAAAACGTCGTACCGTGGCCTTGACTGATGCCGGTGTCGAAAAAGTCCAGAAAATTCTGGGCGTCGATACACTTTATACTACCGAAAATACTCGCATCGTTTATCATCTCGAGCAAGCATTGCGCGCCGAGACGCTCTTCCGTCGCGATAAAGATTATGTCGTTACTAATTCCGGCGAGGTTTTGATTGTTGATGAGCATACTGGCCGTCTCATGCAGGGGCGTCGCTACAACGAGGGTCTTCATCAGGCAATTGAGGCCAAAGAGGGTGTGCTCGTACGCGAAGAATCGATGACGCTTGCGACGATTTCCTTCCAGAACTTCTTCCGTCTCTATAATAAGCTTTCCGGTATGACCGGTACTGCCTTTACGGAAGCCGAAGAATTTCAACAAATTTATGCGCTCGATGTAATCCAGATTCCGCCAAACAAACCGATTATTCGTGTCGATAAGGATGATCTAATCTATCGCACCGAAGCCGCTAAGCTCAAGGCGATTGCCGCCGAGATTAAGAAGTATCATGAGCGCGGCCAACCAGTACTGGTTGGCTCTGACTCGATTGCCAATAACGAACGCATTGCCGCTTATCTCGAAAAAGAGGGCGTGCCCTTTGAATTGCTCAATGCCAAAAACAATGAGCGCGAAGCTGCCATTATTGCTAAAGCTGGCGAAAAAGGTGCTGTTACGCTCGCGACCAACATGGCTGGTCGTGGTACCGATATTAAGCTCGCCAAAGGCATCGCTGAGCTCGGTGGCCTGGTTGTGATTGGTACCGCTCGGCACGATTCCCGCCGCGTCGATAATCAGTTGCGTGGTCGTGGTGGCCGTCAGGGCGACCCAGGTACAACCCAGTTCTTCGTATCCTGCGAAGATGACCTGATGCGCATCTTCCAAGGTGATCGCATTGGCATGCTGATGCAACGGCTCGGTCTCGATGACGATACGCCAATTCGCAATAAATCCGTCTCCAAGACGCTTGAGCAAGCCCAGAAACGCATCGAAGGCTTCAACTTCGATTCCCGCAAAAATGTCGTTCAGTACGATAACGTGATTAATCGTCACCGCAAAGTAGTCTACACTATGCGCCGCAAGATTCTCGACGGTAATAATATTCGTCCCGAAATCGTCCGCCTCTATAAAGAGGAAATTGCTGAGTTAGTACAGTTCAGTTCGCGGATTAATAAACAATTTAAAGAGAATTTTAAGCGCGTCTTCGACCTTGACGAGGACCTAATTGATTCAATTGGTTTAATGCGCAAAGAGAAAGACCGCTACAAGCTCGCGCTTGCCGCCGTCGAAGAAATGTATCACGATAAAGAGATTGAATTTGGCGAAGATACCATGCGCAAGATTGAGCGCGAAGTTTATCTCAACGTGCTTGATACACTCTGGATGCAACATCTTGAAAACATGCAGCATCTTCGTGAAGGTATTCATTGGCGTTCTGTTGGTCAGCGCGACCCACTCGTCGAATATCGCTCCGAATCGCAAAAGCTCTTTGATGGTCTCCAGCGGGCTCTGCGTGAAGAAGTTATGCATATTTTGCTCAGTATCAAGCAGCAAGACGTTGCCGAAGTTTCCGATGATAAATATGATACCGAATTAACCAAGATGGCTGAATCCGCTACCCAAAAAGGCGTGAACGAAATCTCGGCTGGTGAGAAAAATCTCGACAAAGAATTCTCCAAAGATGAGCATGGTATTACTAAAGATACGCCAAAGACACCAGCTGGCGCTACGCGTTCTAGCAATAAAAACGTCGATAAGAATGCCAAGCGCAATGCTGCCCGTAAGAGTAAGAAAAAAGCTCGTCAAAATAAGAAAAAGGGTCGTCGCTAGACCTCGCTAAAAGGGAACGCGGTCACTCGTCGCGTTCCTTTCTTCTGTTATGAAACATTCCGTAGAAGCAATCAGTCTCAAAAATGGCGCACAGGGCCTGCTTATTGATACGCCCAACTCCGGCGTCATGAATATTAAGATTATTTTTCGTGCCGGCAATAAATTCGTAAAGAAGCCCGAAATTTATGAAGTTGCGCATCTGATGGAGCACATGGCTTTTGGCACGAATGCCGAATTTAAGGACGAGCAAGCTTATGAATCCGAATTTACTAAAAACGGCGCCTATCATAACGCTTGGACCTCGGATTGTTTTATCGCTTACGAAGCTGAATGTGCCGATTTTGAATGGGAGCGTATTCTCAAGCTGCAGGAACTTGCCGTCGCGCGTCCGCGTTTTAATGAAGTTGAGCTCGCCAGCGAGAAGGGCAATGTTCGCTCTGAATTAACCGGTTATCAGAATGATTACTCGCGTCTGATTTGGCCAAAACTCCAGCAAGAACTTGGCGAAAAAGTCTTAACCTACAGTGAGCGTCTCAAGACCATCAACGATATTGAGCTGAAAGATATTCGCGAGCATCATCGTCGCACGCATACCGCCGCCAATATGCAATTTATTATCGCTGGTAACCTGCGTGGTCGCAAACGCAAAATTATTAATATGCTCGAGACTTGGGATCTAAAACCAGGGGAGCGTTTCGAGATTCCGATGAGCGCTTTTGCGGGTACCGACCCAATTTTAATTCGCCGCAAAGACGCTGCCAATGTCTGCTTTGGCTTTAGTTTTATCGTTACGCGTATGCTTGAGCCCAAAGAGCGCTATGCGATGAGCTGTCTCAATCATATTCTGAATGGCACTATGAGTAGCAAGATTTTTGGCGCCGCTCGCAAGCGCGGCATCGTTTACGGCATCGGTTCTAACACTGAGAGCGACAAATGGAGCAGTACCTGGGACTTTGATGGCGAAGTTAATTCCGAAAATGCCGCTGAACTTTTTGACCTTATTGCCGTTGAGCTCGCCAAAGTTATCAATGGCGACATTAGTGAAACCGAAATTAATTCCGCCAAAACCTATGCGCTTGGTCGTCATCAAATGTTAGCGCAAACCGCCGACCAAATTAGCTCCTATTATCTGCGTGACCTGATTACCTCCGGTACGCTCGAGCCCATGACGGAAGCGCCAAAGATGATTGACGGCATCGACAAGAGCACCATTGTTGGCCTCGCGCGTGAATTTATGCAGTCGGGCATTTCTGGTCTTGCTGCTGTTGGTAATATGAATAAATCTGTCGTCGACGAACTATGGTCGCGCGTCTTGGGCGCTATTTAGCTTTGCTATAATAACAATAATGGAAAATAAAGATATCAAGATTGTAGCCATTGTTGGCATGTGTGGTAGCGGTAAATCTACCGCGATTGAATATTTAACCGAGCGTGGCATTCCTAAGGTCTATTTTGGTGGCGTAATTCTAAATGCGATCAAAGATGCGGGCGAAGAAATTACGCCCGAAAATGAGAAAAAGTTCCGCGAAGGTTTGCGCGAAAAAGAAGGCAAAGACTTTGTTGTTAAACGCGTTGTTGAGAGTACGAAAAAACTCATCGAGGCGGGCCAGAAGCGTATTGTGCTTGACGGGCTTTATAGTTGGACAGAGTATAAGATTCTCCGCCAGGAATTTCCCAATGAAATGACCGTTGTGGCGATCGTGGTGCCGAAAGCTCTGCGCCGCAAACGTCTCGCTATTCGTCCTGAGCGGCCCTTTACGGCTCAAGAAGTTGCCGAGCGGGATCGAAGCGAGATTGAGAATCTCGAAAAAGGTGGCCCGATTGCGATTGCCGATTACTATATCGATAATTCCGCCGATATTAAGACATTCCATGAGAACTTCGGCAAGCTCATGAAAGAAATTGGTTTTCTAGACTAATGAGAGACTTGCAAATTCCTTCCCGTGAAATTGACATTATTCTGTCGGAGTTGCGAAAAACGCAAGACATTGCTGGCGATGTTGTTGAATTTGGTTGTTATGCTGGCGACACTTCCGTTGAACTAGCCCGCGCCCTGCGAGCTACGCCGAATAAATGGCTCCATCTTTACGATTCTTTTGAAGGACTACCCGCCAAAACTGCCGCCGACCAATCGAATGCTGGCTGGCGTTTTCAGGCTGGCGAGCTCAAAGTCTCGCCCGCTACGGTGGCGCATAAGTTCAAAAAATTCGACCTGCCCGATCCCGTCATTGTGAAAGCATGGTTCAATGAACTGAGCGACGACGACTTGCCTTCGCAAATCTCGTTCGCGCTCTTTGATGGCGATTTCTATGAATCGATTAAAGCTAGCTTCGCTAAAGTTGCGCCACGTCTCTCTGCTGGCGGGATTATCGTTGTGCATGATTATCGCAATCCCGCCTTGCCGGGTAGTGCTAAGGCGGTCAATGAATTTGTTGCCGCCCATCGCGACAGCTATGATTTTCGCCTGGCGGCTAGCTTAGCGATTCTAATCAAGCAATAGTCGAATTATCAAAATTAGAAGCAGGTGCGCGGGGTAAAAAGCGTAGCCAATATATTTTGGCAGTCGCCGTCCCTTCTTGCCACGGTAAAAAGCTAGCGGAATGGTCGCCAACACCGCATAAATTTGGAGCGGCGTGTTATTGATCGCTGCAAGCAATAGATTAACCGCCAGCAGACTAATCAATAGCAACATCACATAGCGCATGCTCCCTTTTTGACAATGCTTCAGAATCGCATAAAAACAGACTGCCAGCGCCACCACTGCCCAACCATAATCCAATTTGCAACATGTTGCCAAAAGCGCCAATAGCGGAATCATATATCGCAAAAGTCCACCTTTTTCGGCGCAGAGCAGGGCAATGAATGCCAATAAGAAATTAAATAAGATATTGTGCCAGCCGCTGCTGCCTGTAACCTGTTGTAAAAAATACAACACAACTTCCGTCACGAGTGCGGCGCCCAGAATCCGGAGGAAATAGTTTTTGCGCGACTTTGTATGGATAAAGCCCTCCGTCAATCCAAACACGAACAGCGGCATCGCAATCCGCCCAATCACGCGCATCAGCCAAAAATTATCCACAAAATAGGCGCCCACATGGTCGATTAACATACAAATCATCGCCAGAATCTGCAGCATTGCGGAACTAACCATAAATCTATCTTAACAGTTCTTGCGGCTTTTGTTATAAAATTTAAGCATGGACGCTTTACTCTACATTGCCATCGTGCCGATTATTATTTTGCTGAATTTTGTTAAAAGTAAGGACCCGCATCCTGAAAATAGTAAACTTCTCGGCAAAATTTTTGGCTTTGGTTGTGCTAGTTCGATTCTTGCCATCATCGGCGAAGTGGCTTTTAGTTATTTTTGGCCAAATTCGATTACTCCGACCTACAGCGATATTTTTGTCGAAAACGTGATTGGCGTCGCACTAATCGAGGAATTCGTGAAATGGTTGGTGATTTGGCGGCTCTGTTATCGCAGTCGCGATTTTGATGAAACTTATGATGCCATTGTTTATGCTGCCTACTCTTCGCTCGGCTTTGCTTGTGTTGAGAATATTCTCTATGTGCTCATGTATGGTTACGGCACGGGTATTATGCGCGCGTTTACCTCCATTCCAGGGCATCTCTGCTTCGCGGTCATCATGGGCTATTTTCTTGGTCGTGCTCGCCTCGCCAAGTCCGAAGGGGATCTTAGCGCTGGCTATATTATGCTCAGTCTAATCATACCAACACTCATTCATGGCATCTTTGATTTTCTGCTTTCAACCGACAACGAGCTACACATCTATCTGTGGTTCGCTTTCATCATCGGGCTATTTATTTTCTGCTTCAATCTTGTTTCGCGCAGCGCAAAACATAATCAGGCAATTTGCACTAACGCTACAACTGTCGCCACTCCTACCGCTCCCGCAACTCCTACCACCCCCACCGCTCCATCGCAGAATGTAACGCCAACCAGTAGCATAAACTCATCGAACGAAACTTCGCAAGCCGCCCCAACTAGTCAGCCGCCTACAGCGTTTTAGCAGACTTGACAGTCGAGTGCCAAAGCGCTACAATCAAAGCTAGATTAGCACTCACGGGGTGCGAGTGCTAGAACATAAAATTGGATATAATTCAAGGAGGATAGATTCATATGAGTAAAATTATTGGCATCGACCTCGGTACGACAAACTCTGCTTTTGCGTACATGGTCGCTGGCAAACCAGAAATTATCACCAACAGTGAAGGTGATCGCACCACGCCGTCCGTCGTTGCGCTGACGAAAAAAGGCGACCGCCTTGTCGGTAAAGTTGCGCAGCGCCAGCGTGTTACGAATCCAGAGAACACTATCTATGGTATCAAGCGTCTGATTGGCCGTCGTTACGAAGATAAGGAAGTTCAGGACGACCTCGATATTCTGCCATACAAAATTGTTAAGAAAGGTGAAGCTGTCGCTGTCAAGATGGGGGGCAAAGAATATACGCCAGAAGAAATTTCTGCCATGATTCTGTCCAAGATTAAAGCCGATGCTGAGGCCTATCTCGGCGAAAAGGTTACCGAAGCAATCATTACCGTTCCGGCCTACTTCGACGATTCGCAGCGTCAAGCTACCAAAGATGCGGGCAAAATTGCTGGTCTCGAAGTGAAGCGCATCATTCCTGAACCAACCGCTGCTGCACTCGCTTATGGCATCGATAGCAACAAAGAGGGCAAGATTGTTGTCTTTGACCTTGGTGGTGGTACTTTCGATGTATCTATTCTCGATATTGGTAGTGGTGTTTACGAGGTAATGGCCTCAAATGGTGACACTCACCTTGGTGGTGAAGATTTCGATAACAAGATTGTCGACTATATTTTGTCCGAATTCGAGAAAGATAACCATATTGATTTGCGCAAAGATGCCGCCGCGATGCAGCGCATTAAGGACGAAGCCGAGCGCGCCAAGAAGGAACTCAGTTCCGCAACGGAAGTTGAGATTAACTTGCCGTACATTACTGCTGACGCCGATGGTCCAAAGCACCTCGACCTCACGCTCACTCGTGCTAAGCTGGAAGAGCTTGTCTCGCCATTGCTTGCTCGCCTTGAGCAGCCAGTTCTCAATGCTCTCAAGGACGCCAAAGTCGATAAGAATGATATTAATGAGATTGTTTTGGTTGGTGGTATGACCCGTATGCCAGCAGTCGTCAACAAGGTTAAGGACATCTTTGGCAAAGATCCAATGCAGGGCGTTAACCCAGATGAGGTTGTTGCGCTCGGCGCCGCTGTGCAAGTTGGCTCGATGCAAGGCGATTTCAAAGATATCGTCTTGCTCGATGTTACGCCGCTTACACTCGGTATCGAAACTATGGGCGGTGTGCGTACGCCTCTGATTGAGCGCAACACTACTATCCCAACCAGCCGCTCCGAAGTCTTCAGTACGGCTAGCGACAACCAGCCACAAGTTGAAATTCATGTTTTGCAAGGTGAGCGCGAATTTGCCCGCGATAACAAGTCGCTTGGTAGCTTTGTGCTTGATGGTATTGCACCCGCGCCACGCGGTATTCCGCAAATCGAAGTCACTTTCAATCTCGATGCCAATGGTATCTTGAATGTGACCGCCAAGGATAAAGGCACCGGCAAAGAGCAGAGCATTACTATTCAGAACTCGGGCAACATGAGCAAGGCTGATATCGAAAAAGCTCAGCGTGATGCTGAAGCCCATGCTGAAGAAGATAAGAAGAAAAAAGAAGCGGTCGAAGCCAAGAATCAGCTCGAAAATGCAATCTATCGCGCCGAAAAGATGCCAGACGAATACAAAGACAAAATTTCCGACGAAGATAAGGAGGCGATTAAGACCGCCGTCAAAGATGCTAAGGAATCGCTGGAAAAAGATGGCGACGATAAAGATAAGCTCGAAGAAGCTGCCAAGAAGCTTAATGACGCTGTTATGCCAATCGGCGCTAAGCTTTATCAGCAAGCTGCCGACGATGCCAAATCTGACGCCAAGTCCGACGACACCAAGTCTGATGATAAAAAAGACGATGGCTCGGTCGAAGGCGAAGTCGTCGATAAATAATTCAACCGGTCGCTAAAAAAGAAAAAACAGCCCCACTTGCGGGCTGTTTTTTGTTAAATAAGACCTATCTTCTTATTATATCACAAACGGCGCAAAAAGTCAAGATATTGTATAATCATGCTTATGAATATTCTGGAAATTATTTTAGTTATCGCCGTGATTGTTGCGATGTTTGTGATGGTGATTATTACGATGCGTCTGAATGCTAACCTTTCGCGCTCGCTCGATGATAAAATTGATCGCGAAAATAAGCGCACGCAAGACAAGATTGACCAAATGAATGAAGCCGTTACGCGGCGCATTGAGCATAACAATGAACGCGTCCAAGCTTCCATTGCTAGCCAGCTCACCGAATCCGGCCGCCAGTTGCGTGATAGCAAAAAGGCTATCTCTGAAATTTCCGATCGCCTCGCCACTATTACCGAAACCAACAAGCATGTCGAATCGGTCGCCGATGAGCTTAAAACTCTCCAAGCTGTTCTGCAGAACCCAAAACAGCGCGGCGTTTTTGGCGAATTTTATCTCGATACGGTACTCGGCAATGTTCTGCCGGTCGGCTCTTATGATTTGCAATACAAATTTAAAGACGGCGAAATTGTCGATGCCGTCGTTTATCTCGATAAGGGCAAAATTTTACCCATCGATTCCAAGTTTTCGCTCGAAAATTATAATCGCATGGTTGCCGCCAAAGACAAAAAAGAGCGTGAGGATTACGCCAAAAAGGTGCGTGACGATCTTAAGGGGCGCATCGACGAGACCGCCAAATATATTCGCCCCGCCGAAAACACTATGGAATTTGCTTTTATGTTCATTCCGTCCGAGAGTCTCTATTACGATTTGCTTATCAACAAAGTCGGCACTTCTGCATCCGAGCGCGACCTAATCGAATATGCCTATCGCGATAAAAAAGTTATCGTCACCAGCCCAACGAGTTTCATGGCTTACTTGCAGACCATTTTGCAGGGCCTGCGCAGCCTGGAAATCGAGAAAGACACTGCTGAGATTCAGGCGCGTGTTGCTAAGCTCGGCACGCACCTTAATAATTTCGATACCTACATGGCTAAGCTCGGTACCTCGCTCGGCACGACGGTCGGTCATTACAATACCGCCTATAAAACTCTCTCGCTCATTGATAAAGATATTGTCAAAATTACTGCCGGCGAAGCCAAAATCACGCCGCAATTGCTCGACAAGCCATCGACCGACGATTAGCTTCTAGAAGAAGCGAATCGCTGTGAATGGATAGATTCGCGTTGAAACTGGCCCCACCACGCGGCAATAGGGAATCGTACCCAGTCCATTGCGCGAATCGTAAGAATTTTGCCCCTCGCGGTTGTCACCCGACACAAACAATTCGCCCTCCGGCACGATCATATTTACGCTACCTGAAATTGTTTCTTTCGGTCCATCGTCCGCCGACTTGCGCGTGTCTAAATCGGGATTAAATCCTTCCGGATGCTCGTCGTTATAAACCGTCAATACGCCGTCTGCCACCACGACGCGTTCACCAGGAAAAGCAATCACGCGCTTAATGATATACTGGTCGCTCACGCCTTCCATCGGCGAGCAATTCGTTAGTGAGGTATTGCCGCCATTCGCAAACACAATGACCTGCCCGCGTTCAGGCACATATTCTTCGCCCGACAAATGCGCCAAGCTCACGGGGATCCGGTTCACAATTACGCGGTCGCCGTCTTGAAAAGTATTTTCCATGCTGCTACCGACCACATTATAGCTGCGAAACACGAAGCTGTTCAAAATAAAAGTCCCCAGCGCCACCGCGCCCACAAAAGTCAGAAAATTAAAAATATCTTTTAGCGCAGGATATTTTTGCGCAAAGGTCGGTTTTGTCTCCATTTCTCTATATTAGCATAAGTGGCGCGAATCCGCCGAGCGTGCTAGAATAAGAAAAGCTATGGCCGACTATATCATGCTGCGCAAAGGGCGCAACGCGCTCAGCACTGCTATTCATGTATTGCTCAATATTGCCCTCGCGGTAATCTCGACCGCGCTTACTGTCGTGAGTGGCAATTGGATTTTTGGCGTGCTCCTAGTTCTGCTATCAAAATGGCGTGTTGTTGCTGTGCGCCCGCGTTATTGGATGCTGAATCTTAAATCCAATCTGGTTGATTTAACAGTTGGTATTAGCCTCGCGCTGCTAGTCTATCTTGCTGGTACCAACGGGCTCAACGCTTGGCATATTATCCTTACGCTTATCTATATTGTCTGGCTCGTGATCATTAAGCCGCGCAGCGAAACTATCATGACCGAAATTCAGTCGCTCTGCGCCGTTTTCTTTGGTACTTTTGCGACTGTTCTAGTCACCGCTAATCTCAATCCGCTGGTTGGCGTTATTGCTTGTTTTATCATTGGCTACGGCGCCATTCGTCATGTTCTCATGCAGGGTGAGGAGCATGATTACACTCTTATCACCTTCATCTTCGGCATTTTGCTGGCCGAGCTTTATTGGATCTTCTACCACTGGGCAATTGTTTATTCGGTCCAGAGTATTGGCACAACGATTTCGATCCCGCAGCTACCAATTGCTGCAACTACTATGTTCTTCGTGCTGGCGCGGGGTTACAAGTCCGTCGTCCGTCACGATGGCTTAATTCGAGCTGAAGATATTCAGCTTCCAGTTATTTTTTCAGTTTTGCTTATGGCTGTGATGATATTTTTCTTTTCAGGGGCAAACTTCAACATTTAGGGTATTAAAGAAAGGAGAATGATGGAGAGCGGGGATACGACAAACACTAATGCAAATGGCGGCGAACTGCCGATTGTGGATATGACGCCCGACCAGACTGAGCCGACGTCAGCTGCGCCAGCATCAAGCACTGCGCCAGCGCATGACTGGAAAAACTACAAAAGTCCAAAAGCGAATCATCCCGAGTCCCACCATTCGCCTAAAGCCAAATCCGACAAAACTAATGCCGGTCTCATCTGTGCCATTGTGTTCGCGCTCGTACTTGGCGGCCTTGGCCTAGTCTTTGGCATGCTCGCCTATATTAATAGCACGAATACTAACCAGACTCAGCAAGTTGTCAATTCTGACGGCTATTATAGTGGCAATAGTGTCGAATTCGAAGAAACTTCGATTGCGAATATTGCTAGCAAAGTTACGCCGGCTGTCGTTTCGATTGTTTCGTCCACCTATTCGACCAGTTATTGGGGCTATGGTCAGTCCAGTCAATCTGCCGGTACGGGCATGATTGTCACTTCTGATGGCTATGTCTTAACCAATAAACATGTCGTCGAGGATGCAACCGATATCCAAATCGTTACCGATAGTGGTGATACTTATGACGACGTCGATATTGTTGGCCTTGACCCACTCAATGACGTTGCTTACCTCAAGATTAACAATGTGAGTGATTTGCCGACGGTTACGCTTGGCGACTCTAAGACGATTGCGGTCGGGCAACCGGTATTAGCAATTGGTAACGCGCTTGGTGCTTATCAGAATTCTGTCACTCAGGGCATTATTAGCGGTACGGGTCGTAGCGTTGCTGCCAGCGACTCCGACGGTAGCAATGTTGAATATCTTAGCGATATGCTTCAGACCGACGCCGCCATTAACTCTGGTAACTCTGGCGGTCCACTCGTTAATGCTGCCGGTGATGTGATTGGTATTAATACCGCCGTCTCCTCAAGCGGCAACGGTCTCGGTTTTGCCATTCCAATTTCGGCAACTAAAGGCATGTTAGAGAGCATTATTGAAAATAATAAAGCTAGCCGCGCTTATCTTGGTCTGACTTACATCAACATTACTTCCGACGTAGCTAAGCAATATAACCTTTCCGTCAAACATGGTGCCTATATCTATAGTACCAATAGTCGCCAGGCCGCAATTGTTTCCGGTGGTCCCGCCGACCAAGCTGGTATTAAAGAGGGTGATATTATTACCAAGGTTGGCACCGTTGAAATTGGCGCTGCTGGTTCAATCTCGACACTTGTTGGCGAATATAAATCTGGCGACACTATTCAACTCACCGTTTTACGCGACGGCAAAGAGCAAACAATTAATATTACGCTTGGTGAATATTACGATACTAGCTCCAATTCCAATTCCAATTCCAATAATTATTCCTATCCATATTCCAATCGCTAACGCCAGAAAAAAGGCCGTGGAATTATCCGCGGCCTTTTTGTTGAAAGGGGTGTTCTCTATACGAGCGTCAGCTGCTCGTATCCATCATCGTCTTCGTCATCATCTTCAATCAAGCCGATGATTTCCTTGGCGACACTAAGTGCTTCCTGCAGAATGTCCGATTCGCTCGGCATTTTTGCCAGCAACTCGTCGCCCGCCCCCTCCGTTACGGAAATCGTATCAAAGAAATCTTGCGAGCAGCTCGTTACGAAAACGAGCGTGTTGTATAGATCGGTTGCAAAGGCTTTCCAATCTACATTTTCCTGCCGCATTTCGTCAAGCTTTTTGTCCATCCGCTTCATCGCTTTGGACTTCTTCACATAAGCATCGGCTACCTGCAACAGCAATTCATTGTTTGGTTCAATCGTGACACGCTGGTCGTTCGGGCGCATTGCTGTGTCGCGGGCTATTCTCAGCTCGCGACGTAGGCGATTCATCATCAGGTCACCATGTTCGGTGGCGATTTTTACCTTCCTGACTCCATCATCGCAGTCACACACAGCGGGTACGTGAGCAGTAATTGTTCTGACTGTCGTTTTCATCATCGAAACACCTCCTAATAAAGTGCAGCGCAAAAAATAAAAGCGCCATACCCTTATTATAGCACAAAATCAAGATATTTTCAAGTACTTCACGCGCGCTTGCGGTTAGGGGCGGGGAAAAGCTAGCTAAAATCATAAAGATATGTTAAAATAATACAGTATTAATTTTAATGAAGCAGTCTCATACGAGACGCAGGAGAAGGTAGAAGATGCCTGTACAAGCAGATATCAAGGAGCTTCTTGTTGCTGGTGCGCATTTTGGTCACAAGACTAGCCGCTGGCACCCAAAGATGGCTCCATACATTCACAGCAAGCGCCAAGGCGCCCATATTATCAACCTTGAGAAGACCGTCGAATGTCTCGACGTCGCTCTGCCAAAAATCACTGAGCTCGCCAGCAAAGGCAAGAAAATCTTGTTTGTTGGTACCAAAAAGCAACTCAAAGACAGCGTCAAGGAAGTTGCCGAATCGGTTGACATGCCATATGTCACCGTACGTTGGGTTGGCGGTATGCTTACTAATGTCGAAACCGTAAACAAGCAAATCCGCAAATTAAAGGACCTCGAACGCCGCATGGCTTCGGGCGAACTCGAAAAGCGCTATAGCAAACTCGAGGTGCAACGCTTCCAAGAGGAAATTGATGTTTTGAATGAACGCTACGGTGGCATCAAGAACATGACCGAGCAACCAGTTGCCGTTATTGTTACTGATATGATTCAAGACAAAAATGCCGTTAAAGAAGCTCAGACTTTGCATATCCCAGTCTTTGCTATTTGCGACACCAACGTCGATCCAACTGAAGTTGATTATCCAATTCCAGCCAACGACGATGCTATCAAAGGCGTTAAGTTGATTTTGGATTACTTTGCCGAAGCTATCAAAGCAGGTAAAGCTAAAATTGCCAAAAACTAAATCTAAACAGGAGTTTTAAATATGGCAGACAAACAAGCTGCAAAAACTACCAAAGAAGTTGCGAACGAAGCAAAAGCTATCAGCATTGAATTGATCAAGAAACTTAAAGAGTTGTCGGGCGTTGGTTTGACCGATGCTAAAAATGCACTCGTCGAAGCCAAGGGCGATTTCGACAAAGCCCTCGCTGCGATGCGCAAAAAAGGTCTCACCAAGGCTGAAAAGCGCGGCGATCGCGAAACTCGCGAAGGCTTGATTGAATCCTATGTTCATGACGGTCGTCTCGGTGCCATCGTTGAAATTAACTGTGAAACTTCTTTCGTCGCTAAAACCGATGAATTCAAAGACCTCGCGCATAAAATCGCGATGCAGGTTGCTTCGATGAATCCACAATGGGTTACCGAAGACGAAATCCCAGCCGACAAGCTCAAAGAAGCTCGTGAAGCTGCTGAAAAGTCTTTGACTGGTAAAGAGCCAGCCGATCGCAAAGAGCAAATCATTGCTTCTAAGGTCTCTAAGACTTTTGCTGACCGTGTTTTGATGAACCAAAGCTATATCTTTGACGATACCAAGACCGTTGGTCAGTACATTAAAGATGTAATTGCTAAGACCGGTGAAAATATTACCGTTAAGCAATTTAAGCGCATCGAGCTCGGTGTCACTGAATAAAATCAGTCATTAAAAAATATCTCCCGCATTGGGAGATATTTTTTGTTGCAACTTTTATTAGTTGGCGTATTCTTGATTGCTCAATTTGGAAATAAAGTCGGAAAGATAAAAACCAACGATACCGCCAATAATTGGGAAAAGCACATAGCAAACTAGCATTGGGCAAAGCGCGCTCATTAATGCGTCAAAGCCTTCAGCGCTGCTTGGCAATAGGCCATACATGAACGCCACTGCTGGGTTCATGATGAAGGTGTTATCCGAAACGCCTAGGTAGGTACTGTTAATGATTACAGCAATAAGCATCGCGAGAAATACGCCGCTGCCGACAATCGCTGCGAAAGTATAAACGCCGCGTTTGTAATTGAGTGCGCGGGCATAGAAGAATGCAATGATAATTGCGCCAAGGAACTCAATCATCGTGAATGCCCAGAAGAAACCACCAAAGTCCTCGGTTGTGGCAGAAACGTCGCTTGCAGCAGTTAGGCTTGGTAACATTGTCGAAGTTGAATCGATGTTGCCCGATGCGATACCGACATTATAAAAGCCGTTCACGATTAAGAATGCAAACCATGCCCCTAAAATCTGTGCGACCATGTAGAGTGCACCCCGAATTGCCGAAATGCGGCGGCTCGCCATCATGCCGGCAGTCACAATTGGGTTCAAATGTGCGCCCGACAATTTAAACACGGCAGCAGTGATGCCGATGTAACCAAAAATCATGTAAAGTGGGTTGTATAAACCAAGTGTCAACACGATTAAGGTGAAGAGCATCGTGCCGATAATTTCGGCAATAATCGCGCCAATGATTTTGGTATCTTTGAAAATTGTTAGAATGTTTTCGTTTGCATCGCCCTTGCGCGCAAAGAATTCCTTAACTGGATGTGCTTTTTCGGACACAATTACAGTTTTTTCTTCCGCATTCGCTTTCGTCTCTTTTGCGGCGATTTTTTCTTTTTTGGTAGTTTCGGCTACGACAGACTTTGCTGTAGTTTTGGCCTTGGCACTAGTATTTTTCGGCTTCACGGAAGCTTTCTTACTAGCAGACTTTTTGGCCGTCTTAGGCTTATTAGTTGCCATTTCTCCTCCTTTTAAAGAAATATATGTCTTCATAATAACATAATTCTTAGAGATATACAGATTATGTCTATTGCACAAAAGATGATACAATTCTAAGCATGGGAATTTTAGTCGAAAAAAACGAAGAACGCAGCAAACTTCAAGACCGCATTACCGCTGATTTGCGCGAACGCGCCGCTACTACCTCTAAAAATGATGGTGGTCGTGGCGTCGATTTGGTAGACGATTCTGCCTACATTGAAGATACTAAGCCTTCGCGTGGCTCCGCTTGGTTTTGGACAATTCTAATTATTCTGGCATTAATTTCGCTGGGGATTATCTTCTTCTTAAAATAAAAAATTTATAAAACCATCAGCATCCGCCGTCGCGGATGCTTTTTGCCCCCGCTATATCTGTCATCTATGTTAAAATTAGATATATTATGTCAACAGTAGCGGAGTTGAAGGCGGAGCTCAAACAGCTCAATGCCGAATATGCCAAAATCAAGGACGTGCCGGCCGCACAACGGGCTGATTTTGGCCAGAAGCTCAATCTCAAGAAACAGGCGATTCTGCAAAAAATCGCCGATGCCGAAGCCGCCGCGGAAAATGATTCCGTTGAAGCCCTCGACATTACGGCCCCTTGCGACATTAACGGCTCCCAGCCAGAATTTTTGACTGCCGATTTTGGTAGTAAGCATCCACTCATGCGTGAATTTGACCGCGTCATTGCGATTTATCAAAGCATGGGCTTCGACATTATGGAGTCGCGCCAACTTGATGATGAATTTCATATGTTTGACAGCCTGAATTTTGCGAAGGGGCATCCTGCGCGCGACGGCTATGACACTTTCCGCACCGAAGAGGGCTTTATTCCGCCTGCTCATACTAGTACCATGCAACATCGTGTACTCAAGGCCTATAAATATAAGCTCGATGCTGGTGATGCGATTGCTGTAGCGGTTCCGGGGCGTGTTTATCGTAATGAAGACGTCGATACCACGCACGAGCATACTTTTTATCAATGCGAAGGTGTTTATGTTTCAAAGACTTGTACACTCGGCAACATGCTTGGCATTTTGCGCGAATTTTTTGAAAAATATTACGGCCAAAAATTACATATCAAAACTCAACCGGGCTATTTTCCATTTACCGAACCGTCGCTCGAATTTTTGATTGAAAAACCGCAGACGCTTGGCGGCAAAGGCGGCGACTGGCTCGAGATGCTGGGCTGTGGCATGATTCATCCAAATGTACTTAAAATGGCTGGCATCGACCCGCAAAAATATCAGGGCTTTGCGTGGGGCGGCGGCATCGATCGCTTGGTCATGTTGCGCTACGGTCTGACCGACGTGCGTTATTTCGAATCCGCTAAACTTGATTTCTTAAAGGAGTTCACATGTTAATCTCGCTCAATTGGCTCAAAAGTGGCCTCGCAACCGACCATATTTCCGACGACGAACTCGTAAAGTTGATTGGTGCGCGCTTAGTTGAAGTTGAAGGCGTAATTGACCAGACGCATAAATACGATAAAATCTACGTCGTAAAAGTTGTTTATTGCGAAAAAATTCCGGATACGCATCTGACACTTTGCAAAATCGACGATGGTGGCGTTGCGACCGATGTCGTTCGCGGCAATGATGGCTATATTCAGGTCATGTGCGGTGCGCCCAATGTGCATGTTGATATGTTTGCCGCTTGGATTGCACCGGGCGCCATCGTGCCACAAACTTTCAATACAGACGAGCCTTTCAAAATCGGCATGCGCAAAATGCTCAAACAATATGACAGCTATGGCATGCTTGCGGGTTTAGACGAGCTCGATTTTGGCGATGACCATTCTGGCATTGTTGAGCTTGACCCTGCAACTAGCAAGGCTGGCCGCACGCTTTCTGAAACTTTCAATAATCTCGGCGACAAAATTCTCGATATCGAAAATAAATCGCTTACGCACCGACCCGATACTTTTGGTATTCTTGGCTTCCGTCGCGAAGTCGCTGGCATTTTGGGACAAAAATATGAGTCCGACGATTGGTATTGTAGCCCTGAACAGAAATTTGAGAATGATTCCCAAATTCAATTAAGCATCGAAACTGACCCTACGCTCTGTCCGCGTTATACCGCCATCGTTTTTGATGCTCTGTCGCATGAACCGAAAAAATATCTCGACTATAACACCACGATTTTGGCGCGCTCCGGCATGCGTTCGATTGACCCGATTGTTGATGCGACTAATCTTGTCATGCTTGCTTTTGGTCAGCCACTGCATGCTTTTGATTATGATAAATTTGTCCAAGTTGGTGGCAGTAAGACGCCAAAAATTATTGTGCGTGCTGCTCGTGCTGGCGAAAAACTCGAGCTGCTCGATGGCAGTATGATTGAGCTTAATTCCGACGATATTGTGATTACTAGCAATGATGTGCCAGTCGCGCTTGCTGGCGCTATGGGCGGCGCAAATACGGCAATTGACGCCAATACTAAGCGAGTTATTCTCGAATCGGCGACATTTAGCTTATATAATTTGCGCAAAACCCAAATGGCACATGGCATTTTTTCCGAGGCGATTACGCGCTTTACTAAAGGTCAACCAGCGGGGCAAACTAAAGCAGTTGCTTTGCGGTTCGCAGATTTGACGACGGATATCTTGCAACCGCTTGCGCTCTTTGACTCACAGACAACTGAGCCGGCACCAATTCAAGTTTCACTCAGTCTTGCCCAAATTAATCATTTGCTCGGCACCGATTTTGCTAGCAGTGATGTTAAAACTATTCTCGAAAATGTTGAATTTGAAGTTGCTGTCGATGCCGAAGACCAGCTAACTGTGACTGTGCCATTTTGGCGCACCGACATTCATATTCCTGAAGATATTATTGAAGAAGTTGGCCGTTTGTCTGGCTACGATAATATCGCGCCAGTTTTACCATTGCATGCGACTGCCAATCCGAATCCGCTGCTGGAGCTCAAAACGCAAATTCGCAATCAACTTGCCGCTTGCGGCGCGAACGAAGTTTTAACCTATTCTTTCGTACATGGCGAGCTCATGCATAAAGTTGGTCAAAATCCTGCCAATGCTTATAAGATCGTCAATTCGATTTCGCCAGATTTGCAATATATTCGTCAGACTATCGTGCCAAGTTTGCTTGATAAAACATATAGCAATTTGCGTGCTGGTTACGATAAATTTGCGCTCTTCGAAATGAATCAGGTTTATCCACGCACGCGCGGGCTTGATGCTGATGGTGTGCCGGAGAATAATTACAATCTTGCTTTCATCTTTGCCAATAAAGTCAGTCAGTCGAATTATTATCTTGCTAAAAAATATCTTGAGCATTTGCTAACCAATCTTGGCGTGGACTTTACGATTCAACCTTTCGCAGCGGAGAGCGATGCTACGAATAGTTACTATGAGCCAAAGCGTGCCGCGAGCATTTATTGTGGGCAGCAAAAAATAGGCGATCTCGGCGAGATTAAAACAAATGTTCTGCGCGGCTTTAAGTTGGGCGCCGGTCTTGCCGCTTTTGAGCTTGATTTGAATGCTATTCTTGCGCACGCGACCGCAACTGCACAGAAAGATTTTCGCCTCAGCCAATATCCGTCTGTTTCGCGTGACGTGACCTTGACTGTCCCGCTTACAGCTAGTTACGCTAAGCTTGCGCAGCAAATTCACGCACTGCTGACTGCGAAAAAATATATCTACAAGCTAAATTGCACGTCAATTTATCGCGCGGATGGTGCTGATACGAAAAATATTAGTTTCCATCTCGATTTCGCTAATCCAGAGAAAACTTTGGAAAAAGCCGAAATTAACGCTATAATGACAAAAGTGGAAGCAATTAAATAACGGGTGGATACTGGAGGTAATATGATTAAGAATGAAGAAGTAAAGACTTCGCCACGTCAGCGAATTGTGATTGTCCTGATTGCGCTACTTATGCTTGGTTCAACTTTTGCGCTGTATGCCGGCATTGTGCTCAGCTACGGTTCTAGTACGACTACTGCGCAGACTGATTCCGAAAAAGAGACCCGTTTTGAGGAATTGTATTCGGAATATACGGCGGCGGTGCAAGCGCAGGCTGATGAACTCTCAACTCAATATCTTGCCGAATTTTCCAATTATACTGACCGCGTGAAAGCCTATAATTCCGCTGGCGTAACCGAACTTAAAGTCGAAGATCTCAAGGTCGGGACTGGCCGCGAAATTACCGAGCTCGACGATGTTGACTATGCCGCCTACTATATTGGCTGGCTTGCTGACGAAACGGTTTTCGATATGTCGCTCGATAGTCTCACTGACCCAACTAGTCTTAGTAGTCCATTAAGCGGTTCAACCGATATGATTCAAGGCTGGCTCGAAGGCATTGCCCGCAACGAAGAGGATGGCACGCTTTATTGGGAAGGTATGCGCATTGGCGGTGTCCGCGAAATTACTATTCCGTCAACTTTGGGCTATGGCTCTGAGGACCAGGGTAGTATTCCGGCCAACAGTCCGCTCAAATTTGTTGTGATGTTGATTGAAAAACCAGAAGAAGTTGAGATTCCGGAAGAGCTCGAAGAACTCTATTCTGAGCTTTATGGCTAAAAATAAGCAATTAAATCCCCTTCGTGGCCTACGGAGGGGATTTTTTTGTTACGCCTGATAGCCCGCCAAGCATAAGCATTCTTGACTTTTTTTGCCAAGTGTGCTATAATAGATGCATAACCATTTGATATATGGTTAAGTACCTAGAAATTAGCTTTGCAAGATCGTCATTCACCTCTGATATAGTAGTTTCTCGCATTCTCGCTTACCAAATTTGGCCGGCGAAAATGCGGGAAACTGCACACGAAGTTGGATAAACTCGTGAAACTAGGAGGTGCCAAATGGCAAATAATTATTATCGTGCGTTTAGCGCACAATTCAGCTTCGTGTTGCTCGTTGTCTTTATCGTGATTGTAGTAGTTAGCTACTTCATCGGTAGAAAGAGCGTTAAGCTGGTACCGCGCCGTACTCCTAAGCGTAGTACTGCGAACTATCCGGCGAATGCGCCGCGCTACTACAAGACTAAGGCAAGGTTGCTGGCGAAAGCCTATCGCGACTTTGACCATGGCTACAACAACACGGCTGTAATTAGCCTGCGCTCTAGTACGTTCGATACGCTTGTGTCTGCAATTGGCGCAGCATTATTCACCTGGGTGCTCGTTGAAGAGCATTTCCTCGGTCTTGTGCAGTGGTGCATTAATCATCTAACTGCGCATGATTCTGTGGCTTGGGGTGACATCGCCGCGGTTTCAATCGTGATGGTGTTGATGGCTGCTGTTGCCGCGCTGTTATTCGCAATCGTGCGTCTTGGTCAAATTCATCAAGCTCGTACTTTTGCAAACAAATTCATTAAAGAAAGGGTTCGCCCCATCTTTGATGAGCGCCGCTCTTTCGGCTTCTATGTTAATGCTGCACTTTATTGCATTAACGAGGACATGAAAGAAAGACAGACAAAGAAAGCCGCGAATGCGAAATGCGGCAAGCGCGACGCATGATTAATGCGAAGCTAGAATAAGGGTCGATTTTATTTCGGCCCTTTTCTCATGCCCAAAAAGCTGTGCTAAGATGAAAATATGGAACAGACGATTTTCTTTTATGACCTTGAGACTACGGGGCTAGACCCGCGTGCCGATCGTATTATGCAATTTGCCGGTCAGCGTACTAATCTCGACCTCGAGCCTATCGGTGAGCCGGTCAATTTACTAATAAAGACTGCCGACGATACCTTGCCTAGTCCGCAGGCGATTATGGTCACGAAAATCACGCCGCAGTCCACGCAGGCCGACGGTTTTACGGAAGCAGAATTTTGCAAATATGTCATGGATGAGATTTTTACGCCGCACACGCTCGCAATGGGTTATAATTCTGTGCGTTTTGATGATGAATTTATGCGCCATATTTTTTGGCGCTGTTTTTATGACCCATATGAATGGCAATGGAAAGATGGTCGTAGTAAATGGGACTTGCTTGATGTCGTACGTATGACTCGCGCGCTTCGTCCCGAAAACATCAATTGGCCAGTAAGCGCTGATGGTAAAGCTACGAATCGGTTGGAATTAATTACTAAACAAAATGGCATTACGCATACACATGCGCACGATGCTTTGTCGGACGTTGATGCTTTGATTGATGTAACGCGTCTTATTAAAACCAAGCAGCCGAAATTATTTAACTATTTATTCAAATTACGCGACAAAAAAGCCGTACAGTGCTTAGTCAACCTTGAGCGCCCGCAGCCTTTTGTTTATTCTTCTGGTCGCTATAGCGCCGAATTTAATAAAACTACTGTCGCTTACCCCATTGCGCCTGCGCCGAACGGCAACGTACTTGTTTATGATTTACGCTACAATCTCGAAGAATTACTCGCCGCCACTGAGCCGAAATTTTTTCCAACCGTCAAAGAATTAAAATACAACCATTGTCCCGCCGTCGCGCCGCTCGGTGTCTTAGCGCAGGGCAATGCTTGGCAAAAAATCCAGCTCGACCAAGCGCAAATTGAGCGTAATTTGCAGATTTTGCTCGCGCATCCCGATTTCATTGAACGCATGCGGAGCGATTACGAAAATCGGGCCGAATTTCCGCCCGCTATCGACGCTGAATCGGCGCTATATGATGGTTTTCTTGATAATGCCGATCGCGCAAGTTGCGCTGCGGTGCGTGGTGCTAAGCTCGATCAACTAGCCGATTTTCATCCTGATTTTCATGACCCGCGCTTGCCAGATTTGCTTCTGCATTATAAAGCGCGTAATTTTGCACGGGCGCTGACCGCAGCCGAGCATACACGCTGGGAAAAATATCGCGTTCAGCGAATCAAATCGCAACAGAATGCCTATATTAAAGCTATGCAGGACTTGGCCGCTCGTGGCGCTGATTCTTTTATTCTCGAAGAATTGCAATTATGGTATCAGTCGCTATTACCTTATTAAACTCCGCTTAAGTTTCATATCGTTTCATAAAATCGCTATAATTAAACTATGCAATGGTTGATTGGTATTAATGCGCTGAAATTTTTCGCGATTATCCTCATCATTATTTATCATCTTTTTCGCAATGTCTTGCCGGGCGGTTTTATTGCAGTTGAAATCTTTTTTACCATTTCTGGCTTTCTCATTTTTACTAAACTCATTCAAACTTTTGCCAAAAACCGCCGGCTGTCTTACGGTAAATTTATCTTGACGCGCCTTGCGCGTTTGTTGCCAACTTTACTGATTTGTATTGCGCTAACTTTAATTTTGTCATTCTGCGTGCATCCCGATGTGCTTGCCGGTACGCGTTGGAATACACTCGCCGCATTAACTTTTACTACAAATATTAAAGAATTAATTACTGGCGGCGCCTACGAAAATACCATTTCGCCGAACTTGTTTGAGCATACTTGGTTCCTTGCCCTCGAATTTCAATTTTATTTGCTTGCACCGCTGCTGGTGATTTTTGTGATGGGTAGTTTTAAGCAGAATCGTCGCGGCGCTAGAATTCTCGGCATTACTTTGCTTATCCTCGCAATCGCGTCGACGGCCTTAATGGCGATATATGGCGGACTGTTTAAACTCCCCAATCGTGCCTATTTTGCACTCGATTCGCATTTTGCTGGCTTTTGTCTTGGCGGTGTATTGGCGGTCTTTAATTATCTCATTCCGCGCACGCCCCGTACGCAAAAAATCATTCCCGCAACGGGTCTAATTTTGAGTCTCACGATTATCACGATTCTCGCCTTCAAGCTTACTTTTGGTAGCAATATGACCTATTATTTTGGCTTGCCTTTTACGGGCATACTTACGGTAATTATGCTGTTTTGTATTATCAAGTTGCAGCCGAATATTCATGTTCGTCGCCGTTCCACTATCCCGTTGCAACTTGTCGAAAAACTTGGCGGCTATTCTTATGGCTTATATCTTTTTCATTGGCCGCTCTATTTGCTACTGCCAAATATTTTGCCCGCCCAAGCCGCCACCTGGCTTCCACCAATTCTCAATCTCATAATCAGTTTTACATTAGCTTATCTTTGCGTGCAGTATTTGCATAGCCGTCGTACTAAATTAACCGTCAAAGCGTCGCATTGGCGTCGCTGCGCCCGTGCCGTCTGCATACTCACCCTGCTTGTTCCGAGCATCTTTGCGCTACTCCGCATACCTAATGTTTCCAGCATCACGGCACAATTGCAGACAATGCAAGACAGCGCTACTGAACCAACCAGAACTATTGCTGCGCTTGACTATGTTGGCATCGCAGCGACACTCGACCAGACTCAGCAGGTCGTCTTTAGGGAACTCGACACTACGGCCGATCGCGGCGCATCGGATAATGCACAAGCGCCACACGCTGCCACTAGTGCCAACTCTGCGCAGGTATTGGTGATTGGCGATTCTGTTACGCTTGGCGCTAAGCAGGCGCTCGAAGCTACCATCGATGGCGTCTATGTTGATGCCCTTGAGTCGCGCGGCATTTGGACGGCGCGCAATTTGCTAGCTAATTATGCTGCCGCTGGTCGCTTGCCGGATACGATTGTGATTAGTCTCATTACCAACGAATTTACTATTACCGACAATTTATTGCAGGGTATTGTTGATAGCGCAGGCGCTGGTCATAATTTTGTGTTTGTTACGGGTTATGCTGGTCCGCAGCAGCCGCGCGAAACACAGAATCAGGCGCTCAAAAACTATATTAACAATCATCCGAATGTCTATCTCGCCGATTGGTGGGAACTTGCGCATAATAATTGGTCCTTAATGTATGCTGACCATATTCATCTCAATCCTGAAGGGCGCAGCGCTTATGCTAATTTGCTCAACAATGTTATTCGGAGTATTAAACGATGAGTCGCCGTCAGGATCGTCGCGCCGTGCGTCGCGCTAACCGTATTGTAGCGATTGACCAGGAAAAACCTCGGCGCATTTTTCGTCGCTGGATTGTCGTCATTGTTGCGCTGTTTGTCCTCGCTGCCGAATGCTATGTTTTATTGCTCGCCAAGGCGCAATCCGATCAACAAAACAGTATTCAAATTTCCAACGAAATTGCACTAAATCTTAGTCAACTCAGCACTGCATTGCAGCAGGGCAATGCGGCGCAATACACACAGGCAACTGCTGATTTTCGTGCCAATTTGCAGCATTTTGAAGAGAATGCCTATGCGCAGCGTCACGCCGTAGCGCTGACTACTCAGCTCAAAGATTACGATGCAATCTTAGTTTCCGATGCTGCTACTATTGCAGAATTAATCGAGTTACATGTTGTCATTAATAAGATTAATGATACTGCCAGCACCGCGCTCACCTCCGCCGCCGACGCTGTGCAACTATATTATTTGCGCGACGATTATCGCAATCTGCGCACTAGTCTCAATCGAGTCCAATCCGCTTCGCTGCAAACTCTCAAGGCGCAACTCATTAATCTCAGCGACGAATTGATTAATTATCTTGATAGTGCTGCTGTTTGTATTAATGTCTGCGCCGAGCAGACTCTGCTTGAAAAACAACAGGCTATGCAAGAAATCTACCAAGGTCATGTTGCGACGCTAAGCGCGCAGAGCGAAAGCATCTCCGCTGCCTATAATCCCAATGCGCTGATTTTGGATTTAGGTGACTATGCGCAATTATAGTAGAATGTAATTATGCGTAAGATACTTTTCCCCGAAGCTGACAATAATTACATTCAGCGTGCCGCTGCTCAGTTGCGTGCCGCTGGTACTTGTGAGCCAGTTTTGGATTTACTCGACATTCATAAATCTTGCCAGTTGCTCAATGCTGGCGAAGCGGACGCTATGGTTGCGGGCATCGACTATTCTAGTCGCGATGTTATTCTCGCTTGTCGCGATACGCTCGGTCTAGCGGGGCCAGAATTGGCCGCAGGTGAAAAGCGCACTTTTTCGAGTTTATTTGTCGCACGTTTTCCGGACGACCGAGTAATCATTATGGGCGATGGCGCAACTTGTAAAAATCCGACCGAAATGCAACTTGCCGATATTATTGAATTAATTCACGATGCGGCTAATCGTATTCTCGACGAAGAACCACGCGTGGCTATGCTGAGTTTTTCCACCAAAGGCTCTGGCGGTTCCGACTCCTCCATTGATAAAATTCTTGATGCTATTTCACTAATTCGCGCTCGCCGTCCCGATATTGTGATTGATGGCGAAATGCAACTCGATGCCGCGGTGAACGAGCGCATCGGCCAAAAGAAATTCCCAAATTCGCCAGTTGCTGGTCGTGCCAATGTTTTGATTACGCCTGATATAAATTCCGGCAATATCCTCTATAAATCTTTTGAGCAATTTGCACAGGCGCATGTTGCTGGCCCGATTTTGCTCGGTTTTCGTAAGCCTGTTTCCGATTTGTCGCGCGGTTCAACGGTTGAGGATATAGTACTTACTGCTGAATGCCTCGCTAAGCTCATCTAAGACACTAGAATCAATTAAAACTCCCCGCTCACGGGGGATTTTAATGTAAAGTTATTTGTGGCTTTGCTAGCTGGCCGTTGCCGCGTCCTAATTTCTGGTCAATCCGCAGGCGCAAATCGCGCAAGCTATTCATGAAATATAGGAAAGCATCAAATGGCGAATCATAAGGTGAAAAATAAGCATGCACGCCACCATCGTCGAACATTTTCGTACACATGTAATAGATATGGTCCGAAGTCTGCAAGCGTCGCCAGTCCTCCAGAATTTTTACATCATTCGTTGCCAGTACGTCGTCGCGCAAGTCATACAGATTTTTCATTGCTTCATGTTGCATCGAATTACCCAACCAAGCCGAAAGATCGCGCTCAGTATCCGCCCAAGTTACCGTCCATGGCACCGAAATCTTCGCTTTTGGCGCCATACTATCACAGGCTTCCGATAGCGTTAAGAAATTGCAATTCTCGTCGCTGTTCCACTTGCTAATTAATTGCTCAAAGAAACTAAAAATTCCCGTATCTGCCCAAATATTTTCACCAAAAGTCTCAAAGTCCATGAAGAGATTAATTAGCGGACCATTCTCGGCTGAACGCTTTAGCCAGCCCAGATATTTATCTGCCGTTAGCGGCCACTCGCTCCAATTTTTGTCCGGGAAGCGGAAAGCGATGTCGTCCGAAAGGTGATAGTTTTTTACCAGCAATTTAATTCGGTCGCAACCCTCTGGTTGGTATACCAAGTTCGGCGGATTATCGCCCAAAACTTTTTCCCAACCTTCCGCTAGAATTCCCTTAAAGCCAAAATCGTTTGCCCATTTTGCCAGGTCGTCATTATAGGAAAATTCCGTATTGCGAAAAATCTGCGTCTCGACGCCAAACAGCTCTCGCACCTTGTCTTGATGCATTCGCACTTGCGCCTCGAATTCGGCTTTATTAAAGAAGAAGGCTAAGGAGTGATAATAAGTCTCCGCCACAATTTCCATGTGCCCACTTTGTGCAAATTCGCGTAAATCCGCTAACACATCCGGCGCCCATTTTTGTGCCTGTTCCATAAATGTGCCCGTAATCGACAGGGAAAATCTAAAATCCGGATAGAGCGTCGTGCATTTCTTCAGCTTCGCCAGCATTGGCCGATAGGATTTCTCGACAATTTTCTTAAAAATTCGCTCATTATTCGAGCCGGCATACCAATCTTTTTCAGTCCAATAATCATGGTCCTGCCCAACCGCAAAAATACTGTAATGCTTCAAGCGTAGTGGCTGATGCATATGCAAATACAGTACGATTGAATTCATTACAGTTCCTTCTCCTCCAAAATTAGAATCTGTTGCGTTTATTTTTCTCTACTTCATTATACACTTGAATACATTTTTCAGCTACATCATCCCAAGAGATGCGCGCGTATTCTTTGCGAATCCCATCCTTTAATACTTCCGTGAGCGCTGGGCTTTCGGCGATATTCACCAGTGCTCCGGCGAGCTTATCTTCGTCCCAGAAATCGTAACGTACGATCGATTGCAAAACTTCGCCCACACCTGATTGCTTTGTAATAATTAGGGCATTGCCATGATGTGCTGCTTCTAGTGCTGTTAGCCCGAATGGCTCTGATACAGAACTCATCACGAAGATATCGGAAATGCTATAAATATCGCGCAGTTGTTTGCCGCGAATAAAGCCTGTAAAAATTACATTATTTGAGATGCCAAGTTCTGCAGACGTCCGCATTAATTCTTCACGCTGCTCGCCGTCGCCCGCGAACAGAAAAATCATTTTTGGATGAATGCTGATTGCTCGTGCCGCTGCTCGCATCATGTGCCCTAGGCCTTTCTGCAACGTGAAGCGTCCGACTGTGGATACCACGGTGTAGCCTTGCTTCTTCAAGCCTTCGATGTACTGGTAGCTCGAGCCATCATAGCAATAATCGTCATCTGGCGCATTAAAGCCATTGTAAGCAACCTCAATCTTGTCTGCCGGAATGCCATACTTCTCGATAATCGTATTTTTTGTGGCTTGGCTAACAGCGATAATTCTATCTGCCCACAGCAAACCTTCATATTCGATTTGACGAATCAACGGATTGCCGCCGCTTGCGCCACCGCGATCAAATTCTGTTGCATGTACATGTGCCACCAGCGGAATCCCGAAATTTTTCTTCGCTAAAATTCCCGCTTCGTAGGTTAGCCAATCATGGGCATGCACTACGTCAGGCTTAAATTGCATTAGGTATTGCTCGATAAAACGAATATAATTTTTCTGGATATCACGAATCGAAACTAATTCCTTGCAGTTCGCCGACCTAAAATGTTTTTCTTCGATGTCGCTATCGTATGCGCCGCCACCACCGTAGCGAAATAATGGATCGACTGGTGTTGCCGATAGGACTTTCATATAGTTGAAATGATGCTCGGCTTCATATGGCACGACAAAGTCGATGTCCGCACCAAGCTTCGCGAGAGACTTGGATAGATTCAGACATGCCACCCCAAGACCACCACTATTGTGTGGAGGGAGCTCCCATCCTAGCATCAAAATTTTCATCTACATTTAGTATAGCACTTATGCTTCGCATCGCAAGCAAAATAAACATAAAAAATCTAAAAATTGTTAGAATAAAGACAGAATTTTCAATAAGGAACTTTATGACCAAGTCAGTTAAAAATAAATCAACAGATACCACCTCTAAACATGTAAAAAATACTAAAACAAGAGTCGCCGCAGACGGTAACGTCTCATTACGCTGGTATCATGTCGCCGCTACGATCGTTGTACTGGCGTTAGCTGTCCTCGCCATGATTCGCATCTTTTCGCGCTTCGATAGCTCCTTAATTGGTAGCGAATATTCGCTGCGTTATGCCACTGGTTGCACGGGTGGTGAGCTGTCAGTCGCCAATGAGTCTCAGCAAGCGCATGACGATAGCGAATATCGCTATGCTGGCATCAAAGTTGGTGATATGCTTGGCGCCGGCGGCGTCGTGACCAATGAAGGCAACGCCTATGTCAAGATTGTTGAATTTGGCAGCAGTAAGGTTACGCTAAAAGTTCGTAATGCTAGCACGAATGAGTGGTATGAGGAGCAGATTCGCTACGGCGAAGAATATACCGCCCACTACGATCTGAGTCTAATGGACTGCATGATGGGTATTTCTTTCACCATCAATAAATAACTTGTCAAGGGTAGGAGCGCTATTGACAAAAACGCATAAATATGATAGTATGAAAATACTCGAGTGCGAGACCGCGAGCTTATTTTGCAGTTTCTTATACTCGCGCACTTTTTAGTGCTGAATCTATTTTCGCCGAGACAGGGAGGAGGCTTTTTATGCCGATTTATTTCAACGAGGCTGTTTCTATCCGTGGCAATTATAGCGATTATCATTCTGGTGTCATTGGGCGTACTTATGCGCCCACTGGTGGTGGTCATTTCGAGGCGCCGCTGGAAATCAGCGCGGGCATCATGCGTAAGATTGGCCCACATGATTTTGTGGCACATCGTTTGCATGACGATTTTACCGTCATGGAGGATAGTCTTTATTCGTCTTTCTACCTTGCTGCGCGTTCGACGCACGCCAAGCACTATTCGTATATTACGCTTGACCTCTATACGACCAAGCGTCAGCAAAATTTGCTCGGATGCTTACGTACCGACGCCGTAATGACTCGCGTCATAGACCTTGATAAGATTACAGTCATCGCTGGCGGCGGCTATAATGGCAAAGATGAGCGCCACTACGACAATATCATTCTGCGCGCTCGCGCTGGCGTCGTGATTGTCGTCCGCCCCGTGCGCCGCAACCATTTTGCCATTGGCGATCAATTTTTCTTCGTCAGCAAAGACGGCGTTCAGCATGCTTACTTTGGCTTAGAAGACTCATCGCGTTTTGACGAACTATCGTCCAATCTCGCTACGGATTGGGTCTATATCTAGCCGTCAGCACCACCGACCCCACTTACGGGGTCGGATTTTTTAAAAATTTCTCTCGCTCACGAGCGTATTATATTGGCGCGTTAGTGCAGTCGTTTTAAAAATAATTTTATTATTCTCCAAATACCAATTCTTTTGATTCGCGACTAGAAAATCCAAGATCTTGGTGTAATAATCTGTTTTCGGCTGGTAGGTATTAATGAAATTAAAATAATCTTGCTTCAGCGCCGTATCGTCGTAAACTCCGCGCACCTCGTCGTCGAATAGTTGGCGCAGTTCGTCGCTCAGTTCTGCGTCACCAAGATATGCCTCTGCTGCTTCGCGCAAGAATAAGTTATCGGCAGCATTTTGTAGTTGTCCTAATTTCTCGCGCATCGTATTTACTTCACTCAGTGCCGTCGTAAAATCTGGTCGCTGGGTGCTTAGCAGCTCCGCATTAATCCCGCTTTGGTAAATCCCCTGACTTTGCAACTCCGCAATCTCATAATAAGGTAGCAGCACATCGCGCAAATAATTTTTCGCCGCGCGCTCAACGATTACATAATCATCGCTACTTTCGATTTTTTCCGCCAATTCCTTAATTTGCGAAATCGCTGTTGCTGACTCTTTACTTGTTGCCGCATGGAAAGCATCCATTGCTGTATGATAATTTTCGGCAGCTTGTGTTTCGGGCTGTTGCCCTGAATTAATCAAAATCAATGCCCCTAATGTTAAACCGCCAGTCAGGAGTAAGATTGCTAGCCCAATTAGGACACGCCGTATCATGCTTTTATTATAGCGCAAATTGTGAATTGTATAGCTCGGCGTAGAAACCTCGCTGCGCCATCAGTTGTTTGTGGTTGCCCGACTCAATGATATTGCCTTCATTCATAACCAGAATCAGGTCGGCGTTCTTAATCGTCGACAGACGGTGCGCAATAATAAAGGAAGTTCGCCCCTCCATCAATTTGTCCATCGCTTTTTGTACTAATTCCTCCGTGCGCGTATCGACATTCGAAGTTGCTTCATCTAGAATCAGGAACGGCGCATATTCTATCATTCCGCGCGCAATCGTGATGAGCTGTTTCTGTCCGGCCGAAATCGAATCGCTCTCCGATACGTCCGTCTTCAGACCTTGTGGCAAGGTTTTGATAAAATGACTCAGCCCCACCTCGTCGCAGACTTTCATGATTTCTTCGTCGCTTACGCCTGCGTGATTATAGGCAATATTTTCTCGCACCGTTCCGCTAAACATCCAAGTATCCTGCAATACCATCGTAAACAACGAATGAATTTCTTCGCGTGTCATTTCTTTTGTTGAAATACCGTCAATCCGAATGTCACCCGAATTAATCTCGTAGAACTTCATTAAAAGGTTCACCATTGTAGTCTTACCTGCGCCGGTCGGTCCCACGATTGCGATTTTCTGACCAGCTTTTACTTTTGCCGAGAAATCTTTAATAATCAATTTGTCGTCATTGTAACCAAATTTAACATGGTCAAATTCAATATCGCCCCGAATCTGGTCTTTATCGATGTGTACCTTCAAGCCGCGCTCGTTTGGCATTTCTTCCTCGTCAATAAATTCAAATACCCGTTCGCTCGATGCCGCGGCTGGTTGCAAGCTCCCAATTGCCTGCGCGATTCGCGACAGTGGTGAAGAGAAGAGCCGCACGTAGGAGATAAAGGCTACAATCACGCCGAAGCTAATCGCGCCATGCATCGTCAGCATTGCGCCTGCTACGCAGACCGCCACATAGCCAAAGTTGCCCACAAAGGCCATGAAGGGGTGCATCATGCCCGACAAGAATTGACTCTTCTGATTTGCGATATAGATTTTGTGATTAATTCGATCGAATTTACGGTCTGCAGTTGCTTTGCCGTCATAAACCTTCACTACCGCCAGTCCCGAATAGACCTCTTCGATATGTGAATTAATATTGCCTAGTTCAACCTGTCGATCGGTAAAATATTTTTGCGACTTTGCCAAAATAATTGCCACGAAGATAAAACCGAGCAAGCTGGAGACGATCGCTACTAGCGCCAGAATCCAGTTTGTCCAAAACATCATAACAACTGCGCCGAGCAAGAGCGAGCCTTCGCCAATGATTGAACCGAAAGAGTTATCCAAGCTACTCGCAACTGAGTCGACGTCATTCGTTACGCGCGACAAGGTATCGCCAACTTGATGCTTATCAAAATAGCGCAGCGGTAAGCGGTTGATTTTTTGCGAGATGCGATTACGTAAATCGCGCGCAAAACCTGTCGTTACGCCTGCCATAATCCAGCCGTTCAAGAATTCTAGAATTGCCGATGCTAGATATAGTGCCGCCATAATCAAGGCCAGATGGAAAATTAGATCTAGGTCCATGCTATTGCCGGGTTTCATGCCGAAAGTAATCTGGTCAGTAATTTCCGCGAGTTTATTCGGTGCAATTACTGACAATACTGAGCCGCCAATCGACATGATAATCGATAGAATAATCGCCACATAGAATGCGCGCATTTCGCGAATCATACGTTTGATGGCATTGCCGAAATTTTTCGCTTTGGCACTATTGCTATGCTTGCCATGATTATTGCCGCCAGGGCCACCACCGTTAAACATTCAGTTCCTCCTTTGTCAGCTGCGACAGCGCGATTTCCTTGTAGACTGTGCAATTCTTCATTAATTCTTTGTGTGTGCCATGTCCGACGCATTCGCCCTTATCTAGCACAATAATCTGATCGGCGTTCATGATTGTGCCAATGCGTTGAGCTACAATCAAACTCGTCGCGTCCTGTGTGTAAGCTTTCAGAGCTTGGCGTAGCGCCGCATCGGTTTTGTAATCTAGTGCCGAAAAGCTATCGTCAAAGATATAAATTTCCGGATCGCGGGCAATCGCTCGCGCAATCGCTAAGCGTTGCTTTTGGCCACCAGAGATATTTGTACCCGACTGCGCAATGCGAGCATTATATTGATTTTCGAGTTTTTCGACGAAACTTTTCGCCTGTGCTACTCGCGCCGCCGCTTGAATTTTGCGTTCCGACGGCTTGCCTTTGCCGTTATCGCCATAGGCAATATTGCTGGCGACTGTTCCGCTAAAGATTACTGCGCGTTGTGGCACATAGCCCAACTTGCTATACAATTTTTTTAGCTTGTAATCTTTTACATTTACACCGTCGACATAAACTGCGCCATCCGTCACGTCATAAAACCGCGGTACAAGATTAATTAAGGTCGATTTGCCCGAACCAGTCGACCCAATAAAGGCAACCGTTTGTCCCCTTTCGGCTTTGAATGAAATATTTTTCAGCAAATATTCTTCGGCATCAGGATACTTAAATGACACATTGCGAAACTCTACAGTCCCCGTTTCTGCAGTTTCATCATCAAAATCGCCGTCCGTAATCGTGACCGGCTCGTCCAAAACTTCATTGATGCGGTCTGCCGAGACTTGCGCGCGCGGAATTACCATAAATACCATCGCCACCATCAAGAAGCTCATAATTACATGCATTGCATAAGACGAGAAGACTACCATATCGCTAAAGATCGTCAGTTTATCTGCCAGCTCCGCACTATTAATCAGCGACGCACCAATGCAATAAATTACTAATGTAATCCCGTTCATCACTAAATACATCGCTGGTGACATAATGCTCAGAATTCTGTCCGCAAAGCAGGTAATATCCGCTAGCTCGGTATTAGTCTTGTCGAATTTGCGTTCCTGATATTTCTCTGCATTAAAAGCGCGCACTACCCGAATACCAGTCAGGTTCTCGCGCGTCACACCGTTTAATTTATCGGTTAATTTTTGAATAAATTTGAAGCGAGGCACTACTACTGCCATAATCGTTGCTACCGTCGCCAGCAGAATCACCACCGCAATTGCCGTTGCCGTGCTCCATTCCCAACTTTTATTATAAATCTTAATAATTGCCCAAACTGCCGTCATTGGTGCGCGGACTAGCATGTTTGCGCCCATCGTAATCAGCGTGCGCACCTGCGTAATATCGTTCGTTGTGCGTGTAATCAGGGAAGCGGTCGAGAACTTATGTATTTCATTCACACTTAAGCTTTCGACTTTATCAAAAATCTTCTTGCGTGTCAGGTAAGAAAAATCGGCACCAACGTGCGACACGAACCAGCCCGCAATAATAGTTGAAAGCAAACTGCCGAGCGCACATAGCAACATCATGCCGCCATTGCGTACAATTTCGCCCATTTCGCTGCCTTCGGTCTGCACTAAGCTGGTGATTGCCGACATGTATTCCGGCATCTTTAATTCTAGTCCGACCTGTCCGGCAATGAATAGCACCGCTAGGCCAATAAATAAGTAATCTTTTTTGTGTAAAATGCGCAGTAATTTAAACATATGAAATATCAGTATAGCAAGAAAGAAATATTTTTTCTAGCAATCAAAAATTTACAAGGTATATAATATGGCGCATGAAGCAAATCCTGTCAGCATTACTCTTAGTCGCCGCGCTATGCTTGCCGTCTGTTAATTGTTCTGCAACGGCCACGCCGGCCGAAACGACCATTGACGCACTCGGCGCCATCATGTTTATTGGCGATTCCTATTGCATGGGCGCAAATCTCGACAATACTCAGCAAGAAATCTCCGCGCAAAGCTGGGTCCAGCAGACCATCGACGCGCTTGGCATAACGCAGAGTATTATGGCCTGTCATGGCGGTACAGGCTTCATTAATCAATCCGACGGCGTCGATTTTCAAACTTTGCTCGAGGAGCATTATTCCGACGCGACTGCGGGCACGTTTGGCTGGATTATTGTCGGTGGTGGTTATAATGACCAATATTATAGTCACGATGAGATTGTTCGTCGCGGCACGCAATTTATTGAGCGGGTACATGAACTCTATCCTTCGGCCAATATCGCTATCGCCATGAATGGCTGGCACGCCAACGATACTAATATCCAGTCCGCGCTCCAAGCCGTTGCGACTGCTTACCAAGATTTGGCTACCGCCGCGGGCGCTGTTTATCTTTCTGCCGCCGAGCAAACGCTTGCTGGTGGCGACTATTTTTCCAATGATAATTTTCATCCCAATGCCGCTGGTCAGACGCTGCTAGCTAGTAGCATGATTGACTTTCTCCATAGCCAGCTCGCGGCGCTTGCTAGCACGCAACAGGATAGTGCCTTGCTGGATACCAGTTATCTAACCACGCTCGTGCCTTTAGGTTTAGTCGCGATTTTGCTCGCTAGCATTATCATCATTCTCGCTGTTCGCCTGCGTCTCGCTAAATTTGTTCGTCAACGTCGCCGCAATCAGCACCCCTATTGACTTTTCTCGCAATCTGTGCTATAATAAAAGAGTAAGCTCTGTCTTAGCACTTTTTCGGACCGACTAATCGCAAGGGGGAATGGTAATGTCTCTGTTTGCTAGCGACGAAACGCGTGCAACCGTTCGCCACGATATGGCTACCTATGGACTGCCACTCTCAGAGGAGGAATTAGCGGCTGTCTCTGTCGACAAAGCAATCGCGCCCTATTTAAAATACGGCGACCCTGCCACTATCGATCAGAGAATCGCCGAAATCTTCGCGGGTTATTACTCGCACTGCCTCACGCTCCAAGACTTTACTGACCTCTACGGCATTTGGATCCGTATCCGCAGAACCTTTAGCGACTAGAACCGACCACTCGCCATTTGGCGAGTTTTTTCTTGGTACTCTCGGCTCTTTTAATAATCTAACCTAAAGAAATCAAAACTTTTACTAGTGCATCAATCAGATTATTTTTGCGCCACAAGTCATTATGTAGTTTGCTCAGCTCATTGGCGATCGCATCATATTCGTCCGAACCCTTTTCGATACGTTCATCTTCTAGCTTGTCCATTTGTAAGATAATCGCATTGCGCTGTTTGCGCACATGTAGCAAATGGTCTTTTGTCTCATTGTAATAGGCGTCATGTTTTTTCGCTTCAACCGGAGCAGCTGTGGCGGTATCTGGCGTCGCTACCTCTTCGGGCATTGGATTTGCTGTGTAGTCGTCCACTACTGGTGCCGCTCCTTCAGGTGGCAAATTATTATTGTCACCCGCCTGGCCAAAAAAACGCTGGTGCGGCGTCGGCGTATTGTCTTCACTCATTGGACTAAACTGATTATTCATGTTTGCTCACCCTTTTTATCAAAAAATTATCGAATTATTAATTATATTTTAGCATAAGCAGTTCGAAAACAAGCCATAAAAAATGGCAGGGGCGGCAAGACTTGAACTCGCGACACCTGGTTTTGGAGACCAGTGCTCTACCAACTGAGCTACGCCCCTACGGCTTGTTTATTATAACAGAATCTTATCACGTGGTAAAATAAAAGCTATGTACGATAAGCTTAGCGATTTTTTGCAAGATAAACACAGTCTTTGTATTATTCAGGCTGAGAACCCCGATGGCGATTCGCTCGGTGCCGCGCTTGCGCTCGAAGCTGCGCTCGCCGATAAAGACATTTCACTCTATTGTCCCGTCGATATTCCTAAATATATGCGCTATTTTGAGGGCTGGAGCCGTGTCGAAAATGAATTTCCTTACCGCGCCGACGGTTATATTATTGTCGATACTGCTAGCTCGGTCTTGCTTTCGAAATTATTAAATGATGGCGCCATCCGCAATTGTCTTTATTCTGCGCCGGTATTCGTGATCGACCATCATGAGACGGCTGCCGACCTCGACTTTTCTTACGATGGTATTATTGAGTCGCGCTCGAGTTGTTGTGCTTTGCTTTATCGGATTTTCAAAGATCAAAAGATTGCCATCGACGCGCTTTGTGCCGAGAATCTTATCTATGGCATTGAATCCGATACGCTTGGCCTCACTGCTCAATCGACTGTTTCGGATGATTTCCGCGCCGTTGCTGAATTAATTGATTGTGGCGCCAATATTGCCGACATGGAAAATCGTCGTCGGGAATTTTCGAAGAAATCACCGCGCATTCTTGACTATAAAGCTGACTTAATCAAGCGCATTGAGTATCATCTTGATGGTAGATTAGCCACCGTGCATATCCCCTTTGACGATATTCAAGAATTTTCCGATGAATACAATCCTAATGTGCTGATTCTTGAAGAACTGCGCCTGGTTGAAGGCGTTGAAATTGCGGTTGCAATTAAGACTTATCCCGATGGTAAGCTCACTGGTAAAATTCGCGCTGCGCAGCCGATCGCCGAACAGGTTGCGGGCTACTTTGGTGGCGGCGGCCATCCTTATGCGGCCGGTTTTCGTACCTATGACACTTCTTATGAAGAAGCGGTGCAAGATTTAATTTCCGCAACCATGGATGCGTTGGCTAACTTGCCTGACGCAGCGCCGGTTAGCTATTAAGCTTTCACGAATTTCTCCCGCCCAAACTGTCGTGCTTATGCTAAAATAAATGCATGCACATGCATGGGTTGGGCGTTAGTACCGAAAAAATTCAAGACCGAATCGATTTCTGCGACTACTTATCTGTCGCGCAGATTTTTCTTAAAGATAATTTTTTGCTGACGCGCCCTTTGAGCTTTTCCGACATTAAACCGCGTCTGCTCGGGCATTGGGGTTCTTGCCCAGGGATTAATATTGCCTATGCAAATATCAAAGCGCGTTTTCCGGTTGCGGATTTTATTCTTGGTCCCGGTCATGGCTTTCCGGCCTTGCAGGCGAATCTTTTCTATGACGGTGAACTTGCGCCATATTATCCTGAAGCTACGCCAAATCTGCACGGTATCGAGTATATTTGTAAGAACTTCTCATGGCCTTACGGCTTTCCGTCGCATGCCAGTCCGGCAACTCCAAAAGTTATTGCCGAAGGCGGTGAATTAGGTTATTCACTCGCTACTGCTTACGGTATGGCGCTTGGTCGACCAGAGCGCACGGTTGCGGTTTTGATTGGTGATGGTGAGCTCGAAACTGCCACTGCATTGGCGAGCCTCAATTTAAACAAGTTACTTAATTCCGATCATAATGGTTGGGTAATTCCGATTTTGCATCTGAATGGCTACAAAATTTCCGCGCCAACAATTTATGGTCGCAGTAGTCAGCGTGAACTTTTGCAACTCTTTCGTGGCTTTGGTTTTGACCCGATTATTATTGATGGCACGCGTACCGATGATTTTCAGCTCACACTCGCCAACATTACACGCAATACTTTCATTATCATGGAAACGCCTAAAGGCTATGGTGGGCCAAAAGAATTGGATGGCTTGAAGATTGAGGGGAACTGCGCCGCCCATCAAGTTCCCCTGCCGCTGGCGAAATCCGACGAAGAACAGCTACGCTTACTAGAAGACTGGCTAAAATCTTACAACTTTAAGGAGCTATACGATGAATTTACCAAACGCAGTTGAATATCCCGGTACTGAAAAGACTTCGATTGCGCAGCGCTTTGGCGAATGTCTGCGCGATGAATTGCGCACACATCCTGATTTTTATTTCTTCTCGCCCGACGAGACGACTTCAAACCGTCTCGCAGCTGTTTATGATGCTGCCGACCGCGCTTGGTTGCGTACGATTGAGCCTTGGGACCAACATCTTGCCAGCGATGGCCGCGTGATTGAAATGCTGTCTGAAAATACACTATTTGCGGTGTTAGCCGGGCATATTTTGAGTGGCGGGCGGGGCTGTATGACTTCTTATGAATCTTTTCTGCCAATCATTTCATCGCAGCTCGATCAGCATCTAAAATTTCTCAAGCAAAGCAAAGAACTTGATTGGCGCAAGCGCGTGCACGCTCTCAATATTCTTTCGACCTCTTGCTGGCAGCGGCAGGACCATAATGGCTATACGCATCAGAACCCCGCCTTAATTACCAGTTTGCTCTCTAAACCGTCTAATCTTGCTAACTGTCTTTTTCCGGTCGACGATGTGGCAGCGGCCGCGGCTTGGGAATTCATGACTCAGACTAAAGATGTTGTAAATCTTACAACATTTAATAAAATTGAGCAGCCGCGCTGGATTGATATCAATCATGCCCGTTTTCAGTTGACGCATGGCGGCGCGTCTGTTTTTGGCTTTGCTTCCGACGAGAATCCGGACATCATCGTTACGGCTGCGGGCGACATTCCGACCGCCGAGGCGCTTGCCGCAATTAAGCTCGCAAAAGCCGATGCGCCGGATTTACGGGTACGCTTTGTGGGGATTGCCGCGCTCTCTTATGGCGCAATTGGCACTACCGAAAATAAGCTCAAGCCTTCCGATTTTGACGATTATTATACGGTTGACCGCCCGATTATTGTTAATTTCCATGGCTATCAAGAAACGATTCGCGCGATTTTTAGTCATTATGCCAATTTACAACGCGTCGACATTCATGGCTATGAAGATCAAGGCTCGACTACCTCACCGCTCGATGAGCTTGCGCGTAATCGCTGCTCGCGCTATGACCTTGCGCTTAATATCCTTGAGCGTACTGGCCACTATGATTTTGGCCATAAGTACCAAGATTTGATTATCGCCAATGCCCATTATGCCAGCATGTACGGCCTAGACAAATAGCCCCTTGTATCTATCTGTATGCTACAATACAGCTATGAGTAAATTAATTCTTATTACGAATCCAGGTAGCGCTAGCCGCAAATACGCCCTTTATGATGGCGATGAGTTGATGGCGCAATTCCATTTTGAATATGAAGGCAAGAGCGTTGTCTGTACGATTAAAGATACCGATGATGGTAAAAAGAAAATCAAGCCTGCTATCAAAGATCTTAACAGTGCGATTACGATTCTGCCGCAAATTCTGAGTGATGAACAATATATTACCGACCAGCACAAATTGGCTGCCGTTGTTGTGCGTATTGTTGCGCCGGGCGACTATTTCACTAAGGATCATGTTGTTGATGCGGAATATATGCGTCAGCTTAAAGAGGCAGAGAAGCGTAACCCTGTACATGTTCCCACTACTGCCAACGAGATTCGGGGCATTCGCGAGCATTTCAAAGATGTGAAAATTATTTCCGTTTCCGATTCCGCTTTTCATTGGGAAAAACCTGATACTTATAAATATTACAGTTTTGATACCGAAATTGCCGACCAGTATCAGATTAAGCGCTATGGCTACCACGGCTTAAGCTATGCTTTCATTTCGCGTTATATGAAAGAGCAGGGCATTCTACCGGAGAAATTAGTTGCGATGCATCTTGGTTCCGGTTCGAGTGTCTCGGCGATTTTGAATGGGCTGGCGATGGATAATTCGATGGGTTATACCCCACTCGAAGGTCTGGCGATGTCGACTCGCGTCGGCACGATTGATGCCGCTGCCGCGCTCAGTCTCAAAAAAGCACTAAAGATTACTTCCGACGAAGAATTTTTGCTTTATCTTAACAAAAAATGTGGCTTGCTCGGCTTGTCCGGCTTGTCGGATGATATGCGTGAAGTGATTCAAGCGCGCGATGAAGGTGACCTGCGTGCCTCGCTCGCACATTCCATCTTTGTTTATCGTATCCAGAGCTATGTTGGCCAGATGGCAGCCACGCTTGGCGGCGTGGATGCGCTTGTCTTTGCTGGTACGATCGGTGAACGTTCCGATGAAATCCGTCGTTTTGTCACGCAGAAAATGGGCTATCTTGGCTTCCAGCTCGATGAAAGTAAGAATGTTAATCCAGAATTCACTGGTCGTCACGCCCTAATTTCAACGCCAGATTCCAAACCAATCTACATTGTCTTTACGGACGAAACTGCCCAAATGATTTATCGCGCGCAAAAATTCTTAAGCGCAGAATAAAATTCATTTCCAGAAGAGCCCCGCTGCGGGCTCTTTTTGTTACACTAATAATATGGAGAGATTTTTTGATTATTTTGCGCCAGCGCACTACGACCTCGATCTGCAAATTAATGCCACCAAAACGCAGATTACGGGCCAGGCGCGTATTACCGGCAATGCTAAAGCTGAAACTATTAAATTTCATGCCGTACGGATGGAGATTAGCTCGGTTCGGCTTGACGGCGCGGAATTTAAGCGTTTTACGCATAGCGATGGTGTGCTTTGTCTCGAAGATATATCGTTAGGAGAACATCAACTCGAATTAACTTTCGTCTCGCAAATTGCTGCCGATATGGAGGGGGCTTATCTCTCAACGTATGACTACCAAGGTCAGACTGAAAAAATTGTCGCAACGCAATTTGAATCACATTATGCTCGCCAATGTTTTCCTTGCATTGATGAGCCGCTCGCGAAAGCTACTTTTTCACTGAAACTTAGCTCAGCTAACGTTGATGACGTTTTGCTTTCAAACATGCCCGCTATCTCTACGACCACTCAGACAGGAATAAAGACAGTTGAATTCGCCGAAACGCCGCGCATGTCGACTTATCTCGTCGCCTTTGCCGCTGGTAAATTTAATACCACCCGCGCCAAAAGCCAACACGGTGTTGATATTACGGTTTATGCCGGCTTACATCAATCTTCTGGCGACCTTGAATACGCCGCGCAATTTGCCGCGGATGTTCTAGATTATTATGATGATTGTTTTGCTACGCTTTTTCCGCTGCCAAAGATGGATCTGCTCGCGCTGCCAGATTTTGAAGCGGGCGCAATGGAGAACTGGGGGCTGGTCACTTTTCGCGAAGTTGCATTGCTCGCTAATGAAAAGTCCTCACTCGATACGAAACAATATGTTGCCATTGTGATTGCGCATGAATTATCGCACATGTGGTTTGGCGACCTCGTTACGATGGCGTGGTGGGACGACCTTTGGCTGAATGAGTCTTTTGCTAATATGATGGAAGTCTATGCGACCGATAAAATTCGCCCCGAACTGCGTGCTTGGGAGGATTTTTATTTGTCTGCCGTAGTTGGCTCGCTTTCACGCG
The DNA here is from genome assembly GCA_963623365.1 of bacterium. GTDB lineage: Bacteria > Patescibacteriota > Saccharimonadia > Saccharimonadales > Saccharimonadaceae > UBA2834. Next base: position 46,335 of record CAVFJY010000001.1, on the reverse strand, counting down.
ATAGCCTGCCAGGTGTGCAGCCCGTCAAAGTTGCCGTCAATAGCGTTGAGGAAATTGCTAATCTTTTTGATGGCGCGATTGTTTATGGCAAAGGCTCACATCTCTTGTTGATGCTCATGCGCACAATGGGTGAAGCTAATTTCTTTGCTGGCCTGCAAGCTTATTTCAAACAGCATCAATATCAGAATACCGTCGCTGATGACCTTTGGGATGCACTCACGCCGCATGCCGATTTCGATGTCAAAGCCTTTATGACTCCATGGCTAACGCAGTCTGGTTTTCCGGTAATCTCGGCTGGCGCACAAACACGCTTCCTTCTAACTGGCGAAACTGACGATACAAAATATCCTCTGCATGAGCTGCGCGATGATCTGTCCGGGCATTATATTATTAATTATTCTGATATTGAATTTGCCGAAAAACTTCAGCAGGTCAAGACGATGACCAAAGAGCAGAAATTACGCTTGCTGATTGACCGGCGCCTGCTTGCTAAGACCGACTATGTTGCTTCCGCCTCGCTTTTGCCGCTCGTGCAGAGCTTCGCAGACGAGACCGACTCAGTTATTTGGGAATTAGTTGCCGCCATTATTGCCGACTTGAAAGCCTTCTTTGACCCTAAAACTGAAGCTAAGCACGCATTTCAGGCATTTGTGCGCGAATTGGCATTGCCCAGCTATCGCCATCTTGGCGTTGTCGCGCAGGCAAGTGATACTTATGACGATACGCAACTGCGCGCTACGATTATGGGCATGATGCTTTATGCGAATGACGCGGACTATCTCGCTGAGATTGACCATATCTATTATGGTCAGCCGATTGCGGAAGTGGACGCTAATTTGCGTTGGGTGGTTGGTTCGACCTTGGTTAAACAGCATAATGAACTGTCTGCGCCATATTTCGAGCTTTACACCAAGACACCCGACGCTGCGCTCAAGCGTGACCTGACCGACGCGCTGACCAATACGCGCGAGTCGGCGACTGCCGCTGGCTATCTTGATAAACTCATGGATGGCACGATTCGTCCGCAGGACCGCCTCCTGTTCTATATCCGATTGGTGCGCAATTATATTATTAAAGACGCTGCGCTTGATTGGATGTTTGTAAATTGGGATTGGCTGCGGCGCGAAGAGGGTGATAAAACCATTCCAGATTATCCGCGCTATACCGCCAACCTAATTCGGCGTCCTACCGAAGCTGAGCGCTTCAAGCAATTTTTCGCGAAATACCAAGACGAAAGCATTCTCTCGCGCGATATTCATGTTGCATTTGCTGAAATTGATGCTCGACTCCAGCTCATTGCGAGCGATCAAGCTGCCATTTTTGCCTATCTCAGCCAACATGCAAGCAATTAGTCATAGAACTAGCAATATCGCACAGCCGGCAAAATGCCGGCTTTTTTGCGGCTTTTGGTCCCTTTTTAGCCCTTTTTACCCCCGAAAAGGCCCAAAAAGTCCAAAAAAGTCGAAAATCTTCGAAAAAACCCTTGCATTGCCCGAAAATTTGCGCTAAGATAAGTACAGTTTTTGTTCAAGTTCACTTCGAACCTCTGAAAAATAGTGTGATAAATTGCGAGGAAATAAAATACATTGTTTTCTTCGCCTCAGATTTATCTATTAACAATTTGAATTAGACAACAATAGGAAATTTAATTGACGGCAAGTAATTGAAGATCAATTACTAGTTAAGTCAATGCATAAAAAGGTACATAAGGGCACTGATAGTGGATGCCTTGACATTTGCAACCGATGAAGGACGTAGAACTCTGCGATAAGCCTCGGGTAGCTGAGAACAAGCTTTAATCCGGGGATCTCCGAATAGGGAAACCTAATACGAGTCATGTCGTATTGCCGTTACCTGAACACATAGGGTAATGAGACGGGTACCAGCCGAACTGAATCATCTTAGTAGGTTGAGGAAAAGAAAATAACCAATGATTCCGAAAGTAGTGGCGAGCGAAATTGGAATAGTCTAAACCTCAAGATAACCTTACGGTTTAACGACCAGAGTTATTAGGGGTGTTGCGTGTTTACACAATTTTTATGCTGAGCAGTTAAGCTTGCTTGACCGTTCGGCATAAAAACCGACAGCGTTAACTGAGCGGATAAGATTCATAGTTGTTAGCGGAAGCGTTTGAATGGCGCGCCAAAGATGGTGAAAGCCCAGTATGCGAAAACAACTATTAGAACTTATATGTGTTTTCACAAGTAGGACGGGGCACGAGAAACCCTGTTTGAATCCGGCAGGACCACCTGCCAAGGCTAAATATATTGATTGATCGATAGCGAACTAGTACAGTGATGGAAAGGTGAAAAGAACCCCGGGAGGGGAGTGAAATAGATCCTGAAACTCAGTGCCTACAAGGTGTCGGAGCGGAACGAACAAAGCCCATGGCTCAATCTGATTATATAGAATCTTTGGTTCTATATAATTCAGTTTAGTAATAGGTGACGTGAGTTTTGTTCGTTCCGTGACGGCGTGCTTTTTGTAGAACGATCCAGCGAGTTAATTTTGTCGGCGAGGCTAAGTCAGATGATGGAGCCACAGTGAAAGCGAGCCTTAATAGGGCGTCAAGTCGGCAGGATTAGACCCGAAACCGGGTGACCTAACCATGAGCAGGTTGAAGCAGCGGTAACACGCTGTGGAGGACCGAACCAGGGTACGCAGTAAAGTGCTTGGATGACTTGTGGTTAGCGGTGAAATGCCAATCGAACTCGGAGATAGCTGGTTCTCCTCGAAATAGCTTTAGGGCTAGCGTTGTGTAGTAGCATTTGGGGGTAGAGCTCTGAAAAGGTCTGGGGCCCGCAAGGGTACCCATCCTTATCAAACTACGAATACCGAATGTGTAATCACGGCAGTCAGAACGGCGGGGCTAAGCTCGTCGCTCAAAAGGGAAACAGCCCAGACCATCGTCTAAGGTCCCTAATTAACACTAAGTGGGAAACAAAGTGAGATTTCTTAAACAGCTAGGATGTTGGCTTAGAAGCAGCCATTCATTTAAAGAGTGCGTAACAGCTCACTAGTCAAGAGATTTTGCGTGGAAAATGTAACGGGGCTCAAGTGTTAAACCGAAGACATGGATTGTTAAATAGATTCGTCTATTTAACAGTGGTAGAGGAGCGTTGATATTGCGGTGAAGTCAGATTGTAAAGTCTGGTGGAGCGGTATCAAGTGAGAATGCTGGAATCAGTAACCTTAAGACGGGTGAGAATCCCGTCGGTCGTAAGAGCAAGGTTTCCAGGGCCACAGTAATTGTCCCTGGGTTAGTCGGTCCTAAGCCGAGGCGTATTAGCGTAGGCGATGGATATCAGGTTAATATTCCTGAACAGGTAGTAGTTGTTGACAGTTCACGGAGAACATCTCGGAGCGGATTCATGGTATATATCCGTCCAAGGCTTAAGGGAACTTAAGTTGAGTGAAAGTTATCCTACGGGATGACGATTCTGGGGCAGGCTCTGGCTAGAAAAGCTGATCAACTTAGGCTGCTGCCTACCGTACCGCAAACCAACACCGGTGCTCGAGTCGAGTAGACTCAGACCTACGAGGGAACCTTCGTTAAGGAACTCGGCAAAAAAGCGTCCGTAACTTCGGAATAAGGACTGCCCGCTCGCAGTAAGCGAGATTTGCTTTAGGAGTGACTCAACGAGTTAATTTGTACCAATTGTTTACGAATTTTCTTTGTTGAGACAGAACACTTCTTTAGTAGTCCAATCGCGCTTAGCGCGAGCGGGCCGCAGCTAAAGAGCCCACGGAACTGTTTACCAAAAACACAGGTCTCTGCTAACGCGAAAGCGGATGTATAGGGGCTGACTCCTGCCCAGTGTCGGAAGGTTAAGGGGAGAACTTCACGGTTCGAACTGAAGCCCCGATGAACGGCGGCGATAACTATGATCGTCCTAAGGTAGCGAAATTCCTTGTCTGGTAAGTTCAGACCCGCACGAATGGAGTAATCATGTGGGCACTGTCTCGGCGAAGGCCTCGGTGAACGTGCATTGGCGGTAAAGATGCCGTCTGATCATGCCAGGACGAGAAGACCCCATGGAGCTTTACTACAACTTTGCATTGATTGTTGGGATATTTTGTGTAGAATAGGTGGAAGACTTTGAAGCAGATACGCCAGTATTTGTGGAGTCGAAATGTGAAATACCACCCTGAGTATTTTAACAGTCTCACGCTTGACCTGATCGGCCAAGCGGACCGTGCATGGCGGGTAGTTTAACTGGGGCGGTTGCCTCCTAAAGAGTAGCGGAGGCGTTCAAAGGTTGGCTAACTACGGATGGAAATCGTAGTGATAGTGTATGCGCAAAAGCCAGCTTGACTGTGAGGGCTACAACCCAAACAGACACGAAAGTGGGAGCAAATGACCCGCTGTATAGAACTTCGGTTCAATTTACGTGGGAAAGACAGCGCACACGGATAAAAGTTACCCTGGGGATAACAGGCTGATCGCGCCCAATAGTTCACATAGACGGCGCGGTTTGGCACCTCGATGTCGGCTCATCACATCCTGGAGGGGGAGCACCTTCCAAGGGTCCGGCTGTTCGCCGGTTAAAGTGGTACGCGAGCTGGGTTCAGAACGTCGTGAGACAGTTCGGTTTATATCCGGCATGATCGTTAGGAATTTTGAGGAGATTTGCCTCTAGTACGAGAGGACCGAGGTGAACGAATCTCTAGTGTATCGGTTGTGGCCACCTGCTGCAATGCCGAGTAGCTATGTTCGGAATAGATAAGCGCTGAAAGCATATTAAGCGCGAAACTGACTCCAAGATAAGAATTCCCTATGACCTCCCAGAAAGATGATCTGGTCGATAGGCGCAAGGTGGAAGTATGGCAACATATGGAGCCGAAGCGTACTAATAGAGGCATTGCCTTTTTATGTTTCTACTTATTGTTTTTATGCTTGCATAATTGCAGTAAGTAGAGTAGACTTAGCTAGTAATTGGTGTTTAATCACCAAGTCAATTAAAATTTCATTGCATCTTACATCGAGATAAGATACTAAAACAGAACCATCGGATTTTCGGTTCGCCCTTAGTGTCTTTTCTCGGTGTCCATAGCGCCAGGGAAATACCTGTTCTCATCCCGAACACAGAAGTCAAGCCTGGTAGCGGCGATTATACTGCTCTGCGGGAAACTAGCAAGATGCCGAATTATACAAACAAGCCACCCCAACGGGTGGCTTTTTGTTAGCGTCAGCTAGCAAAAAGTTATGAATGAGCGGCAACGCAAATTCATGTTTGTTTGTATAACGAACAGGCGCGTTAGCCCTGTGAGCATTATACAAACCTCTGTCGCACTAACGGTGTGGACAAATTCATGTTTGTTTGTATAACGAACAGGCGCGTTAGCCCTGTGAGCATTATACAAACCTCTGTCGCACTAACGGTGTGGACAAATTCATGTTTGTTTGTATAACGAACAGGCGCGTTAGCCCTGTGAGCATTATACAAATTAGTCAAAATGTGGCCGTTGCCCCGTAATCTTTTCCCATAAAGTCTGATAGCTCGGTTCGCATACCAACGCGCAAGCCATCGGTTCGCCACTTTCGATCGCGTCCCAGCGACAGGACGAATCGCAATCGTTATAGATAATAATTGTATTAGCGATTACGATAAAAGCAATCACGAGCAACATAATTACCGAGCTAACCACGATTACGATGCGATAGCTCGTCTGCGCCAACTTTTTCCGCAACGTCTTAGGCTGCTTGTTCTGAGTTGCCATTTTCTTCTTGCTCCAAAATCTCTTCGATTAAATCATCGGCTAGTCGATAAAAAGAAAAATCCAAACCTATATCTGGACGGAAAGGCAGATAATCGAAGGTATTAATAAACAATGTCTTGTCGCGTTCAAAATTCAATTGAGCAAAAGCATAAAGCTGCAATGCACACATCATAATGCCCTTCGGGCTGCCCGAAGTATCATGATAGCCGACCGCCAAAATGCTATTTGCGCCCTGAATATAGACCGCGCTAATTGCCTTGCCGTCGCGGAAAATACGGATATCTGACGGATTTAGTTGTTCTTTTGGTGCATTTGCAACTACTGCATCGCGCAATTCCGCCGCTTTTTGCGCCGCAATCGCTTGTTCTTCGTTCTTACCCACGTCTTTATAATCCAAAATTCGTCCCCCATCGCCAACGACTTCAATAAAGACGATATAATCACGACTATCATGCCCGCGCATTTCCTCGAACAGAACTTTGCCGAGTGCTTCAGGCACTAATGTCCAGCCAAGATTGGTCACGTCTTTGCGCAATTGCACCGGCTCGCTAAAATAATTGCCCGCGTTGTTGTTATTAAAATCGTCCATCTTGCCTCCTTTTAGTCCGCCTTTTCGAACGGGTTAACGATTTCGATTTTGTTTTCTTCGATGTATGTTTTAGCATCTTTGATGAATTTTTCGCCCATCAGCCAGAGCCATTCCGTAAATTGCACCATTTTATCAAAGATTGGCTTGATTAAAGCAATGATTGCTGCGCCGATAATAACTGTCTGAATATCCATTCGTGTCATGTCGAATAGCTTTGGCAAGAAGGCGTAGCAGAGAAATAGTCCCACAATACAAAGTCCAATCACGATTTTCTTATACCAATCGATTGGCCGCGCCGAGCGATTAACCATAATCATACCAATAATCGCGATAAAGATCGTGCAGGCTGTCGAGATATCCGCCTCATCAATCCCAAAAATATTTCCAAGTAGCACCATTAGCGCCACGACTACCGTATCTGTCAGTCCCCCAGGAATCGCCCGCTTTAGGATATTTGTTACAAAATGTCCTTTAATTAAATCATGATTCGGCGCTTGCGAGAGCAAGAAACCAGGGATGCCAATCGTAAACATAGAAATCAGCGAAATTTGCGCTGGCACAAGTGGATATTTAATCGCAAAAATAATTGCGATTAAAGAGGTCAGCACCGAGAAGACGTTCTTGACTAAGAAAAGACTACCTGAGCGCTCGAGATTATTTACAACACGGCGCCCCTCCGCAACTACTTCCGGCATTCGTGCAAAATCCGACTCGAGTAACACCACTTGCGCCGCTTGTACGGCCGCATCCGAACCGCTCGCCATCGCTACCGAACAGTCCGCATCGCGCAAGGCCAAAATATCATTCACGCCGTCGCCCGTCATCGCAACGGTTTTCTTATCTGCCTGCAATGCTTTGACGAATTTGCGCTTTTGCTCCGGCGTCACTCGGCCAAACACCGTATAGCGGCGCATCGCATCGGCAATTAATTCATCTGTGTCGAGCGTTGATGCGTCGACATATTTTTCTGCACCGTTAATTTTTGCAATTTTTGCCACTTCCGACACGGTTACGGGATTATCGCCCGAAATTACCTTAATCTCTACGCCTTGGTCGGCGAAGAATTTGAAAGTCTCGGCCGCATTTTCGCGCACCGGATTCGCCAGTAAAACTAAACCTAGTGCCGTAACTTTTTCGCGCAGCTTGCCGCCTTTGAGTTTGCTGGCGTATTTACCGAATACCAACACGCGGTAACCCTTTTCGCTCTGCTCCTCGATTTCGGCTTGGTATTTTTCATAGGTATCGCGTAGTACGAATTCCGGCGCGCCTAGCACATAACTCTCGCCATCCGCAAAGTTCACGCCACTATATTTATGTTCCGACGAAAAACCTGACACCGATTCAACTTCACGGTCGCTAACTTTAATGAAATAATTCTTCATCGCCGTCATGGTGACATTGTCGGCAGCTTGAGCGCGGCTAAAATTACTTAAATCTTCTTCCAGCTGAGCCTTCTTGATTTTGGCGCCACTCACGGGCAGAAAATCATACACCGACATTGTATTTTCTGTAATTGTCCCTGTCTTATCAACGCAGAGCACATTGACGCGCGCCAAAGTCTCGATGCTTTTCATATTGTGCAACAGCACTTTATTCTTCGCTAGCCGCATTGAGCTGACTGCCAGTGCAATTGACGACAGTAAGAACAGACCTTCCGGAATCATACCCACAATCGACGCAACTGCCGATTGTACGCTGTCTTTAAGCGGCAATTCATTGCCGAAATAACTTTGGCAAAATAGCGTCGCGCCAAAAGGAATGATAATCACGCCCGCAATCGCCACGATGGTATTAAGTGAGCGGATAATCTCGGACTGCTCTTTTGTTTTTAATTTCTTTGCCTCTAGCGTGAGTTGTGAAATATAAGATTCTTCGCCAACTTTCGTTAACTGTGCGCGACATTCGCCCGACACGATAAAGCTGCCCGACATCAATTCTGAATCCTTGGTTTTGTGGATTTCTGCCGCTTCGCCCGTCAAGAGTGATTCATTTGCATTTACTTCGCCTGTTAGCACGACCGCATCAGCCGGAATTTGATTACCTGCCTTAAAGACTACGACATCGTTTTTAACCAGTTTTTCGGCCGGGATTACATGTTCGACGCCATCGCGAATCACTGTTGCCGTTGGCGCATTTAGGATTGTTAGTTCATCCAAAATTGCTTTTGCCCGAATTTCCTGAAAAATCCCAATCAACGTATTTGCGATAATAATTGGCAAAAAGGTAATATCACGCCATGAATTTACCGAAATCAAAATAATTGCCAAAATCAAAAATACGAAGTTGAAATATGTAAAAACGTTACTATAGACAATTTCTTTAACAGTCTTGCTCGGTGGCTTAACGTCGCGATTAATTAAGCCCGCTCGCTTCATGGCGACGACTTGCTCTTTGCTTAGCCCTGTCTCTGGGTCAACATCTATGAAATGTTTCTCGTGTTTTTCGGGATCCATTGTTTCTATTATATAATAAAAATTATTATGGCTTTCTATAACAAAAAGATTTCGGATATTTTCGCTGAGCTCAAAACTGACGAGCGCGGTTTAAGCACAAAAGCGGCGCAGGTGCGCCAACAGAAATACGGTAAAAATATTTTGCCAAAAAAGAAAGCCGATAGTATTCTCAAGATTTTTTTGCATGAATTCATTGATCCGATGGTTTTGTTGCTGGTTGCTGCGATTGCTGCCTCTGTGATTGTTGGCGAAATTGTTGATGCGCTCGTGATTGCGGGGATTATTTTAGTTGATGCCATTATGGGTACCTATCAGGAGAATAAGGCCAATCACACCGCCGAAGCATTGGCTAGTCTCGTTACTGTTAAAGCTAAGGTTTTGCGTGATGGCGAGGTCCAGACGATTGCCGCCGAAGAATTGACACTCGGTGATGTGGTTTTGCTTGAATCGGGCGATAAAATCTCTGCCGATATGCGCGTGCTGGAAGCGCGTAATTTCACCGTTGATGAGTCAATTCTGACGGGCGAAAGCGTCCAAGTCGCTAAGAATTCGCATGCTATCCATAAAGAAAAACTTGCGATTGGCGACCAGGCTAACATGGTCTTTTCCGGTACAACCGTTGTATCTGGGCGCGCGCAGGCATTGGTTGTGAGTATTGCGCTCGATACGGAGCTTGGCAAAATCGCCGACAGTCTCGCTAATACCAACGAAGAAAAATCACCGCTCACTATTCGCGTCGAAAAATTATCTAAGCAAATTAGTATCTTGGTCGTCTCGATTGCGGTCTTAATTGCCGTATTGTTAATTGTTAAGCAAGTGCCATATAACGAAATTTTCGTGACGGTGATTGCTTTTGCTGTTTCGGCGATGCCAGAGGGCTTGCCGCTCGCGCTCACGATGGCGCTAACAATTGCTTCCAATCGCATGGCTAAGAAAAATGTGATTGTACGCAAGCTTAAAGCTGCTGAATCGCTGGGTAGCTGTACGGTGATTGCTTCCGACAAAACTGGCACACTTACCGTCAATCAGCAAACCGCTAAACGTATTTTGCTTCCGAATGGTCAGGAATATCAAGTTTCTGGCACCGGTTTCGACGCCAGCGGCAAAGTTAGTGGTCCAACGCTTGCGTATGCCGCCGATATTGGTCTCTATGGCGCACTCAATAATGAAGCCAGTATTGAGCACGACCAGCCGACTGGCGACTCAATCGACATTGCTTTTCTCATTCTCGCCAAAAAACTCGGTGTTAAAACTCAGCAGATTAAAATTATTGACCGCATTCCTTATGAATCCGAGAATAAATATTCCGCAGTGTTTTATGAACAAAATGGCGAAACTTATTGTACCGTTAAGGGTTCGCTTGAAGTTGTGAAAAAATTCTGTAGCTCGGTGCGTTTTACCGATAGTAGCGCCGACGATTTTCTCAAGCTCGATCTTCAGAATGAAAAGCTTGCCCGTGATGGCTATCGTGTGATTGCGCTTGCAAATGGCAAGATTGCAACAAAGAGCAGTTATTCCGAGAAAGATATTCAGCGACTCGATTTTGCGGGCATGGTTGGCTTCATTGACCCTATCCGCAAAGAGGCCGTTGCGTCAATTCGCGAATGTCATGAAGCGGGCATCAAGGTTTTGATGATTACGGGCGACCATCCGCTCACGGCATTCTCTATTGCTAAGGATTTGAAGCTTGTCACCGATTATACGCAGGTGGCCACTAGTGACGCCGTCGAAGAGGCTTATAAAGAGGGTAAGGCGCATTTTGATAAATTCGTGTCTGAAAAACTTGTCTTTGCGCGTGTGACGCCTTTGCAGAAGCTACATATTGTTAATTCTCTGAAACGCCAAGGTGAATTCGTGGCCGTGACGGGCGATGGCGTAAATGATGCGCCAGCACTCAAGGCTGCCAATATTGGCGTTGCTATGGGCTCAGGCACGGATATTGCTCGCGAGACGGCAGATATGATTATCGTCGACGATAATTTTAAATCCATCGTTGCGGGCGTCAAAGAGGGTAGAGTTGCCTATGCTAACATTCGTAAGATTATTTTCTTCTTAATCTCTTGCGGTCTCGCCGAGGCGGCCTTTTTCTGTCTCGCAATTCTTTGCGATATGCCGATGCCGCTCATTGCCGTGCAGTTACTTTGGCTCAATGTCGTAACGGATGGCATTCAAGATTTCGCCATGTCTTTCGAGCGCGCCGAGCAGGGTATTTTGCGCGAAAAACCGCGCAATCCGAAAGAGTCCATTTTCGACGCCGCCCTTTTGCGCGAGATTATCGTATCGGGCTTAATTATTGCCGCCGTTGTCTTCGCCGCTTGGTACCTCTTTATTGATGTCTTCCAGATGGATGTTGCTGTTGCGCGCGGCTATACGATGTGTTTGATGGTCTTCATCCAGAATGTCCACGTCTTCAACTGTCGCAGCGAACGCCGTTCTGCTTTCAGTGTGCCGCTACGTCGAAACCCGATTTTGTTGTTTGGTATTCTCGGCACAATCATCTTGCAGATTGTCGTCATGGAAGTGTCGGCGCTATCTGAACTTCTGCAAACCGTCTCAATTCCGCCGCTCCAAATGCTCGGTCTGCTCGGTACTGCCCTGATTATTCTAGTTTTGATGGAATTATATAAAGCCATTGCCAAGGCAATTACGACTCGAAGATAAGTCAAAAAACGATAGAAAAAGGCCCATCATTATGATGAGCCAAGGTGATAGATTACCAACGGGTTTGTTTCAGCCAGTTTATGAACTTGAAGAACAGCCCGACGGCCAGTAGTAGCAGCATGATGCCTGCGCAAATCAAGAATACAATCTTGCCGATGCCGCTGAGTGCGCCAATCAGTCCGTGCAGAAACCATTTTGACGGAATCGCCAGCTTCAGAATCGCGCCGAAGATCCATACGATGATTGCGACAAAGCCTACGCCGCAGAAGACGGAAGACTTGCTCCAGAGTTGCTCGTGCAACTTGTGCGCATCCGCGCCTTTATAGTTGTGGAATTTCTCCTTCAATCCACCCAAGAGATTCGGGTTATAGTCTGCATAGCTATGCGTGCCATTCTCATCCTTTATTCTTGCCATTCATTATCCCTCCCTTAATGTTGATCTATCTTTGAAGAGCTTAGGTGTCATAATCGCGACCTAACACTATAATTATAGCACAAACGCTTTAAAAAGTCAATAGCGGGGCTTTACTGTGCCGATTTTGGCCGCCTCTGTATCGAAAAATCGCACTAGCACGCTATAATAGAACTATGTCTGAGATTAAATGTCCCAATTGTGGCAAAACTTTTAAAGTTGATGATGCGAGTTATGCGGATATCTTGAGTCAGGTCCGCACGCATGAATTTGATGATGAGCTTAAGCAACGTGTGGCGGCGGCGCTCGAAAAAGCTGACTCCGCTAAAGAATTAGAGCTTGAAAAGCTTAAAAATATCCAAAGCACCAAAATTACTGAGCTGGAAGCGCAACTCAAGCAGGCCGAAGCCGATAAAGAGCTGGCGGTAACGCGTGCGCTCGCACCTGTTGAGAAGGAGCTCGCATCCGCCAAAGCCGATCTCAAAACTAAGACCAGCGAAGCAAAAATGCGCGAAGAGTCGCTAACTGCGCAAGTTAAGCTGCGCGAAGCGGCGCTCAAGAGCCAATACGAGGGCGCACTCAAGCTTAAAGATGAAGAAATTGACCGCCTCAAAGATTTGAAGTCTAAGCTGAGTACTAAAATGGTTGGCGAAACGCTTGAGCAACATTGCCAAACGGAATTCAATCGTTTGCGCGCAACCGCCTTTAAACATGCTTATTTTGAAAAAGATAACGATGCTCGCACTGGCAGCAAGGGTGATTATATTTACCGTGAGCAAGACGAGGCGGGCAATGAAATTATTTCTATCATGTTTGAAATGAAGAATGAGAATGAGACAACTTCCACGAAGCATAAAAACGAAGATTTCTTCAAAGAACTCGACAAGGATCGCCGAGAGAAACATTGCGAATATGCCGTACTCGTTACGCTGCTCGAGGGTGACTCAGAGCTGTATAATACCGGCATTGTGGACGTGAGCTATAAATTCGACAAGATGTATGTAATTCGGCCGCAATTTTTCATCCCGATGATTACGCTTTTGCGCAATGCGGCGCTTAATTCGCTTAAATACAAGCAGGAACTTGCCGTTGTGCGCAATCAGAATATCGATATTACCCATTTTGAAGAGAATATGGAGAGTTTTAAGCAGTCCTTTGCGCGCAATTATGAGCTTGCCAGCAAGAAATTCTCGACCGCTATTGAAGAAATCGATAAAACCATTTCACATTTGCAAAAGACCAAAGAGGCCCTGCTCAGCTCTGAAAATAATTTACGTCTGGCCAATAATAAGGCTGAAGACCTTTCTATCAAGCGACTCACGCGCGGCAATCCAACGATGGCCGCCAAATTCGCTGAGCTGCATCAGGAGGACTAAGAGTAGCCATTGTGCACCGCCATTGGCAAAGGCGGCGCTTGACCTGAACCATGAAAAAAAGCGCCCATTCGGGGCGCTCAGTCTTCCAGAGGCTTAATTTGATGAATTCGTAGAAGGAATTATCGCGTCGTTTGCGATAATCTGCGACAGGTGTTGGCAGAGCGCGGCGGCGCCAGTGGCCGTAAAATTAATCTTATGACCAGAAACCGTCACGGCAATCGTGAATGGTTCACTGGGATTAATACTCTCCCAATAGCTGCCATTTTCAAACGACAATGCCGTCATTAGCGGATTGCGGCTTGGACCAGCATGAATTACCGTTGCGCCGTCCAGCCGGTCGGCCGCTAATGATACATAGCAGTAATCACCAACGGTGTAATAGGTCGATCGCAGTCCGTAATGTTGCGTAAATCCTTCCCAATCGTCCGCCTGCAGTAATGCGTAGGCAGACTTGGCGTCTTCGCCCAGAATACAGTTTACATTTTCGACAATCGCTTGCTTAGTCAGGTTCCAGTCATGGATATTCAGCCCTAGGCACAGACCCAGAGTAACTACCACTGCGGCGACAATCAGCAGGATTGCCATAGAAGTTACGAAGTTTACCAATTTATTCATGGTACGCCTCCTAAAGTGCAAGCTATCCTCTTCAAAGGATGCGTATTCTATTATACCACAGTCGGCATAAAAAGTCAAGTAAGCTTGAACATTTTTTGCCTGAATGTTTAAATAAAAATATGGATTCGCATGAGCGAGCGGCTTTTAGTGCCGAAAAAGTCATTCGCACGATTTTTATTTTGGTCTTTATAATGATTGTCTATTTTTTCGCGCAAGAAATTCTCAAACATACCGACGGTACACTAATTATGCGTCCCGAAGACGATACCGCTTGCCAAAATACCGATGCGCAAGAAGTTTTGAATAATGCGGGCGTAAATTCGCTCAAATGCAAATAAAAAAGAAGCCCTCGCGGAGCTTCTTTTTTTGAATCTTATTCGGCGTCGTCTGTTTCAACTGGCGCATCTTCGCTATCCTCAATCGCCGACAGCAAAGAATCTTCAACATTCTTTTTCTTCTTTTTCTCTGGGGCTTTTGCGACTTCAACGTCAATCTCGAAACCAGTCAAATCAGATGCCAAGCGCACATTTTGACCGACGCGGCCAATCGCAATCGATTGCTGGTCTTTTGCGACATAAACAATCGCATTTTTGCCATCGATTTCAACTTTCTGAATCTCAGCTGGGCTGAGTGCCTCGCGGATATATTCGGAATTATTGTCGCTCCAGTTGACGATATCAATTTTTTCGCGGTCGCCAATCTCATTCATTACGGCCTGCACGCGCACACCTCGACCACCAACAAAAGTTCCTACTGGGTCAATCCCCGGCATCGTTGCTGCTACCGCAATTTTAGTGCGACGGCCTGCTTCACGCGCAATCGCTTTAATTTCAACTGAGCCATTTTCGATTTCTGGCACTTCCTGACGGAACAGGTATTCGATGAATTGTGGGCAACCACGGCTCAAAATCAGCTGCGCCCCACGTTCGTTGCGTTCGATTTCCTTAATATAGACCTTCAACCGCGAACCAACCGCATAAAATTCGCCTGCAATTTGTTCGGATTTTGGCATAATTCCCGTTGCTTTGCCTAGGTCAACGCGGACGATTTTTGGTTCGACCCGCACGATCGTACCATTTACGACAGTGCCGATTTTATCCTCAAACATCGCTAATACGGCATCGCGTTCTGCTTCGCGTAAGCGCTGAATCACGACCTGCTTAGCGGTCTGTGAGGCTACCCGCCCAAAGCTTTCAACTTTGTGTTTTTCTTCGACGGATTCACCCAACTGCTTGCCGTCGGCCTCTGCGAGTGGAATTTCCGTTGCGGGATTATAGGCGACATCATCTTCGATAACCTCGCGCATGATATAAACAGTTGCTTCGCCCGTATTTAGATTAAGTTCACAACGTACGTCCATGTCTTTGTCGCCATTGTCTTTGCGCCACGCCGCGGCAATCGCTTGTTGGATCACGTCAAGTACTGTCTCTTTTGGTAGATTTTTCTCTTCGGCAATAATGTCGACCATTGCGACCATTTGCTTTAAATCTAGATCCATAATTTCCTTTCTTTAGCTTAAAAACGCCGCCTCTTTTCGAGTCGGCCTGTATCTGTATGTCAAGATTATAGCAAAGCTGAGTAAAACTGTCAAAAAACTGCGCTGGATGGGCGCAGAGCGATGTATAAAACGGGTACTATCTTGACTTTTTGCGCCGTTTGTGCTATAATTAAAAAGATTTGGCACAACTATGAAAGGGTGGTGATTTATGTGTCATTTAGCACAAATACCAGCGCACTTAGCGCAAAGGAACTTTACTATTGGCGAATCGATGTTTGGTTAACGACCGTAGGCGATTATAATCAAGTTCGCGGCGTTTTCGATAAACTGGATTGTTGGATGCCGCCGGCTGTTCAGTCGGTTTTCCAGAAATACTACTACTCTAACCCGCGATTGGTTAAGGAGAAGTATTATGAGCTGGATGCTCGTATCCATCGTCAATGGGAAGCTATCATGGAGTCTGTAAAGGAGCTTGGCCTTGCTTGTACCGAAGCGGATGTTCGCGAATTTCGCTCGCTGGCTCGCAGCACTTTGCCGGAAAATAAGTTCCGCACGAAGGTGCGCGGAAAGGTGAAGCGCCTCTTCGATAATGCCGTCAAAGCACGTGGCAATGAAGAGGCATCTAAGGAAGCGCCAATGACTTTGCGTGAACTGATTACGTGGTACCAGACGCCGCGCAAGTCTCCAAAGAAGAAATGATTCTTCTTTAACCTCGCCCCCGCCAAATGGCGGGGCTTTTTCTTTGACAATTTTCAGTATTCTTGTTAAAATAAACTCACTAGTTATTACTTTTAGCGCAACAAGTCTTATCTCTTTATGTTTATACAAAGAGTGCGCCTTAAGTGTGGGATTGAATATTAGTTTTTAACAAAAGGAATCAATGAACGAAAAGAACCAAGCCGAAGCCGAACGCCGCGCCAAATTACTCAAAATGCGCGCCGAGCGACTGCCGGATATCAAAAAAGCTTTTGAAGAGAATCAAAAACGGAATTTTAATGCAAACTTTGCTCCAGGTGGCAAAGATGCTAAACTTGTCCACAAAAAGACTGCTAAAGCTAGCCCGAATAAGAAATCTGCAGCGTCAAGCTCGAAAAAATCGAATGCGAAGCGCTCGAATAATTCGCGCAACGCAAAGGCGACCAAGCAGGCCACTAGCTCGACCGACAAGAAGCGCGATGTGAGCTTGCTGGTCAGTACCCGTAAAGGGGAAATGGTCCACCATCAGCGCATGCTCAGCCAAGACGTGAATGCTCAGGCGACGCAACATATTATCGGTATTCCTGTGAATAAGTCGCGCTACAACGGCCACAATGGTCAGCAGGTCACGATGGCACAGATTAAGCAGGCTCGCCAACATCGCGACGCCGTGCGCGTAATTCCGATTGGCGGTCTGGGCGAATTCGGTATTGGCAAAAACATGACCGCAATTGAATATCAGGGTGAGATTGTCCTGATTGATATGGGCACGCTTTTTGCCAGTGAGGATTATCCAGGTGTGAATTACATGGTGCCAGATTCGAAATGGCTCGATGATAACCGCGATAAAGTTAAAGCGATTCTCTTTACGCATGCTCACCTCGACCATATCGGTGCTTGCCGCCACCTCTTGCCATATTTTGGCCCACTCGTGCCGGTCTATGCGACTGCTTTCACGATCGGCATGATTAAGCGTCAGATGTCCGAGCTGTCAGATGTGCCTGATATGAATTACCATGAAGTCGACCCGCTCAAGCACGAGAACATTAAGCTGTCCGAGCATCTTTCCGCTGAATTTATTCATACGCTTCACTCTATTCCAGGTAATACCTCGATCGTAATTCGCACGCCGAATGGCAATATTCTCTTATCGGGCGACTGGCGTTTTGAAAGCAATCCAATGGACACGCCGGCTGACTATGATCGCATGCTCGAAATTCGCGACAAAGAGGGTTACGCGCTGCTCCTGAATGAGTCGACTAATATCGACAGCCCAGGCACACATCCACATTCCGAATGGGATGTTGGTGATAATATGGGCCGTGTTATGGACCATTACGCTAATGGTCGCGTTATTATTTCCTGTTTTTCGTCGCAGGTGAAACGCATCGAATTAGTACTCAAAGAGGCGGCCGCGCGTGGACGCAAAGTTGCATTCGCAGGTTATTCGATGATTAATAACGTCGAGGTCGCCTTGCGGGCGCGAGCAATTAAGGTGCCAAAAGATACCATTATGAAGATGGAAGACATTATCAAATTGCCGGACGAAAAAGTTACAATCGTTTGTACTGGTTCGCAGGGCGAAATGAATGCCGTGCTCAATCGCATGGTGTCGGGCTCGCACCGTTACATTAAGATTAAAGCAACCGATACAATTGTCTTTAGTTCCAATCCGATTCCGGGCAACGAGCCAAAAGTTGTCGCAACGGTTGGTGGCTTGCTGCGTGAAGGTGCACAGGTTATCCAGAATGGCAAAACACACTTAACTAATATTGGCCCGCTACATCTCTCTGGTCATGCTTATTTCGAGGACCATGTTAAGTTTGTGACGGATATGCGCCCGAAAAATTATATGCCTTATCACGGCGAATTCTATATGTTGCAGCATAACGCCGAAATGGCCGAGAATGTAGTTGGTATCCCAAAAGACCGCATTATCGTGGCGGATGATGGTGATATTGTTGAGCTTATGCCCGACCAAACGATTCATAAGAATGGTCGCATTCATGTTGGTAACAAGCTCTACGACGATGCCGACCGTCAAGTCAACGAAGCGGTGGTTAAGGACCGGATTCATATTTCGCGCGAAGGCATTTTTGTGGTAATTTTGACGCTCAGTAAGAAAACCGGTCGCCTTATTAAGACGCCAGATATTGTTTCGCGTGCCTTCATTTATCTTGATAATTCCGAAGAATTAATCGGCAAAATTCGTCATTATCTCCGCGCCAAAACTGACCATTCTGTCTCCTCCGATGAAGATATTAAGACGCTCAAAGAGGAGGTTAAAGAGGATGTTACGCATATCTTGTTTGACGCAACGGGGCATACGCCAATTGTCATTCCCGTCATCAATAAGGTATAATAAACATATACATAATGGAGCCTTGTAAATGAAGCAGAAAACAACGCATAAGAATCGGCAGTGTGCCTGCACAAAGGGTGAAAAATGCTCCTGCAAAGACTGCAACTGCACGAAGAATGAAAAACATGCCGATGCCCGTACACAGCAAATTTGCGCCTGTGCGCAGCGTGAAAGTGTTTTTCCAATCTGTTTTCTTACTTGCGTATTGACCGCCGTCTTGGTTTCGATGATTTTTACAGTCGGTTTTTCGGCGATGTTCAACTATAGTCTTAAGCATAAATACGGCAGTCGCTTTAGTGGCCAATTTAGCGCTAGCTTGGACGACGCGCGCAACGGCGAAATGCTGGAAATTGGTGCCGGCGCCGTGATCGACTTTTATGAAAGTGGTCAGACGGGCTTTATTTATGCTTCGACTGATGATTGTACCGCTTGCGCTAGCTTCGAAGAGCGCCTTACGAGTGTTGCTGATAGTCTCGACGCCCTGTCTAACGTTTATCATTATAATTATCCTAATGATAACGACCCGAACGAATATGATTATTACGCAATGGCGATTACGCTTGATGGCGACACGACGCCAACCTTGCTCTATGTTCGTGATGGCAAGATTTATGATCGGCTCGATGATTACCTTAGCGAAGCGGGTTTAAGCAGCTTTCTCGCTAAATATAAATAAGCGATGGAAGAGATAATTTTCGTAGATAAGCCGCGCGGCATGAGTTCTTTTGGCGCCGTCGCGCGTGTCCGGCGAGTGCTGTCGCAACGCGAGGGGCATAAAGTCAAAGTTGGGCATACTGGCACACTCGATCCCTTTGCGACTGGGCTTTTGATTTTGCTGGCCGGCAAAGCAACTAAGCAGGCTCCGACGCTAACTAAGCTCGACAAAGTCTACGAAGCGACTATTCGGCTTGGCGCCACTTCTACGACCGGCGACCCTGAAGGTGAAATTACGCTCAATGACGCGCAGCCAGACATTTCGCGTACACAAATCGAACAAGCGCTATCGCAATTCATTGGCGAAATTGAGCAGATTCCACCCGTTTTTTCGGCGATTAAAATTAATGGTCAGCGTGCCTATAAACTCGCTCGCGCCGGTAAAGCAGTCGAAATGCCATCGCGCAAAGTTACGATTTATTCCTTAGAAATCCTCGATTACGCTTCGCCAAATCTTACTATTCGCGCGCATGTTGGTAGTGGTACTTATATTCGCACGCTCGCTGAAGATATTGGTCGCGTCCTTGGCTGTGGCGCTTATACTGCCGCATTGCGTCGTATAAAGATTGCTGATTACGATATTAGTAATTTGCCGCTCTTTGACTTGCCAGAATAGGGCGTTCGTCAAAATGGCGGTTCTGGATCGGGTCTCACATCGCTTCGGCAGCTAGACTTCTTCGAACAAATTCTGTTTGAGTGTTAATTTTCGTTTCGTAAAGCCAGCTTTCGAAGTGAAAGAGTTATTAAAGCTCGGATTATTTTTATATTTATATCCGCCATATTGCGGTCGTGTAATTGCCATATCGGTATATGATGCGCTATCACAAGTCTGCAATGCGAGCATCATTTGCGCAAAACCGGTTATCTCGGCATTGTCTGGCTGTCGTTCCAAAAAACTACCAATCGTTTGCCTGCAATAATAATGAAATGCTTTGCTTGAATTGGGTTTTCTGCGAATCACGCAATCTGCCGCTTGATCTAAACCGTCGCCAATCATTGATAAAACCAGTTCGCAAATTTTAAAATCTACGCCGTTTTTTAGTAAAAAATCTTGTGCGTACCGAGCATTATAGGCGCGCTGATTCTGTTTGCTGCCTTCGTGTGTAATCGCTACGCCTTTACCGATGTCGTGCGTGACTAACGCCAAACGCATCATTGGCAGCATTTTTGCTGGCAGTTTGTCGGCGTAATTATCTTCAAATACCTGCAATGCTGTTTCGGTATGCTGTTGTACCGAAAAACCTTCCCAGACGCCGGCGCTTGCCTCAAAAATATCTTTATAGCCAGGTGTACGCTTTGCCGCCTCAACAATATCATGTGGTTGTGCGTATAAATCCCCATTAATCAAATTCATAATTTCGCTACTGCGTGGAGTTGCGCTTTCTGGTGCATTGTGGCGTGGGGAATTTGCTCGATTTTGGTTCATTCGCTCCGCAATTCGCAACGCTGTTCGCCCCATTCGCCGCTGCCGCTTCTCTCGTTCTTGCTCGATACGCTCTTTTGTATCAACCTCATCAAGTTCAAACATTAAATAATTATCAATTGTTTCATTCAGCGTTGCCGATTTCACGCTCAGTCGCTCGCCAACCACATCCATGCCCTTCAGCCAATTACCAACATATTCGCGGCTAATCGGTATGCTTGCATCTTTATCTGCGCCATCAAAGCGCACCGAGATATGGTCTAGATTATCCGAATAGGCATTTAGGATTCGTTGCATCATTGATTCTGGCTGATATGCGAGTAGCAATTGCGCATTACGCGCGCCACCAATTTGCTCCGCCATTCGCGTGCTTACTCCGAGTCGTTTCGCGACACGACCAATATCGTCCGACCCAGTATAGTTGCCAAAAATACCGCCACTGCGGAAATCCCGTTCCTGAATGCGCGTGCCTAATCCTGCCTTGCGGTCTTCAAAACTTAAATCAACCCCCTCCGCAATTGATGGCAAAGTCTGTCGAATCGCTTGCTTGGCTTCATTCCGTTGTAGTTCTGACAATTCTCCCCACCGAAAGTATCCATTCATAATGCGCGCGTCAGGATTGCGCGACGCGAGCTGATGGATTTCGGTCGCGGTATTTGCTCGCCTTGCGCGGGCAGTTGCGAATTTTCGCGCTACTTCATAAGTGCTTGTGCTCAGAGCAGGTATACGATTGACGTTATTATTGCCCGTTGCATTGCCGGCATTATTGAAATCGGCTCGCACGTGCCAATCTTTCGCTCCGTCTGCCGCACGTCCATGAAATAGTTCGATGTCGCGCATCTTTGTTAGCAGGCCTAATCGCGTCAATTTTTCTGCACCTTGATAGACTTCAGAATTCTCGAGTGAGCGGTCGACTTCGCGTCGAGTTTCTATGCTGGCAGATTCGTGGTTACGCATACGCTTATATTATAACGTATGTCTGCGCCAAGCTTTTCAGCTTTTGTTATAATAGACCATATGTTTGATTTACAGAAGCGACTGGATTCGCTGCGCGGCGAATTTGATATTGTCTGGCAAAAATTAGCAATTGATCAAAAGTTAACCGAACTTCAGACTCTCGAAGCAGAGGTTGCGGTGCCGGAAATTTGGAATAATCCCGACCTCGCGCGCGAAAAGACTACTAAAGTTGCTAATTTGCATGATGAACTCGACCCGTGGACGCTTTTGCGGGCGCAGCTGCAAGATATTACGGATTTGATGGCATTGGGCGATGATTCGCTTACGGATGAATTTGCGGGACAAATTATTGCAATGGAAGAAAATTTGGCGCGTCTGCGTCAGGCACTGCGTTTTACTGGAAAATTCGATCGCAGTGATGCGATTTTGCGCATTACTGCTGGCGCTGGTGGTACCGAGGCGATGGATTGGTCGGGAATGCTTGAACGTATGTATTTGCGCTGGGCAGAGCAGCACAAAGTCAAAGCCACGATACTTGATCGCGTTGCTGGCGAAGAAGCGGGCATTAAAACCTCCGTCATCGAATTAGTCGGTACGAATGTCTATGGCCAGCTCAAGTCTGAGCACGGCACGCATCGTCTGGTGCGTCTCAGTCCCTTCAATGCCGACCATCTTCGCCAAACTTCTTTTGCGCTCGTGGAGGTCTTGCCAGTAATTCGCGATGATACTGAGGTTAAAATTGATCCGAAAGATTTACGTATTGATGTTTATCATTCCGGCGGTCATGGCGGTCAGTCGGTTAATACTACCAATTCTGCTGTTCGCATTACGCATCTACCAACCAACACCGTTGTCGCAATTCAGAATGAGCGTAGCCAGTTGCAGAATAAAGAGAAAGCGATGGAAATTTTGCGCGGCAAATTGCAGCAAATGATGCAAGAACAGAATACCGAATCGGTTGACAAATTGCGCGCCGGTGAGTCGGCTAGCTGGGGGCAGCAAATTCGCAATTATGTCCTACATCCTTATAAGCTCGTTAAAGATACGCGCACGAAATATGAAGAAAATGACCCCGACGTGGTGCTTGACGGTAAAATTGATAACTTTATCGCCGCCTACTTGGACAACTAATCTAGCTTATGTTAATATGAGAACATGATATTACTCGATGATGTCGTCAAGTACTATCCCGGCGAAACTGCGCCGGCACTCGATAATATTTCTTTGAGTATTCAACCAAAGGAATTTGTTTTTCTCGTCGGTAAATCTGGCGCCGGTAAGTCGACTTTAATCAAAATGCTTATTCGCGAAGAGGTGCCAACTTCTGGCAAAATTATGGTTGGTGGTATCGATTATGATTATCTGAAGCGTCGCCATATTCCGCATCTCCGTCGTCGCATTGGTGTTGTTTTTCAGGACTATAAGATATTACCAAATCGTACGGTCTACGAAAATGTCGCTTTTGCGCTTGAAATTGTTGGTGTATCCAATGCCGAGATTCGTCGAACCGTACCGAAGGTGCTTGATCTTGTTGGCCTCGCTGATAAAGCTCAGCGTTTTCCGGGTGGTCTCTCGGGCGGCGAGCGTCAGCGCGTTGCAATTGCGCGTTCGATGGCGCGTCAGCCAAAAATTCTCATTGCCGACGAGCCGACTGGCAATCTCGATCCTGAAACCGCTTGGGGTATCGTGCGCTTACTAGAAGAAATTAATAATTTTGGCACCACTATCCTGGTTACGACTCATGACGATGATATCGTTAATCAGTTGCGCAAACGCGTAATTACGCTGCGCGATGGCAAAATTATTGGCGACCAAAAGAATAATGGTCACTACGATCTCGATGCAACGCGTACGAAAATCGTTAAACGCCCACTTGCCGCAACCTCGCACCCTGCGCCAACGACGATCGAAATTCGCAATGCCACTAATTCGCGTCCTGCGTCCGCTAAGGCTCCTTCCGCGTCCACTTCGGCTTCCCAAAATAACCGTGCGCCAAAAAGGAGATTTATAAACTAAAATGTCTACAAAGAAATTAACCAAAGAAGAGCGCGATGAGCTGAAAAAATCCGTTCGAGTCAGCAAAGAGCGCCTAAATCGTATTACTAAAACTCGCAAACATCGTCTGCGTACGGGTGCGCGCGTGATGAAATATGGGACTAAGAGTTTTGTACGCAACACTTGGCTGAGTGTTGCCGCGATTGCAATCATGGCGATTACTCTGATTGTGCTTTCGGCTACATTAGTCGCGACGCATGCAATGAATACGGCAATTGAATTGGTCGAGTCGCAGGTCGACATGTCGATTTATATTAAGCAGGGCGCTACCGATGCGCAGATTAATAAGATTGTCGAGAATCTAAAGAAGCTTAATACTGTTACGGATGTCACAACTACTTCGCCGGAAGCCGCCAATCAAGCTTCGATTAAAAACTTGATTAAAGAGGGTAACATCACTGACGAGTCCTATATCGAGGCACTCTACGAAGCGCCCAATAAAATTCCATGGACAATTAATGTTAAATTAAAAAATCTTAACGATACTTCGGAGCTAGAGCGTTTTGTCGACGAAGATGAATCGATGATTAATATGCTCGACGCGCGTCCACCGAGCTTTGCAACGAGTCACCGCGAGACTATCGATCGCATCGCCTCCATTATGAATCGTGTCGAAATTTTTGGTCTTGCCGCCGCTGCCGTCTTCGCCCTGATTGCGATCTTAATCGTTTTCAATACGATTCGCATGGCTATCTTTAATCGCAAAGAAGAAATTAATATGATGAATCTAGTCGGTGCTAGCCGCTGGTTCATTATGGGGCCCTTTGTCGTTGAGGCTAGTCTCTACGGTGTCGTAGCGGCCGTTATCGCTGGTCTAGCAATTTATGCAACCGTCTATGCCGTGCGCAGCAGCCTTGGCGCCACTATCGAACCAACGCTTGCTTTGATGGAGCAATATTGGTACTTTGTTGTTGCAAGTTTGTTCATTGTCGGTATCCTTATGGGGCTGATTTCCGCGCTCTTTGCTTCGCGCAAATATATTAAAATAAAAACAAATACCGATCGGGTTAAACCAAAGAAAGTTAAATCATGAAAATTTGGCAAAAACTTAGTTGTCTAGCTCTTGCTCTCACACTCGTTTTGTCGGGTGCTCTGCATACGACTGTTGTTGCGTATAGTCAGCAAGATCTCAATAATGTTCGCTCTAAGATTAACGCACTCAATTCGCAAATTAGCGAATACGAGTCGCAGGCGAGCGCACTTGCTGCTAAGGCTGATTCGATTGCCAACCAGATTGCGATTCTCCAAAATCAGCAGGCGACCCTGAAGGCGCAAATTGACCTTAAGGAGGCTGAGCGTGACCAACTGTTGATTGAAATTGATACCGCCCAGCAGCGCATTAATGAAAATTCCGAAATGGTTGGCACGATTATCGCGCAATATTATTACAACGATAGCGTCTCGACCATTGAGCGCATCGCTTCATCCGACAGTTTTTCTTCCTTTGTCGACGAAGAAGTCCGCCTCTCTAGTATTTCCGATACCTTATCGGAGATTATTGAAGAGAATAAGAATCTCAAGCAGGAACTTCAAGTCAAGAAGAAAAATGCCGAGCTAATTCTCGAGGATTTGGAAAGTCAAAAGTCGCAACTCGTCGCTACTGAGGCTGAACAGGCTGAGTTGCTCGCCCAAACGCGTAGTAGTGAAGCTGAATATAAGCGACTGCGCAATGAAGTCTCGAGCCAAAAATCTGAGCTCGAAAAGCAACAGCAAGCTATCTTGGCTGACCTTGCTAAGAAATATAATGGCGTAATCACCGCCGGCGATGCCAATAAAGGTGGTTATCCTTACAGTGGCGTCTGTCCAAAGCAAAAGGATGCTTATGCCGACAAATGGGGCATGTATATTTGTGAATGCGTGAGTTATACCGCCTGGAAAGTTTACCAAACTTATGGCTATATGCCGTATTGGGGCGGCAAAGGTAATGCTAACCAGTGGCTAACCAATGCGCGCAATGCTGGCTATCTTGTTACATCTGAGCCAAAAGCAGGTTATGTTGGTATCTCGCTTAGTGGTCCCTATGGTCATGCCGTTTGGGTTGAATGGGTGAGCGGCAATCAAGTGCATGTTTCGCAATATAACTGGACGCGTGGCGAATATTCCGAAATGACCGTCAACAAGAGTATGTTCACTTATATCTACTTTGGCAAATAGCCGTGCTTTTCTCATCAAAGCATAAGCTTCGTGTTAAAATAAATCTATGACTAAAGTAAGCGAAGAGAATACTAAATCTACCAAACCAATAACTAATGAAACGCGCGACTTGTACTATCGCAGTCCCGCCTCTGAGAAAAAAGTTAATCTCGCTACTTCTATTATTGTCAGCTTCATTACACTCGTGTTTGGTTTCGCAGTCGGTTTAAACTGGACCGATATTGCTGGTAACTTCTCGCCATATCTTGGCGGTAAAACGACCGTCTCTTCGGATGTGGACTTTAGCTCGCTTGAAACAGTTTACGAAAGTCTAGTTGGTAGTTTTGACGGCACGATTGATAAAGAAAAAGTCATCGAAGAAGCTAAACGCGGCCTTGTTAATGCTGCCGGCGATAAATATACCTATTACATGACCGCCGAAGAAGCGAGCGAATTTGAGAAAGATTTGAGCGGTGATGTGGGTGCAGGCATTGGTGTTGAAATTGGTGAGCGCGATGGCTATGTCAAAGTTCTGCGCACGACGCCAGATAATCCGGCTCGTCGTGCGGGGGTTCTAGCGGGCGATATTATTTATAAAGCCGACGATGAAGATATTTCTGCGCTCAGCGTTGATGAAGTCGCCAAAAAATTACGTGGTACAGCTGGCTCGACTGTTAAGTTAACTGTAGTGCGCGACGATCGAGAAATTGACTTTGAACTCACGCGCGAAACAATCAACAATGTTAGCGTCTATATGGAATACGAAGATAATATTGCCATTATTACGATTACGCGCTTCGATTCCGATACCGGCAAGCTTGCTCGCGAAAAAGCCAAAGAGGCGATTGAACGTGGGGTCGATAAATTCATTATTGACCTACGTGGCAATGGTGGTGGCTATGTTAGTGCTGCTAAAGAAGTTGCTTCGCTCTGGTTGAATGGCGATTTGGTCGTCGAGCAAAAGTCGACTAGTGGTATTTATAGTGAAAAGACCTATGCCGATCGTGATGGCGCGATTCTGGCCAATTATAAGACAATTGTGCTTGTTAATGGTTCAACCGCATCTGCGTCTGAAATTGTTGCCGGTGCACTCAAGGACTACGGCAAAGCTACCTTGATTGGCGAAAAAACTTATGGCAAAGGTAGCGTTCAAGCGCTTGAAGAGTTTACGACCGGGGAAATGCTACGTGTGACGGTCGCTAAGTGGTATACGCCAAAGGGGAATAATATTAACGGCGAAGGTATTACGCCAGACAAAGTCGTCGAGCGTAGCTTTGAACAGATTAATAAAGAAATCGACCCGCAACTCGAAGCCGCACTGGCGGAATAATCTGTTAAAATAGTACAAAAAGGAGGAGTATGGAGCAGCAGCCAGAAAAAGCTGAATTCGATGTCTTTCAGTGGGCAAATTCCGTGGATGAGATTAAAAATAACGTATCCGTTGAGTTATTTCTATTCAATAAGAATTACACGCCCTACAAAGTGCGTTATAGTGACGTTCTAATGCAAGTAATTAAGTCGATGTTTATGCTGGAGGCAGTTGAATATATTGTCAAAGAAGCCGACAAAGGCCTAGAGTGTCGCGAATATGAGTTGAGCGACGGCGAAGATAAGGTAATCTATCGCATTGAACTTGAAAAAGTTGGTCGCGCTGAAACGCTAATTCATCTCATCGAGCATGAATATAAAGATATCGCTTTCTTTAGCGATGATGAATATGAATTCAAGCGTATCAAAGGTATTGTTGCGAAATTTACGTATCCAGGTGATGAAGGTCAAAAAACTTTCTATATTGCCAAAAATTTGGCTGCCAGCTCGGCACTTAAGGGGAAACTCGGCTGGGAACTCAATGGCGAAAGCTTTGAACCACTCACTGCCGATGTTGCAATTAAGGTTCCGGAAGGGAATGAAACGGCTATTGTCGACGGCCAAATCGTCATCTTTAACCAATCTAAGTTCGAAAAACTCTTCCAATACGATTACAAAGCGCAGGTCATTTCTGAGCAAAAAGCCAAAGAACTACAAGAAGCTTATAGTTTAAGTTTTCCAGAGGGACTCACGTTGAATGCTTTACTTGAAGACAAGAAGCCGCTTGTCAAGAAATTACAAAACATCGAAATTGGTGAGATGAAACAAGACCAACTACTCGATTATGCCGACGAAATGCAACTCGAGCTAATGACCGATGATCAAGGCAAGATTATTATTATGGATGATAAGGACCTAGGCATGTTTATTAATCTACTGAGTGAAGATTATTATGTCTCGCCCGTTAATGGCCGTCGCTATGAAATTAAGAGTAAAAAACTGCTCGACGAGCCAGAAGGGGAGCCTCCGCGCGGCTAATTTGCCATGCTGATTGATTCGCATTGTCACATTCATGATCGCAATATTTTTGCGCCTTCCGCTGCCGAGACGCTTGCGCATGCGCATGCTCAAGGTGTCGACAAATGTATTGTAATCGGTACTGACCCCGTCGACTCTCAGGTTGCCTGCGATTTTGCCGCCGCGCATGCAGAAGTTTGGTGGACTTTCGGCTATCATCCCAATGATTATGACGGTGATCGCGCTAAGCTTGAGGCTGCACTTGCCGCCGCCAAGCCACTTTTCCAGGATTCGAAGCTGGTCGCGATTGGTGAAATTGGCCTTGATTATCATTTCGGCGGCTACAATAAAGTCTTTCAGCGCGATCTATTAGAGCATATGCTTCAAATTGCGCAAGACCATCAATTACCTGTCAGTTTCCATGTACGCGACGCATACGATGATTTTTGGGCTATCTATCGGAATTTTCATATTCCTACTTCTGTCTTACACTCCTTTTCGGACTCGAAAAAGCATATGCGCGAAGGACTCGATTGTGGCTTCTATTTTGGCGTGAATGGCCTTGCTACTTTTGCCGACCTTGCGCATCCGCCACTTGAACGCATCGTGTTCGAAACTGACGCCCCCTTCTTGACACCGAAGCCATTTCGTGGTACAATAAATATGCCAGGCTATGTAAAACACATAGCCGAATGGGCCGCTGATTATTATCAGCAGGATTTTGCAACTGTTGCCGACATTACTACGGTCAACGTTGCCAAAATCTTCAAAATTTAAACAGGGAGGATCCTTCTATGGACGAACAAGATCGAGCGATGTTCCAAATTCCGGTCGATCGCGCCGTACTCGCGGCTCAAGCCGCTGTCGTGTCCGAATTGACTATGACGCCAGCTACGCCAGTCGTGATTGCGCAAGCTTTCCCGGATCGCTCACAAAAGGCCCGAGACCTAGAATTGTATAACGAACTTTCCGCGGTATCGGACGAGGTAATCGCATGCCGAAACTCAATCTTAAACAACATTTATTAAAGAAGCCAGAAGCGCCGAATCATCAAGCTCGCCAACGTGCAGTTGAGCGCAATCTCATCAATGCCGAATCGGCACTGGGCCGTACCGTGTTTGGTCAGATTCAACCGGGGCATTCGCGGGAATTTTTCTTCCTGAAAAAGAATGTTTGGATTTGGTACGAAGACGGCGTTACTTTGCGCTATGAGGTGCGCAAAGACGGTGTTTATAAACGCATTAATGAAGAAGAACATTATACGAAAATTTCTGGCGATGAACTAATTAATTTCAAGAATGCTACGAAAGCCTACTTAAAACTAATCAAAACCAGCATTTATAACAAAAAATAAACAGCACCGCCAGATATCGGCGGTTTTTTGTTTGCGCAAATTTTAGCTATAATATGCTTATGCTTCAAAAGATTCGCGAATTGCGTACAAATGAGAACGCTCTGATTGCTGTCGATGTGTTATTGCATAGTAAATCGGCCTTCATGAATATTTTTTTGATGTCGTTTTTGATGAGTGTTTCGATTGATAGTTCTCCTGTTAGCTTCATTACTTATTGCATTGTGCGCTATTCGTTGATCGCGCTGTTCTCGGTTCTATTTATGCCGCTAATGAAGCATCATACACTTGCTGCTTGGCGCGTCAGTATGTTTTTCTCGGTTGCACAGATTTTGTCAGTCATCTTACTCGACGAAACGGCGTCATATTTTACTTATGTTGTTGCTACTTTCTCCGCGCTCGAATCGGCCTTATATTGGCGTCCTAAGATGTATTATGACGTAACTGAGGTTGGCAATGCGCGTCGTTTGCACTTTAGGGCGGTGGGGCAGATTTTTATTGAGATTGTTAAAATTATTATGCCGATTGTACTAGGCGTCGTGGTTGCCGATTCAGGCTATACGCAGGCGGGCTTTATTATTCTCGCAATCTCGTTGATGCAGCTTCTGCTCTCGATTTTGTTTCGTCCTACGCATCGAGTCTTGCCACGGCGCATGCATTCATTGCGCAAAATTTATGACATCATCATTCGCCATAAGTCATTACGTAAAATTTTTTATATCCAGCTTTTACGCGGTTTTGCTTTTGCTAGCGCTGCATATATCATTATTGCGCAAGTCAATGTCTATCGTAGTAGTGGTTCGGATTTAGATTTGGGTGTTTTTACATCGCTCGCCTCGATTATTGCAATCTTAATTTTGGCATTGTATCGCCGGCTTAAATCTCGTGCCGGCCAGCAAGCGATTCTATATGCGATTGTGCCTGCTGCGATTCTATTGCCGATCGGCTTGATTATCTTTCCGCAAAATACTGTTCTCTCAGTTGCATTTTACGTCTTTTCTCAGGCGGTTGTTGAGAGTTTTTTGAATGGTACTGTCCTCGTGACGCGTTTGCAGCAATTACTAAATGGTCACCTGACAGACGATTCTTATCGTTTTGAAATTGAATCTTTTAGTGAAGTTGCGCTCACTATCGGACGTGTGCTTGGTCAAAGTATTCTTTTACTGATTATCTTGCTCGGATATGAAAAATATATGATGTATTTTGCCGCATTGGAGGCGTTTGCGATCTTTCCATTGCTCGAGATTGCTCTGCCTGCCAAGAATAGGCTCTAATAGTATATAATATCTTCATGATTTATCTAGACCACGCTGCCGCTACGCCGGTGTCGGACAAGGCGTTTCAAGCGATGCTGCCATATTTCTCCGAGCGATTCTTTAATCCTTCTGCGGCCTATTTGCCCGCCGTTGCAGTGCGTCACGCTTATGAAGCTGCTAAAAACGAGATTGCGCATGCTATTGGCGCAAAAGGCGCTGACCTCGTGATGACATCGGGGGCAACCGAGTCGATTAATCTTGCTTTCTCGCTAATTCCAACCGACTCTGCCGCTGAGGTGTTAATCTCCGCCGTTGAGCACGCGGCTGTGCTCGAAAACGCCAAACGCGCCGGCAACTATCAGACTATTGCCGTTGATGTGACTGGTCGAATTTTGATTGAGGATTTTAAAAAGAAGCTCAGTCCGCAGACGCAATTTATTTCAGTTTGTCTTGCTAGTTCGGAGCTGGGTACGATTCAACCGATTGCTGAAATTGCTAATCTTGTTCGTGTCGAACGTACGCGTCGCGCATTGGCTAACGAAAAAGCGCCGCTTTATTTTCATTGCGATGCTTCGCAGGGATTGGGATTGATGGAGGTTAAGCTCAATCGTCTTGGCGTTGATTTGTTGACGCTCAATGCTGCAAAAGTTTATGGACCGAAAGGTATTGGCGCGCTCTACGTGGGGCATAATGTGCGCCTGCGGCCGCTTGCGGTGGGTGGCGGTCAGGAGATGGGCTTGCGTAGCGGTACAGAGAATGTTGCCGCAACGATTGGTTTTGCGGTTGCGATTACGGATGCCGAAAAGCATATTAACTCTGAACGCAAGCGTCTAGTCGCGCTCAAGGGTGATCTTAAACGCTTGTTGGCTGATTTGCCTAAAATTAAATTCCTCGGTAATCCCAAGACGCAACTAGCGGGCTTTTTACCAATTTGCTTGCCGGGTCTTGATGCCGAACGGCTTATCTTCGCGCTCGAAGAGCAGGGAATGTATGTTTCGACCGGAGCCGCTTGTGCAGCTAGCAAAGGCATTAAATCGCCAACTCTGCGTGCAATTGGTTTGAGTGATGATGAAATCGCCGGATCTCTACGCATTACGCTTGGGAAGCTGAATAGTGAACAAGATATTTTAGAATTTAGTAAGCAATTGCATGTGATTGTTCAGAATGAATTGAATAGATTAATGAAATAGAGCCTACCAAGTCGGCAGATTAGTCTCTATGTTGTCGCCTCCTTGAGATTGGTTATTTAATTTATTTCTGATGTCATACATTATCCTGCCCTGATTCTGGTTTTCTTGAAGATTGTGCAATATGTCACTAATGTCGTAAGTGTCGTCGTCATAATTCTTGTCGTCTGCATTATCGTCAAGATTGTTGCTTTTTGAGATTAAATCACGGCGCTTCTCGATAACTCTCTTTTTTGCTATCTCCGCTCGGGGGTCGCTTCCGTTTCCTGAGCTAAATTTGCTTGCGCAATTGTTGTTATAGAGAATACTCTCTGCCGAGCTGTATAGCGTCAGGGCTTTGTCGTAATTATTATTACGGCTCTTCTCGTCTCCTTGTTTCTCGATACTCAGCGATAGATTGACATAAACTTTGCAAAGCTCGACACTTGGCGGATTTTCTTTTAGGCTCGCACGGAAGGCATTCTCCGCGCTTGCATAATCGCCACTTTTAAACAGAGCGTCGCCACGATCGAAGAAAACAATATAGGAAGAAATTATATTCGCGAACTCCTGAATGCCCGTATAGCTATGAGCTAGACTGTAATTTTGCGCGCTATATTCCGCATGATATGTTAAATTAAAGATTCCTGTCCTTAGCAAGAAAACGCCGGCCAAAAATAGTAAAATTATCGGCAATATAAAAATCTTAAATAAGCGCTTACGCTTGAGTTTACGCACCTTTTCTTGATCGATAATACTAGGATCAAAATTAAGCATGTTTCGAAGACCTTTCCGCGAGTATTTCGTTAAACGAATCGTAGAAATCCCAGAGTAGTAGAGCTAGCAAAATAATAGCTAACACCCAATAACAGTCTATATAATCATCGGTTGACTTTGATCCACTGTATTGAATTTGTTTTTTAATTTTATTAATTGCGTCCATAGGAAGATTATTACTGTCGCGTAAATAATAATTTACGTTGAGGGACTTAGCGATACGTTGTAGATTTAGCTCGTTTATTGTAGAAACAACGCAGCTTTTATCGTTGATGCTATGTCTGAGGCAATCGTCCGAGACTAGTAATGGCCAGCTATTTGTTTCTATTGTGTGAATTTTTCCGCCGTTCTCGCTACCGTAGCCGAACACCGCTCCGCCGTTAATTAGGCTACCCAAAGAGGAATCGATAGAGAGTTGTCTGCCCGAATTATCTTCGCCGTCGCTAAGGAAAAAGACAATAATTGACAAGTTCGGGTTATCTTTGCTGAATGAACTAATGTGCTTTGTGGTATATTCCAGTAACGAGCTTAAGTCTGTTCCGATGCCATTTTCTGTAGTCTTCGGTGAGACTGATTCGATTGCGGAATTCACCGAGTCAGCATTGTAGGACATCGGTATGGCCGTATAAATACTAGTATCTAATGCTATAACAGAGAATTGCGAGCCGGGGAACTCATTGGCTATATTTTTAAGGTCATCCTTAGCTTGTTCGTAACGATATTTGCTGTCATTATTTTGGTCTTCGACGACCATGCTGCTCGTCATGTCTACGACGAAGTAAATCGCAAGGTTGTTTGTTTGAAGTTCGCTAGTGCCGCCAAAGAAAGCTGGTCTCGCTAGGATGAGTGCGAGTATGACAAGCATCGCAATGCGGCGAAAATTCCTGTGCTTGCGTAACTTCTTTTTGAGAAGGCAAATGACTAGCAGCGCCACAGCGACAGTCGCAATTAGGCATACCCAAATCGGTGGAATCATAAAAAGCAAATGCATTATAATCTTAATCTCCAAACAACTAAAATATATGAACACAAAGCGATTGCGGCTATTATTGCGATAAATTTTGGCGTATCGGTGCGAACCACATTATTCGCCCCCTCGTAGCGTGCTGCTTCCTGCGCCTGGATTTGATTGACGATGTTTTCTGCGGATAGGCTATTGCCGAAACCGAGGGAATAATAAGAGCCTCCAGTTAGTATGCTCGCTTCGTAAAGCTCTTTCGAGGCGTAAGTAAAGCTGGCTTCATCATCGTTGAGTATTTCGCCATTTGAATCATTAGAATCTTTACGGCTGGCACCAATGGCATAAATTGCAATATTATTGGACTTTGCGTAGTTGGCCGCCTCAGTAAGCGTTATCTTCGTCTTAATGTTTTTGTTATCATTATCTGTTGCGAGTATGACCGAACGCGCTCTTTCCGCCTCCTCGAGCTTATCAAACGCAGAGATGCAGCTCGCGGTACCAAAGCCAATGTCGGAGTTAGTGTATTCTGATAAATCATCTTGCAAATTAAAAGCGTCATTCTTGTCATAAAGTTCATTGAGCACTTCTAGAACTGCGGTATAATCGGTGCTCAGTGGCGACAGCGTGACATAGGTTCCGTCAAAGATAGTAATCCCAAAACGTTCACCATTCATCTTTGAAACTAACTCTTTAAAATAGGCAATCAGACTCCTAATATTGCCGCTCATTGACCCACTCACGTCCAGGCATAACATAATATCGCGATTCTCAGCCTCGGTCTTCGTTTCCGTCACTGATATTGGTCGCGACGCAACCATCGAGAGCGAACCGACTGCCACGACGAATGCTACTGCTAAAATGACTAACATTAAATTATAACGTTTCTGCGCCGCTTTATATTCCGGCAGATTGCGTACATAATTTGTATGCGCAATTAGTATCACTTTGTTTTTCTTTTTGCGCCGTAATTTGCGGATATGAAAACGTACTAGCGATACGGCAACAATCACGATAATCGCGATGCAGGGAATAATGAAAAGCCATGGATAGCGTGTCATAAGTCCTCCACTAATTTGCGTGCCGCTATTGCTGAATTCTTTACGGAACCCTTTTCGAGCGTATCGAATTCATTGGGATATAAATCCTCAATCGTCTTAATCAATTGCTTATAATTCGACTTCCTTAAGTCGCGCAAGGTCATAATGTCGGCATGAAAGCCTAGCGCTTCTCCGTAAAATAGTCGCACGATCAAGCTAAAATGTTGATGCGCTACCGAAGCTTTAATTCGCCGGTCATTATAATTGCGCTCTGCTTGGTCAATCAGGTGTAGGTATTTTTGTTTCAGCGCATTCATATTAATGACTTTTGGCTGCTCGATTTTAAGTGTCGCTAGACTTTTGATTGGTTTCTTGCGCGTAACATAGAAAATTGTTGCGATAATTCCGATTGCTAACAAAATGAGAATGATTCCCAAAATTGTCCAACTGATATCGTAATAAATTGGACCATATAGCGTTAAATCAGCGTCGGACACGGCGTTGCTCCTCTAGCATTGTGAAAATTCGCGGAATAGCATGGTCGCTTCCGTCTATCGTTGTACTCACGATGCCAAAACGATATAGACCTTTTTGAATTTTGTCATTAATCGTTTCGCGAAATTCTGTCTCGGCTTTTGCGATTTTTTTATTTGCGCGGAAATAATGTGGCAAGCGTACGCCGTCACTTAAATCTGCCGCGTCGTCGCCCAACAGTAACTTGTTGCTAAGTGGCGAATCTTCGATTAAAACATACATTTGTTCGTGTCGTGCATTTAGACGACGCACCAAATCGCGATTCAATGTTGCTGCGCTGCTCGGGTCGGTAATTACGATTAAGAACATTCTTTCGCGAAAAGATTTTGAGACATAGGTCAGTACTGAATTAATATCGCCTTCCGCCGAATCAATCGAAATCGACTGGTCGTATTTTTTTAAGAAGTTTTCGATATAGGGCGTATCTTCCTTCATTGCGTAGCGCGTGTTGTTGGTTTTGTTACCATATACCATTCCGACCAAATCACCATGTTTTTGCGAGACATAGGCAATTACGCCCGCACAAAAAGCCGCAACTTCGCGTTTTGTCTCGCCGCTTGGTGCTAATGCCGCCATTGATTTGCCGCTGTCTGCCACAATTAAAATATTATGTTTACGCACTGCAATGTAGCGTCGAATCATAATCGAACGCGAACGCGCCGTTGCTTTCCAGTCGATATCTTTAATATCGTCGCCGTAGTTATATTCGCGCAAGTCATCAAAATCCATACTGCGACCCTTAAATACTGAACCGTAATTACCCGCCAAAACATTGCGCACGCGTCGTTGTGCATAAATATTCATCTTTTTGCGAACTCTAACGAGATAACCTGGCATTAATCTCTCTTCTTTTTATGGCGTCTGAATTTTATTAAAAATTGCGTCGATGATTGCCTCTGGATGCACTTCGTCGGCGGCGGCCTCGAAATTCAAGATAATTCGATGGCGCAGCGTAGCGTAACGCAGGCGCTTGACATCGTCCGGCGTCACATAGGCGCGTCCATCAATCAAGGCGAGCGCCTGTGCAACTTGCATTAAGGCGATTGCACCACGTGGCGAAACGCCATATTCAACATAGCGTGCCAGGCTGGCATCGATTAGTTCGCGCGGATTGCGCGATGCGGTTACGATATTGACAATATAATTCTTGATCGAATCGTCTACTGCCACTAATTTAGCGGCCGTTTGCAGCTTTTTGATGTCATCAATTGAGACCTTATCGACATCGCCTAATTTCGTCGTCGTTTTTTCGTCCAGAATATAATTCAAGATTTGCAATTCTTCGTCGCGCGTTGGATAATTTACGACTTCTTTCAAAAGGAAGCGATCCAACTGTGCTTCCGGCAATTCATAAGTGCCTTCTTGCTCAATTGGGTTTTGGGTTGCTAGTACCACAAAAGGTTCGGGCATTCTATAGAGCGTGCCGCCAACCGTTACCTGATGCTCTTGCATCGCCTCTAGCATTGCCGACTGTGTTTTTGCGCTCGAGCGGTTAATCTCGTCGAGTAGCACAAAATTGGCATGAACCGGACCAATTTTTGTCTCGAACGTAGCTGTATTGTAATTATAAATTTGCGTACCAATAATATCGCTCGGCAACAAATCGGGTGTACATTGGATGCGACTAAAACTGCCATTGGCGGCTTCCGCGATTGTTTTTGCCGCTAAGGTTTTTGCCAGACCCGGCACCGATTCGAGCAGGACATGTCCGCCCGCGATTAATGCTACTGTCATACAGAGTCGTAGTTCGCCTTGGCCAACGACTTTCTTACTATAAGCGTGACCAATCTTTTCGATAATCGCCCGTGCGTCGGCTGCATCCGTTTCCGACAATTTAGGATTAATATTTTGTTTGGGGTCCATTTATCCGCTCCTTTATGCCCAGTAGAGGCTTATATTGTTTGCCATGCTAATTTTTTGCTCCTCGGTATAACTGTCGGGCTGGTCAAAATAGTGATCATCGTCAAAGAATGTATTCGGCAGGATATCCATATAAGTACAGCCATCGGTATCAATTTGAAATTTATCAGATATTTGTGCAGTAATATTGCCGCATGCCCCTGCGACTTTCAGAGGTTTGTAGGCTTTCATGATATTGAGCGCGACCTGAATCTGGAAAGAAGTTTTCAGCACGTCTGCAAACAATAAAATTTTGCGATTATTGAACGCGGCTAAATTGAAATTCGGATTAGGATTTGCTTCAGCATTAATGCGCGAGAAGGCTTCGCGTTTGCGTTCCTCGATAATACTCATAAAGTCACTATTAATGTAATCATATTCCGATTGCGAAATATCAGGATTTAGTACAAACTCGCCCTTAGCGGTAATCGCGCCGAGATTGCGAGTAATATCGTAGGGATCGGCAATTTCAGAATACTGCAGAATGTAGATATAGGCATGCAGATGTGCAGCTAATTCGATACAGGCCAATAGAGAAGTTTTCTTGAGGCAAAAAATAATGCTCTCGCTATCTCGATACTCGGTTAGTCGCGGCGCCAATTGGTCACCTAAGGCCTGCCGGTTTGGGTAAAACATCCCGCCTCCATCAAAGTAGTCATTAATTTAATTTTAGCATAAACATAAATAAAAAAATCGCCAAGAAAAAACGGGCTGCTTTGGCGGAAATAGAGAAAAATGTTATAATATATAACAATGAAAGTTTTCTTAGGTATGTCTGGTGGCGTTGATTCGGCTGTCTCGGCTTATCTTTTGCGGCAGCAAGGGCATGAGGTCATTGGCGTCTATATGAAAAACTGGAGTAAGAACCTACCGGGGATGAAATGTCCGTGGGCGGAGGACCTTGCTGACGCTAAACGTGTTGCCGTCAAACTCGGCATTGATTTTCGGGTATTTGATTTTGAGACGGAATATAAGCAAAAAGTCGTTGATTACATGTTAGCCGAGTATCAAAAGGGTAATACCCCCAATCCGGATATCATGTGCAATCAGGAAATTAAATTTAAACTTTTCGCTGAGACTGCTTTCGAGCAGGGCGCCGAAATGATTGCGACAGGGCATTACGCCCGCACTGATAGCCACGCGCTTCTGCGTGCGCGGGATGATAATAAGGACCAGACTTATTTCCTCTATCGAATTTCTGAAGCGATTATTTCAAAAGTTATCTTTCCTGTTGGCGAGATGGAAAAACCGGCTGTTAAAGCTCTCGCCGAGCAAATTGGTCTTGCGATTGCGCACAAGCCAGAATCGATGGGTGTTTGTTTTGTCGGCGATGCTAATATGCGTGATTTTTTGTCTGAATTTATTGAGACTCGCCCTGGTGATATTATTGATATTGATACTGGCGAAAAACTTGGCACGCATGATGGCGCAATCTTTTATACGCTTGGTCAGCGCCATGGCCTCGATATTGGTATTGGCCTGCCGCACTATGTTGTTAAAAAAGATATGACGAAGAATATTGTTTATGTCTCGCAAAATCTGAATTCGCTCAATCTGTGGACGCGCACGGTGCAACTTAAGGACGTGATTTTGCGTCACGGTGACGACGGTCGGCATATTCAAGCTCGCATTCGCCATCGTGCGCCATTAGTCGACGCTGACTATCAAGACGGTAAGCTCACTTTTGCCGAAGAGCAAAAATCGCTCACGCCAGGACAATCGATTGTCTTTTATCGGGGTGAAGTTTGCCTCGGTGGTGGCATTATTATATAATAATCAAATGAATGCAAGTGAAGTACGCCAAAAATATCTCGATTTTATGAAAGCTAAGGGACATGTGGTAATTGCGCCCGCTCCACTCGTGCTTGAAAATGACCCCACAACATTATTTACCGGTTCCGGCATGCAACCGCTATTGCCATTCTTGCTCGGCCGGCCACATCCGGATGGCCGACGCTTAACCGATTCGCAGCCATGCATGCGCTTGCAAGACATCGAGGACGTGGGCGACCCGCGCCATACGACGGTTTTCGAGATGTTGGGTAACTGGTCGCTTGGCGATTACTTCAAAGAAGAGCAAATTCGCAATTTCTTTACTTTTCTCACGCAAGCAGTTGGGCTCGACCCGCATAAAATTTATGTCACTTGCTTTATTGGCAATGAAAAATACGGTATTCCGCGCGATGACGAAGCTGCACAGATTTGGCAACGGGTCTTCAAGGAAGTTGGTATCGATGCTGGAATCGCCGAAATTGATACCGCCAAGAATGGCGACGCGCGTGGCATTAAGGGCAACGAGCGTATTTTCTTCTATAACGATAAAGAAAACTGGTGGTCGCGTGGCGGCGGTATTGAGACGACGCCCATTGGCGACCCGTGTGGCCCTGATTCGGAAGTTTTCTATGATTTTGGCGAAGAACATCAAG
Organism: bacterium; assembly: GCA_963623365.1. GTDB lineage: Bacteria > Patescibacteriota > Saccharimonadia > Saccharimonadales > Saccharimonadaceae > UBA2834. Next base: position 6,938 of record CAVFJY010000001.1, on the reverse strand, counting down.
ATGTTGAAAAATATGGCAAAGCACATCCTGCTTCTGATGGCGCGCGCTTCATGGAGATCGGCAATCAGGTTTTCATGCAGTATCGTCGGCTTGAGGATGGTAGTTTCGAAGAACTAGAGCATAAAAATGTTGATTTTGGCGCTGGTCTTGAACGTATTACCGCTGCTTCGATGGATTCTTATGATGTGTTTAAGATTTCGCTACTCAAGCCAATTGTTGATAAGCTCGTTGTGCTTTCTGGTAAAAGTTATGAATCAAATACTGCCGATATGCGTGTTATTGCCGACCATTTGCGTGGCGCTTATCTTTTGGCTGCGCAGGGCTTGAAGCCGTCCAATAAACAGCAGGGCTATGCTTTGCGTCGCTTGATTCGTCGCGCAATTCTCAAGGCGCTCAATCTTGGTATTGAACAAGATTTTCTCGCCGAAGTATTGCCACTGATTGCCGAAAATTATCATGATTTGCCTGACAGCATTCTAACCACCCGTGAACAGGTGTTAGAAATTTTGAGCCACGAAGAACAAGCCTTCCGCAAAACTCTGCATCGGGGTATGCGTGAGCTAGCGCGCTTCAAAAAGGACGGTCTAACTGGCAAAGAATTGTTTATGCTGCAAGATACTTATGGTTTTCCATTGGAATTATCGGTCGAAGAGGCCTATCGTCAAGATATTTCTTTGACTGAAAATTGGCGCGCCGAATTCGATGCCGCGTTAGATGAGCAACGCGAGCGCTCCAAGACTGCTAGTAAAGGTATGTTTAAGGGCGGTCTCGAGGACCATGGTGAGCAAACGACCAAATATCATACCGCCACACATCTCTTGCTGGCTGCGTTACAGAAATTGATTGACCCGAATATTGGCCAGCAGGGCTCAAATATTACTGCTGAACGTTTGCGTTTCGATTTTAATCTCGACCGCAAGCTTACGCCTGAAGAAAAGCAACAGATTGAAGACCAAGTTAATGCTTGGATTGCTGCTGACTATCAAGTTATGCACGCTGAATTCGAGAAAGCTTATGCGCGGGATACTCTGAAGGCGCATGGTCAGTTCTGGGAAAAATACCCAGAAAGACTCACTGTCTATACAATCGGCGACTTCGACCAACCAATTTCGCGCGAAGTTTGTGGCGGTCCTCATGTTGAGCATACTGGCGTAATTGGTCATTTCAAAATTAAGAAAGAAGAATCCAGCTCTGCTGGCGTGCGTCGCATTAAGGCCGTCATCGAATAAAAGGCGAGTCTAGTGCTATAATTAAACCATGAGCATATTTTCGCGCAAACAAGAGTACGAGCCAGCACCAGAAAAGGCTAAGCACAAAGCCAAAGACCCGGATGATTATTTGCTCGCACTTGACATTGGTACGGAATACGTTAAAGCTTTAATTGCCAAAAAGAGTAAAGGCGATATTCGTATTGTCGGCGTCGGCAAAGCGCATGAAGCGCCGACTAATATGTCTTCTGGCGCGATTGCTGATATTCAGGGCGTTGCTAAAACTTGCGAAGAAGCGCTCGTTAAAGCCGAAGAAATGGCGGGTGTCCGTTCCAAAGAGGTTGTGATTGGCATCGCGGGTGAATTGATTAAGGGAAATACCGCTTCGATTAAGTATCGTCGCGCCGATTCTAATAAAGCAATTACCGACGACGAAATGGCGAAAATTATTAAGGCCGTGCAGCAAAAGGCGGGTGAGCGCGCCCGGCGCGAAGTTGCCCTGGAGACTAATAATCCCGATGTTGAAGTGCGCTTGATTAATTCCGCACTGGTGTCGTTGCGCATAGATGGCCATAAGGTCTCTAATCCGATTGGCTTTAAAGGCAGTGAAGTACTTGTGCAGATTTATACGGCATTTGCACCGCTAGTGCATATTTCCGCGATTGAGCGCGTTTGTGATGAGCTGCAACTAGATTTGGTTACTGTCGCCGTTGAGCCTTTTGCGGTTTGTCGGGCTTGTCTCGGTGATGATCTTGATTCAAATTTCTCTGGCATTGTCATGGATATTGGCGGCGGCACGACCGACGTCGCGATTGTTGATGATGGCGGCGTAGAAGGCACCAAGATGTTTTCGATTGGTGGTCGTAGCTTTACGCATCAGATTTCTGAGAAGCTAGGTCTAAGTTTTGCTGACGCCGAAAAACTCAAATTGCTCGCCGATAACCCCAGCATGAAACCCGAGATTCGCAAGCGTTTCGACCAGGCTATTGCGCGCAATCTTGAGGTTTGGCTAGTTGGCGTTGAACTGGCAATTGAAGAATTCGAACATGTTGAAACTTTGCCGAATCAGATTTTGCTTTGTGGTGGTGGCGCTAGCCTATCTGAGATCCCCGAATTACTCGCAACTGGCAACTGGTACAAAAATCTGCCATTTTCACGTCGCCCAATCGTGAGCCTGATTGAGCCTGATGACATTCCAGGGATTATTAATACGACCGATCGAGAACTTGACCATACTTTTGTGACCGCGATGGGCTTGCTGCGGGTAGGTATCGATACTTTAATCGGCACTAGTAGCGGTGGTTTGCGTACTAAAATCGCGCGTCTGCTGAAGAATTAAAACGCTTTTTGCACTTCAGTATAGTCGCCCTCGTTTAGGCCACTTAGTTCGTATGGTCCAAATTTATAGCGATGCAAACGCAGGACTTTGTAACCAAGCGCATCAAAAGTGCGTCGAATTTGCCGATTACGTCCTTCGGAAATTGTCACATCCCATTTTTTGCGACTCTCGCCAATTCGCGTTAGCCCCATTTGGCTCTTGCCATCTGGCAACTGGATACCAAAATCTGCAATCATTTGTTGATGTAGCGGCTCCAATTCGCGATCCAGCTCAACGATATACTGTTTTTGTTTGGCGAATTTCGGATGTGTCATTTGGAAAGCAAAATCGCCGTCGTTTGTTAGTAAAATCAAACCCGACGAATCTTTATCGAGCCGTCCTACGGTTTTAAGTGTTCGATATTTTTTTGGCAATAAATCATATAGGGTCGCCGCCTCGCCTTGTTGCTTGCGGCTGCAGACATAACCAACTGGTTTGTGTAGCGCCAGATAAATTGGTTCTTGCTCGATAATGTTCCGTCCGTCGACTGTAATTGTATCACCTGTTTGCGCCCGCATGCCTAGTTGGGCGACCTTACCATTGACAGCTACTCGTCCTGCCGCAATTAGATTATCGGCTTCACGTCGTGACACACCAAAATTAGTCGCAATGTATTTATTTAGTCGGATTTCGGTATTATTCATGTTTGAAATTTGGATTAGATTCAAGATTCGGGCTTGGCATTGCATTCTGCATCGCGTCCAGTACGGTCTTAGGCGTGTTGTCGACCGCCGTTTGCGTTTGGTTTGCGGGTTTTGCCGGTTGCGCGACTTTGAGTTTATTTGCCTCGAGCGTAATTTGGTCGTTCGCTAATTCTGCCGCCATCCGGCTGCTTAGGCTGTTGCCGTTTTGCGCGGTCTGCATATCGGCAGCTAATTCTGTTTCAAGATTTTGAATGTAGGCAGGCTGAATTGCCTGCACGGGTGCTTCTTTTGTGATAGGTGGCGAGCCTGTTGGCGTCGTTTTTTGCCGCATTAGAATACTTGCATCTGCGGCTTTTTTTACAATTTCTGGATTTATGCGTAGACTTGTGCGCGGTCGTGGTGGATTTGGTGTTGTCACTGGAGCGGCTGGAGCAGTTGGCGTAGCTGGGGTCGCCACTGAAGCAACTTGTCCCGTTGCTGGTGCAGTCATTGCTGTCGGAGCTGTTGGCATCGCTGCTGCCGTTGGTATTGTCGGCGTCACTTGTGTTGTCGGCGGAGTCGGTGATATCATCGGCGCTGTCGGAATTGTTATTTGCGGCATTTCTTGCGCTTGTAATTCCTGCAATTTGAGTGCCGCTGCGCGCGGATCAATGCTCGGTTGAGCTGCGGCTTGTTGTTGCGTGGCGAGAATTGGCGCCTGCATTTGTGCGATTACGTTTTGTGTCGCATTGTTTGCCTGCGCCTGTCGCTGCATCATTTGCTGATAAATAGCTTGTCCAGATGGATTTTGAGCTAAAACGCCATTTGGTATTTGTTGCTGCGCGGCTAACGGGGGCTGAGGCATAATTGGTTGCGCTGGTATTTGTCCCTGTGTTGGGGCAGACGCGACTGGTGGAGTAGCCATGACTGGCGGAACCGCTGCGACTGGTACGGCTGGGCTTGTGGATGCACTTGCGGCATTTGCCCTTGGCGTTGTTTGTGCATTTCTCTGCGTATGTGGATGCTTGGCGGTATTTGTATTAATCTGCGTACGCTCAAACTCTTCATCGCCCAGCAGCTCATTCATGCGCCTGACCATTTCTTCGCGCCGTTGTTGGGCGAGTGGGTCGTGAAGTGGTTGAATGACACGTTCGCCACCGCCGGGTCGTCCAGAATCTCTTTCTGTCGCCACTGGCTGGGCCGGCACATTCGGTGCAGGTGTTTGGTTATTTGGCGGCATATTCATGGCCTCTTGTGGTGTAGGTGGCATCTTTCTAAACGTTAAAAATACTAGAATTAATTACATGCCCGAATTTGGCATTGGTTCTTGTGGTGCTTGCGGCTGCGATGGTACAACTGGCATTACTGGCGTGGCTGTTGGCGCTGCGCCGGGATTCTGTACTTGCGTAGTCGGTGCGGTAGATGTCGTTTCAGCTGGAGTAGGACTATTTGGGATAATTTGTCCGGGCGTTGGCGCTGGAATACTTGAATTCGCTGGTTGAATCGTTGTTGTGGTAGTCGTTTCTACGGTATTTAGGGCGCTTGTGTCTGGTACTAGTGTAGTAGCTTGTGCGGCGCTTGGATTTGCTGTGGCTTCTGCGACTGGATTTTGTGCTGGCGCTACAGGTGCAGCACTTGTTTGCGTGGCGGCATTTTGTTGCTCTTTTACGGCTGCTTCGACCGCTGGCATTGTTGCGGCCGTATCGAGATTGGCGTGCGCATTTGCATTTGGCGTATCACCCAAAACTTCATGTACGGTCATGATTACGTCCTCGATGCCCACCTGCGACTTCACTAAGTAGCGTTCCGCACCGAGTGACTCACCGCGTTGGCGTTGGTCGTCGCTAGACAAGGCGGTCATCATGATTACTTTAATTTTGCTTGTCTCTGGTTGTGAGCGTAGAATATCAAGCATATCAAAACCAGAAATCTTTGGCATCATCACGTCGGCAATGATTAATTCCGGTTTATATTGTACCGCTAAAGCCAGCGCCTCTTCGCCGTCACCAGCGGAAATAATGTCGTATCCCTCTGCCACCAGTCTGATACTATATATTTCGCGCAAGGACTTATCGTCCTCTACTAACATAATCCTAGTCATACTGATTATGATTATAAGCTATTTTAGCGTAAAAATCCACAAAACTCGCACTAATAAGCTAGCGCATGCTACTCTGGGCTTCTTGATTGTCGATCAAAAAGCGTTGCTGAGTATATTGACCTTGCGAAATGCGCGGGAAAAGCACGATAAAACTCGTTCCATTACCCAGTTGGCTCTCTGCCCAAATTCGTCCGTTCATTGCTTCGACGCGTTGTTTAACCAGATATAGACCTAAGCCTGTGCCACCAATTTCACGCGTGTCGCGGTTATCAACGCGATAGAATTTTTGGAAAATATGGTTTAACTCTTCGCGCGCAATTCCGATACCAGTATCTTGCACAACGATTTGTACATTGTAATTATCTGCGCGCACGTTTACTGTCACCCAGCCGGCAGGCGTATATTTAATCGCATTCTCAATCAGGTTGTTCATAATTTCTGTCAAGAAAACCGGGTCGACACTGGCATAAATTACTTGGTCGATATGTTTGCCGCCGCTTAGCTGTTGGTCGGTCGTGCCGCTACCAAACTGGTAGCCCAGGCCTTTTTCGCGGATTTTTGGAATTTGAGCCTCAGCGATATTTTTCACTAAATTTACAATCTCGACTGGTTCTAAACGGGGCTGTATCTGGCCGTCGTCTAGTTTGGTTGTGTCGAGCAAATCTTGAAATAGTCGACCGAGATGTTTCGAATTTTCATGCGCTTTTTCGAGATATTGACGGGCGCGTTCATCGATGCTTGCTGTCGTCGGATTCAGCGCTAAACCAAGATAGCCCTCAATGCTCGCGACGGGTGTGCGCATTTCGTGGCTCGCCGTCGAGATGAAGTCGGTGCGTTCATGCTCTTCGCGCAATTCCTGTGCGATATCGCGAAAAGTCACAATCAAGGACGAGTCGTCGCCGCTAGATTTTGTGATAATAATCGATACGGGTGTATTGCGGTTGCTGTCGGCCGTGACGATGTCGAGGTTGCGCGTTACTTCTTTATAATCCTGACCCTTGAGTGCTAAACCAATCGGATTACGCGCTTCGGAGATGCGGTTCCCAGTCTTATCGAGCAGGGTAATTACTGAATCGTAAAACACGCCCACGATTTCGCTATCGCTGCGACCGATTAACTGGCAAGCTGCTGGATTCGCTAACTGAATATTTCCATTCGTATCAACAATAATTACGCCTTCGTGTAGCGACTGTAGGACGAGTTCATTTAGGCTTTGACGAGAAGCGTCAGGTTTGGGCACAATCTGGATTTCGTCAGGTTTCTTATTTTCTGTTTTTTTATTAAAAAAGCCCATCGCCTTTATTTTAGCACAAGCGTTGAACTGAATGTTTAAAATGCCCAGCTATGTTATAATTAGCTTATGAATAAAGACGTCATCTACATCGAGCCGGAAGACGATATTACAGATATTCTGGCCAACATCAAGGATGCAAAGAATAAAATCATCGCTCTTGTTCCGCCGAAAAAAGCTGGCGTATTGCAGAGTGCGGTGAATTTCAAGTTGATTGCTAAAACTGCACAGACACATGAAAAAACGGTCGTATTAATTACCGCCGACGAGTCGCTGTTGACACTCGCCGATAAAGTTAAGATGCCGACTGCACGAACCTTGCAAAGTAAGCCAAAAT